>JBDZVD010000026.1:0-64684 GCA_040255525.1 Micromonosporaceae bacterium | reverse complement strand
GTACCGGACACCGACAGGCGACCGTTCGAGTCGAACGCGCCATGGCCGCGTACGGCCCAGTACTGCTCCCCGAGGTACGGCACCGCGATGACACCCAGCACGGGCCGTCCATTGTGGACCAGCCCGAGGGAGACCGCGCACAGCGGGATGCCGTGCACGAAATTGGCGGTACCGTCGACCGGGTCGAGGATCCAACTGGTCTCGTGCGCCAGGTCGGTGCCGCCGTCCTCCTCGCCGTGGAAGCCGATGCGCGGCGTCTCGTCGCGCAGGTACGCGCGCAGGGCCCGCTCGACCGCGTAGTCCATCTCGGATGCCATGTCGCGGTCGCCCTTGCTGGTGATGCCGCCCGGCGCCCGGGTGCTCAACAGGCGCACCGCGAGTTCCACCGCCCGGCGTGCGGCCGGCAGCGCGGACGCCGGTTCGAAGAGCTGTCCCATCGCCGTGTCCCTCAGCCCCGCTGGTCCTGGTAGTAGACGCTGGCCAGCTTCGCGGTGTTCGTACTCGAGACGGTCGACGCGAAACCCCAGCACAGGCGCAGGGTATGGGGGCGGTGGGGATGCGCGGCGATGGCCATCCCCTCGGGTTCCCGGAACAGCAGGTCGGCGCCGGCTCCGATCAGCGCATCGGCGATGATGCCGCCGGTACCGAAATCGACGCAGGAGATGTGCGTGTCGCCGATCGGGCTGACCGAGCCGCCGGCACCGTAGGCGTCGCCGGTCAGCAGGTACAGGTACCCACCCGAGAAGGTGAACCCCTGGAACGTGCCCGGCAGCGCCGGCTGGGCGATGTCGGCGAGGACGGTACGGCCGCCGCGGTTGACCTCCGAGAGGCGGAACAGCGCGTAGTGGAACACGCCGGCCACCGCGTACCGCATGAGCAGCCGGTCCTCGCGGACGTTGACCGACACGGTGGTGTGGTCCGTACCCGGGATGAGCGCGACCTGCCGGATCCGCGGATCCGCCGCGGTCAGTACGGCGCCGTCGGTGAAGCGGAACCGGCCCAGGTGCTGCCCCCAGCCGTTGGTGCCGCCGTAGTTGTCGGAGGCCACCTCGGTCCACAGGTACGCGCCCGACCCGTGCGGCTCGACACCGATCTGCACGCCGTGGCCGAAGCCCTTGAGGAACATGTGCCCGGTCTCGTTCCCGGCCAGGTCCAGCTGGGTCAGGCACAGGTCGCCGTCGGCGGCCCGAATCGCGCCCTTGACCGGCGCCGGCTCGCCGGGCAGTTGCTGCCCGCCGGCCATCAGCTGCACCGTATACAGCCGCTGGTTGCGGTCGTCGACAGCGAACGACTGCAGGACCGTGTTGTTGTGCAGAGGCTTGGCGCGAAACAGTGCGGTGGCCGGGCGGGAAAGGTCGAAGGGTGGGCGCGTCGGGCGCCCGGGACGAGCAGCGGGCTCCGGCGCGGCGTACGCGGCGGCCAGCGGCGCGCCGGCCAGGCCGGCGGCGGCCAGCGCCCCGCCTCCGGCCAGCAGCAGCGTCCGCCTGCCCAGGCGGGATGGTGTCCTGTCGGTCATGCGCGGTCCTCCGTCAGCTTCGGATGGGAAACGGATCGTGCTGCCGGCCGGGGCGCTCAGGTGCGCGCGGCGACGGCCGGGTTTGCCAGGTATGCCAGCGGCTGGCCGTCCAGGTACCGGGCCACCTCGTCGGCGGCCATGCCGATGGCGCGCGTGGCGGTCTGCCGGGTGGCGCCGGCCAGGTGCGGGGTGGCGACCAGGTTGCGGGTGTGCAGCAGCCGGGAGTCCGCGGCGAGCGGTTCGGCGTCGAACACGTCCAGCGCCGCCCCGGCCAGGTGGCCGCCGTCCAGCGCGTCGCACAGCGCGTCGTAGTCGAGCAGGCCCCCGCGCGCGGTGTTGACCAGCACGCCGCCGGCGGGCATCAGGGCCAGCTCGGCACGACCGATCATGCCCCGGTTGGCTGCGGTCAACCGCGCGTGCAGGCTCACGATCCGGCTGCGACGCAGCAGCTCCTCCAGGCCGACCAGCCGTACCGGCGGGGCGGCGGGCAGGTCGGCCGGGTCGGTGTACGGGTCGTGGACCAGCACCTGCGCGCCGAGCGCGTGCAGTGTGGCCGCGACCCGGCGGCCGATGGCCCCGTACCCGACGAGCCCCACGGTGGCGCCGTCGACCTCCAGGCCGCACTCGTCGTAGGCGTAGAGGTCGCTGCGCCACTGGCCGTCCATCAGGGTGCCCTGCGTGTACGGGATGCGCCGCAGCGCGGCGAGCATCAGGGCGACGGTGTGCTCGGCGGCGGCCGACGCGTTGCGCCCGGGTGTGTAGGCGACCGAGATCCCGCGCTCGGTCGCGGCCGCCACGTTGACGTTGACCGGGCCGCCCCGGCAGCAGACGACCAGCCGCAGCCGCTGCGCCGCGGCCAGTACCCGGGCGGTGAACGGCGCCATCTGCGTCACGGCGACCTCGGCGTCACGCACCGCCTGGAGGATCTCGTCCTCGTTCGCGGACGCCTCGTCGACCTCGGCCACCCGGCCGAACGGCTCGTACGGCCAGGCGCCGACCACCTCGCGGAACTCCAGCGGCCGCCCGACCCTGCCGGTCAGCGCGGCGGCCATCAGGTCGTTGCGGATGAAGTGGTCTCCGGCCAGCAGCACCCGGGTCGTCATGGAACGAGACTCCTCACATGGTCGATCGGCGAGTTGTACTCCAGCAGCGTCACCTCGTCGCCGTCCCAACCGACCTCGGTGATGCTCGCGTTGCGCACGAACGGGAACACCGTGCGGTACCGGGTCAGCGGCAACCCGAACAACCGGCACAGCAGCAGCCGCAGCACGGTGGAGTGGGTCACCACCAGCACCCGCTCGCCGGGGTGCCGGGCGGCGATGTGCGCCAGCCCGTCGTGGGCCCGCCGCGCCGCGAGCGCGGGAGCCTCGCCCCCGGGCATCGGCGAACCGGCCGGGTCGGCGAGGAACGCGGCGACCGCGTCCGGATCGATCGCCCGCATCTGCTCCAGCGTGCGCCCCTCCGCGCGGCCGAAGTCCAGTTCCCGCAGGCGCGGCTCGACACGGACCTCGGCACCGATCGCGGCGGCCGCCGGCAGCGCGGTGCGCCGGGCCCGGTCGAGGTCGGAGGACCACACGGCGGCGAGCCCCGCGTCGCGGGCCCAGGTGCCCAGCGCCTCGGCCTGGGCCAGTCCCCGTTCGGTCAGGCCGACGTCGGAACTGCCGGTGTACCGGTTGTCGGCGTGCCACTGGCTCTGTCCGTGGCGGGTCAGGACGATACGGGTCATGAAGTGAACCTTTCCCTGGCTGCTTCGGCGACGGTTGCGGGCAGCCATCCTCGCCGGGTCAACTCGTCGATCAGTCCCAGATACCGCTCCGCGTACTCGCCGGCGGCCCGCGCCCGGGGCTCGACGACCACCGGCTCGCCGGCCGCCCGGGCCAGCTCACCGGCCCGCCGGCCGCCCCGGGCCGCGGCGTGTACGGCCATGCCGAACGCGGCGTCGGCGCGGCGGGGGACCGACACCGGGCACCCGAGGACGTCGGCCTGTACCTGGCACCAGTACCGGCTGGCGCTGCCGCCACCGGTGAGCGTGATGGTGTCCACCGGCATACCGAGGTGGCTCAGGTAGTCGAAGCCGAGCCGTTCGATGAACGCGACGCCCTGCAGCGCCGCGGCGTAGTGCTCGGCGGTTCCGGCGAACGCGCCGAGAGCGAAGCGCTCCGCCTGCGGCGCCACGAACGGGAAGCGCTCGCCGCGCCCGACCAGCGGGTACAGCACCGGCGCGGTGGGCTGGACGGACCGTGCCAGCTCGTCGAGCCGTTCGTGGTCGGCGTCGGGGAACTCGTGCGCGAGGTAACCGGCGCCGACGCTGGACGCACCCCCGGGCAGCCACGTCCCGTCCGCCGCGCGGTGCGAGTACACGGCGCCCCCGGGGTCGCGGACCAGCGCCGGGGTGACCCCCTTGAACACCAGCGTGGTGCCCAGAACGCAGTTCCAGGCGCCGGCGGCGACCACCCCGGCGGCCAGTTGTGAGGCGCAGCCGTCCGTCATTCCGGCCACGATCGGCGTGCCGGCCGGCACACCGCTTCGCGCGAGGGCGGCCGGGCTGACGGTACCGACGACCTGCCCGGGCGCGACCACCTCGGGCAGCAACCGCGCCGGTACGCCCAACTCGTCCAGCAACTCCGCCGGCCAGCGCAGCTCCAGCAGGTCGTACCCGGACTTCAGCGCGTGCGACCAGTCGGTCGCCACCGGGTGGCCGGCCAGCCAGCCGGTGACCACGTCGCTCTGGTGCCGAAGCGCGGCGTCCGGTGGCAGGTCGGGTCGCTCGGCGAGCAACCACAGCAGCTTGGGCAGCGCCCAGGACGGCTGCATCCGGTACCCGAGCCGTGACCAGAGCCCGGCACCGGCCCGGTTGGCCGCCTGCGCCTGGGCGCCGGCGCGGATGTCGTCGTACATCAGGCCGGCGGTCAGCGGTTCGCCCGTCCCGTCGACCAGCGTGATGGTGCCGGATGTGGCGCACACGGCCAGCGCCTCGATGGTGTGCCCGGGCACGGCGGACAGCGCGTCCCGGCAGGCTCCGGCCACCGCGGCCGTCCAGTCCCGGGGATCCTGCTCGTGCCGGCCGGGCGAGCGGACGCTTGCCAGCGGGCGGCTGCCCTGCCCCAGGACGGCGCCCGAACCGCCGATCAGGACGGCCCGCGCCCCCTGCGTGCCGACGTCGATGCCCAGCCACGCCTCAGCCACGGCCGCCCCCGATCTGCGCGGTGTGCGCCCCGGTCAGCCCGGCCGCCTCCGCCGGTGCGGTGGTCGTGGCGGCCCGACCCGGGCCGGCGCTGTCCTCCCGCGCCGTGCCGGGTGGCGCTGTGCCGGTCGCTGCCGTACCGGTGTCCTCGCCCTGGGCAACCCCCGGGGCAACGGCCGAGGCGAGGGGGCGCCGGCGCGCCCACTCCGTCGCCAGCCGCCGGTGCCGGTCGGCCCGGTCCGGGTCGGGAACCAGCCGCTGCACCGGTCCGCGGAGGCTCTCGCCGGCGGTCGCCAGGTCGGGCTGCCTGCCGAGGGCGACCTCGGCGAAGATGGCCGCGCCCAGCGCACCCATCTCCGGGTCGGTGCCGCGCAGCACGTCCACGCCGGTGGCGTCCGCGATGAGCTGGCACCACAGGCGGCTGCGCGCACCGCCGCCGCACAGCCGGAGGGCATCCGGGCGGCGGCCGGTGGCCCGGACGCAGTCGGCCACCACCAGGGCGAGCCCCTCGAAGACGCCCCGGGCCAGTTCCGCGCGGCCGTGTTCGAAGGACAGCCCGAAGACTGCGCCCCGGGCGTCCGGTGCCAGAAACGGTGCGCGTTCGCCGGCCGGTGACAGGTACGGCAGCACCAGCAGGTCGTCGGCGGCCGGCCGCGCGGTCGCTGCCAGGGCGGCCAGCTCCTCGGGGCCGGAGACGCCCAGCAGGTCCGCCGCCCAGCCCAGCGCCTCGACGCCGGTGAGCGTGGGGAACGCCCGCAGGTACCGGCCGGGCGGGCTGACCGCGAGCGTGAAGCCCGTGGCACCGTCGGGCACCGGTACCGCGTCCAGCACCATCGAGGCGCACAGCGTCGTACCCAGGACGCAGCACGCCTGGTCCGGTTCGAGCGCCCCGGCGCCGATCGCCGTGGTGGGTACGTCGTAGGGCGCCATGACGACCGGCGTACCCGGGGGCAGCCCCAGCTCGCCGGCGGCTTCGCGGCGCAGCGGTTCGATCCGCCTCGCGTCGGTGCGCACCGGCGGGAGCAGCCGGGCCAGGTCCTCCAGC
Organism: Micromonosporaceae bacterium; assembly: GCA_040255525.1. GTDB lineage: Bacteria > Actinomycetota > Actinomycetes > Mycobacteriales > Micromonosporaceae > Rugosimonospora. The sequence continues at coordinate 58,939 of JBDZVD010000026.1, read as the reverse complement.
CCGAACAGCCGGATGAGTTGGTCGTCGTACCGGCGGCTGGCGAGGTCGAGAAACGGTGCCGAGGCGTCCGACTCGTCGACCGCGAGCGCGCCGGTGAGCTTCGCGAACAGCCAGCCGTTACAGGTCAGCGCGGCCTTGGCGGCGGCGAGCCGGTCGGGTTGCCGGTCGCGCAGCCAGGCCAGTACGGCGTTGAGCAGGCCCGGAAACGTGGGGGAGCCGGTACGGGCGGACGCCCGTGCCAGCGTCCCGTCCCGGCGCCAGGCTTCGACCACCCCGGCGGCCCTCGCGTCGTTCCACAACACCGCCGGACCGACCGGCTCCAGTGCCTCGTCGACGAGCCAGCACCCGTCGCCCTGAGCGGTGGTGGCGATGCCCTCCACCGGCTCACCTGCGGTGATCAGCGCCGTCCGGGCCGCGGCCACCGTGGCGCGCCACGTCGTCGTCATGTCCTGCTCGCGGTACCCGCCGGTGCGCCGTACCGGGGTGTCGACCGCACCGGTGCCGACCTGGCGCCCGTCCTGGTAGGCGACCGCCTTAATGGACGAGGTTCCGGCGTCGATGGCCAGGACGGTCATGGGCGTACCCGTCGCGGCCCGCCGGTACGGGAAAGCCGTGGATCTCGCTGTGACATCGTTGCATCATGTCACACGGATATAACATTGCCCAGTCGCCATTGCCGGTATTCTGACAACGACGGAAGGGGGCAGGCGCACTACCATGAACGTCGCCCGGAGGACGGCCGAACCCTGCTTCGCCCGCCGCGCACCAGCAGGAGGACCGCACCGATGACCGTCAACCGCGATCCTGCCGACGGCGCTGCCGGCCTCAAAGACCAGCGGGCCCGCCAGGAGCACATCCGCCACCACGTGGCCGCGCACGGATCGGCACGCATCCAGGACCTGGTCGAGACGTTCGGCGTCAGCTCGATGACCATCCACCGCGACCTCGACGTGCTGCAGAGCCAGGGCTGGCTGCGCAAGGTGCGGGGCGGGGCGACGGCCGAACCGTCCGCGCTGTTCCACGGGGACTTCGGGCACCGCAGCAACGCGATGCGTCCGGCGAAACAGGCGATCGCGGAGGCCGCGGTGGACCTGATCCGCCCGGGGCAGGCGGTCATCCTCGACGACAGTACGACATCATTGGCGCTGGCCGAGCTGCTGCCCGGCCGGCTGCCGGTGACCGTGGTGACCAACTTTCTCGCCACCATCAAGCTGCTCGCCGGGCAGCCCGGCATCGATCTGGTCGGGCTCGGCGGCGCCTACTATCCCGCGTACGACGCGTTTCTCGGCATGCGCACGCTGGAGGCGATCCACCCGATCAAGGCGGACCTGCTGTTCATGTCCACCACCGCGGTGACCGACGGCGTCTGCTACCACACCTCGACCGACACCATCCAGGTCAAGCGCGCGCTGATGGCCGCGGCGGCGGAGCGGATCCTGCTGGTCGACCACACCAAGTTCGCCCGCCGCGCGCTCAACGAGCTGTGCCCGCTGACCGCGTTCGACGCCGTGTTCGTCGACTCCGGCCTGGCGCCCGACGTGGTCGCCGACCTCAGCGCGCAGGGTGTCCCCGTGCGGGTGGTCAACACCAGGGCGTAGCGGCCACAAGCCGCTCACCGGCGGCCGCGTTCCTCGATTTCCGGGTGGCCGGACCTTGCCGGCCGGTGAACGCGATGTTAACTTACCACCGATCACCACATCGGTCTGTTGTTTCTCACGCCGATATCTCATCCATCGGCCGGCGGCGGTGCCGTGTGAGCGCGTCCGGCCGGTGTCCGCAGCCGCGCTGAAGGGAGGTGAGGCGGATGGCTTCGCTCGACGCCGCGACGGCGAGGGGAATCGGTGGCACGGCCGCCACCCGGCCGACCGGTTCGACCGCACGGCCGGGTGGCGGTTCCGGCGCCCCGGGCCGCCGGCGCCGGCGCTACCGGGAGTACCTGCTGTTCCTCGCGTTCATCGCACCGAACTTCCTGCTCGTTCTCGTCTTCGCCTACTGGCCGGTCATCTACAACGGCTACCTGAGCCTGACCGACTGGAACATGCTCGCGCCGACCAAGGACCTGGTCGGCCTCGCCAACTACCGCGATCTGTTCACCGACGCCGACTTCCTGGCCACGCTGCGGCAGACCGCCGTCTTCGTGGTCGGGGTCGTGGGCGGCAGCATGGTGCTCGGGCTGGCCACCGCGGTGCTGCTCAACCAGCGCCTGATCGGGCGCCGGTTCGTGCGGACCATGGCGTTCGCGCCGCACGTGCTCTCCGGCGCCGCCGTGGGTACCCTCTGGCTGTTCATCTTCGATCCCAACTACGGCCTGATCCGGCCGCTGCTGGCACCCCTCGGGCTGACCTCGCCCGCCTGGATGACCAGCTCCCGCTGGGCACTGCCCGGTCTGATCATCGTGTACCTGTGGAAGAGCACCGGGTTCATCGCGATCGTCTACCTCGCCGGGCTGCAGAACCTCCCCAGGGACCTGTACGAGTCGGCGGCGCTGGACGGTGCCGGCCCGTGGCGGCTGTTCCGCAAGATCACGCTTCCGCTGCTGTCCCCGGTCACGTTCTTCCTGTTCCTCACCACCATCATCGGCGCCTTCCAGGCGTTCGACGTCATCGCGCTGATGACGGGGGGTGGCCCAGGTATCTCGACGACAACCCTGAGCTGGTTCATCTACCAGCGGGCGTTCGTCGCCTCCGACGCGGGTCACGCCGCGGCGGCCGCCATGATCATGTTTGTGCTCCTGGTGGCGATGACCGCCCTGCAGGCGCGCTTCCTTGAGCGGAGGGTGCACTACCGATGACGCCGCAAACGCAGGCCGCCCGGCCGCGCCGGGCAGCCTGGCCCAAGTCCCGTCCGGCGCTGTACCTGCTGCTGATCGTGGTCGGACTGGTCTTCGTCGGGCCGCTGTACTGGCTGGCCGCGTCGTCGCTGAAGCCCAGCGTGGACATCTACCGGTACCCGCCGGTCTGGATCCCGTTCCAGTTGCGCTGGGCGAACTTCAGCGACGCGTGGACGGCCGCGCCGCTCGGCCGGTTCTTCGTCAACTCGCTGCTGGTGTCGGTCGTGGCCACCGCGGCGGAACTGGTCTTCGCGACGCTGTGCGCGTACGCGTTCGCGTTCCTGCGCTTCCCCGCCAAGCGGGTGCTGTTCCTGGTGCTGCTCGGCGCGATGATGGTGCCCGGCAACGTCACCCTGCTGCCCAACTACCTCACCATCTCCGACCTCGGGTGGGTCAACACGTATCAGGGCCTGATCGTTCCCGGGCTCGGCTCGGTGTTCGGCACCTTCCTGCTGCGCCAGCACATGCTCACCCTGCCGGACGCGATCCTCGACGCCGCGCGGGTGGACGGCGCCAGCCACCTGCGGACCCTGGTGCGGATCGTGCTGCCGGTGTCGCGGCCGATGGTGGTGACCGTCGGCATCGTCACGCTCGTCACCAAGTGGAACGACTTCATCTGGCCGCTGATCGTCACCAACTCCAACAACATGCGCACCGTCCCGGTCGGGCTGCTGCTGCTCAAATCCCAGGAGGGTTACAACAACTGGGGTGCCATCCTGGCCGGCGCCGTGCTGGCCGTGGTACCCGTGCTGGTGGTGTTCTTCTTCGCCCAGCGGCACCTCGTGGCCGGCCTGACCCAGGGGGCGACCAAGGGCTGATCCGGCACGCCGCCGCCACCGCCGGACGTGCGTTCCGGTAGGCGCACGCCGATCTTCGACCTCATTGCTGTGCCTGGCCGCCCCCATGCGGCGGCCGGGTCGTCCGCGAACGGAGACTTTCATGGATTCCTCGACCATTGTCAGCCGGCGATCACTGCTCGGCGGAGCGGGTGCCGCGGCCCTTGCCCTGACCACCTTCGGCTGCTCCGGCGGGTCGGACTCGGGGTACGGCCAGGCGAAGGGCAATGTGCCGGACAAGTACGCCAAACGCACCCGGGTCGTGATGTGGTCGGCGTACTCGGGTAAGCCCGGCAAGGCCCTGTCCGAACTGGCGCAGAAGTTCAACGACTCGCAGGACGAGGTGTACGTCGAGGTGCAGTTCCAGGGCACCTACGACCAGGCGTCGCAGAAGACCGCCGCCGCGATCCAGGCCAAGCAGATTCCGGACCTGGTCACCTTCTCCGAGGTCACCTGGCACCGGTTCTACCTCAACGACCTGCTGGAGCCGCTGGACGGCTACTTCACGGGCGACTTCGCCCGGTCGGTGTACCAGGAGCAGTTGCTGTCCGAGGGCGTGCTGAAGGGCAAGACCTGGTGGCTGCCGTTCGCCCGGTCGACGCCGCTGTTCTACTACAACAAGACGCTGTTCGCGAAGGCGGGCCTGCCCGACCGTGGCCCCAACGACTGGGACGAGTGGTACGGCTGGAGCAAGCAGCTCGCCGGCCTGCAGGTCAGCGGCAAGCAGGTCAAGATGGAGTGCTACCAGAAGGTCGACGGGGACTGGCAGTTCCAGGGATCGGTCTGGCAGTGGGGCGGTGCGTACTCCGACGGGCTGAATGTGACCATCAACAAGCCCGAGGCGGTCGCGGCCGGGGAGTGGCAGCGCAAACTCATCTTCGACGACAAGATGGCCTACATGGCCGACAGCCCGACCACCGACTTCTCCAACCAGCTGGTGGCCACCGTGGTGACCTCCACGGGCAGCCTCAGCACCGCGCTGGAGGCCGCGAAGAAGGGCGGTTGGGAGGTGGGTACCGCGTTCGTGCCGGGCAGGGTTGCGCAGGTGGTACCGACCGGTGGCGGTGGACTGTCCATCCTGCGGTACGCCACGAGCAAGCGGAAGAAGGCGGCGTTCGCGTTCGTCAAGTTCCTCGCCGATCCGGCCAACGCCGCGTACTGGTGCGTGAAGACCGGTTACATGCCAGCGGTCCGGGAAGCGGTCAACGCCCCGCAGTTGGCCTCGCTGCTGAAGGCCAACCCGAACTACAACGTCGCCGTCGAGCAGCTCGCCAAGGTGCGCAAGGAGGACGAGGTGCGGCTCATGGTGCCCAACAGCAACGTGATGATCTACACGGGGCTGCAGAAGATCTGGTCGGACAACGCCCCGGTTCAGGGAGTCTTCGACAACGTGGCAAGCCAGCTGACGAAGGCCACCGAACAGGTCAAGGCGCAGATCGAGAAGCACGTCTGACGGCCGCCGCGCCGCAACACGGTCGAGGAGAACGCTGATGAGTCTTCCCCGCATCATCGCCCATCGTGGCTCGATGGCCATCGAGCCGGAGAACACCCTGCGCGCCTTCGCGCGGGCCGAGGCCGACGGCGCCGACGAGATCGAACTCGATCTGCGGCTGTCCGCCGACGGAGAGGTCGTCGTCATCCACGACGGCACGGTCGATCGCACCACCGACGGCAGCGGCCGGGTCGACGCGATGAGCCTCGCGCAACTGCGCGCCCTGGATGCCGGCATGGGTGAGCGCATTCCGACCATCCGCGAGGTGCTGACCGCCGTGCGGCTGCCGATCCAGGCCGAGGTCAAGGATCCCGCGGCGATCGGGCCGTTCGCCCGGATCGTCGCGGAACTCGGCGCCGGAGACCGGATTGTGGTATCGGCCACCTCGGCCGACACCCTGCGCGCCGCGGCCCGCGCGATGCCCGAGGTCCCGCGGGCGCTCATCCTCGGCAGGACGCCGGACGACCTGGTCGCTCAGGCCAGTGCCGCCGAAGCGGCCTGGCTCGCACCGGGAGTCGCCCGGCTGACACCGCGCCACATGGCCGAGTGCGCCGACGCCGGGATCTCGGTGGACGCCTGGCCGGCCAACACCGAGGAGCAGATGCGGCGGTGCATGGCCCTGGGCGTCCAGGCGGTCACCTCGGACGACCCCGCGGCCGCCCGGCGATGGGGGGCCGGGCTCGACCGGGGCGAGGCGGCGGCTCGCTGAGCCGGGCGGGGCTCGGGCGGGTCAGCGCCCGGGTGCATGCCGTGTCCGGTGCGGCGGCGGCCGGACCGGTCGTCACGGCGATACCGTACCGGGCCGGACGCGGCCGGCAGCGGGGAATCGGGCCGGCCGCGCGGATCGGGTTACCGGCGGGCGGCCGGCTCGTCCGTCCGCCGTGCGGCCTCCGGTGCGGCGGCTGTCCGTGGCCGGGCGGAGCGCCGCAACCGCCGCCGGGCGATCCGGGACGCGGCCGCCCACCAGTTCGCGGCGGTCAGCGGCGCCAGGCACAGCATCACGTCGCCACTGGCGTAGCCCGCGTTGCGGGTGGCGAAGTAGGCGACGTCCGGGTCGGTGGTCAGGTGAGCGGGGATCAGCGCGATGTCCGGCCGCAGCCGCCGGTCGTTGTTGCGCCCCACGCCGGCGGCCGGGTCGTACCGGTCGCTCAGCAGGAGCGTGCCGAGCCGCGCCAGCAGGCCGGCCTCCAGGTCCGGCGGCTGGCTGCCGCGCCGTGGCCAGAAGTGGCGGAAGTTGCGGGTCAGGCTCAGGTAGCTGCGCCAGCTGAACGTCGTGAACGCCACGTACACCGGGCGTCGCGGGTGCCGCAGCTTGGCTCGCAGGAAGTAGCGGAAACCGATCCGCTGTACGTACCCCTGGCCGCGGGCCTCGTCGGTGAACGCGGCGTTCCCGGCGTGGATCACGGTGACCGTGCCTCCCGCGTGCGGGACTTCGAGTGTCTCGACCGCTCCGATGCCCAGCAGCCGGCCGTCGCCGCCGCGAAGCTGGACCAGCTCGCGTTTGGACTGGATGCTGGCGACGAAGGCGCCTTCGAAGTAGCGGGAGCCGAACTCGCCGATCTCGCTCCAGTCGTCCCCGTCGAGATCAGCGATGCGGCGGATGGCGACGCGGACAGGTGATGAGGAAGGCATGGCGGGACTGTAGCCACCGCTTGCCTGCCCGGCTGCCGCCTGCCCGACACCCCGCTCCCGCCGCTGCCACGGGTGGCGAGACCGGGCCGGGGCCCGCCACCGGTAGCCAGGCCGGACCGGCGCCGGACAGGGAAGGGGAGCGGGCGTGTGCAGACCGCGCGTGTCGCGCACGCCCGCCGGTCACCGGGCGCCGGCGTGGTCGCGGGCGCGACGTCCCCCGTGGCCGTCGCGCCACAGCCGGCGTCCGTTGATCCGGTGCCCGGCCCGATGTTAGGGAACGATCCCTTACATCGGCAGTACTATAGGCCGGTCCTTGGCGGCGTGGAAGAGGTCGGGAACACATGCGACGGCCGGGTAGCGAAACTCGCGAGCAGGTGCTGCGGGTGGCCCATGACCTGTTCTACTGGCAGGGCATCCGGGCCACCGGGGTCGACCGGGTGGCGGCCGGGGCCGCAGTGGCGCCGACCACCCTGTACCGGCTGTTCGCCTCGAAGGACGATCTGATCGCCGCGTACATCGACCGTTCCCAGCGGTACTACAAGTCCTGGTTCGACGAGTCGGCGCGGGCCGGCGGGGACGCGCCGCGCGACCAGATCCTGGCCGTCTTCGACGCGATCGCCGACCAGGTGGGGCCGGAGCGGTGCAGGGGCTGCCCGTTCCTGATGGCCCTGGCCGAGTTTCCGGACGCGGACCATCCCGCACACCGCGCGTCGGTGGAGCACAAGGCGTGGCTGCGTGCCCGGTTCGGGCAACTGGTGGCCGAGTACGCCCGTACCGCGCCGGTCGCCGACGCCGAACGGCTCGCGGACTACCTGACGCTGATCATGGAGGGCGTGTACGCCTCGGTGCAGGCGCTGGGCGATGGCGGCCCGGCCCGCACCGCCCGGGCCCTCGTCGAGCACCTGCTCGCCACGGCCGCGGCCTGACGCACGCGGGCCCACCGGGGTCGCGCCGGGATGGTTGCCCGCGATCGCGCGCCGTCCGGCATGCGGGTGGGCACGTCCGCCGGCGGCGGCGGGGACGGTCAGCCGGCCGCCGCAGCGCGGCGCAGCCTCGCGGCGGCCGCCTCGTTGTGCACGCCGGGACCGCTCCGGTGCCAGGGGCACCGGGCTGTCACAAGCCGGGCACCTGTCCGGTCATGTTCGACGGCGGACGGCACCGGCTCGGTGAGTCCCATCGACAGATCAGAGGTTCGGCCTCAGAAGGAAAGGTGTAACGGACGTGAAAATCGCGGTCATGGGCGGGACGGGACTCATCGGGTCACAGGTCGTCAAGATCCTTCAGGCCGGTGGCCACGAGGCGGTACCGCACTCGCTGTCCACCGGTGTGAACCTCCTCACCGGCGACGGCGTGGCGGAGGCCCTCAACGGGGCCGACGTGGTGGTGAACCTCACCAACTCGCCGACGTTCGACGACGCGTCGCCCGCGTTCTTCCAGACGACCATGGACAACCTGCTGGCCGCCGCCGGCGCGGCGGGTGTGGGCCACGCGGTCGTCCTGTCCATCGTCGGGGTCGACAGGGTGCCCGATCTGGTCTACTACCGGGCGAAGGTCCTGCAGGAGGAGATCCTCAAGGCCGGCCCGGTACCGTACTCGATCGCCCGCGCCACGCAGTTCATGGAATTCATGGACGCGGCCCTGTCGTGGACCGCGGACGAGAACAGCGTGCGCCTTCCCGCCACCCCCATCCAGCCCATCGCCGCGGCCGACGTCGCGCAGGCGGTGGCCGACGTGAGTGCCGGCGCCCCGCTGCGCGGGATCCTGAACGTCGCCGGCCCCGAGGTGTTCGCCCTCGACGAACTGGGCAGGATCACCCTCGCCGCGCGCGGCGACCACCGCGCCGTCGTCACCGACGCGAGCGCCGGGATGTTCGCCGCGGTCCCCGGCGACGCGCTGGTCGCCCCGGACGGTGCCCGGATCGCCGGAACCGCCTACCGCGACTGGCTCAGGCGCTGAGGCCGGTCGCTGCCGAACCCCTGCGGCCGGCTGCTCGCCGAGCAGCCGGCCGCAGGGGTTCGCGACCGTCTACGACAGGGCGCCGCTCGGCCCGCCTCATGCCGGGGCGGGCACCCCGCGGAACTTGTCGGGGTTCAACATCCACAGAAGCTGGTCAATGCCCTCGGGCGACGCGGTGACGGCGAGCACCGCGAACACCGTGCCCTGTCGGGACAGCAGCGCGGCGGGCTGCCCGTTCGCGCTGGTCCACGCCACGTCGACACCGGTCCAGAACCGGTCCGCGAACGCCCGCACGTACCTGGCCACGCGCTCGCGGCCGAGCACCGGGATACGCGAGGCACCCCGGCGACCGCCGCCGTCGGCGTAGCTGGCCACATCGGCGCGAGTTCCAGCGCCTCCCCGCGCTCCGCGCCCAGGGACGGGTCGGCGGTGGTGTCCACCGGTTCGGGAAGCCACAGCCCGACATAGGTCTCGCGGCGGGCCCGCGCCGACTGGAGGGCGTTGATGGAAAGCCGGGTCACCGTGGTGATCAGGAACGCCGGCGGGTTCGTCGCCGTGCCCCGGTCGTAGGTCTGCCAGCGCAGCCACGCTTCCTGTACGAGGTCCTCGGCCTCGGCGACGCTGCCGAGCATGCGGTACGCGATCCCGAACAGGCGCGGTCGTAGCCGGATGAAGACCGCCGTGGCCTCCTCGAGATCACTGTCCACGCGATCGCCCGTCCCCTTGCGCATGGTGCCGGACCATCCTACGGCCGCCCCGGCTCCCGGCACGGAGGCCTGCGCCACACCCCGGCTCCGGCTGCGCTCACGCTGTGGTGGGTGGGCGTGTGCTCGCCTGCGCCACACCCCGGCTCCGGCTGCGCTCACGCGTCGCGGCTGCGCTCACGCGTCGCGGCTGCGCTCACGCGTCGCGGCTGCGCATCAGCCACGCGGCGACGACCACCAGGATCGCCGTCTCGGCGGCGAACACCCCCAATCCCTGCCACGGGGTCAGCAGTTGCTTCGGCGCGACGTGCTGCTGGAACACGAGACTGCCGGCGTTCATCGGCATGTACGCGTTGATGTGGTGCCCCCAGCTGTCCGGCAGCAGCTGGGTGAGGTTCGACACGACCAGCATGATGCCCAGCACCGCGGTGAGGGCCGCGGCGGTGTGTCGCAGGATCGCGCCGGCCGCGAGCGAGAACAGGGCCAGCACCGGGATGTAGAGCCCGGCGCCGACCACCGCCCGCAGCACACCCGGATCGCTCAGGTGTACCGGGATGTGCGGCGCGATGACGGCCTTCCCGGTCGCGTACGCGGCGAAGCTCAGCGCCTCGCCGACGACCAGCATCAGCCCGACGGTCACCAGGACCTTCGCGCCGAGGATCGTCATGCGCCGGGGCTGGGCCTGCAGCGTCGAGCGGATCATCCCGGTCGAGTACTCAGCCGAGATGGCCATCACGCCGATGACCGCGACCGCGAACTGGGCCACCATCATCGGGCCGGTCAGGATGCCGTCCAACGGGTGCGCCAGGCGGTCGGCCTGCTCGGCGGGGACCATCTGCGCCCACCGGCGGTCGATGGACAACCAGTTGATGAGCGCGTTGAGGCCGATCGCGACGCCGGCCATCGCGCCGATCGACCAGAGAGTCGACCGGACGGAGCGGATCTTCGTCCATTCGGAACGCAGCGCGCCCGCAAGGCCGGAGCGGCCGGTCGGCGCGGGAAGGGTACCCGTCAGGTCCAGCGTGGTCATCGGGTAGCCTCCGGCACCATCTGCCCGGCCGCAGCGGCCTGGAACTCCACACTGTCGCGGGTCATCTCCATGAACGCCTCCTCCAGCGAAGCCTGCAGAGCGGCCAGTTCGTGCAGCCGGATCCGGTGGTCGAAGGCCAGGTCGCCGATGCGGTCGGCGCCCATACCGGTGACCAGCAGGGTGCCGTCTCCGTCGCTGGTCACGCGGCCGCCGTCGGCGGTGACCAGGTCGGACAGCCGGGCCGGCTCGGGCGTTCGGACCCGGACAGCCAGCTGCGAGTTCTTCTGGATGAACTCGTGCACCGGACAGTCGGCGATCAGCCGGCCGCGCCCGATGACCAACAGGTGGTCGGCCGTGTTCTCCATCTCCGACATCAGGTGGCTGGAGACGAAGACGGTGCGTCCCTGCGCGGCCAGCGACTTCATCAGGTTGCGGATCCACAGGATGCCCTCGGGGTCGAGCCCGTTGACCGGCTCGTCGAACATCAGCACCTTCGGGTCGCCCAGCAGCGCCGAGGCGATGCCCAGCCGCTGCCCCATGCCCAGCGAGAAGCCCTTGGACCGCTTGCGCGCCACCCCGGTCAGCCCGACCAGTTCGAGTACCTCGTCGACCCGCTTCTTCGGGATGCCGCCGAGCTGGGCCAGGCACCACAGGTGGTGGTAGGCGCTGCGACCGCCGTGAATCGCCTTCGCGTCCAGCAGGGCGCCGACCTCGCGCATCGGGTTGTCCATCACACCGAACGGTCTGCCGTCGATGGTCACGCTGCCGGCGCTGGGTGTGTCCAGCCCGAGAACCATCCGCATGGTGGTGGACTTGCCGGCGCCGTTCGGGCCGAGAAAACCGGTCACCTGCCCCGGCGCGACGGTGAACGTCAGGTCGTCGACGGCCAACCGGTCCCCGTACCGTTTCGTCAGGCCCTTTGCCTCGATCATTGTCGGTGAACTCCTCCGGACGTCGTGCGAAGCGGCTACCTGCTTGACCGTAGCGGCGCCGTGACCTCGGGGCGTCCGGGCCGGCTCGGTCAAAAGACTGAGATCTCCCGTACGGGGAACCCTGATGCCGCCCGGGAGCCATCGACCGGAGGCGGCCGAAAGGCGATTGGGGAGCCCGGCTCGTGGGTAGCGTCCGCAGTCATGCGGGGAATGTCGAGCACGGTCGCCGGCAGGCGCCTGGCGTACTGGCGCAGCCCGGCGTCGCGCCCGGCGTCGCGTACCGTGCTGCTGCTGCACGGCCTGGGGGCCGATCACGACGGGCTGCTCACCCTCACCCGGCTGTGGCCCGACACCGACGTGGTCTCCCCGGACCTGCCCGGCTTCGGCGACTCCGAGCCGCTGGCCGTGCCGCACTCCCTGGACAACTACGCCCGGGTGCTGGACGAGTTCTGCGCGGGGCTGGGCCTGGACCCGGTGACCGTCGTCGGGCACTCGCTCGGCGCCAGTATCGCCCTGACGCTGGCCGCGGCGTGCCCGCGGCGGGTACGGGCGCTCGTGCTGATCAGCCCGGTCGTGTACCGGGACGGTCCGAGCACCTGGCCGGTCCGCGCGTACTACGGGATCGGTGCGGCCCTGCCCGCCCGGGCGGCCCGGTTCTGGTTTCTCAGCCGGGCCGCGGTGTACCTGTCCGACCGGTCGATGTTCATCACCGGCGACCGGCGGGTGCGACGGCGGATCCTGCACGCCGACTACGACAGCGCCGAGCGGGCCGGCGTGCGGGCGATCATCGACATCTACCGCAGCGTCCGGGATACCCGGGTCGCCGCGATCGCCGGCCGGGTCTCGGCGCCGGCCGTGGTGGTCGGCGGCCAGCGCGACGTGCTGGCGTCGTCCAGCGCGAGATGCCGGACCAGCCCCAGGCAGGTCCACCCGGACGGCAGGACCGGCCGGCGCAGGGCCTCGTCGGACAGGCCCTCCAGGGCGCCGAGCACGTGCCGGCGCTGGGCGGTCAGGGCGGCCAGGAACGCGGCCGTCTCGTCGGTCATTCCGGAGGACATCCGGGGAGTCTACGCGACAGCCGCTCACCGGGGCTTCGGGCACCGGCGCGGGGGAGAGCGCCGGCATCGCCGAGCTGCTCCACCAAGTCCACCACGAACAGTCCACTGTGGATCGGTCGATCACGTTCGACAAACGGCACTTCCCGGTCGTGGACGCCAGCGACGCGTGCGGGCCGTGGGCGCGGAGCCGGTACCGCTGGTCCGCACTCGCCCTCCGCGTCGAGGTTGCGTCCCCGCCGCCCGGCGGCGCGTCCAGCGCATACCATGGCCGGATGGCCGCCCTCCCGGGACTGCAAACGCCGGGACTGCAAACGGCCGGGACGGCGGACGGGGGTGACCGGCATGACGCGGTACGGCTGGGGGCCGGCCCTGGCGGTGACCGCCGCGGTGGCGGTGCTGGCCGGTGGGGTCGCCGGGTGCGCGCACTCCGGCGGCCTGACGGCCGGCGCCCGCCCCCGCGGCGCCGGACCCACCACATCGGCGGGCGTCGCCACGGCGGTCGCCCCGCCGCACCCGGGCGACTCTGTGACGGCAGGCTCCCCGCCAGCGTCCGGCGCCCCCACCGCCAGCCCCGACCCGAACGAGCCGGCCACCTTCGCCCCGCAGGTCCGCACGTACGCCGGCCGCGCCGGGATCGATCCGCAACTGCTGATGGCCATCCTCTACAACGAGTCGTACAAGCCACATGACCCGGACCTCGAACGGGCCTGGCAGAGGATCGACCGCAACGCCGCCTTCGGGATCGCCAACATGCACCGGGCCGCGTTCGACGACGCCAAGCGGGGCCGGGACTTCGCCGACCGGGACTGGACGGAACTGCCCGACGACCCGGCCCTCGCCATCGAGGCCGCCGCCTGGTACCTGCACGATCTGGCCGCCGGCCTGCCACGGCACTGGGCGGCCGGCTACACGAAGGACGAACTGCTCGCCCTCGGCTACAACGCCGGGGCGGGCAGCATGAAGGAGTTCGCCGGCGGCGCCCGGCCCGGCGCGGTGGCACAGTCCTATCTGGACCGTCTGCATACCAACTGGGACGCTGCCGGCAAGGCCGTGCGGTAGCCACCTCGCGGCGGCCACTTTCGGAGTGGCTGCCCGGTGGCCACCGCATCGCGGCCGGGCCGCGGCCGCCGGATTTGCCGGAAGTCGAGCAGCGCCTCCACTCCGGGTGTGACAATGGACGGGATCGGCGCCACGGCGCCGCACCCGCATCCCCCCGCACGACCGCCGGTCGCGTGCCGCGTGCCGGAGGTGTGAAGCCCCGTCCCCGATGCCCGTTTGCGATGTGGGAGGAGCGACGCGGTGGCCAAGGAGTATCGCAAGGATCCGGAGGCGGTCTCCCGGTTGACCCGGGACCAGTACCGGGTCACTCAGGAGTCGGGTACAGAGCCGGCCTTCAACAACGCCTACTGGGACAAGAAGGACCCGGGTATCTACGTCGACGTGGTGTCCGGCGAGCCGCTGTTCGCGTCGACCGACAAGTTCGACAGCGGTACCGGCTGGCCGAGTTTCACCGCCCCGCTGGATCCGGGGAACGTGGTCCAGATCCCGGATCCGACGCTGGGCATGGCGCGCACGGAGGTCCGGTCGGCGCACGGGGACAGCCACCTCGGGCACTTGTTCGACGACGGGCCCCGGGACAGGGGCGGGATGCGGTATTGCATGAACTCCGCCGCGCTGCGCTTCGTCGCGGTGGGCGACCTCGAACGTGAGGGCTATGGTGAGTACCGCGGATTGTTCGACCAGGCAGGGGGGCGCGACGATGGCTGACACGACGGAGAAGGCGATCCTGGCCGGCGGGTGTTTCTGGGGGATGCAGGACCTCATCCGCAAGCGGCCGGGTGTGGTCAGCACCCGCGTCGGGTACACCGGCGGTGACGTGCCGAACGCCACGTACCGCAACCACGGCACCCACGCCGAAGCCATCGAGATCACCTACGATCCCGCCCAGGTCTCCTACCGTGACCTGCTCGAGTTCTTCTTCCAGATCCACGATCCGACCACCAAGAACCGGCAGGGCAACGACATCGGGCGCAGCTATCGGTCGGCCATTTTCTATGCCGACGACGAGCAGCGCCGGGTGGCGGAGGACACGATCGCCGACGTGGACGCGTCCGGGCTGTGGCCGGGCAAGGTGGTCACCGAGGTCAGCCCGGCCGGACCCTTCTGGGAGGCCGAGCCCGAGCACCAGGACTACCTGGAGCGGTACCCCGAGGGCTACACCTGCCACTACATCCGGCCGGACTGGAAGCTGCCCCGGCGCAACGCGGGCACCGCCCAGCGCGGCGCCTGACCCCGGCGGTCCGACGGGCCCGCCGGCCCGCCCCGACGGTGCCGGACAGTCACCTACGGGACTGTCCGGCCGTCCACCGTGCGGTGCCGGATGCCGGTCAGGTGCCCGGACCGCTCGATCGGCGTGCGGCGAAGTCCTTGCTGCGGATGGTCGCGAACGCGATGACCGCGGCGGCGAGCGCGATGACGGCGGCGACTATCAGGATCCGGTCGAGTCCGGCGGTGAACGATCCGCGGATGATGCGCTCGACCGTGCCGCGCTGGCCCGGTGGCAGCGCGGCGACCGCCGACCGGTCGTTGCCGGACTGTATCGCGGCGGCGAGCTGGTGGCCCTTGCCGGACAGCCCCGGCACCCGCCGGGTCCGCGCGATGACATCGTCGGTGACCCTGCCGGTGAACAGCGTGCCGAGCAGGGCGATGCCGGTGGCGATGCCGACCTGGCGGAACGTCGAGTTGATACCGGAGGCCATTCCCGCCCGCTCCGGTGTGACGACGCCGACGGCTGTCGAGGCCAGCGGCGGGTTGATCAGCCCGGCACCGGCGCCGGCCACCAGCAAGCCCGGGATCAGGTGCGTCCACGACGAGCCGGCGTTCAGCCCGCGCATCAGCAGCAGACCGATCCCGACGAGCAGCAGCCCGGGCCCGATGAGCAAGCGTACCGGGATGTGCGAGCTCAGCCGCCCGGCGGCGGGTGTGGTGAGCATGATGCCGCCGGAGACGAGCAGGAGCTTCAGGCCGGTGTCGAACGCGCTGTAGCCCAGCACGTCCTGCAGGTACAGCACGAGGTACAGCAGGACGGAGAACAGCGACGCGCTGATCCCGACGGCGGCCACGGCACCGCCGCTGAACGTCGGCAGGCGGAACAGGCCCAGCTCGAACATCGGGTGCGGCACCCGCATCTCGACGATGATGAACACGACCAGCAGCACCCCGGCGCCGACCAGGCAGCCGACGACCCGGGTGTCGGAGAATGACCGCTCGTTCGACTCGATCAGGCCGTAGACCAGGCTGCTCAGCGCGAGCGTGAACACCACGAAGCCGGGCAGGTCCGGGCGCCGGGCGTCGGCGACCCGGGACTCCCGTACCCGCAGGAACGTCAGCGCGACGGCGATGCCGCCGATCGGCAGGTTGACGAAGAAGATCCAGCGCCAGGACAGTCCGGAGGTCAGCGCGCCGCCCAGCAGCGGTCCGATCGCGACCGCGAGGCCGGTGATGGCTCCCCACACTCCGAACGCGGCGCCCCGATCCTTGCCCCGGAAGGCGTCCGCGAGCAGGGCCAGCGAGACGGAGAACATGACGGCCCCACCGACTCCCTGAGCGCCACGGGAGATCTGCAGCATCAGCGTCGAGGCGGCGACGCCGCACAGCAGCGACGCGATGGTGAACACCGCCAGCCCGGTGACGTACAGCCGCCGCCGCCCGTACAGGTCGGCGAGGCTGCCCGCGGGCAGCAGCAGGGCGGCGAGAGTCAGCGCGTACACGTCGACGATCCACTGGAGTCCGGCGAAGCTGGAGCCGAGGGCCTGCTGGATGTCCGGCAGTGCCACGTTGATCACGGTGACGTCGAGCAGCAGCATGAAGGTGCCCAGGCACACCGCGACCAGCGTCCACCACTTGTTGCCGCGCTTCTCCGGACCGGGCGTCGCCGCCAGCGGTGTCTCGTCCGGGCCTTCGGACGCCGGTGAGGGAGGTGTCGCCATGATCACTCCATCCGGTGTCTGCCGCGGACCGCGGGCGCGCCCGGGTGTACGGCGGCGGACCGGGCGGGGAGAACTCGGGACCGGCCGCCGCCGGATGGCCGCCGGCGTACCAGCCGCACGGTCGTGCCGGCCGCCGTCGTGGCGGCCGTACGCTCATCCGGAATCGGGCACGGAGCGATCCGCGTACCCCCGGCGGGTCGCGGCCGCTACTACAGCCTGGCACGCGGCACCGGCGCGCCGCGCAGAGATCCCGTCCTGACGATCGACCGGGTGACGGTGGCGCACCCGGCCGGTCCGCGGCGCTCCTCGGGGTCGGGGGTGCATCCGGGGTTCGGGCCGGTGGCGCGCGAGACCTGCTGAGACTGCTCTAAGAACGCCGGCCGATGCTTGCGGGCGTGCTGGATACCGTTCTCGGCCTGCCGATCCACCCGCTGATCGTGCACGCCACCGTCGTGCTGGTACCGGTGGCCGCGCTGCTCGTCGGCGTGTGCGCGGTCCTGCCGGCGACCCGTCGCGGGCTGGCCTGGCCGGCGGTCGTGACCAGCGCCGCGGCGTGCGTCACGGTGGCCGGTGCCGCGCTGTCCGGCGGCCCGCTGGAGGCCCGGGTCGGTGGCAGCGCGCTCATCCACCACCATTCGCAACTGGCGAAGCTGCTGGTGGTGTGGGTACTGGCGATGACCGCCGCGGCACTGGCGCTGGCCTACGCCGACTGGTACCGGGCAGGGACTGCGGTGGCGCGCTGGCTGCCGGTGCCGCCCGGTCTGGTCCGCCGGCTCGCGCCGCCCGGGGTCGGGCGGGTCGTCGCCGCCCGCTGGGTGCTCCCCGCCGTCGCGGCGCTGAGCCTGGTCACCGCGGCCGGCACGCTGGTCCAGATCGTGCTCGTCGGGCATTCGGGTGCCGAGGCGGCGTGGTCACACGTCGGCGGCGCGGCGGCCGGCCGGTAGGTCCGTTCCGGCGGCTCCCGGCCGGCCGTCGACCAGGAACTCCTCCGGCCCGACTCTCCCGGCCCGAACGGCCAGCACCCGCAGTGGCTCGCGCGGGATCAACCGCTCCACTCGTCCAGCGAACAGTTGCGCAGGTAAACTGCGCAGGTAAACTGGACAACCTCAGTTGAGTTTTGGGGTGGGGATCATGAGCGAGCACGGTGCGCTGTCCCCGTCGGCCGTCGCCGCCTCGCACGCGGTGCGGGCCGTCATCGGGCGCCTCCGGCGCCGCGTCCGCGCTGCCGGCGACACCGGCGACCTCAGCCTCACCCAGGCGTCCGTGCTGGCCCGCCTGATGGACAACGAGGGGCTCACGGTCAGCGCGCTCGCCGCGATCGAGGGCATGCGTCACCAGTCGATGGCGAGCACGGTCGCGGTCCTGGCCGGCCGGGGGCTGGTCGAACGGCACCGGGATCCCGGCGACCGCCGCCGCATGCTGATCGCGCTCACCCCGCAGGGGCGCCGGCATGCCGAGCAGGGCAGGCAGGCCCGGGGCGAATGGCTGGCCGCCGAGCTGCAGGAGAAGTGCACCGAGGAGGAGCGGCAGACCGTGATCGCGGCCATGGCCGTACTGGAGCGACTCGCCCATGACTGACCAGAAGACCGCGGCACGCGGCGCTACCGCGAAGGCGAGCTTCGACCGCCGGCTCATCCCCCCGATGATGCTGGGCTCGGTCCTGAACCCGATCAACTCGACCGTCATCGCCGTCGCGCTCGTGCCCATCGGCACCGCGCTCGGGGCTCCGCCGGCGCAGACCGCCTGGCTTGTCTCGGCCCTCTACCTGGCCACCGCCCTGGGACAGCCGATCGTCGGCCGGTTGATCGACATCTTCGGACCGCGCCGGCTCTTCCTTCTCAGCACCAGCCTCGTCGGCGTCGCCGGCGTGGCCGGCGTCCTGGCGCCCGACCTCGGGGTCCTGATCGCGGCACGGGTCGTCCTCGGCTTCGGGACCTGCGCCGGCTACCCCGCCGCCATGGCACTGCTGCGCAGCGAGGCCGAGCGGACCGGCCACGACAACCCGGCGGGCGTGCTGACCGCTCTGGCGGTCGCGAACCAGACCATCGCCGTGGTCGGCCCGCTGCTCGGCGGCCTGCTGATCGGGCTCGGTGGATGGCGGTCCACCTTCGCGCTCAACATCCCGCTGGCCGCGGTCGCGGTCGCTCTCGGCGCGCTCAGGCTGCCCAGACGGCCGGGCGCCGGCGCGGCCGCCCGGGGCGGGCTGGCGGTGCAGCTCGACCTGCCGGGCATGGGCCTGTTCGCGGCCATGCTGTTCTCGCTCCTGCTGTTCCTGATGAACCCCCACGCCGGCGACTGGTACCTGCCGGTGATCATGGTCGCCGCCGGAGGCGGCTTCGCCGTGCGGGAGCTGCGCGCCGGGACGCCGTTCATCGACCTGAGGGTGCTCGGCGGCAATCCGCCGCTGCTGGCCACGTACGGGCGCGCGCTGGCCGGCTACCTCGTGTCCTACGCGTTCCTGTACGGGTTCACGCAGTGGACGGAACAGGGCTACGGGCTCTCGCCGTTCCGCGCCGGACTCGTGCAGATCCCGATGTTCCTCGTCGGGATCGCGGTCTCCGTCAGCGTCGGCCGGCGCGGCGGCATTCTCGGGAAGCTCCTGCTCGGCTCCGTCGGCCAGATCGCCGCCTGCGCGCTGATGCTGACCCTCACCGGGGGCAGCCCACTGTGGGCGCTGCTGGTCCTTGCCGTGGTCTTCGGCGTGCCGCAGGGGGTCAACAGCCTGGCCCTGCAAAATTCGGTGTACTTCCAGGCTGACCCGCAGCGCACCGGGTCCTCCGCCGGGCTGCTGCGGACCTCCGCCTACCTGGGCTCGATGATCGCGTCCTCCGCGACCGCCGCGTCCTTCGGGCAGCGCGCCAGCACCTCTGGCATGCACCACCTCGCCTGGATCATGCTCGGCGCCGGACTCCTCTACCTGCTCATCACCGTCGTCGACCGCAGCCTCCGGCGACCGCGGCATCCCCGGCCCGGCAACCGGCCCCCCTCATGAATGGGCCGCACCGCCCTGCTCGTCATGGACCGTCAGGTCAACCACCTCGCCCGCGTGCCCGCCGACTGTCCGCGGACCGTCGTCCGGTGCGGGAGGCGGCCCGGTGGGCTGACGTCGTGAGGAGCGGCGGGTGACCCGGCTCAGTGGATGGCCACCGGCACGGCGACCTCCCCGGCCTCCTGGTCCGCTTTCTCGATCTTGCGACGCGGGAGGAACAGCGCCGGGACGAGGCACAGCGCGATGAGGATCAGCGCGACCAGATAGGTGTGGCCGAACGCCCCGGCGAGCGACGACCGCCCCTCCGCGAGCCGGTCGGCCGTGAACGTTCCGGCCGGGGCCTGTCCCTGGATGACGGCGCTGTACCCGCGCGCCGGCGGGCTGGCCTGCACCTGTTTGGTCAGAATGACCGACATGACCGCGGTGCCGATCGAACCGGCGGTCTGCTGGACGATGTTCATCATCGTCGAACCCCGGGCGATCTGGTGGTCGGTCAGGCTGGCCAGGGCGGCGGACATGATCGGCATCATCGTCATGCCCATCCCCATGCCGAGCACGAACAGGGCGCCGAGCAGCAGCACGTACGACGAATCCGCAGCCACCCGGGTGAACACGCCCATCCCGGCGGTGATCAGCACGATCCCGCCGAGGACCAGCTTGCCCGGGCCGATCCGGTCGGTGAGGCGGCCGGCCACCGGCATGGTCAGCATCGCGCCCAGTCCCTGCGGCGCGAGCAGCAGGCCGGCGTGCAGCGTGCTCTGCCCGCGCACCTGGAGGAAGTAGCTCGGGAACAGCAGCATGCTGCCCATGAACGCGACCGAGAACAGGGTCATCGTGATGACCGCGACGCTCAGGTTCCGGTTCGTGAACAGGCTCAGGTCGAGCAGTGGGTGATCCTTGCGCAGGGCGTGCGCGACGAAACCGCCGACCAGCGCCAGACCGATGAGCGCCGGCACGAGCACCTTCACGGCCACGACCGTGGCCGCCCCGGGGATCGAGGACACGCCGTACAGGAACAACGCCAGGCCGGGGGAGAGCAGCAGCATGCCGAGGAAGTCGAACGACTCCGACGGATGCGGTTGGTCCTTCGGAAGGACCCGCAGCGCGGCGACGAACGCGACCGCACCGATCGGTACGTTGATCAGGAAGATCCAGTGCCAGCTCGCCGCCTCGATGAGCCAGCCGCCGAGGATCGGGCCACCGATCGGGCCGAGCAGCATCGGTACGCCGAGCACGGCCATGACCCGGCCCACCCGGTCGGGGCCGGCGGCCCGTGTCATGATCGTCATACCGAGCGGCATGAGCATGCCGCCGCCCAGACCCTGCACGGCCCGGAACGCGATCAGCGGACCGATGTCCCAGGCTGCGCTGCACAAGGCCGAGCCCGCCACGAACAGCGCGATCGACGTGAGGTACAGGCGCTTGGTGCCGAACCGGTCGGCGGCCCACCCGGTCGCCGGGATGACGGTGGCCAGCGCGAGCGTGTAGGCGGTCATCGTCCAGGCGACCGTGGCGTAGCTCGCGTGGAATTGTCGCTGGAACGTCGGCAGCGCGACGCTCACCACGGTCACGTCGAGGATCGCCATGATGGCGCCGAGGACCACGACTCCGGCTACCTTGAGGACGCCCCGGTCGAGTTTGTCGGCCGGGGCCTCCGGCGTGGTGGTCATCGTCATGTGGATTGCACCTCCGTGCGGGGCAGGCGTCGCCGTGGGTCGGCCGGACACGTCGCCGCGGGTACGGGCAGTCTATGCTGCCCGTACCCGCGTCGATCACGCGACCGATTTCGCTTCGTGGACGACCGAGCGGCGCCGCATGGCCGGATTGACCTGCCGGAAATGGGGGTACGGGCCGGTGGTGCGCATCGGTAATGTGGTGATCCGTCCGCTCGGGGGAGTGCCGGGCTGCCTGATGATGATTCTCGTCTCAGTCCTGCTGTCGGCCATCCTGACGATCGCCCTCAACCTCCTGTTCCGGTAGAGCGCTCCGCACGCGTGCGGACGCCGCCTGCCCACGCGCTTCGCCGGCTCAGCGGCCCAGGTGGCGGATCGGGTGGCGGGTCGGGGTGCCGCTGGCCAGGATCGCCGCGGTGAGCGCGTCGACCGCGCCGGTGGCCGCGCGCGGGTTGGTCAGCAGGACCAGGTCGATCTCGCCGAGTTCCGGCAGCCCGGAGCTGACCGGCAACTCGACGAGGTCTTCGGGGACGAGGCTGCGGGCGAAAATCGCGATGCCCATGCCGGCCCGTACGGCGGCGAGCACGCCGTTGACGCCCCGGACCGTACACGTGACGCGGTAGGCGATGCCGGCGTCTTCGAGCGCCTGCACACCGGTGGACCGGCTCAGGCTCGGCGCCTGGTACACGATCAGCGGCACGGGGCGGTCGAAGCGCACCCGCGTGCCCTCGACGCCCGCCCACACCAGCCGGTCGCGCCGCACCAGCCTGCCGTGCCGTTCGCCGGTGTGGTATTTGACGAACGCGACATCGAGGTGTCCGGACTCGACCCGGCGGGCGAGCGTCACGCTCTGCGAGACGGTCAACTCCAGGGCGATGCGCGGGTACAGCTGCTGGAAGTCGCGCAGGATCCTGGGCACCGAGGTGAGCGCGAGGTCATCCGTCACGCCGAAACGCAGCCGCCCGGTGAGTCCGGACCCGGTGAAGTAGCCGACCGCCGGCTCGTACGCCGCGAGGATCGACCGCGCGAAACCGGCCATCATCTCGCCGTCCGCGGTCAGCGTGACGGTCCGGGTGTCGCGGATGAACAGCGGCCGCCCCACCGCCTGTTCCAGTTTGCGGATGTGCTGGCTGACCGTCGGCTGCCGGATGCCCAGCGACGCGGCGGCCTGGGTGAAACTCAATGACTGGGCCACGGCGAGGAACGTGCGCAGCTGTTCGGGGTCGTACACCCTCCGGCCCTCCTATTGCGATCCGCTATCACACTAATATGATCAATTCGCTTTGGGAATGACGCGCGGTCAATCAGGATAGGAGCCGCACGCACGACTGGCCCGGGTCGCGTCGTGGTGCCAGGTGCGCCGGGCCGGACCAGTCGTGAAGCCACGAGGTTTGGATGTCTGTTGAGCACCGCGCCGGCCAGAGCCGAAGCATCCCCGTCCGCCGAGCCAGCCGCCAACCCGCCGAGCCCCGCAGCGCCGCCGTCCGCCGCGCGGGGTCCCGCCCTCACCCCGCTCGTCTCCACCCCGCTCGTCTCCGTCCCGCTCGGGTCCGCGCCACTCGACGCGGTCGCGTCCGGCACCGCCGCGCCGGTCTCCGCGCCGCCGGTGCACGAATCACCGGCCGCCGCATCACCGATCCCCCAGGACCAGCGCCGCGCCGGCGGCATGTTCGCGTCCCTGCGCGTGCGCAACTACCGGCTGTTCGCATCCGGCACCCTGATCGCCAACACCGGCGGGTGGGTGCAGCGCATCGCCCAGGACTGGCTGGTGCTGACCATCACCGGCAGCCCGGCCGCCGTCGGCGTCACCACCGCGCTGCAGTTCCTCCCGACGATGCTGTTCGGCATGGTGGGTGGGCTGATCTCCGACCGCTTCCCCAAGCACCGCGTCCTGCTGGTGACCCAGGCCGGGATGGCGTCGATGGCCGCCGTGCTCGCCTGCCTGACCCTCACCCACCAGGTACGGGCGTGGCACGTGTTCGTCGTCGCGTTCTGTCTCGGGATGTTCACCGCGGTCGACAACCCGGCCCGCCAGTCGTTCGTCAACGAACTGGTCGGTCCGGCCCAGCTGCGCAACGCGATCGGCCTCAACTCGTCGGTGTTCCAGGTCGCCGGCCTCATCGGCCCGGCGGTCAGCGGCGTGCTCATCCGGGTGGTCGGGCCGGGGTACGCGTTCGCGGTCAACGCGACCACCTACCTTGCGCCGATCACCGCGCTCCTGCTGCTGCGTACCGCCGAACTCGTGACGCCACCGCGGGTCGCCGTGCCCCAACGGCGGCTCAGTGACGGGCTGCGCTACCTGACCGGCCGGCCGCACATGCTGTGGCCGACCGTACTGATCGGGGTGTTCGGTCTGTTCACCATCAACCTGCCGGTCACCCTGGCCGCGTACGCCAAGTCCGTGTTCCACTCCGGCTCCAGCGGCTACAGCCTGCTCAGCTCGGTGGCCGCGGTCGGCTCGCTCACCGGCGCGCTGATCTCGGCGCGCCGGCCCCGGACGAGGATCCGCGGGCTGGCCGCGACCGGCCTCGCGCTCGCCGCCCTGTACCTCATCGCGGCCGGCGCACCCAGCGAATGGAGCTACTGCCTGGCGCTGGCCGGGGTCGGCGCGGCCACCCTGCTGTTGCAGACCTCGGCCAACTCGATGGTCCAGATCGCGTCGCACGACACCGTACGCGGTCGGGTGATGGGCGTGTACCTGCTGGTGTTCTTCGGCAGTGGGGCGCTCGGCGGCCCACTGGTCGGCGCGATCGACCAGTACCTGGGGCCGCGGATGGGCATGATGCTAGCCGGCACGGTACCGGCGCTGGCGACCGTCGCCGTCGCGCTGAGGCTGGCCCGGCAGAAGCGGCTGCGGGTACAGGTGAACCCGCGCGGCCCGCTGAGCCAACTGGTGGCCGTCGTGCCGAGGTGAGGGCGGCGACCACTCCGGCCCGATTCATTACTCGATGGCGAGCTATTGATTACGGATCGCCTCGCCATATGCGTCGGCCAGCGTCGCGACGAGTTCCGCCAGTCCGGTGCGCCCGTCCCGGATGCCGGCGACCGGGAGGGCGACCTGCGTGTACAGCGGGCCGGCGATCAGGCACCGGCCCGGGGTGTCCGCCGGCAGCCGCGCCGACGCGCGGGCATCGATGGTGGAGTCGCGCGGGTCGTCCAGTGCCAGTTCGACCGCGCCGCCGAGCGCCGCGCGCAGCCTGTCGGGTACCTCCGCCGGCCGCCCGGCGGCCAGTACCAGGTGCACACCGTGGGCCGGGCCGTGCGCACCGATCCGGTACACGTGGTCGAGGAGGTCCGCGTAGCCGGCCGCGAACGCCGCGAAGTCGTCGATGACCAGCACGACGTCGGTGGCGGGCAGTTCGGGCAGGGCGCCTTCGCGGCGCAGCCGCCGCAGCGCGGCGGCGCCGGCGATGCCCCGCTCGGAGAACAGCTTCTGGCGGCCGGCGAGCGTCAGCTCGACGCGGCGCACGGCCTCGCGCACCCGTTCGGCTCGGTCCCTCCCGGCGGCTTCGTCCCCGGCCGCGGCCCCACCCGGGGCTCGGTCCGGCGTGACGCCGGCCACGGTCGTCAGCCCGGCCAGCGGGGCGAGCGCGCCGTCGCTTCCGCCGACACAGACGAACCGGATGTCGTACGGCGTCTGGGTCAGCGCGGCGGCGACGACGAGCGTGCACAGCAGCGTGGACTTGCCCGCCTTCCGGCCGCCCAGCACGCACAGGTGCCCGGTCGACCCGGGCCCGCCGGACAGGTCGAGCACGAACGGCTCCTGCCGCGACTCGGCCGGCCGGTCCACGAGCCCCACCGGAACGCGCAGGTGCCCGCCATTCGCTGCGGGTGGCACCGCGACCGGGCCGCGACCCGCGACGGCCGCCGCCGGCCCGATCACCGCGTCGAGCGGCAGGGCGGTGGGCAGCGGCGGCAGCCAGAGCCGGGGTACGGCGGCGGCGTGCTCGCGCAGCCTGCCGACCACGGTGTCCAGGACGCTGGGCGCCCGCTCGGCGGCTCGGGTCTCCTGGCCGGCTCGGGTATCCTGGCCGGCTTCGGCCGTCGCGGCCCGGTACGGCACGGACACCGGCACCGCACGGAACCGGCCGAGCCGGGCGCCGGCCCGCAGCAGGCCCGAGCCGGGCACCGGGGGGAGATCGGCGGCGTCCGGTACGCCGAGCAGCGCCTGGCTGTCGCGCGGATCGAAGGTACGCAGCCCCAGCCGGTACGACAGCAGGGGAGCCAGGCCGCGCAGTTGGCCCTCGGGCACCCGCTGGGCGGCCAGCAGCAGGTGCATGCCCAGCCGGCCGCCGGCGCGGCCGACCTCGGTACACGCGTCGAGCAGGGCCGGCCAGGCGGTGACCAGTTCGTCGAACTCGTCGACGGCCACCAGCAGGCGGGGCAGCGCGACCAGCGGCTGGCCGGCCGCCAGGTGGCGGTCGTACGCGGTGATGTCCGGCAGGTCCCCGGCGTCGCGCAGCGCGCGGTCGCGCCGGCGCACCTCGGCCCGCAGCACGGCGCACAGCCGGTCCACCTGGTCCGGGTTCTCGCCGAGGTTCTCCACCCGGCCGGCCAGGTGCGGCAGCCGCTCCAGCGGGCCGAACGTGCCGCTGCCGGTGTTGTCGACGAGCAGGAACGCCATCCGGTCGGGTGCGTGCGTCATGGCCAGGGCGAGGACCAGCGCGCGCAGCAACTCCGACTTGCCCGACCCGGCGGCGCCGGCGCACAGCCCGTGCGGGCCCATGCCGCCGTCCGTCGCGGGGGCGAGGTCGAGGTGCATCGGCCGGCCGTGCGGATCGATGCCGAGCGGGGCGGCGAGGAACCCGGCGCGACTGCGGTCCCGCCACAGCGCCGGTACGTCGTAGCTCGCCTCGTCGGCGATGCGCAACAGCCCGCGCAGGTCGGCCCGGCCCCCGGCCGGCGGCGGATCGCGGCGCGCGGGCCCCGCCGGGTCTGCCGCCATGCCAGCGCCGCTCCTTCCCGCGGGGCGTCGCCCCGGACGCAGGCCATCGTAGCGACCCGGCCGGGCAGAAAGCGGTGCCGCCCGCCCGCCCCGCCGGGGCCGGCGGTGTGCCGCCCGGCGGGTAGGTGCGTGTCGGTCCGCCTAGGCTGGTACGCATGATGGTCGGGCGCGACCTGACCGACATGTTCGTCCGGAAGCGGCGGCCCCGGCCGGCCGGGGCCGCGGCGCTGAAGCCGGCGGCCACCGGGCAGGCGCGGTGGTGCCGGGGTCTGGCGGACCCCGGCACTACTCCGTCTCCGGCTCCGGCGGCGCCCACAGCGGGCGACCGGGCCGGCCGCGCGCGACCCGGGCCATCACGCCCGGCCGCAGCAGCGCGGTCGGCGGCGCGACCAGGTGCATGACGTCGGTGAGCACCCTGGCCACGTACGGGTCGCGGTTGGCCACGTCGGCGGCCCGGTTCAGGTACCGGTGCGAGAATCGGTCGCGCAGCCCGGGTGTGGCGCCGGTCGTCCCGGGTATCCGCGAGTCGGCACCGGTCGCCACCAGCCAGGCGGCGTCGGCGCACCGGGCGGCGATCGCCTGTGCCTCCCGGTCCAGCCGGAGGCCGCCGGCCGGCCGGGTGCGCAGGTGCTCGGCCAGCGCCACCGCGGTCTGGGCGGCCACGCTCATCCCGTGGCCGTAGACCGGGTTGAACGCGCAGACCGCGTCTCCGACGACCAGGAACCCGTGCGGCCAGTCCGGCATCGACTCGTAGTGCCGTCGGTGGTTGCTGGTCTGCTGGAAGCCGTGAACCGGGGAGTCCGGGCGGCCGTCCTTGACCGCGTCGTAGACGACCGGGCTGCGCAGCCCGCGGACGAACTCCAGGAACCCCGCGTCGTCGGTGGGCGGCTTGTCGTCGCCGAGGCCGCCGAGCGTGAGCATCCACCGGTCGCCCTCGATCGGGTACAGCACGGCGCCGCGCCCGGAGCGGGGCGGGTCGGGCAGGATCAGGATGTTCTTCCAGTTGCCGACCGCGCCTTCCGGCAGTACGTAGCGCCGGCTGGCGTACCCGAGCCCGGCGTCGATACGGGTCTCGGCAGGGCGCGGGTACCCGAGGGCGGCCAGCCAGTCGGGCGCGCGGGAGCCGCGCCCGCTCGCGTCCACCACGAGGTCGGCGGCCAGCTCCCCGGCGCCGTCCCCGGCGCCGGGCGCCTCGCGGCCCGCCGGGGTGGCCCCGGCGTGGCCGTCGTTGCCGCGGGCCCGTAGCCGCACGCCGGTCACCGCCCCGCCGCCGCGCGCCGGGCCGCCGTCGCGCGAGCTGTCCGGACCGGCACTCAGCAGCCCGATGGCGTCGTGCCCGGGCAGGAAACGGATCCGCCGGTCGGCCGACAGTCGTTTGTGGACGGTCCAGTCGATGAGCTCCCGGCTCGCCCCGACGAGCCGGTGCGTTGCCGCGAACCGCTGCCGCCAACCGGTGGCGGTCAGGTAGAGAATGTCGGTCGGCGCGGCGACCCGTACCGCGCCGGCCGCGTGCAGCTCCTCGATGACGCCGGGGAACAGCTGCTCCAGCGCCCGCTGGCCGGCCGTGACGAGCACGTGCAGGTGGTGTGCCTGGGGTACGCCCTTGCGGACCGTGGGGCTGTTCGGGAACCGGTCCCGCTCGACCACGGTGACGTGGTCGACGAAATCCGCGAGGGTACGTGCGACACACATGCCAGCGAGGCTGCCGCCGATGACGACGGCGTGGCGGGACGGGGGAGCGGACACCGGCGGGAACCTCCATCCGATCGACAGGTGTCTACCGTACCGGGCGCCGGGTACCCGATCCGGCGGAACCGGCCGGGCCGGATTCCGCAAACGCGCCGCACGCGACGGGCGCAGGCCGGATAATGCGCGGGTCGCGGCGGCGATCCGCGCATCCGGGCACGGAGGTGCCGTACCGGGCCGGGCCCTCCGACGCGGTCGCCACCGGCCGCGCTGGCGGGCGCGCCGCCGCCCGGGAACGCCCGGCGGTCAGTGAAAACGGCGGCTCGGGCGGGGCGGCGGTCGCCCGGATCGGTCACCCCGCACGTGATAACGTGATCGTGATGCACGGCGGATCGCAGGCAGGGCTTGTCGCGGACGCGCGACTGTTCAGCAAGGGCTCACGTGGATATCTCTTTCTCTGACTTGACCACGCTGCGGGTCGGCGGTCCGATCGGCCAACTGTGCACCCCGGCGACCACGGCGGAGGCCGTCGAACTCCTGCGCGAGGCCGGTGGGCAGCAACAGCCGCTGCTGGTGATCGGCGGCGGCTCCAACCTGGTGGTGGGGGATTCCGGCTGGCCGGGCACGGTCATCAGGATGGCGAACTCCGGCATGGACATCGACGGTGACCGGGTCACGGTCGACGCGGGCGTCGAGTGGGACCGGGTCGTCCGCACGACCATCGCCGAAGGGCTGTCCGGCATCGAGGCGCTGTCCGGTGTGCCCGGCTCGGTCGGTGGCACCCCGGTGCAGAATGTCGGGGCGTACGGCACCCTGACCTCCGACGTCCTCGAGTCGCTGAGCGTGTACGACCGCCAGACCGGCACCGTCCAGCGGTGGCTGCCCGAGCGTTGCGGGTTCGGGCCGCACCGGACGTCGGTGTTCAAGCGCAACCCCCGGTGGGTGGTCCTGGACGTGACGCTGCGGCTGCGCCGGGCGCGGCGGTCGAATCCCATCAGGTACGCCGACCTCGCGGCCGCGCTGGGCATCGACAGCGGGCAGACCGCGACGCCGGCGGATGTCCGCGAGGCCGTGCTGAGCCTGCGGCGCAAGCGGGGCATGGTGCTCGACCCGGACGATCACGACACCTGGAGCGTGGGCTCGTTCTTCCTCAACCCGGTCCTGCCGGAGGTTCCCGAGGCGGCCAGCGAGTGCCCGCAGCACGTGGTCGCCGAGGGCATCAAGCTGTCGGCGGCGTGGCTGATCCACCGGTCGGGCTTCGCGCCCGGGTACGGCGGCGACTGGGGCAACGGCACCGTCACGCTGTCCAGCCGGCACACCCTCGCCATCACCAACCGCGGTGGCGCGACGAGCGACGACATCATGAAGTTCGCCGCGCACATCCGCGAAGGTGTCGAGGACCGTTTCGGGGTCCGGCTGTCGCCCGAGTGCGACCTGGTCAACTGCTCGTTCTGACCGCTGCGGTCGGCGCGGCGCTCAGGCCGCGACCGAGCCGAAGAACTCGCGTAGGGCGTCGGCGACCAGGGCGGGCGCCGTCATCGTGACGAAGTGCGACTGCCCCGGCCAGGTGATCCGCCGCGCGTGCGGGATCGTGCGGGCCAGCGCGTCCATCGTGGCCGGCATCGGCTCCCAGGTGTCGGCGCCCTGCATCAGCAGCGCCGGCAGCGTGATCGACGACCACCGGTCCACGTCGGCGCGCTCCACGGCGAGCGCTTCGAGATCGTGCAGCCAACCGGTGGCCGAGCGCGCCGCCTCGGCGGGGTCCGTGGTCCGGTCACCGGCCGCCGCGGCCAGCGCCGCGACGACCGCCGGGGGTACCCGGGTCAGCTCGTTCAGCGCCGCGGCGGCCTCCCCGGCGTCGCCGCGTTCCCGCGCGTCACGGTAGCGGTGGAGCAGCGGTGCAGCCCGCGGCCCGGTGGCGAACAGCGGCGGTTCGAACACGGCCAGTGAGCGCAGGCGGTCCGGGTGCTCCGCGGCGACGTGCAGCGCGGCGATGGCCCCGTAGGACGCGCCGACCAGGTGCACCGGCGCGCCCGCGGCCTCGATGACCGCGAGCAGGTCGGCGGTTTCGTCGTCGAACGACTTGGCTGCGGCCGGCACGTCGCTCGGGCCGTACCCGCGCCGGGCCGGCATCCACAGCCGGTACCGGTCGGCCAGCAGTTCGGCGACCGCGGCCCAGGAGTGCAGGCCGCCACCGGAACCGTGGACGAGCACGACCGGGTCCCCGGTGCCCACGCACCGGACCACCAGCCGGGTGCCCGCGGCCGGCCCGGCCCGCCGCGCGCCGGTCGGGGTGCTCACGATGACCCGGTCGCCACCGGTCTGGTCGCTCATCGCTACTCCTTCACGGCCGAAGGCGACGTGCCGGTCGGCCAGTTGCTCAGCGCGGCGTGTACCGCGTCGACGATCCGTTCCCATGAGGCGTCGACAGCGCGCGGATGCCCGAAGCCGTCGTTGCCGTCCAGGCTCGCGAACCCGTGCAGGGTGCTGCGCACGAAGCGCACGGCGTCGGTGAGCTCCGGCTCGCGCAGCCGGTACCCGCGCAGCACCGCGTAGCTCAGCTCGATCATCCGCCGGTGCCCGGCCGAGGCCAGGCCGACCTCGGGCGGCAGTTGCAGCTGCGTCGCGGCGTACTGCCCCGGGTGGCGGACCGCGAACGACCGGTACGCGCCGGCGAACCCGCCGAGGGCCTGCCGGCCCGACCGGCCGGCGACGGCCAGTGCCAGCTCGTCGGCGAACCTGGCCGCGGCCCGCACCGCGACCTGTTGGATGAGCGCGTCCCGGCTGCGGACATGCACGTACAGGCTGGCGTCGGCCACCCCGAAGTGCCGGGCCACGGCCGCCACGGTCAGCCGCGACAGCCCGACCGAGTCGGCCAGTTCGGCCGCGGCGGCGTGGACACGTTCGCTCGTCAGACCCTGCCGGGGCATACCAAACCTTCGGATACTCGCGATAAACCTAGGGTCCCTAGGTTAGCATGCCGGGCCGGCGACGGTAGATTGCGTGTCGTGCAGCGAAGCGATACGACCGTTGTGCCCGAGACCGCCGGCCGGCCCGGCGGGTTCCCGCTGACCCGGGGCTGGGCGCTGTTGCTGGTCGTGGTGGGCGTGTGGAACTGGATGATCTGGCCCCGGTTCGCCGTGGCCATCTGGGACGACCCGAGAGCCTGGTCCGCCGGTACGGTCGGCCACGGCACCCCGACGGCGTTTTTGTGGGTACACGCCCTGCTCATCGTGGTATCGGTGGCGTTCGGCACCACCGTCGGCGTCCTGGGCATCCGGGCGCTGCTGCGCCTGTGGCGGGCCCGCACGTCCTGACCGCCCGGCCGAGGCGGATCACGCGTTCCCGCTGCCGCTGACGGCGCCGGTCCGCGGGCGGTGGAGCCGGCTCGCGGCGGCAGTGCGCTTCAGCCGGTCACGAACGGCACCGCGGCGTCCCGCCACCGTCCCGGGGCGAGACCATGCACCCGGCTCACTGCCGCTGCGGCCGGCCGCCGATCAGCGCCTGCCGCAGCGGCCGGGCCAGGGAGCGCGCGTAGACGTCGGTCAGGTGCTCGGTGTCCCAGCGGACCGCGTCGGACCCGATGAACGCCGGGCAGAAGCCGGCGCTGTCGCAGAACCACAGCCGGGTGTCCACGTACGCGGTCCCGGTGGCCTCGGCGGCGGCCCGCTCCGCCGAGGCGAGGGCGACCCACCGGTCGCTGATCGGCCGCACGCAGTCGGCCGGGATGCCGCCGGCCGTGTCGCAGTCGGTCAGGGCTCCGGCCTTCGGCGGCGGTGCGAGCGTGACGACCCGGGGGAGCCCGCCGGCAGCCGGGTCATCGCTGGCGGCGGTGCCACCCCGGCCGGGGTCGGCGGGCTGCACGGCGGCGATGGTGCGGCGCAACGCCGCCTGGTACTCGGTGGCCGCCCGCGCGCCGGTGGCGTTGCTGGCCAGCCTGCCGAGCGTGTCCTCGGTGCTGGACAACACGACGAGCCGGGGGTGGAGCGCGGCGGCCCGCGCGAGAACCCACGCGTGGTGGCTGTCGCAGCCGTCGTCGTACCGGCCGTTGGTGTCCTTGACCGGGATGTCGGCCGCGGGGCAGCTCTCCAGCGTCAGTCCGACAATTCGCCACCGGTCGCCCAGCGCCGCCTGGACGCCGGGCAGCCAGCTCATCGCCACCGAGTCGCCGATGACGACGGCGAGTTGCGGCCCGTTGCCGAACGCGCACCGGCCCGGCTCGTCCGGCGTCGGCACGGAACAGCCGCCCCAGTGCGAGCGGGCGCTGCCCTGCTGGTCCAGCCCCGGGGTCAGCGGCGGGAAGTCATTGGCCGACAGTGCCGAGTCGATCGCGGCCGACAGCGGCGCGGGTGCCGGGGCCACGTCCTGGGTCGGCAGCGGCAGCAGCCCGGGAGCGCGCGCCGCGGGAACCCTCGGCGCCGCACGCCGCGGTACCAGGACGGCCAGCGCGGTGACCGCGCACAGGCACGCGGCGGCGGCGACGGCGGGCCGCAGTACCCGACCGGGACGGGCCGCGTGCCGGGGTCCGGTGCCGAGCCGCCGGCACGGCGCCTCGACGAAGTGGTACGAGGCGACCGACAGTCCGAGCATCGCCAGCACCGCGATCGGGTACCGGTAGCCCGGCGCGTACGGGATGAGGGCGGCGGTGACCACGATGACCGGCCAGTGCCACAGGTACAGCGAGTACGACACGCGCCCCAGGTACCGGCTGACCGGATTGGTGAGCACGGCGCCCCACGGGCCGACCGGGCCGGGCAGGCCGGCGGCGAGCAGTACGGCGGTGGACCCGACCGGCAGGCCACCCCAGGGCGCCGGGAACCCGGCACTCTGCCGTACGGCGAACGCGCTCGCCGCCACCCCGGCGAGGCCGAGCAGCCAGACCGCGCCGCGCGCCCGGCCGAGCCGGGCGACCAGCCGGCGCAGCGGCTGCGCCGCGACCGCCACTGCCGCGCCGGCGCCCAGCTCCCACGCGCGGCCGGGCGAGGAGTAGTAGGCGGTCGCGGCACTGTCCCGGCTGCGCAGCACCGAGTAGGCGAACGAGGCGGCGCTGGCGACCACGACGGCGGCCAGCAGCAGCGCGAGCGCCCGCCGGGCCGCCATCCGGCGACCGACCAGCGACAGCACCACCACGATGACGACCGGCCAGACGAGGTAGAACTGCTCCTCGACGGCCAGGGACCAGAAGTGCCGCACGAGCGACGGCGCCCGGTCGGCCTGGAAGTAGTCGTCACCGATGCGCGCGAAGTGCACGTTCGCCGCGAAGCCGAGCGACCACCAGATGTCGCTGACCGCCTGCGCCACCCGGGCGCCGCGGAACACCAGGTGCGCGGCCACCGCGGCGGCGGCCAGCACGGAAAGCGCGGCGGGCAGGATCCGCCGGATCCGCCGGGCGTAGAACCCCCGGAACGACAGCCGGCCCCGCGCCCCGGTCTCCCGGACGAGCAGCCCGGTGATCAGGAATCCGGACACCACGAAGAAGACGTCCACCCCGACGAACCCGCCGGCCGGGTGGCCGGTGAGGTGGTACAGGACGACGAGGAGCACGGCGACGGCACGCAATCCCTCGATGTCGGTCCGGAAGCCGGCGGGGCCGGCGGCGGAGCGCTGTTCCTGCGCGTTCACGTGTGCCGAACTTACCCGGGGTGCCACGCCCCCGCGAGTCGAGCCGGATCCCGGCCCCGGGCGCGGTGACCCGGCCGGCCATCAACCGTCCGATGTGGACGCCCAGCGCCGGCCGGTGCCCGGGCGACCGGACTGTGCCCCGCGTACCGGGTGGTCAGTCCTCGACCAGTTCGACCTTGTCCGGGTAGAAGGCGAGGTACCCGCCGATCTGCGCGACCGCGGCGTGCGGCCGCTCGTACGTCCAGACGGCGTTGGCCAGCGTACCGTCGCCGGTCTGGATGCTGTAGTACGAGCAGTCGCCCTTGTACGGGCAGTAGGTCTGGTGGTCGGTACGGCGCAGCACGGACATGTCCACGTCCGCGCGCGGCAGGTAGTACACGGGCGGGTACGACGCCTCGCGCAGCGTCAGCGCCGCGGTGGTGTCGCCGATGGTGCGGCCCCCGACGGACACCGAAATCCGGCGCGGATGGCGCTCGACGGTGATCGGGTGGTCGGCGGACGGGGCGAGAATCTGCTTGTCGGTCATGCCCCGTCGAACGCGGCGTCCGGCTGGTTGATTCCGTCCGCTGGGCGCGGGACCGGCGGGGCCCCGCCGGCCGGTGCCGCGCCGAGGCTGTCGAGGATGGCCTCCAGCGCCACGTCGCGGCCGGCACGGTAGGCGGCGAAGGTCGGTGGGGCGTAGATGTCCGGGGCGATGGCGCTGCGCCGGTCCAGCGGCCACGAGGTCTGCCAGTACAGGTCGGAGACGTTCACCCGCAGCCCGCTGTACGGCAGGGTGAACGGCGCGGTCTCGCCGACGAAGTTGGGGCTGGAACCGCTGGGCTCGCCGACGAAGACCGCGTGGGTGTGCCGGTCGAGCAGGGTCGCGGTGTTCTGCGCGGCGGAGAACGTGTCGCGGCCGATGACGACGAACAGGTGGCCGCGCCGATTGATCCGGTCGTGCCGGATGACGCGGTGCACCAGCGGCATCGCGAGGAACGTGTTGCCGCCGCCGTTCCACCTCAGGTCGATCGCGAGCGCCGCGGCGTGGTGCTCGTCGACCGCGGCGAACAACCGCTCGTAGAACGCCTCCAACGGCTCGTCCGGCCCATCCCCGATCGCGTTGAACTGGAAGTAGACCAGGTTCGCCGCGGGCAGGTACTCGAACCAGTACGGCCGGTCGACGTGCCGCAGGTACGCCGGCATCTCCTGCCCGGTCGGCTGTGCACCGGGCGGGCGACCCCGCGGCCAGTACCTGGGCGGCCGTGCCGGCTCGGCCGGCACGGTGACCTCGGTGGTGCTCCCGTCGGCCAGGCCGACCGTGAGGGTGAGCCGGTCGGGGCCGTCCGCCACGCCGAGCGCGTGCAGGTACGCCGGTTGGCGCAGCCAGACCGGCGCCACACCGGCCGGCCCGTACTCGTTGTCGCGGGGCAGCAGGGGGTCGAGGGCGGCCACCACCTCGGGTACCGGCCGGCCGTCGATCGCCAGCACCTCGGCGCCGGCCAGCCGCCCGTACCGCGGCTCGGCCTCGGTGACGAACAGGCCCTCGGCGAACCGGAAGAACCACACCGGCAGGCACCGGCCCCAGTCCGGGTACGCGGTGTCGGCGGACACGCCGGCGTGGCCGTCGCCCAGCCGCCGCAGCAGGCGCCACAGCCCGACCGCGACCTGGATGTCGGGCAGGTCCGGGATCGCCCGCTCCAGGTCGGTCACCGCCTCGTCGAAGCCCGCGTCGAGGATCTCCCGGAACGGCACCCGGTGGCGCACCTCGCAGCGGAACACGCGCAGGTCCGCGCGCCAGCCGTCGGTCCGCGACGCGGCGCCCGGCTGCGCCGGCCCGACCAGGTCGCGAAACCGGGGCTCCTCCCGCAGCGGGGCCAGGTGCTTGTCGGTGACCGCGCGTTCGACGTCGCGCAGGTGGTGCCGGACGGCCTCGGCCAGCGCGTCCAGCGCCCGGTCGGTGTGCCCCAGCCGGGCGTGGCAGCACGCGACGCGGTAGGGGATCTCACCGGGCAGGACGTCGGCCAGCGGCACCGGCTCCGGTCCCCGTACCGGCCACACCCCCAGGGCCATCGCCCTGTCGTACGCGGCGAGCGCGCCCCGGTAGTCGCCGAGGGCGAACCGCGCCTGGGCGAGCCGGTTCCAGTACACCCCGTTGACCGGGTTGTGCCCGACCACCGCCTGCCAGCGGTCGGCCGCCTCCGGCCAGCGCTGCGCCCGGGACAGTTCCTCGGCGCGCTGCACCGCGCCCAGTTGGCCGTTCACTGCGCCTCCCGTCGTGGCGCACCGGCCGTTGCCGCGTCATCCGCTGGCGGCGGCGGGGCGAGCGAGGTCGCGACGAAGACGCGTACCTCGCGGGCGCCGGGCGGCACCGTGGCGCGGTCGGTCGCGCGACCGGCGTACCGCTGGGTGATCTCGTCGATCGCCGCGGTGACCTCGCGCAACTCCTCGACGGTGAGGTACGTGGTGACCCCGCCGAAGCCCGTGACGTCCCGCCACGGCGGCGGCTCCTCGTGGCACCGGCGCAGGCGCTCCTTCAGGCGCCCCAACTCGTGGTCGAGGAACACCTCGGACGCGGCCTGCGCGGCCCGCTGCCCCTCGACGCCGAGGCCCCTGCCGGACAGGTTCTGCTCGAAGCTGGTCAGCCGCCACGGCTTCTCGCGGCCCGCGCCCCGCGGCACCTGCTCGACGAAGCCGTACTTGGCCAGCATGTTCAGGTGGTAGGAGCAGCTCGCGACGCTCTCGCCGAGTTCCCGCGCGCACCGGGTCGCGGTGGCGGTCTGGTCGCGTCCGATCAGGTCGATCAGCTTCCATCGCAGCGGATGCGCGAGCGCCCGCAGCGCGGTGGCGCCGTGGGGGGAGGGGGAGTCATCGGCCACGACGGCAAGGTACGTTGCTCAAGGTTCCTTTGTAAAGAGTCGTTGTTATGTGCCGACAACGTGACGCTCCGTGAATCGCGGTGTGAACGTCGACAACTTGTTACGCGGGGCGGGGTGCCGGGCCGCCGGAGGTCGGCGGTACCGTGTCGGGCGTTGCAGGCGGGTGGGACGGTCCGTCGGCCGCGCCGCGCGATGCCCTGCCGGCGTGGCTCGTCCGCCGGCATCGCGCTCGCGACCGTATGGAGGATGGTGCATGTCGAACGGCGGAGATCTGTTCGCGCTACGCGACGACGCGGCCCCGCGGCAGGGCTTCGAGCTCGCGCGGCGCGGGTACGAGAAGCGGCAGGTGGACCAGTTCGTCGCGCAGGTCGAGCGCGACCTCGCGGCGCTGACGGCGGAGCGGGACCAAGCCTACGGCCAGCTCCAGGAGCTCGCCGGGCAGTTCCAGCAGATGCAGGCGGAGCTGATGGACCTGCGCCAGCGCCCGCCGCAGGTGGACCGCGCGTCGTTCGGTGACCTGGGTCCGCTGGTGACCGAGATGCTCGCCCTGGCAGAGAAGCAGGCCGAGGCGATCACGAGCACCGCCGGGCAGCGCGCCGCCGAGTTGCAGGCCGACGCCGAGAAGGTGCTCGCCGACGCCCGGGAGCGGGCCCTCCAGGCGCTGCACGATCTGGAGGAGGAGCTGACCGCGCGGCGCGCCGAGCACGACAAGAACGCCGAGGAACGCCGCACCGCGGCGCAGGCCGAACTGGCCGAGATCCGTGAGCTGGCCGAGCGGCTGCGCACCGAGGGCGAGGCCGCGCACGAGCGGGCCCAGCAGGAGGCGCGGCGGATCAGCGAGCAGAGCGCCCAGCAGCTCGAGCACACCCGGGCCGAGACCGCCGCGCTGATGGACGCCGCACGCGCGCAGGCGCAGCAGGAGGTCGAGGCCGCCCGCGCCCGGACCCAGCAGGAACTGGCTCAGTGGCAGGCCACCGTGGAACAGGAGCTCGGCGAGCGGCGCGCCGCCGTCGAGCGGGACATCTCGGAGCGCCAGGCGGCCGCCGATCGGGATCTGACCCACAAGCGCAACCTGGCCGAGCAGAAGACCGCCGCGTTGCACGCCGAGGCCCAGCAGTACGCCGCCGACCTGCGCCGCCGGGCCGACGAGCAGAACGCCACCCACCAGCAGCAGCTCGGCGTCGTCCAGCAGGAGATCGAGAGCCGCCAGCAGGTCGTCGCCCAGTTGCACGCCGAACTGGACAGCCTCCGGCAGCAGCTGGCCCAGACCCGGGACGAGGGCGCCGCGGCGGAGCAGGAGCTGGCGCAGCTGAAGCACGGCCTGGTCGAGACCCGGCAGAGCCTGACCAACGAGCTGAACCGGCTGGACGAGGCGCGCCGGCAGGCCGACACCGCCGAGCGGCACGCGAAGGACGTGCGGGCCAGGGTGCAGCGGGAGGCGAAGCGGGTGGCCGACCTGGCCGCCGCGGCGGTGATGGCGGCCGCCGCGCACGGCGGCTCGGACACCGGGGAGTACAAGATGGTGCCGGTCCGGACGGGCGCGAGCCGGCCGGTCAGCGACGTGCTGGAGCCGCCGACCGGCGAGCATCAGGCGATTGATCCGCAGGGCGCCGATGTGCAGGACATGGAAGGGCAGCCGGGCGAGACCCAGGCCATCGAAACCCAGGCCATCGAGCAGCAGGTCGCCGAGCATCGGGCGGGGCACGCGTTGGGCGGCGAGCCGGCGGTCGAACCGGCCGCCGGGCAACCGAGCGGCGAGCAGTTCGCCGGTGAGGTGGCGGCCGAGGGGCCGGTCGTCGAGGGGCAGGCCGGCGACCAGCAGGCGATGACCGGACCGACCGGGGAGACGCCCGTCGTCGACGGGCCCGCGGGCGAGGCGCCGCCGGCCGAGGTTCCGTTCGACCCGTGGGCGCCCAACCAGAGCAGGCACGAGGCCGGCTACGTGCTCCCCGGCCAGCGTGAGCCGCACCCGGGCAGGGTCAACGCCGACGCGGAGTAGTCCGGAGCCGGTACGGCGGCGATCGCCACCCGGTGACCGCTGACCGCCGTACCGGCCACCGCCCGGTCAGCTCGCCGGCCGGCGTACCGCGACCACATATCCGTCCACCGTGCTCAGCTGGAAGTACCGCGGCTGGACGAGGTCGACCGGGAACCTGATCACCCGGGCCTTCGTGCCGAACGGGAAGGCGTCGTCGTAGGTGCGGAACGTCAGCGAGTTCCGGTCGTAGCGCAGGACCAGAACGTCGATGCGGTCGTACGGGTTGTTGCCGGTCCGCTCGGCGAACTCGGCCGGTGTACGCGAGCCGGCCAGGTCGTCGAGGAAGTCCAGGCGCGCGTGGTACTGGGCCGTCGGGTGGGAGTAGTTGGCGTTCCACTGCACGAAGCCGTAGTACGGGTTGGTGGCCATCAGGTCGGCCCGGTCGGTCAGGACGACGGGCCGGCCGGGACCGGTGTACTCCGCGTCGATGATGGCCCGGTCCCGATCCGGTGGCGAGGAGGACGCCTTGGCGTCGTTCCGGTGGAACGGGGGCAGGCTGCCGTCCGGCAGGGTCTGGTTGTGCGCGGCGGTGACGCGGCTGTCCCCGGTGACCGTGGTGACGAATCCGTCGCCGGCGAACACCGCGAGCAGCGCGGCACCCGCGGCGGTCAACCGCCAGGCGGTCGGCGCCGGAAGGTGCGCCGCGGCCAAGGCGCTCGCCCGTGCCAGGGCGATCGCGGCCGCGGCGAGCAGCACCAGCGGGATCAGTTCCCGCATGCGGAACGACATCAGCGGTTCGTTGACGGCCAGGAAGACGAAACCCAGAGCGTGCCACAGATACATCGCGACGACCAGCACGAGAAGCGACCGGGACAGCGCCTCCCGGGCCGTCACGACGAGGTAGATCAGACCGATGAGGCACAGCACGCCGAGCACGGACGGGTCGAGCATCGGCAGGCCGAGCCGGCCCGAGTTCAGCGTGATCCACCTGTTGTTGAGGGACTCGAACCCGGGGGCGGTGAGGAAGTTCCACGCCAGCGGCGCCCAGAACGGTGCCGAACCCAGCGCGGCGACGCCGAGCGTGACGCCGGTGCGGCCGAGTTCGCGCCAGCTGAACTCCCGGCGCCAGCGTGCGACGGTCAGGTGCAGGCCGAGCGCGAGCGGGATCAGGTAGAAGTAGTAGTAATAGGTAGTGAACAGCAGGGCGCCGACGAGGCCCAGCACGACCGGATGCGGTCGCCGCAGCCCCCGCCGGGCCAGCCCGTGCCCGGCCAGAAGCCACCAGGGAATGAACGCGACCTGCACGAGCCAGGCGTAGGTCTCGTCCAGGCCGGGCACGATGAGCGGGACCGCGGAGATGAGCGCGGCGACGCGGGGCGGCACGACGCGCCGCCACAGCAGGAACGACACGATCGGCGCGAGGAACGCGACCGCGACGGTTCCGAACTTGAGCATGTGCCACGGTGCCGTACCGGTGAGCGCGGCGGTGCGTCCCAGTACCCAGAAGAATGCCGGCGCGTAGTAGGCGGGCCGCCCGCGGTAGGTGTAGTCGCCGCCCCACCAGGAGTCCGCGAACCGGGTCACCGCCTCGCTCCGGTACGCCTGGTCGCCGCTCAACCCGGACACGTCGAACGGTGTGCCGTGCAGCGCGGTGAGCATCGTCAACGCGCCCAGGCCGCCGAACAGGGCCGGGATCAGGTCGGCGTCCCAGGTCTGGCCGCGCCGCCGCGCCCACCACGTCGCGCACACGGCCACCGCGGCGACGACGAGCGACCCGGCGTGCAGCCCGTACTGGGTGCGGCCGGAGTACGGGTTGAAGCTGGCGAGGATCGACAGCACGTGGATCGCCAGCACGACCAGCGCGGCGGCGGCGGCGAACAGCAGCGGCCGCGCCGCCACGACCGCACCGGGTACCCGGCCGCCGGAGCCGGAGCCGGGGTCGGCCCCGTCGCCGGGCGGCTGGTCCGGCCCGGGGCCGGGGCCGTCGCCGACCCGCGGCCGCGGCGGTCCTTCGGGCTCCTCGGTCCGCTCGCTGAGAGTCGATCCCATCCATGCCCCCGGTCAGGCCGAAAGTCGAGTGAGGTGAGCCGCGGTAGAGTACCGCCGGGCAGGAGGACCGGCGCTGCCACCCACCACCCGTCGGCGCCCGCCCTCGCGGGGGCGTTCGGCGGCCGGAATCGGCTATCCGGCCGCTCCGGTCGCCGCGCGGGTGCCTGCGTCACCCTCGCGGCTGCCCAGCTCCGTCACCAGCCGCGCGGTGACCGGTGTGGCGAGGCCGTACCGGTCGGCGGCCCGCAGGACGGCGGCGCCGACCGCGTCCAGTTCGAGGGGGCGGCCGGCTTCGGCGTCGCGCTGCATCGAGGACTTCATGGCCGCCGGTATCCGGTCGAACCTGGCCAGGATCGCCGCCGGGTCGACCGGCGCACCGGCGGCCGCGGCCACCGACGCGACCTCGCCGATGACGGCCTCCAGGGTGTCCCGCCACCGAGTGCGCACCGTCCCGGCCGGTGCGCCCGCGTACGTCGTCACCAGCGCCAGCGGGGCCAGGAACGCGAGCTTGTCCCAGAGCACGGCGGTCTCGCTGTCGCGCACGCGCACGTCGAGCCCGGCCCGCCGCAGCCGCTGCGCCAGTGCTTCGACGCGGCCGGCCGGCGCGGTGTCGCTGGCCATCTCGATCCCGGAGAACGGGCTGGTGTGCTCGATCCGGCCGGGGGCGACCCGCGTCGTCTCCACCTGGATCGCGCCGGCGGCGACCTGAGCGGCCGGGTACCGGGTACGCAGCACGGACATGTGGTCGACTCCGTTGAGCAGGGGCAGCACCAGCCCGTCGCCGAGCGCGCCGGGCGGCACCTGCGCCAGGGCGGCGTCCAGCGCGGTCGCCTTGACGGCCAGGACGCACGCGTCGACCGGACCGTCGAGCCGCGTGGCGGCGGCCGCGGGTACGCGGAAGTCGCCGAACTGTACACTGTGGATGGTCAGGCCGCCGGTGTTCAGCGCCTCGGCGGTGCCCGGTCTGGCGACGAACACGACCCGGTGACCGGCACGGGCCAGCAGCGCACCGAGCAGGCCACCGACGCCACCGGGCCCGACGACCGCCACGCTCCACGAAGGATCGCTCACGCGCCCCACAGTAGTCACCGGCTCCGGCGCCGCCCACCACGGCCGAGCCGAAAGTGGTGCCGGTCCCGCCACTGCCGCCACTGGCCCGTGGCGGCGCGTCCACCGTGGACCGCGTCCATCGTGGACCCACGAGGACCAGGCTGGGCTCCGGACGACCGCGCCGGGTCGTTGACTGCCTCGGCCAGGTGACCTTCGCGATGATGCTCGCGGCGGCGGACCTGGGCATCGGGACCGGGCACTCGCCCGCCGGTGACCGGCAGCGGGCGCGCGAGATCCTGGGCGTACCGGACGACCACGTGGTCGCGTTCCCGCTCGGCGTCGGCTGCCGGGCCGGCCGCGCGACGCGGCGGGTGACCAAGCCCGACCGGCGCCCGTTCGACGGGGTCGTCCACCGCGACCGCTGGTGACCGCGCGCCCGCCGGTCGCGCCGGGGCCGTTCCCCGGCGGTTGCGGTGGGGCGCCCGCGGCGTCGATGAACCGGGTTCGCGGCGCGCGACAATGATCCATGCATGGAGCAGTGTTTGCATAGTGCATGTATTGGTGGGACTCTGGGGGTGTCAGACCAGTCCTGGAGGGATCATGTACGCACTTCCGGACCAGACCGGAGACCGCGGGTACGGCGGCTCCGGGCCCCTGACCGAGTTCACGTTCGACTGGATCATGGCGCCCATCGCCGGGCTGTCGGATGCCTTCTTCGGATTGCTGCACATGCGGCTGCCCGAGTACGCGCGGCGGCCGGGCGGGCCCTTCGCGGCGGGCGGACCGGCCTCGATCGCCCCTACTTCGCCCCGGTCAGGGTGAGAAACTCGACGCGCGAGCGGGGATCCT
The DNA here is from genome assembly GCA_040255525.1 of Micromonosporaceae bacterium. Classification (GTDB taxonomy): domain Bacteria; phylum Actinomycetota; class Actinomycetes; order Mycobacteriales; family Micromonosporaceae; genus Rugosimonospora. Next base: position 16,781 of record JBDZVD010000026.1, on the reverse strand, counting down.
GCCGCAGCGCCCCGGTCAGCGCCGAGGTGAGCGTGCGACTGCCGGTGGCCTGAACGCCGCGCAGCGTCATGCACAGGTGTTCGGCCTCGATGACCACGCCGACGCCACGCGGGCTGAGCTGGCGGTCCAGCCAGTCCGCGATCTGTTTGGTGAGCCGCTCCTGCACCTGCGGCCCGTGCGCGAACAGCTCCACCACCCGGGCCAGCTTCGACAGCCCGAGGATCCGGCTGGCCGGCAGGTACCCGACGTGGGCGACACCGATGAAGGGCAGCAGGTGGTGCTCGCACATCGACCGGATCGGGATGTCGCGGGCCAGCACCAGCTCGTCGTAACCCTCCTCGTTGGCGAACGTGGTGAGGTTGAACTCTCGCGGTGTGAGCAGTTCGGCGTAGGCGGCGGCCATGCGCCGGGGCGTGTCCGCCAGCCCGTCGGCGTCGAGGTCCAGCCCGAGCGCGCGCAGGAAGTCGGCGGCGGCCCGCTCGGCCAGCGGCAGGTCCGCCGCCGGTTGATCCCCGACCACGCGGAGCGGTTCGGTCGCATGGCGCCGTTCGCCGGTCTGTGTCGCAACGGTTCGGTAGTCCGCCAGCGTCATCGCGGCCGCCTCCAGAGGGGTTGTCGCCATCGGTTGATCGTGCTGGCACCGATGCTGCACCCGGACCGGAATATTTTCAATAGCGAACGCTTGTGATATTCTGCGGTGGTGACCGGAGCCTGGGACGCGGTGGCGGCGCTCGCCGACGACGGTCGCCGCGCGCTCTTCGAGTACGTGCAGCGGGCCGCTCACCCGGTGTCCCGGGAGGAGGCCGCCGACGCGCTCGGCATCTCGCGCGGGCTCGCCGCTTTCCACCTCGACAAGCTGGCCGTCGCCGGCCTGCTGCGCACCCGCTACGAACCCCGCGCCGACCAGCCGCGCGGCCGCGGCCGGGCACCGAAGGTGTACGAGCCGACCCGCGCCGAGGTCGCCGTGTCGCTACCCGAGCGAGAATACGGGCTGGCCGCCCGGATTCTCGCCGACGCGGTCGCCGACGACCCGGCGCACGCCGACGACGCGGTCCGCCGCCACGCCCGGCGCTACGGGCACGAGTGGGGTGCCCGGGCGCGGGCGGCCGGTGCCGGCCTGGTCGGCGCGCTGGCCCACGCCGGGTACCGCCCCGTCCCGGTGGACGGTCGGATCCGGCTGACCAACTGCCCGTTCCACGTGCTGGCCGCCGAGCAGCCGGCGCTGGTGTGCGGGCTCAATCTCGCCTTCATCGGCGGTCTCGTCGAGGGGCTCGGGGTCGGCGAATGCTGCGCGAGGCTCGCCCCCGCGCCCGGCGAGTGCTGTGTGGAGGTGACCCAGCCGGGTTAGCCCCGGCCTCCCGCGGCCCGGCCCGCTCATGCCGGGGTCGGTTGCAGCCGGTGCGGCATCTGCCAACCAGCGGCCAGCCGCGACGGGTGCAGGTTGTCCCCGCCGCCGAAGAACTCGCAGAACTTCATGATGAGCGGATCCCAGCCCACCGGGTCGACGTAGTGCGTCCCCGGGATGACCAGCTGCTCGTCCACGTGGGCGCGGAGCACCTCGACCTCGTACGCCGTGGCGAAGTCGCTGAACGGGTGCGCCGCGACCAGCCGGCACTCCAGCTGGATCGGGCACTGGGCGACCCGGGGCGCCCGGACGACCTCGGAGGGCTGCTCGGTCAGCCCGGCCGTGCCGAACTTGTCCGGCTCGTGCCGGTAGCCCTGCCGCGCCTTGGAGTCCGGGACGTCCGGCCGGCCGGTGGTCAGGGCGAGGCGGTCGACCGCGTCGACCATCGCCGCCGACGGCAGGTTGAGCACGCACTCGCGTTCGCGCCGCAGGTTCCTGCCCGTCTGGCCGCTGTTGCCCAGCCCGAGCATGCAGTTCTGGCCGAGCCACCACGCCGAGGACATCGGCGCGAGGTTGGCCGTCCCGTCCTCGTTGCGCGAGCTGATGAGCACCACCGGGGTCCCGAAGTAGAGCACTTTCAGACCGGGGACCACGTGCATTGTTCCGCCTTCCCATGGGACATGATTTCCGCCGGCCCCGGCACGCCCGCGCCGCGGCCACCACCCACTCTGCGCGCCCCGGGCGCCGGCGTCTGGCGGGGATCGGACCACGTGTTGAGCCCTCCGGTGCGGCCCCGCCGCGGGCGCCGGGGCCGCACCCCGGAGAATCCGGGGTGACCATTGCTGACGACAGGCGGTCGGACAGCCGGGATCCCGCGCACCGTGCGGGGTGCCGGGCCGGGCACCCCGCACGCCTGCGGTGTGGTCCCGTAGCCGCCACGAAGGAACCACGTGAGACGCCGTCCGACCATCCTCATCGCCAGCTATCTCGAACCGGAGTACGCCGAGCGGATCGCGGCCAGCGCGGACTGTGACCTGCGGTACGCACCCGAACTGCTGCCGCGCCCGCGGTACCGCAACGACCACTTGGGAGTGCCGCCGGGGTCGCCCGCTGCGCAACCTCTACCGCCGCGCACGCGGCTACTGACCGGCACGCCCGCCGGCCGGCTCCGAGAACCCGTCGCCGACCGTGCGGAACGCCGGGCGCAAGACCTTTTCCACGTCGCCGCCCTATGCGCGATTTGAGATAACCGCCGGAAAGGTCCGAGTCTACGATGGAAGCGGCGACAGGGTGCCACGGCGGACCGCACGCGGAGGCCGGCTCCCTTTTCCGCCGCGATGAGGGGTGCCCGCGCACGCGGCTCGGGCGACAGACGGAAGGGAGCGGCCGGCGATGGGCATCGTGTCCCGCGGGTTCAGGGGCCGGCGCGACCCCTCCGCCGAGACGTTGCCACCCGGCCAGTACCTGACGCGCGACTTCCCGGTCCTGTCGGCCGGCCCGACCCCGGACATCCCGCTCGACCGGTGGCGGTTCACCATCCGCGCCGAGGACGGCGCCGAGCGGGCCTGGACCTGGCGGGAGCTGCTCGACCTGCCCAGCGAGCAGCCGACCGTCGACATCCACTGCGTGACCAAGTGGTCGAAGCTCGCCACCCGGTGGGAGGGCGTGTCGCTGGACACGCTGCTGGCCGGCGTGCGGACCTCGGCGCGGTACGCGCTGATCCGCTCGTACGGCGGCTACTCCACCAACCTTCCGCTGGCCGACCTGCGGGACGGCAAGGCGTGGGTGGCGTACCGGTACGACGGCGAGGACCTGCCCGGCGAGCACGGCGGCCCGGCCCGCCTGCTGGTACCGCACCTGTATTTCTGGAAGTCGGCGAAGTGGGTGTCGGGGATCGAGCTGCGCGCCGACGACACCCCGGGGTTCTGGGAGAACCTGGGGTACCACGACTACGGGGATCCCTGGCGTGAGCAGCGCTACACCGGGGACTGAGGGTCGTGGCGCAGCGGCGTACATGGCTGCCCGCACGGGTGGCCGGTATCCACGGCGAGACGCCGACCACGCGCAGTGTGGTTTTCGAGGCACCCGGCTGGGGCGGCCACCTGGCCGGTCAGCACGTCGACGTGAAGGTCACCGCGGAGGACGGGTACAGCGCCGAACGCAGCTACTCGATGGCCGCGCCCCGGGACGGGGACCGGGTGGTGCTGACCGTGCAGCGGGTACGCGACGGTGAGGTGTCCCCGTACCTGGTCGACGAGATGAGGCCGGGTGACGAGGTGGAGCTGCGCGGCCCGATCGGCGGCTGGTTCGTCTGGCGGCCGGAGGAGCCCGGCCCGGTGCTGCTGGTCGCGGGCGGATCGGGCGTCGTGCCGTTGATGGCGATGGTGCGCGAGCGCGCCCGGGTGGGCGGCACGGTGCCGTTCTCCCTGGTGTACTCGGTGCGCTCGCCGGACGACGTGTTCTACGCCGACGAGCTGTCCGGGCTGTCCGGCGACGGCAGCGGATTGCGCGTGAGGCTGCTCTACACGCGCTGCGCCCCGCCCGGGACGCGGCGGCCGGTCGGGCGCGTGTCGGCTGGCGACCTGTCGGCCGCCGGGTGGCCGCCGGACGCCGGATCACGCGCGTACGTCTGCGGCCCGACGGCATTCGTGGAGGCGGTGGCCGGCCTGTTGCAGCGGCAGGGGCACGACGCGTCCACCATCCGCACCGAGCGGTTCGGTCCCACGGGAGGCTGACATGGATGACATCGACGGGCTGGGCGGCGAGGGGCCGGCGGGGTATGTCGACGGCAACGCGGCGGCCGGCATGTTCGCCGAGGCGTTCGGTGCGGAGGTGTCGGCCTCCGTGGTGACGTGCGCCGGCTGTGGCCGGCCGGGGCGGTTCGCCGACCGGCACGTGTACGACCGGGGGCCCGGCATGGTCGCCCGCTGCCCATACTGCGGCGAGGTGAACGTCCGTGTGGTCCGCACGCCCACCGACGTCTGGTTGGACCTGCGCGGGTCGGCGTCCTGGCGGATCCCGCTGAGTTGAGCCCCGGCGGCCGGCGCGACACCTCTTCCTATTGTCCTAGGATGCCTTACGGGGTGTGACGCCGGCTTCCGGTCAGACGGCGGGGATGAGCCGGCGTGAGGCGGTCTGCGGCACGACGGTCGGGTCGTCGAAGATCTGGATGGGCCGGAGGAGGCGGTCGTCGTGATCGCGCGCAGCACCCAGGAGGGCATCGTGGTGAACCTGCCCAGCCTGTGGGCGGATGTCGACTCCGGCGGCCGGCGGTAGGGCCGGTCAGCGGCAGGCCGGGCAGCGCCCGAACAGGGTGAGCCCGGCCGCTCCGATGTCGTAACGGGTCGCGTCGCCGGCCGCGGCGACGGCGCCGGCGAGGCTCGGTGCGGGGATCTCCGAGATCTTCCCGCAGTGCTCGCAGATGGCGTGGACGTGCGGGTCGGCGCACAGCCCGTACCGGGCCTCGCCGGGCCAGGCCAGTGGGTGCACGACGGCGTGTTCGGCGAGGAACGCGACGGTCCGGTGCACCGTCGAGATGCTGATTTCCGGCCGCCGTTCGGCCACTTTCTGGTGGATCTCGGTGATGGACAGGTGTGCGGCGGTCCCGGCCAGCGCGTCGATCACCATGCCGCGGGCCAGCGTGCGCCGGGCGCCGGCGGCGGTCAGCTGTTGCCACGCGCGCCGGGCGCGTTCACCCGCCGGGGTATCGCGCTTGCCGTCCACGCCAGCCGTCACCGCCGCCCTCGGCTCCCGCCCGGCAACCTGCGCCACCGGGCTGCCCGACCATGGTTCCGGCTCATGATTGTGCCATCAGGCCGGTCCGGCGCCGGCGTCCGCCGTCACGGCGGGTCCTTCGGCGGCGGCGACGGTTCCGGCCGCGACGGATCCAGTGGAGGGCTGGGCACTGGCCGGCGCTGCGGCCGCTTCCGGCGAGGCCAGCCGGGCCGACCAGCGGTCCTCGATGCGGCCGAAGCGCCACACGGCGAGTGCGAGCAACCAGGCGACGACGAACAGCCCGACGATGCCGTACCCGGCGTAGTCCAGCGGGACGCTGCCGATCGCGGCGATCGGGCCGGTCGTGATGTGCGCCTGGTCGGCGAGCACACCGATGAGTTCGATGGTGCCGATGATGAGCGCGACGGCGACCGAGATGGACGTGATGGTGATGTTGTAGAAGACCTTGCGGACCGGCTTGGCGAACGCCCAGCCGTACGCGGCGTTCATGAACACGCCGTCGACGGTGTCCATCAGGCACATGCCGGCGGCGAACAGGATCGGCAGGACCAGGATGGAGTAGAACGGCAGGTTGAACGCGGCCGCGCCGCCGGCGAGGACGAGCAGGCCGACCTCGGTGGCGGTGTCGAACCCGAGGCCGAAGAGCACCCCGACCGGGTAGATGTGCCAGGCCTTGCGGACCGACCTGGTCAGCCCGCCGAGGATGCGGTTCATGAACCCGCGCTTGTTGAGCTGCTGCTCCAGCGCCTGCTCGTCGTAGACGCCGCTGCGCATGTCCCGGAATACCTTCAGGATCCCGAGCAGGACGACGAAGTTGAGCACGCCGAGGATCCACAGGAAGACGCCGGAGACCGAGGCGCCGACGACGCCGGTGACCGAGTGCAGGCCGGAGTTGTCGTTCTCGACCTGTCCGGCGAGGGCCTTCACGCCCACGGACAGCAGGAACGACAGCGTGAACACGATGGTGGAGTGGCCGAGGGAGAACCAGAAGCCGACCGACAGCGGCTTGCGGTCCGCGCCGGTGCGGGCGTTGTCGGCCATGAGCTTGCGGGTGGTGTTGTCGACGGCCGCGATGTGGTCGGCGTCGAAGGCGTGGCGCAGGCCGAAGCTGTAGGCCAGGATGCCGACGCCGACGGTGAACACCGGGTGGTCGCCGCCCAGGTGGAAGTGCTGCGGGGCGACGAGGCCGAACAGCACGGCGAAGCCGACCGCGTGCAGCACGACGATGAAGCCGAGCATGCCGGACAGCGACCGCCGGTCGCGGCGGGTCAGGCTGCGGCGGAACAGGGAAAGCCTCGAAACGGCCGGGTCCGCGTTCGTCATCTGGCCTCTCCTCGAAAACGACGCGGGCGCGTGCGGCCCACGCTCGTCCGGCACGTTATCACAAGTAATTTGCGATAAGGAGGCAGTAGCAGAAGCGTGCGTGCGGCGACATGGGTCTTTCCGGCGACCGCGGACGGCGGAGCCCGGCCGGGCCGGCGGACGCGGGCGGGTCGAGGTCGCCGGGGCAAAGAGATCGTCCAAGCCGGTCATTTCTCGGGCATTGTGACCGGCATAAGCGGCCGGACGGCGTGTCGGCACGCGCCGGGAGTGGACCGGCCGGCCGGTGACCCGAGGAACTCCCGGCGGGTCCCACATATTGCGAACATCGCATATATTTGACGGATGGGCACGGGACACGCGCACTACCCGGCGGCCGGTGGTGACCACCGGCGGCTGGGCGGCGCGCTCGCGCTGATCCTGGCCTTCATGGCCGGCGAGGTCGTGGTCGGGCTGGCCGCCGGGTCGCTGGCGCTGCTGTCGGACGCGGCGCACATGCTCACCGACGCGGCGTCGCTGATCCTCGCCCTGGTCGCGATGCGCCTGGCGGTCCGCCCGCCGCGCGGCGGCTACACCTACGGGCTGCGCCGGGCGGAGATCCTGTCCGCCCAGGCCAACGGGATGGCCCTGCTGATCCTCGCGGTGGCCCTGGCCGTCGAGGCGATCCGGCACCTGGTCAGCCCGCCGCCGGTGGCCGGCACGCCGGTGCTGGTGACCGCCGTGGTCGGCGTCGGGGTGAACCTCGCGGCCACCCTGCTGATCAGCCGCGCGAACCGGGACAACCTCAACATCCGGGGGGCGTTCGCGCACATCCTGACCGACCTGTACGCGTTCCTCGCCACCGCGGCCGCCGGGCTGGTCATCGTGCTGGCCGGCTACCGGCGGGCGGACGGCGTGGCCACACTGGTCGTCGCGGCGCTCATGGTTCGGGCCGGGGTCGGGCTGCTGCGCGCGTCCGGGCGCGTCCTGCTGGAGGCCGCCCCGGCCGGCATCGACCCGGCGCAGGTCGGCTCCCGGCTGGCCAAGGTCCCCGGCGTGGCGGAGGTGCACGACCTGCACGTCTGGCAGATCGGCTCGGACTCCCCGGCGCTGTCCGCGCACGTGCTGGTCACCGCGGGCGGGGACTGCCACGACACGCGCCGGGCGCTGGAGCGGCTGCTGCGCGACGCGTACGGCATCGAGCACACCACGCTGCAGGTCGACCACACCGGCGGCGGGCTGCTGCAGATCGGCCGGGACCGGCCACCACACTGACCGGCGCGGGCCGCCTAGATCACCAGGATCCGCGGGTGCGGGTGGCGCAGGAAGTCGTGGTGGGAGATGTCCCACCCGTACCCGCCCGCGTCGGCGAAGACCAGCACGTCACCGACGCGCAGCCGGTCCACCCGCTGGCCCCGGGTCAGCACGTCCCGCGGGGTGCACAGCTCACCGACCGCGTCGACGGCCACGTCGCGCACCTCGGGCCGGTCGAACCGGTACCGCCAGCCGGGCACCGGCAGCACCGTGAACGGGTGGCTGTAGCCCCAGGCGGCGGGCAGCCGGAAGTGGTGGGTACCGCCGCGCAGCACGGCGAACCACCGGCCGTGGTTGCGTTTGAGGTCGAGCACCTGCGCGGCGTACCAGCCGGCCGGGGTGGCAAGGTACCGGCCGAGTTCGAAGACCAGCGGCACCCCGGCCGGCAGCGCGCCGCGCAGCGCACCGAGGTCGAAGCGCGCCGCGCCGGTGTGGTCGATGCCGAAGCCCCCGCCGACGTTGACCTCCCGCAGGCCGAACCCGTACCGGTCGGCGGCGCGGCGGGACCAGTCGACGGCGCCGGCGATGAACGCGGCGTGCGCCGGCGCGTCGAGGTTGTTGGACACCGCGTGCAGGTGGAATCCGGCCAGGTCGAGGCGGGGCTGGTCGCGGACCAGCTTGACGGCCTCGTCGAGCGCGGCGGTGTCCAGCCCGAACGGGGTGGGTACGCCGGTCATCCGGTGGCTTCCGGGCAGCGCCGGACCGGGCCGGTTGACCCGCAGCGCGATCCGCACCGGCGGCGTGCCCGCCGCCCCGGCGCCGGCCAGGGCGGCCAGCCGGCGCAGTTCCAGCACGCTTTCCACGTTGACCGTGGCACCCGCGGCGATCGCGGCGCTCAGTTCCTCGTCGGTCTTGGCCGGCCCGCTGAAGGCGATGCGCCCCGCCCCGGCCCGCACCGCGAGGTCCAGTTCGCCGCCGGACGCGACCTCCAGCCCGTCGGCCGCGCCGGCCAGGGCTTCCACCATCCCGGGGTGCCCGTTGGCCTTGACCGCGTAGAGCACCGCGGCGGTGTCCGGCAGCACCGCGCGGACGGCGTCGAGGCGGGCGCGCGCGACGCCGGTGTCGTACACGTACGCGCAGACCGGCTCCGGTACGCCGCGCAGCGCGGCGGTCACCCGCTCAGGAAGCATGCAGGGGATTGTCCACCGGCACGTAGGCGTCCGCCCCGCCCCGTCCCGTGCCGGTGTCGGCCAGCCGCATCCGTACCAGCGCCTTGTGCGGCATCCGGGGGGCGGTGAAGAACGCGTGGTCGCCCGGGTTGGCCCGGGCCTCGTCGAGTACCCGGCGCACCGCGCGCCACGCCTGGGCCTCGTCGAGCGCTGCGGTGGCGGCCAGGTGCGCCACCAGCTCGCCGAGGTGCGCCTGAAACGCGGTGTAGCCGAGTTTCGCGCGCATCACGTCGACCTCGGGCGTGCCCACCACCGAGCCGGGCCACAGCCGGGGCGCGCCGGCCAGCCGGGGCAGGTGCAGCCGCAGGCCGGCGAAGTCGCGGAACGCCACCCGGTGCGGTACCCCGTCGACGAACGTGGGGATGCTGTTCTGCAGGTGCGCCTCCAGGCCCACCCCGGCGGCGGCCAGCCGCAGCAGCGGCGGCAGCAGCACCCTCGCGTACCGGTCGAGGAACTCCAGCGGCCGCAGCCGGGCGCGGGCCAGCAGCTCGGACAGCACGCTGCGGCCGGTGACCGGCGACGCCGCGGAAAGCGCCGAGCCCGGGATCGCGACCTCGCCGGGCACCAGGGTGCCGGTCAGCCCGCCGCGCACGATCGCGGAGAGGTCCCGGCTGCGGCCACCGCTCGCGGTGACGGCCGCCCCGGCGACCTCGGGCAGCAGCAGCACCCCGGGCTCCGCGGCCAGCAGCCGGTGCAGCAGCGCCGAGATGGCCGGCCCGTTGCGGGTGCTGGCCACGGAGATGGTCCGCCGGGTCGAGGTGACCTGGATGTCCAGGGACAGTTTCAGGTAGCGGCGTGTCCCGTGCCGGTCGGGGTCCAGCAGCACGGTGCGCAGCGCGGTGGTGGGCACCGCGCGCAGGGTGGCGGCGCCGTCCACCGGAATCAGGTCGCGGGCGGCGAACAGGTCGGCGTACCGGTCGGGCAGCACGCTTTCCAGCTGCCAGGCGTGTACCGGCTGGAGCCGGTACCCGGGCGGCGGGGTGGGCAGCCACGGGTACCCGTCGCGCAGCAGCGTGCCGAGGTCGTCGCCGAGGTGCCGGCCGGCCCGTACGGCGACGAACCCGACCCGGGTGCTGGGCGATTCCTGGTCGTGCGCGAGCAGGTCCGGTATTCGCCAGCCGAGCCGGGTCCGTCCGCACGGGTGCAGGTTGTGCCCCTCGGTGGAAAGCCGCTCGTACAGGATCACCTGGTCGTCGGCGTCCAGGGTGGCGGCCAGCCCGTACAGGTCGGCAGACCCGGCCGCGGCGGCCCGGGCGCGCAGGTCGGCGTCGATCCCGGCCCGCCGCGCGTAGCCCAGGGCGAGGTTGCGCTCGGCGTCGGCCAGTTCGGCGGCCAGCACCCCGCCTGGTACGCCCAGCTCGTCGAGCGCGGCGGCCGGACTGGCCGGGACCGGCCCGGCCAGCTCGACCCGGTCGAACCCGTGCCGGCGTGCCGGGCGCAGGACGTGCCGGGCGCGGCCGAGGTCCTCGCGCCAGGCGGCGGCGAGCAGCCGCCTGGTGACCACGTCCGCGGCCCGGGGCAGGGCGGCGTGGAACCCGTCGAGCAGGTGCGGGGCGTGCGCGGCCAGTTCGGCCGCGGCCAGGGTCGACGGGTCGGTGGTGCTGGTCATCATCGGCCTGCCAGGGGATTGGGAATCGTGGTCCAGAGGTCGTGGATCGGGTCGTCGGCCAGCCGCATGGCGGTCATGGCCTTCATCGGCAGGTCCGCGGTGAACAGTGCCAGGGCGTCGGGTCCGGCGGTGCGGGGCAGGTCGGCGTAGGTGTCGCGGGCGGTGGCGGCGACCAGTTTCCAGATGGTGTCCGGATCGGTGCCGTACTCCCGGCTCAGGGTCGCGGCGAGCTGGCCGACCACGGTGGACAGGACCGCGGCGAACAGTTTGGTGCGCAGTTCGTCGGGGTCGTCGGTGGCCAGCGCGCCGTGCAGCGGTGCGGTGGTGAGGCCGGCGGCGGCGAGCCGGGCCGGCGAGAGGCGCACCCCTCCGAGATCGCGGTAGTGCAGCCGGGCGGGCCGCCCGGTGCGCAGCACGACCAGCGTGTTCTGCCCGTGTGCCTCCAGCGCGACACCGGAGTGCAGCAGTCGCAGCAGGGGTGGCAACAGCAGGTGGATGAGGTCGGCGGCGAACGGCTGCGGGTCGCCGCCGTAGCCGAGGTCGACCGCCTCGGTGGCCAGCGCCCGGCCGGTGGCCGGCGACGGCGCGGACAGCGCGGCCAGCGGCATCACCACCTCGCCCGGCCCGGTGGCCGGGGCCTGCCGGCACACCATGGCCAGGTGGCGGCTGGGCTGGCCGTCGACCAGTACGGCGCCGGCGGCCGGCTCGCGCAGTACGTCCACCCCGGCCGCCGCGCCGAGCGCGCCGACCAGTGCGGAGACGACCGGCCCGTTGCGCACCGCGGCCGGCGAGACGATCCGGACCGCGGAGGTCAGCTGCACGTCGACGGCGGTCTTGACGTGGGTCGCCGGGGCGTCGAGCGGGGCGAGGGTGCGCAGCGACATCAGCGGCCGGGCCGCCACGGTGCGGCCGGTGGAGGCAAGCCACGGGTACCCGGGCAGGACGTGCTCGTGCTGCCAGGGGTGGACCAGCAGCCGGGGCGGCAGTGCCCGGCCGGTGGACAGCCACGCCCGCTCGGGTACGGCGTACTCGCGCAGGTGCACCACCGGCCGGTGTTCCGGGGCGTACGCGCGCACCTCGGCGGCGGACATGCCGGTACGGGTGCGGCACAGCGGGTGCAGCGGGTGCCCGTCGACCACGCACTGCTCCAGGTCGGCCAGGTCGGGGCAGCGGGTCAGGTAGGCCGCACCCCCGTCGGGTTCCGGTTGGGCGGCCCGGGAGCGGGCGAGGTTGGTGACGCTGTCGGCCAGTTCCGCGGCCAGCCTCGCGCCGGCCGGGCCCGGTACCAGGTCGGCGGCCAGCGCGGCCGGGTCGTCGTACCCGCCGATGCGCAGCCCGGCCGGTACCACGGCGAACGGCTGCGCGGCCTCCGCCGGCCCGGTCAGTGCCCGGCCGCCGGCCAGCCGTACGCGCAGGGTGGATCCGTCGTGCTCGCGGGCGACGACGCCGGCAATGGGCTCCCGGGCCAGCGCGCCCCACAGCCGGGCGAGGATCGCGGCGCGGGCGGCGGCCGTGAAGGTCATTGGCCAAGTATGGCGGGTCCGTTCCCCGCTCAAACCTAGCGTCCTAGGATGCGATAGGGGAAGTGGCGCACCACCGAAACGAACGCCAGACCCCCGCATCGAAGATGCGGACTTCGGGATCAGCGCCTGCCGGAGCTGCCGTGGATGCGGACGGCGATCAGCCCGATCGCGGTGAGCAGGGCCATGACGCAGCACAGGGACTTGAGGAGCATCGGACTGGCCTCGCAATCGCTGCCGTCACCGGACTGGCACGGGAAGGCCAGCGTAGCCGTGCCCGTTCCGTGGCACATGCCGGCCGCCGGTCGACGCCGGCCCGAACCCGGTCAGAGCCGGCTGAACCAGTCGCGGACGGCCTCGACGCCGCCACCGCCGAGCGCGACCATGAGGGCGGCCCGCGCCTGCGGGGCGGCGAGGCCGCGCGCGCCGATGGCGCCGAGCCGGGCGGCGAGTCCGGTACCGGCCGGGGTGGCGCCCCGGGTATGGCACCGGGACGCGATGACCACCGGGATGTCCCACCGGGTCAGGTCGTCGATGGTCGCGAACAGGTTGACCGGCACGTTCGACTCGCCGGTGCCTTCCAGCACGATGCCCCGGGCGCCGGTGTCGGCGGCGGTGGTGAGTAGGGCCGGTTCGATGCCGGGGTAGGTCTTGATCAGGGCGACGTCGGTTTCCGGTTCGCCGGGTGCCTCGGGTGGCCGGGGCGGTGCGTCGGCGAGCAACTGGACGTGCCCGTCGACGACGCGCCCGAGCGGCGGGTACGGGTACGAGGTGAGGGCCGTGGCGGTGGTGGTGTCGGCGGCGTGTACCCAGCGGGCGGTGTGCAGCTCGCCGCCGTGGCAGGCCACGACGCCGGTGTGGCGCAGCGCGGGGTCGGTGGCGGCGGCCAGGGCCGCGGCGAGGTTGGCGGGTCCGTCGGTGAACGGGTCGTCGAGGTGCCGGGTGGCGCAGGTCAGCACGATGGCGCCCCGGGTGGCGGCGGGGCCTGCGAGCAGGTCGGTGAGGAAGGCGGTGTCTTCCAGGGTGTCGATGCCGTGGGTGATGACGACGCCGTCGAACCCGTCGTCGAGGATGGCGGCGCGGGCGCGGCGGGCGAGGCTGAGCATGGTCGCCGGTGAGGTGTCCCAGCTGGGTTCGGCGATGACGTCTTCGACGGTGATCTGGGCGGCGGTGCGTCGGGGGGTGGGGACGGCGGCCAGTAGGTCGGTGCCGGATGCGACGGCGGAGCGGGTGGGCTGGTACGCGATGGTGTCCTTGGTCGCGATCAGCAGGACGCGTTGGGGCACGGGTGTCCTCCGTGTGGTGGGTGGCCGTCAGCGGTGTTCGGTGAGCGGCGGCAGGAGCGGGAGAGCCAGCGGCAGGGGTGCGGTGATGGCCGCGGTGGCGCGGTGCAGGGGCCGGGCTGTGGCCGGTCGTCGGGTGCCGGTCGGGCTGGTGGTGGTCACGGCGCCGAATGGTGGGCGGCGTCGGGGGTGATGCCGGTGTGGTGTTCGAGCCGTTCGATGCGCTGGAGGAGGGGTTGCAGTTGCTGGCGTACGGCGGCGGCGAGCGCGGCTGTGGTGTCGGCTGGTGTGGTGGCGGCCTGGCCGGGGGGTGGGGTGCCGGTCTGGGCGCGCAGGTGGACGTAGCCGTCACGGGCGGCGACGACGGCGCGGCGGGTGGGCCGCAGTTCGGCGCCGGCGGCGCGCAGGACCTGGCCGCCGGTGCCGTCGGTTTCGCTGATCAGGCCGAGGAGGAGGTGTTCGCAGCCGACGTAGTTGTGGCCGAGTGCGGTGGCTTCGGTGACGGCGAGTTCGAGGGCGTTGGCGGCGGGGCTGGTGAAGTGCTGGGTGGTGGTGCCTGGTTCGGTGCCTGGTTCGGTCCGTGGTTGCCGGGCGAGGGTGTGGCTGAGCTGGTCGGGTTGGATGTCGAGGGCGCGCAGGACGTGCAGGGCGAGGTTGTTGCCTTCGGTGAGCAGGCCGTCGAGCAGGTGTCCGGTGCCGGCGTTGCCGGTGCCGTCGGTGCGTGCCTGGTTGATGGCGAGGGTGAGGGCGGTGCGGGTGCGGGGAGTGAAGTGCGGTAGCCGGTGGGTGAGGTCGTCGGTGCCGAGGTCGCCGAGGGTGGTTTCGCGGATGGCGGTGACGCGGCGTACGGCTTGTTCGAGGGCCCGTTGGCAGACGGCGGAGATGGGGATTCCGGCTTGTCTGACGGCGTCGGCGAGGTCGTCGGGCAGGTACACGTTGATCTTCGGCATGGTGCGGCGCTTCCCTCTTCCGGACGGTAGGGCCCAGATATACCCCGCTTGGGGTTAGACTGTCGAGCAGGGTTGGGGTTATGTGTCGTCCTTCGCTATCGTGCACGGCATGGACGCGACCGACGACGCGCAGCGGATCCGGGTGTCAGACGCCGAGCGGGAGGCGGCCGTCGCGCGGCTGGGCGCGGCCGCCGGCGAGGGGCGCCTGACGCTGGAGGAGTTCAGCGAGCGCTCCGGCCGGGCGTATGCCGCGCGGACGCAGGGCGAGCTGGGCGAACTGGTCCAGGATCTGCCGGCCGTACCGGCCGTGCCAGCCACCGGTGGCACGCGGAGCCCGGTGTCGCACCGCACTCCGATCGGGGCGATCAAACGCTTCGGGCGGTGGCGCCTGGACCGGGACACGGAGATGGTCGCGGTGATCGGCGCGGTGAAACTGAACCTGCGCAAGGCGGAGGTCGCGGCGCCCGAGGTCGAGTTGCGGGTGCGGACCGTGGTGGGCTCGATCAAGGTGTGGATCCCGCGTGGGCTACGGGTCGAGGTGGACGGGCACAGCACGGTGGGCAGCCGGCAGGTGGTCGACGACGCGGCCGGCGAGCATCCGGGCGCGCCGCTGGTGCGGCTGCGGTTGGACACGGTGGTGGGCAGTGTGAAGGTGTACCGGACCTGACCTGCGCAGCGGTGTCAGAACAGCTGCTCCATCGGGTCGTCGCCGTCGAAGAGAGCGGCGTCCTCGATGTAGCGCATGAGGACCGGGGAGCCGTCCTTCCACCGTCCCCGCCGGGCGATCTTCAGGGGGTCGGTCCCGGCGCGGTACATCTCGGTGGCCGCGCCGCGGCGCAGCGAGTGCGGTGAGAGGCGTTCGACGGGGCAGCCGGCGCGGGTCGCGACGCGGCGCAGGATCGTCCAGATGGCGCGGTCGTTGAGCCGGAAGCCGGGTGGCAGGGTGCCGGCGTAGCCGGGCTCGCCGGCGAGTCTGCCTTTCCGGTCGATCGGGCGGAACAGGGCTCCGGAGGTGACGCCGCGGCTGTTCAGGGCGCGGGTCCAGTTCTGGAGGGTGAGCACGGGTGACATGGCGGGTTTGCCGTAGCGCACCGGTACCACCTCGCCGATCGCGTCCTGGTCGGTTTTGGAGTAGCGGATCAGCACCTTGACGCCGCGCTCGGCGGGTTCGATGTCTTCGAGGTTGAGGGCGGCCAGTTCCGAGCGGCGGGCGAAGATGGCGAACCCGAGCAGCAGCAGTGCCCGGTCGCGGAGTCCGGCGAGGGTGTCGGGGTCGCAGGCGTTGACCGCGTCGCGCAGCAGCGCGGCGGTCGCGGCGATGGCCTGGCGGTCGCGGACGCCGCGCTTGCCGCGTTCCTTCTTGTAGTTCACCAGGACCCGGTGGGCGTGTTTGCGGTCGGGGCGGGGCAGGCCGTGGATCTCGTGCTCGGTGCGGATGGCGGACAGGGCGCGTTCGATGGTCCGGGGTGCCCGGCCGAGGCTGACCAGGTGTTTGGTGTATTCGGCGAGGTTTTGTGCGGTGGTCGGCAGGGGGCAGCGGCCGTGGGCGGCGCACCATGCCTGGAACCGGTCGAGGTCGGTGGCGTAGGCCCGGTGGGTGTTTCCGCTGAAGCTGTTGACGATGTCCTCGACGGTGTCGGCGGACATCTGGTAGTCGGCGGCGGTGAGGGTGCCGGGGGTCAGGCGCGGTCGTGCCGGCCGGACGAGGTCTGTTCCGGGGCCGCTCGTTCGATCCGCGCCCGTGCCGCCGCTGCCCGTTTCGTTGCGGTCCATTCCGTCCACTCCTGCCGATGATCGTGCCGGATCGAGGCAACCGATAATATACACTATCGGATCCGTACGTATGATCGAGTCGCCGTGGCCTACCGCGCTATTAGAAATACGTGTTGTCGTATTTGATTGTGAAACACGCGGGGTCGTATTACGGTGGCGGGGTGACGGTGGAGTCCGCGCCCGAGACCAGAGCCCGGCCGCTGTGCGGATACAGCCAGTGCGGCCGCACCCTGCCACCCCGCCAGGGTCGTGGCCCGAAGTACCGGTACTGCCCGGACCAGACCTGGCCGGGCGGCAAGAGCTGCAAAGACATGGCCGCGGTGGAGAGGGCCGGCCGGCGCGCCGCCGGTCTCGACGCGCCGCTGGACGCGCTGCGCGCCCTGGCCGACCGCCTGGCGGAGGTGACCGACCCGGTCTCCGAGCTGCTCGCACAGGTCCAGGACGGCCTCGACGATCTGGCCGCCGGCGCGATGACCCGGGTCGGGGAGGCCGAACGCGCCGCCGACGCCGACGCGCGCCGCGCCGACGAGGCGACCGCGGCCGCGACTCGTGCCGCCCACCTGCAACGGCAGGCCGAAACCGACCGGGACCGTGCCGAGCAACGCGCCACCGAGGCCGAGCAGCGTGCGGGGGAGGCGGTCACCGGCGCGCAGCGGCAGGTCCGCGAGGCCCGCCAGGAGGCCGACGAGAAGGTCCGCGACGCCATGGCGGCGGTCGCCCGGCACGAGCGGGACCGGGGACAGGCGCTGGCCGCGGCCGAAGCCGCCGCGGCCGCGCGGGCCGA
>JBDZVD010000270.1:0-2704 GCA_040255525.1 Micromonosporaceae bacterium | reverse complement strand
CGCCGGTGATGGCGGCGGTGCGGGTGCCGCCGTCGGCCTGCAGCACGTCGCAGTCGACCATGATGGAGTTCTCGCCGAGCGCGGACAGGTCCAGGCAGGCACGCAGGCTGCGGCCGATCAGGCGGGAGATCTCGTGAGTACGCCCGCCGATGCGACCCTTCACACTCTCCCGGTCCGAGCGGGTGGTGGTCGCCCGGGGCAGCATCGCGTACTCCGCGGAGATCCAGCCGAGACCGGATCCCTTGCGCCAGCGGGGCACCCCCTCGGTGACGCTCGCGGTGCACAGCACCCGGGTCGCGCCGAACTCCACCAGCACGGAGCCTTCCGGATGCATGCTCCAGTTGCGGGTCAGGGTCACCGGTCGCAGTTGCTCGGGGGTACGTCCATCGGGTCGGGCCATGCCGCCAGCCTAGTCCGCGCCGGCGGAGGGCACAGCGCGGCGGTCACCTCCCGGGTCAGGCGTCCACAGTGGACCATGAATACCTCGTCGTCCCGGGGTACCGGTTGCGCCGCCACGGCGCTGGCCCCCGCGCCCGGGAAGGACGCGCCGCCCAGGTGCACCAGATCGGTACCGTGGCCGATCGACGCCCGGGTGGGCCGGCGGGTGGGAGAAGAATCCGTTATATCTCGTACCGGGCGCCGGGACGGACCAACTCAACCGGCCCGGCGAACGCCTCGGCGGCGGCGTGGTAGGTCTGATCGCCGTTGCCCCACGCGCTGATCAGATGGGTCAGCAGCAGCCGCCCGACACCGGCCTTGGTCGCCACCTCACCGGCCTCCCGACCGGTCAGGTGCAGGTCCGGCGGGTTGGCGGCGCCGTCGAGATAGCTGGCCTCGCACAGGAACACGTCCGCGCCGGTGGCCAGCCGGCCCAACGCGTCGCACACGCCGGTGTCCGCCGAGTACGCCAGCACCCGGCCGGCGTGCTCCAAGCGGATACCGTACGTCTCGACCGGGTGGTTGACCCGCTCCACGGTCACCGCGAACGGCCCGATCTCGAACGTGCCGCCGGTCAGCGTCCGGAAGTCGTAGACGTCGTCCAGCGGACCCTCTTCCGGGCTCCAGTACGCCGCGGCCATCCGCTCCGCCGCCCCGGCGGGCGCGTACAGCGGCAGTCGCGGGTACGGCCCGTCCGGCGAGTACCGCCTGACCACCACGTACGAGCAGGCGTCGAGCATGTGGTCGCAGTGCAGGTGCGACAGCATGATCGCGTCAACCGTACGCATGTTCCCGTAGCGCTGGAGAGCGGACATCGACCCTGGACCGAAGTCCATGAGCAGCGAGAAGCCGTCGGCCTCGACCAGGTAGGCGGAGCACGCCGAGTCCGGGCCGGGGAAGCTGCCGGCGCAGCCGAGCACGGTGAGCCTCACAACGGCCCATCCTTTCGGGCCACTTCGGGAACACGGGCCACCACAGCAACACCGGCCACCGCGAAAGCACCGGCCGCCGCAACGGCGGGCGCGATGGCGGTGGCGCCCGGCCGGCTCACGCCAGCGTGCCGGCCCATGGGGATGACGAGCCTGACGCGTCCGGAAATTGACCGGCTCACGCCGCCGCCTGGCTCAGCGCCGTGGCGGCTGCCTCCGGACCGAGGAAGCGGTATGCCAGTTTGGCGAACACCGTCAGATCCCCGGTCGCCAGGAAGCGGTGCTCCGGGGGCGGTGCGTCGTCGGGGCGGAAGAGGTCGTGCTCGTTCAGCACCCGGTACACGTCCTTCGCGGTCTCGTCGGCACTCGACACCAGCGTCACCGAGTCCCCCATGACCAGCCCGATCACGCCGGCGAGCAGCGGGTAGTGGGTGCAGCCCAGCACCAGGGTGTCGACGTCGGCCCGCTGCAGGGGCTCCAGGTACCCGCTGGCCAGCCCGAGCAGCGCCCGGCCGGAGGTGATGCCCCGCTCCACGAAATCCACGAACTGCGGGCAGGCCACCTGGGTCACGGTCACCTGCGGCGCCGCCGCGAACGCGTCCCCGTAGGCTCCGCTGGTGACCGTCGCGGTGGTACCGATAACGCCGATCTTGCCGTTGCGGGTGGCCGCGACCGCGCGGCGCACGGCCGGCCGGATCACCTCCACCACCGGTACCGGATAACGCTCACGGGCGTCCGACAGGCACGCCGCGGAGGCGCTGTTGCAGGCGATGACGAGCATCTTGACGCCCTGGTCAAGCAGCTGATCCAGGCACCGCAGCGTGTACCGGCGCACGTCTGCGATCGGCTTCGGCCCGTACGGCAAGTGGGCGGTATCCCCCACATATCGCACCTGCTCGTGCGGCAGTTGGTCGAGGATCGCCCTGGCCACGGTCAGACCGCCGACGCCGGAGTCGAAGATGCCGATCGGCGCTTCCGTCACGGAGGGCAAGCCTACGCTGTGCGATGCCCCCTCCCGGAGGCCCGACGGGAAAGATGTCGCTAACGTGACAGGCAGGCGGACAGCCCGATGGACACCGGCACGCTTCGAGCGTAGGCCGTTACAAAGGGTGATAAGTGCCGCCGGACGAGGTGTTCCGGACGACCGAGGAAGTGTGAGCCGTGCCATCTGACGCCACTCAACAATCCCCAGCTCGCCCCGTAACCGTGCCGCACCCCCGGCAATCCGGGGCAGCCGGCGCCGGCCAGCCGGCCGGCCAGTCCGGCGCGGCGGCGGCCGGCCAGCCGAGCCCGGCGGCCGGCCATGTCGCCCGCACGCGGGAAACGATATTGTTCAG
>JBDZVD010000269.1:0-2726 GCA_040255525.1 Micromonosporaceae bacterium | reverse complement strand
ACCTCACCAGGAGGACGTTCCCGATCTCCAACAGCCCTACGAGGTCTTTCTACGGACGTTGGCCAGCCCGTGGGACGTCTGGCTTTTCACCGTGCCGGGCGAACAGCCCAGCACCTCGCCCACCTCCGAGACCGGCAGGTCACAGAGGAACCGTAGGACGAGAACGGCGCGCTGACCGGCCGGCAGTGCGGCGAGCGCCGCGCGCAGCACCGCCCGGTCCTCCGGCCCGGAGCTGTCCGCACGCCCCCGCTCCGGGGGCTGCCCGAACAATCGCACGCGGGACCAGGGTCGCCGGCTGTTGTCGATGTGAGTGCGGATCACTATCGCCCGGACGTAGCTGTCCAGGTTGGCTGCCTTGCGCGCGTGATGCCAGCGCACGTACAGCTTGGTGGCCGACTCCTGCACCAGGTCGTCCGCCCGGTGATCGTCACCACACAGCAGATACGCCAACCGTTTCAGAGCGGGAAGCCGAGCACTCACGTACTCGACGTACTCCTCGTCCGCATCGGACCGCGCCACGTGCCCTCCCATGGTTTGTCCCCCCTAAGACGAGGCGGACCGGGGCCGCGGTTGGCTCGTGGTGGATTCGCGGTGCAATTTTTCTCGCCGTCGTGGCGCGGAACCGGGTGGGGCGGCGACCGGCGCCGGCCGCCACCGGCGAAGGCTGGCCGCCATGGACGAAACCGGGCCGCCGCCGGCGGAAACCAGATGACCGCGGCGGACGACGTGGGTAGGGTCGGGCAATGCCTCAGCTGACGCGGCTGCGTGCCGGTTATGCTCCGGCGGTCCTGGCCTTCGAGCTGGCCAACCGCGCCTACTTCGCCGCCTCGGTCCCCGACCGCGGCGGCGACTACTTCGACCGGTTCACCGACCGGTACAACGCACTGCTCGCCGAGCAGGAGGCCGGCGTCTGCGCCTTTTACCTGCTCGTCACCGAGGACGGCGAGGTACTCGGCAGGTTCAATCTGATGGACATCGGTGACCACACGGCGGAACTGGGCTACCGGGTCGCGCAGCGTGCCGCCGGCCACGGCGTGGCGACCGAGACCGTCCGGCAGCTGTGCCGGCTGGCGCCGGCCCGGCACGGGCTGCGCACACTGCGGGCGGCCGCCGCCCGCCACAATGTCGCGTCCCAGCGGGTGCTGACGAAAGCCGGGTTCGTCCCCGTCGGTCCCGCCGACCCGGCCCACCTGAGCGGTGATCCGGGCACCTGGTACCAGCGCGACCTCGTGCTCCAGCCGGACAGCGCGATGCTGCCGGTGCAGGCTGAGGCGGAGTTCCGGGCGCTATCCGGCGGGTCCGACCGCGACGTCCCGGGCGGGTTCCACCGGCGGCAGGCCGAGGGCGAGCGCGAGATCGCGGGCCACCGCGGCGCGTGAGGGATTGTTGCTGCCCCAGTTGCGGCTCGGGTGCACCCGGTTGGTCAGCAGGATGACGAACGAGTGGTTCCGCGGGTCGATGACGATGGAGGTACCGGTGAAGCCGGTGTGGCCGGCGGTCACCGGGGAACTGAGCGCGTCCATGTACCTCGGCTGGTCGAGTTCGAAGCCCAGGCCGTGTGCGTGCCCGGGGAACGCCTGGTTGTAGTTGGTGAACAGTTGGCGCACCGAGTTCTCGGAGAGGATCCGTGCCCTGCCGTACCGCCCGCCGTTGAGCAGAGCCTGGGCGAGGATCGCCAGATCGTACGCGGTGGAGAAGATGCCGGCGTGCCCGGAGACGCCACCGAGGCAGTACGCGTTCTCGTCGTGCACGCTGCCCCAGACGATGCCGCGGCTGGTGGTGAGCTGGTACTCCTCGGCCGCGATGCGCGGCCTGAGCGACGCCGGCGGGTTGAACATGGTCTCGGTCATGCCCAGCGGCCCGGTGATGCGCTGCGCGATGACCCGGTCGAGAGTCGTGCCGGTGACGGTTTCGATCACCTTGCCCAGCACCATCATGTTCGTGTCGGCGTAGAGGTAGGTGCTGTTGACCGGTGCGATCGGGGTGATGCCGTAGACGGCCGCCCAGCGCTGGTCGCCGGTCGGGTAGTCGCACAGCGACGGGTCCGGGTCGGCGGGCAGGCCGGAGGTGTGGGTGAGCAGGTTGAGGATGGTGATGTCGCCCTTGCCGTGGCTGGCGAACTGCGGGATGTACTTCGCGACCGGGGCGTGCAGGCCGATGCGGCCGTCCTCGATCAGCTGCACCGCGGCGATCGCGGTGAACAGTTTGGTCAGCGACGCGAGGTCGAAGATGGTGTCGTTCCGCATCGGGATCCACTGGTCCCGGGGCAGCTCGGTCGGTTTGTCGTCGGCGTAGCGCAGCGCGTACCCGACCGCGTCGTGGGCGACGATGACGCCGTCGTGCGCGGCCAGCGCCACCGCTCCGGCGTACTGCGGGAAGGTCGGCGACGGCTGCAGGAAGCTCGCGATATCGGGCCGGATCTGCGCGATGTACCGCGGGATGAGTCCGACCTCCTCGGGGGTGCCGTACCGCAGGATCCTCGGTGGCTGCAGGAAACGGATGTCCCCGGCGGTGGACCCGGACATCGCGCCCGCGGGGGACCTGCCCTGCCCGGCCGAGGCGTTCCCGGCGGCAGCGGACATGACGGTCAGGCTGGCGACGGCGGCGATGATGGCCGCCGTGCGCCGCGTACGTCCCAGGATCATCGATTGCTCCCGAGGTCACGATGGAGGTGGCCGGTCGCGGGTCGGGGGCGATCGCAATAGGGAAAGCGGCCGGCGCGACCG
>JBDZVD010000268.1:0-2728 GCA_040255525.1 Micromonosporaceae bacterium | reverse complement strand
ACGATGTTCTGGATCATGGCGCCGGAGTTGAAGTCCTTGAAGTACAGGACCTCCTTGTCACCGTTGGCGTAGGTGACCTCCAGGAACCGGTTCTCCTCCGTCTCCGAGTACATCCGCAGCACTGCGGCCTCGATCATCGCGGCCACGCACGCCTTGGGGTCGCCGCCGTGCTCGGCCACGTCGTCGTCGGCCAGCGGCAGGTCCGACAGGATGTACTTGCTGAAGATGTCCCGGGCCGCCTCGGCGTCCGGCCGCTCGATCTTGATCTTCACGTCGAGCCGGCCGGGGCGCAGGATGGCCGGGTCGATCATGTCTTCCCGGTTGGACGCGCCGATCACGATGACGTTTTCCAGGCCCTCCACGCCATCGATCTCGGAGAGCAGCTGGGGGACGATCGTGTTCTCCACGTCGGAGGAGACCCCGGAGCCACGGGTGCGGAAGACCGAGTCCATCTCGTCGAAGAACACGATCACCGGCGTGCCCTCGCTGGCCTTCTCCCGCGCGCGCTGGAAGATCAGCCGGATGTGACGCTCGGTTTCACCGACGTACTTGTTGAGCAGCTCGGGCCCCTTGATGTTGAGGAAGTAGCTGGTGTGCTTCTCCTCGCCACGCCGCTCGGCGATCTTCTTGGCCAGGGAGTTGGCCACCGCCTTCGCGATCAGGGTCTTGCCGCAGCCGGGCGGGCCGTAGAGCAGGACGCCCTTCGGCGGCCGCAACTGGTGCTCGCGGAACAGTTCGGCGTGCAGGAACGGCAGTTCGACGGCGTCCCGGATCTGCTCGATCTGCGACTGCAGGCCGCCGATGTCCTCATACCCGACGTCCGGCACCTCCTCCAGCACCAGCTCCTCGACCTCGCTCTTCGGCACCCGCTCGTACGCGTAGGCCGAACGCGGTTCGATGAGCAGCGAGTCGCCGGAGCGCAACGCCGCGACGTTGAGGTTCTCCGCCAGGTGCACCACCCGCTCCTCATCGGCGTGGGAGATGACCAGAGCGCGGTCGGGCTTGCCGTCGATCGGGCTGTCCAGGACCTCCTTGAGCATGACCACCTCGCCGGCGCGCTCGAAGCCGAACGCGTCGACGATGTTCAGGGCGTCATTGAGCAGGACCTCCTGGCCCCGGCGCAGGTCCTCGACCTGAAGCGCCGGGGACACCGCCACCCGCAGCTTGCGGCCGCCGGTGAACACGTCCACCGTGCCGTCCTCGTGCTGCCCGAGGAACACGCCGTAGCCGCTGGGTGGCTGGGCGAGCCGGTCGATCTCCTCCTTGAGGGTCACGATCTGGGCACGCGCCTCCTTCAGCGTGGCCACCAGCCGCTCGTTGTTCTCGGTCAGCCGGGCCAGCTGAGCCTGGGTCGCGGCGAGCCGCTCCTCCAGTTGGCGCACGTGCCGCGGGCTCTCGGTCAGCTTGCGCCGCACCAAGGCGAGTTCCTCCTGCAGGAACGCGACCTGGGTCGAGAGATCGTGGGCCTCCTTCTCCCAACGGGCGGCGCGGGTCTCCGCGTCGTCACTACGTGCCACGTCCCACCTCCCCGGGGGCTCGAACGTTGTGGTCTAACACTAACCGCTGATCGCCTCTGTTCGCCCCTACCGGCCGCGCCGTCACGGACTCTTATTGTTCCGGGTACCTTGAGGGTGATGTTCGCGGCATTTTCCGCGAGGTTCGGCGTGTCGGGCACACCGATCGCCTGACCTGCGGGCCGGCCGGGATGCGCCCGGAGGGTGGCGTGCGCGCGGCACGCGCCACGCATTCCCCGGCACCGCCCGTCTCGGCACCGCCCGTCTCGGCACCGCCCGTCTCGGCACCGCCCGTCTCGACCCGGCCCCTCTCAGCACCGCCCGTCCCGGCGGTGGCCCTGTCACGGATGGCTGGGCGCACAGGGCTGGGAGCGACCACCGGCCGGCAGCACGCACCGCGGGGAGCGCGCTAAATAGGACGCCCGACGAGGGATGCCACCAGGCGGGCGAATTCCTCCAGACGGGCGATCTGCCCGGCTCCGCCGTCGTCGAGCGTCTTGCCGAAGCGCAGCGCGTCGTGCCGGATCAGGGTACTGGCCTCCTCGGCTGCGACCGTGCCGAGACCGGCCTCGTCCAGCGAGCTGAGCAGCAGGTACACGTCCACGCTGTCAACCCGGACCGGGCCGCCCGCGCCCCGGGTCAGCCGCCGCCGGCAGCCCACCTCGGTGACCGCGGACAGCGGTACCACCCGCAGCGAGGAGGTCATCGAGCCGGGTGGCCCCTCGCTGGGCGGTACGTCCTCGCCGTGCCACAGGACCAGCCGGGTGCCGTCGCAGACCACGACCTCCTGCCACACGCCGTTGACCTCGTTCACGAACCGTTCCAGGGTGAAGCCCAGGACGGTGGCGCCGCGCAGCACGCCGCCCAGGGCCTCGAGGGCCACCTCCGGGTCGCGCAGGTAGGCCCGCGCGGCGGACTCCAGGTCGGGGTACGGCGACCAGTCCGGGAAGACGGCGGGCAGGTCGTTGAACACGGGACCGGACGGGGTCATGCGGCGGCCTCGCTCTCGGTGGTACCCGGTCGCCCGGGTAGCGCGGCCCGGGCGGTGCCCGGCACAGGGATGGGGGTGCGGCGCGGCCCGGACGTCCGGGCACGGCCCGGCGCGGCGGTCCAGGCGCCGCGGGTCACGTCAGGTCCCGCGGCGGGCTCGGCACAGCAGCGTCCGGCGCCGTCCCGGTCGCCGGGTCCGCCGCCCCCGCAGGCACGCCGTCGGG
>JBDZVD010000025.1:0-65968 GCA_040255525.1 Micromonosporaceae bacterium | reverse complement strand
CCACCACCGTGATGTGGGCGCCGAACGGCAGCACCAACAACGAGTGGACCATCACCGCGGCCTAGCGACCCGGCCCGCGCCCACGCCGTGGGCGCGGGCCGCGCCACGCGTGCGGCCAGGTCAGGCCATACCTGCCGCGCCGGCAGCGGAGGGCGCGTCCATGACGGCGGCCACCTCGATTACCGCGCGGATCAAGCGCGAGGACTGCTCGGCGATCTCGCCGGGCGGGCATGGCCGGTCGTGTTCGAGCCACCACGTGATGGACTGGACGAACATCGCCGAGATGACGCTGGGGACCAGCGCATCGGCGTCCCGGCCGGGCAGATGCTCGCTCGACATCGCGGCGAGCGCCGAACGCATCCGGTCGGCGAACCAGGCGCTGCCCTTGCGGCCGAGAAGCGCACCGTAGAGCCGGTGATAGGAGTCGATGTGAGCGAGGAAATCGGCCCAGCGCCGGCCGGGCGATCGGGCGTCGCCCTCGTCGCTGGCGGTCATCTCGGCCAGCGCCTCATCGAAGACCTGCTCGACCAGTGCGTACTTGTCCCGGTAGTTGCGGTAGAACGCCGCCCGACTGACCATCGCGCGGGCAGTGAGGTCGCCGACGGTGACGCGATCGAACCCTCGGTCTTCGATCAGTTCCACCAGCGCTTGGCGCAGCAGTGTACGGGTGCGGCGGACGCGCACGTCCGGCTGAGACACTTCCGGCTCCTTGTCTCGTCCGGGACACCCCGGGCGATCTGATCCTTGTGCGGCTGCCCGGGCAGTCAAATACTGGACGGGCCGTTCCAACTGAGACAGGTTGTCTCGTATCAATCGTGATGTCAACTACGGGGGTGCGCCCATGCGGGCTGTCAAGGTGAACCGGTTTGGCGAGCCGGAGGTGCTCGTCGTCGAAGACGTCGCCGACCCCGAGCCTGCCCAGAATCAGGTGTTGGTGGATGTCCGGATGGCCGCAGTCATCTACGGCGACGTGATCGTCCGCTCGGGCCGCTACCCGCTGCCGCTGCCGTGGACTCCTGGTGTAGAGGTCGGCGGGACGGTCGTGGCGGTCGGTCCGGACGCGGACACGTCGTTGCTCGGCGAAACGGTCGTGGCCGCCACGGCCGGGCAGGCCGGCGGCTACGCCGAACGCGCGCTGGCCATGGCCGCATACACCTTCCCGGTGCCGGACGGGCTGGCACTCGACGTCGCCCTGACCGTGTTCCAGGCCGGCGCGGTGGCCCGCGGCCTGTTGTCCGCCATGCGGCTCAGCGGCGACGACACCGTGCTGATCACGGCCGCTGCGGGCCGGATCGGATCGCTGCTGGTGCAATTGGCCAAATCGGCGGGCGCGACGGTCATCGGCGCGGCAAGCCCCCAGAAGCTGACCGCCGTCACGGAATTCGGCGCCGATCACGCGATCGACTACAGCGCCACCGACTGGCCGGACCGGGTGCGCGAGGTGACCGGCGGCCGCGGGGCGGACCTGGTGCTCGATGCGGTCGGCGGCGAAACGGCAAGCTCGGCGCTCGCCGCGACCGCAGACGGCGCAGGCCGCTTCGGCCTGTACGGCTTCGCGTCCGGCAGGTGGCCGGATCTGGATGCCCAAACCATCGGCAGGCGCGGTCTGACGGTGTCCGGTCCGCTGGGCATGGTCTTCCGCAGGTCCGACATCGAACAACGGGACGACGCCGAACAGGTGCTCGCGGCGACGGCCCGGGGAAAGTTGACACCCCGGATTCACGCCCGGTTCCCGCTGGACCGCGCCGCCGACGCGCACCGCGAACTCGAAGGACGGCGGTCGGTCGGAGCCATCGTGCTCACCGCCTAGACAGCCCCCGGGTGTATCCCCGGTGTGCCCGCGGATCGCCGGCGCCGTCAGGCGACCCGACGCACCCGCATCGGCACCCCCGATCGAGGTCGCAGCGTGATCAGCGGCCGGGGCGTCACCGGATCGGTCGACGCCGGCTCGAAGGACCAGTTCGGGCACAGCGCCGCGAGCGCCATCACCGCCTCCGCCTCGGCGAACCCGTTGCCGATGCACTGGCGGGGACCGCCGCCGAACGGGAAGTACGCGTACCGGGGCCGCTCCGATGGCGCCAACCACCGCTCCGGCCGGAAGCTGTCCGGCTCCGGCCACCAGGTCGGATCGCGGTGCACCACCCACGGCGTGAACACGAGCATGGAGCGGGCCGGCAGCCGGTACCCGCAGACCTCCCGGGAGGTGAGCATCCGGCGGGCGACGATCCAGGCCGGCGGGTACAGGCGCATCGCCTCGCGCACCACCGCCAGGGTGTACGGCAGCCGGGGCAGGTCCGCCGCGCCCGGCAGCCGGCCGCCCAGCAGGCGCTCTCCCGGTGCGTGCCCGCCCGCCTCCGGGGCCGCACCGAGCACCTCGTCGAGTTCGGCCCGCAGCCGGGTCTGTGCCTTCGGGTGCGTGCCGAGCAGGTGCAGGCTCCAGGCGAGCGCGTTCGCGGTGGTCTCGTGCCCGGCCAGCAGCAGCGTCACCGCCTCGTCCCGGACCTGACTGTCCGGCATGGCCTCGCCGGTCTCCGGATCCCGTGCCGCCAGTAGCAGGCTCAGCAGGTCGCTGCCGGACCCACCGGCGCCGCGGCGCTCGGCGATCAGGTCGTGGACCATGCCGTCGAGCTTGCGCCGGTCGGCGTTCCAGCGCCGGGTGGACGGCAGCGGCACCAGGTCGAGGAAGCGCATCCACGGCAGGTCGGCGCCGCGGCGCGCGGTGGCCATGTTCTCGCCGAGCCACTGGCGGATCTGCGTGACGAGCGCCGCGTCGAGGTCGACGTCGAAGACCGTGCGCGCGACGATGGCGAGCGTCAGCTCGGTCATGTCGGTGTGCACATCGCGCACCTCGCCGTCGCGCCAACCGGAGCCGGTGCGGAACGCGAGCCGGGCGAACACGTCGCAGTACTCCGCGATGCGGGCGTGATGGAACATCGGCTGGATCAGCCGGCGCTGCCGGCGCCACAACGGGCCGGCGCTGGTGAGCAGCCCCTGGCCGAGGATCCGTTGCAGCGGCTGGTACCCGGGCCGGTCCGGGTCCGTGGACCGGCTCTGCCCCTTGCCGTACTCGCGGCCGGTCGCGGTCAGCGCCCGCTGGATCTCTGCCGGGTCGCTCACCAGGTAGTGCCGCGCACCCGGCATCGGAAGCTGAGCGATCACGCCGCACTCGCGCCGTACCCGGGTGAGGAATCCCAGCGGGTCGTGGCGCATGTCGCGCAGCGTGCTCAGCCTGCCGCCCGGCGGGCGAGGAACCGTCACCACTCCATGATGCCCACGCGAGCGGCGGAAACCGTGGACGACGCGGCCGCGCCGCGGGTATCACCGGCGTGCGGGCCGCCGCGTCGAACCCGGCGCTGGCGCTGCCCGCCGACGTCCGCTGACCGCCGGCTGCGCCTCGCGCGCCGGGGCGGTCCCCACACCGCGACGTGGGGACCGCCCCGCGCCCCGAGGGTCCGAGGGTCCGAGGGTCCGAACCTGCCGGATTCCTTGGGAGTGCCGGCCCGCGTACACGCCCCGGCAGTGGGAACCTAGCCACCGGGCCGCGCCGGGTACCGGACATGGTGTGCGCCCCACCGCGGGGACGTGGGCCGGGGCGGCGCCCGCGCTTTGGTCCAACCGGCTCTGGTGACGTCCCGGGGGTCGGTAAGGTGAGGCGATGGGCCTCATCCGTCCCGGTGAGCCGGCGCGGGAAGCGCGCGCGGGATCCGGAGCCTGCCACCCGGCGCCCTGATGGACCGGTACGATGTGGCGATCATCGGCGCGGGTCCGGCCGGAACGGCCGCCGCGCTCGCCGCGCGGCGGTTGGGCGCGAGCGTCCTCCTGCTGGACCGGGCGACGTTTCCGCGCGACAAGGCGTGCGGCGACGGCATCGCCGCGCACACCCTCGACCTCCTGCGCGGGCTCGGCGTCACCGGGCTGGCCGACGGGTACGCGCCGGTGCCCGCACTGCACCTCGTCGGGCCGAATGGTGCGGCCGTCGCTCGCCGGCTGCCCCGGCCGAACTACACCATCCCCCGTGCCGTATTCGACGCCCGCCTGGTCGACGCGGCGGTCGCCGCGGGCGCGACCCTGATCCGGCACCCGGTGCACACCATCGAGGAACGACCGGACCGCGTCGTGCTCGACGGGCAGTTCTCGGCGGGCACCGTGGTCGGCGCCGACGGCGCCTATTCGCTGGTACGCCGTGGCCTCGGCCAGCCGGCCAATCCGGAGGGGCACGTCGCGCTCGCGATCCGCGGGTACGCGCCCGCGCTGGACGCGGCCGAGCAGCTCATCGTCACCGCGCCGGCGGCGCAGTGGCCGGCGTACGCGTGGAGCTTCCCGATCGGCGACGGCCGCGCGAACATCGGGTACGGCGAGGTGCTGCGCGGAACCGCGCTGTCCCGGGCGCACCTGCTCGACCGGCTCGCCGCGCTGCTGCCCGGCGTGGACATCGGGAGGGCCGACGGGCTACGGGCGCACCACCTTCCACTGTCCACCCACCGCCCGATCCCCGGGCGGAACCGGCTGCTGCTGGCCGGCGACGCGTACTCCCTGATCAACCCGTTCACCGGCGAGGGCATCTTCTACGCGGTGCTCTCCGGTTCCCTGGCCGGACGGGCCGCCGCGCACGCCGCCCGGGCGGGCGGGGCCGGCACCGCGCCGGCCCGCCTCTACAGCCAGGCACTGCGCCGTCGGTTGGGTCGGCACCTGCGGCACAGCCGGCTCGCCGCCCGCCTCACCGGCCGCGCCCGGGTGGTCGACGCCGCGGTCCAGGCGGCAGCGCGGGATCAGCGCGCCTTCGACTCGATCGTCGACCTGGGCCTGGCCGACGGGCTGCTGCGCGCCAGGACGCTCGCCACCATCGCGCGCCACCTGCGCTGATCGGCTCCGGTCGGGCTGGCCGGGTGCGCGGCGCCGCGCCGGGTCGGTGGCTCGGTCCGGCGACCGGCGTCCCGCCGCACGGCGCGACGCTGGCCGGACTGTACGCGCTGCGCCCAGGGCACCGATGTCGCGGTCGACCGGGAGCCGGTACTGAGCGGGCAGTACCGGTAGCCCCCGGTCCACAGTGGAGTGGTGCGCGCCGGCTACGCCGGCGCGCACCACGATCCAGCGATGGGTCACCGCACCTGGCCTTGACGGCCGGCCATGGCCGGCCGTCAAGCGCGGTGACCAGCACCGCCGGAGGGGTTACCCTGTGCTGCAGGAGATGGACGGCCATGTCCATTGGCCGTTGGTCGCCACTGTGAAGCCCCAGTTGTTGCCGCTTCCGTTGGGTTTGGCGACCATGACGTACTGGCTGGGCCAGGACGCGCTGACGTTCCAGGTGGAGTAGACGACCGCGGGAGCCACCATGTTCACCGTCACGGTCCAGCTGTTGGAGCCGGAGACCGAGACGTTGAGGTTGTACCAGTTGCTCCCGACCGTCCCGGCCGACAGCGTCGCGGTGCAGCCACCGGTGCCACCGCCACCGCCGCCGCCGGTGCCACCACCGCCGCCGCCACCGGTGCCACCGCCGCCGCCACCGCCTTGGCTGACCGTGACGCTGGAGTTGCCGCTACCGCCACCCCAGGCCTCGGTCGCCATGATCTGGTAGTTCATCGAGCCCAGATTCATGCCGTGGCTGGCCCAGGCGTTGACGAAGTTGGAGAACGTGATCGTCCCGCTGCTGCGCGGCGAGGTCCGGATCGCCAGGTACTGCCAGAAGGTCGTGGTGCCCTGGATCGAGGGCTGGTTGACCTGCTGGTGCTTGATGATGGTGTACGTACCGCCATCGCTGGTCATCGTGCCCATGTTCTGACCGGCGGTGTTCGGCGAACCCTTCCAGTTGTCGATGACGTAGTACTCGACCAGCGGGTTGGTCGACCAGCCGTACAGCGACATCAATGCGGTGCCGCCGGAGGCGTTGAGGCTGCTGTTGTAGGTGATCGACTGGGTGCTGCCCGGGTTCCAGCCGACACCGGCGACGAAGTCCCCGATGCCGCTCCAACTGGTGGAGTAACTGTTGCTCGAGTTCAGCGTGATGCAGGCCGAACCCTGACCGGCCGACCACATCTGGTAGTACATGCCGCCGTTGTTACCGGTCTGGTTCGAACAGATCTGCGTCGCCGCGTGCGCCGGGCTGGGCAGGAGCACGGTCGCCGCCGCGAGGACCGCGGCGAAGACGGAGCCCAGCAGCAGCCGGAGCCGGCTGCCGCTGGGCGCTCTGGGGACGTGTTGGAGGGCATTCATGCGGGGCCTCCTTGGCTGGGGCCGTCACGTTTGCGACGGCCGGGGACTGGCCGGTGGGACGGTGCCGGCAGACAGTGAGATCCGCCGATGGCGTTAGTGTGATTTGACCATCGCCGGTCGTCAATAACTTCCGGAAAAGTTTCGGTACAAAACTTAGCCGGCCGCCGCCGAGCGGAGGGCGCCGCACGCCCGGCGATCGGGACTATTTCTCCGAATGGGACCTCGCTTGGGCCGCCGTCCGCCACAGCCTCCCCTGGTGGTGGCCGGTGCACGCGATGGCGAAGCGGATCGAGCGACCGGAAACTTTCGGCGCCCGGCGGGTGCGGCCGGAAGCGCCCTGCCCGTGACCAGCCCCCCGCGCGGCAACCCCTGGTCTCCCGGCTCGATACGGGCGGGGGTGCGACGGTGACGCGCCTGCGGTACCGGGCGGCAGGCGGCCGGTGGCGCGCGGCCGGGCCCCGTCCCAGGTGCCGGCTGCCGGGGATACCGCGGTGCGCCGGCCGGTGCCAGGATGGGACCCGTGGCGGATGACAGCGACCCCGGAACCGACGACCTCCTGACCATCGACGGCGAGCGGCCCAATTCCGCCCGCATGTACGACTACCTGCTCGGCGGCGCGTGCAACTTCGCCGTCGATCGCGAGGCCGCCCGGCAGGCGGTGGAGGTGTTCCCGCACTTCCGTGTCGCGGTCCAGGCCAACCGGGAATTCCTCGGCCGGGCCGTCACTCACCTGGTGCGGCAGGGCGTCGACCAGTTCCTCGACCTCGGCTCGGGCATCCCGACGGTCGGCAACGTCCACGAGGTGGCCCGCCGGCACAACCCCGCGGCACGGGTGGCCTACGTGGACAACGAGTCGGTCGCGGTGGCGCACGCCCGGACGCTGCTGGGCGGCGACCCGCACTCGGCGGTGGCGCAGGCCGACATCCGGCACCCGGAGCAGGTGCTGGCCAACCCGCGGGTGGCCCAGCTGCTGGACTTCTCCCGACCGGTAGCCGTGCTGGCCGTGGCGATCCTGCATTTCCTGCCGGACGACCAGGATCCGTTCGGCATGCTGGCCGCCTACCGCGACACCTGTCCGGCGGGCAGCTACCTGGCGCTGTCGCACGGCGCCCAGATCACGCTGACCGACGAGCAGATCGCCGAGTTCCAGGCCGCGTACGCGCGCACCCCCACTCCGGCAGTGTTCCGCACGAAACCGGAGATCGCCCGCTTCTTCGCCGGCTACCAGCTGATCGATCCCGGTGTCACGCTGCTACCCCGGTGGCACCCCGACGAGCCGGTCAGCGAGGAGAAGGCGCGCGAGGCCAACCTGTACGGCGGCGTCGGCATCCTGCGCGCCTGACCACCCTCGTGGCGGCACACCCCGAGCCGCAGTGGCCGCGACGGCGGGCGACTCGGCGCCCGGCCGCGAGCCGGACGCCGATCAGGGAGTGTGGATCAGGCGCAGGTCGAATATCTCCACCTGGCCGTAGTCGTCTGGAGCGTCGCCCTTGCTCGGATTCGTCTGCAGGTAACAGCCGGCCTTGAAGTAACACCCGGTGCGGCTGGCGGCGATGTGCGCCGCGCGCGCGTTGTTGTAGTAGACGTCGATGAAGCCGTCGCCGGCCGCGATCCTGACGGTGAACGTGGTGCCCAGCGGGTAGTGCGGTTCGAGCACGGCGACGCTTCGGTCGCGGTAGACGACGTGGAGCTTGTCCTCGTCCAGACGGATCAGGAGGACGTACTCGGCGGCGTCGTGGACCTGGCCGGCGACCAGTTGTGGCTTCACCTTCGGCAGGTGGGTGATCCGCTGCACGATCTCCATGGTGTGGGTGCCGCTCGTGGTGGACCACGCGGCCCCGGTGCCGTCGACGTTCATCTCGCGCAGCTCGCACCGCGGGTAGACGGAGCCGGCCTGAACCGCGCCGTTCACCGGTACGGTGAACTGGACCGCGCTCACCACCCGGAAGTAGGCGTCGGACAACTCGGCCAGCCCGGGTTGGGTCACCTGGGTGGTGTCCGCGCCGTACGGCAGGCTGATCTTCCACGGGACCAGGTTCAGCACGGTGCTCGGCAGCGGTGGCCCGGCCCGGCTTTCCGCCCGGGGTGTGACCGGGCCGGCCAGTCGCGTCCCGAGGACGGTGGCGGCGGCCGCCGTCGCCGCCACCCCCGCGTACCGCAGCGCCGCCGCGACGGCGGCTCGTCGCGATGCCATGGATGCCACCCCCCGGGGGTCGTCGGTCAACTGCCCGCCGCCGCGTCCAGCGCGGTGGCGAGGACCGGCGCGAGCCACGTCGCGTACGTCGCGGTGACGTGGCTTCCGTCGGCGTACACAATCATGTGGTCGATGACCGGTGGGCACACCGTCGCGGTGCAGAACCACCCAGCCGGATCGATGACCGCCGCACCGGTCCTGCGCACGGCGTTCGCCTCAAGCGAGCGGGCCACCATCCCCTCCAGGCGGGTGGCGCCCGCGCGGCGGCTCAGCGCGCACTTCTGGATGTTCCGCGGATGGCTGGCCAGGCAGTCCGGGATCGAGCCGGTGGTGCCCGGGTTGGGGGTGTCCTGGAGGTACACCACCTTCGCGCCGCTGGCCGACAACGCGGTGACGGTCTGCACCATGCCGGTCGGGTCGACGTCGACGGTGCGCAGCTCGTTGGCGACCACCACCACGGCCGGGCGCAGCACCCGGATCCGGTCGAGCATCGCCGAACGCCACTGGTTGCACTGCGTGTAGAGGCGGTCGGTCGTCGCGTCGACGTAGGTCGGGTAGTTGCCGACCGGGCAGGCGGACTTTCCGTAGAACACCAGCTTCCAGTGCCGGCTGCGCGCGAATGCGTTCACCGCGGTGAACCACTGGTTGGCGTGGCTGTCGCCGACCAGTGCCATGGTCCGGTTCGCGGTGAGGTCGCCGAACGTGCAGGAGGCGTCGGGCGGCGGCGCGGCCTCGGTTCGGGCGAGCAGGCAGGGGCCGGGATCCGGGCGGTCGCCGGCGGCGGCGGAAAGTGCGGGGGTCAGGCGCGCGGGTAGCCCGGTGGACGTGGCGGCCGCGGCGACCGCCGCCCGCACGCTGTCGACGGCGGACGGTGCCGGTGCCGGTGCCGCGGCGGTGAGCGCGGACGCGCCCGGCAGGGCGGCCCGCCGCAGCAGCCAGGTGGTCGTTCCGGTGGAGGCCAGCAGCACGACGCCGATGGCGACACCGACAAGCGGCCGCCGCACGAAGACCGGACGCGACCGGATCGGCTGCTCGATGGCGAGAAACAGCACGACCGCCCCGGCGAGCGAACCGCCCAGCACGAGCCAGCGCTGCGCGGGCGCCAGCGGATGGTCCAGGGCGACCGGAAGTAGCACGATGACCGGCCAGTGCACCAGGTACCACGAGTACGAGACCCTGCCGAGGAACTGCATCGGCGGCCGCTTCAGCGCCCATTCGGCGCCGCGTGGCCAGCCGGGGCAGCCGCCGGCGATGATGAAGGCCGAGCCCAGCCCCGGCAGGATCACCGCCGCGCCGGGGTAGACCGTGCTGTCCGAATAGACCAGCGCGGCGAGCAGGATGGCACCCAGCCCCAGCCAGCTCATCTGGCTGGCCAGGGCCGGCGGCATCCGGGTCCAGACCGGTACGGTCGCGCCGAGCAGCGCGCCGAGGGCGAGTTCCCAGGCGCGGGTGTGCGTGCCGAAGTAGGCCCACGACGGCGAGTCGGGCGTGGTCGCGACGCTCAGGAACAGAGAGACCACGATGACCGGGGTGAGGGCCGACACGATCGCCCGGACCCGTCCGGGCCGGTGCCGGGTGGCCACGCCGATGACCAGAAGGAGCAACGGCCAGACGAGGTAGAACTGCTCCTCCACCGCAAGCGACCAGTAGTGCTGGAACGGACTGGTCGCCGTGCCGGACTGGAAGTAGTCGGTGGCGCGGGCGGCCAGCAGCCAGTTGACGGACGACAGGGACGAGAACAGGCCGTCCAGCGCGTCGGTGCGGACCCGCAGCGGTGAGTCGACGGCGCGGGCGGCCAGCAGGGTACCGGCGATGACGACCGAGGCGGCGGGCAGGATCCGGCGCACCCGGCGGGCGTAGAACGCCACCGGCCGGATCCGCCCCGAGGTGGTGAAGTCGGCCATCAGCTGCTTGGTGATGAGGAAACCGGAGATGACGAAGAAGACGTCCACGCCGACGTACCCGCCCGGGAAGCCGAGCCCGAGATGGGACAGGACGACCAGCAGGACGGCGACCGCGCGCAGCCCCTCGATGTCGGGCCGGAACGAGCGCACCGGCCGGGGTGTGACCCGGTCGTCGCGGGTCGGTTGGGGCGCGTCGAGTGTCAGGCTCATGCCGCATCCTCTCCGACCAGTCCGGCTCGGCGCGTCTGGCGCCGCGCGACGACCCGGACCAGTCGCTCCGCTATCGGTCCGCCATGCGGCACCACGGCGCGGCAACTCTGATTCACTCGCTGACGCTCGCTCATGCGATGCCTCCCATGGCGTGGTGTGCCCGGCCCCGACTCGGGCGCCTGCCGGCCAGCCAGGTGACCGCGCAGAGCAGCACCAGCAGGACCATGGCGCCGCCCCAGATCCGGGCGATCCGGGCGAGCATCCAGTCGCCGCCGTTGTTCGAGACGTGGTTGCCGCCGGTCCCGGTACCCTGAACCGCCAACTGGTTGCCAGTGACGGTGTTGCGCGCGATCGACACGCCGTCGCTGTCTCCGCGTACGGAGATACCGACGCGGTTGCCGCGTACCGTGTTGGCCAGGACCGTGTTGCCGCCGGAGTCGGCCAGTACGATGCCGTCGGACCTGTTGCCTTCGACCGTGTTGTGGTCGATGGTGTTGCCGGTCGACTGCTCGTCCATCATGATGCCGTTGAGCCCGTTGCCCCGGACCACGTTGTACCGCACCACGCCCGCGGTCACGTGGTCGGAGAAGATGATGCCGTGCCGGCCGTTGAAGTCGGCGGTGTTGTACTCCACGTCGAGCCGGGTCGACCCGCTGTGCGGGTCCACGCCGTACAGCGAGTTGTGGGAGAACCGGTTGTGCCGGACGGACAGGTCCGTCGCCGCGTTGCTGTAGACCCCGATGAAGTTGTGGTCGAACAGCGAACCGGTGACCGAGCCGGTGGAGCCCTTCGACCAGGAGACGCCGTAGGAGGAGTTCCAGTCGCGGCCGAGGTAGCGGAACGTGCTGTTGCTGATGGTCAGCGTCGAGCCCATGGCGAGGACGAACGGACGGTCGAGGACATGGCCGGCGTCCGCGCGCATGTTCGGCACGTGGCTGTCGCTCGCGTGGACGTAGACGCCGGACAGGGTCAGCGCCGACTTCACCGCGGCGAGGAACACGCCCGGCCGTACCATCAGGATGACCTCGGTCGTCAGCGGCGCCGCCACCGACAGCGCCTGCCCGGCCTGCACCAGGACGGCGGCCCTGAGCGTCACGGTCTGGCCGGACTCGGACAGCCATGCCGGATCGCCGACGAGCGCGACCAGCGCGTGCAGGTCGGCCGGCGCGGGGGCGTCGATGACCCGGACCGCACGCCCGCCGGCGAGCAGCAGGGTCTGCGTGGGGTAGACGGACACGGCCCGGATGGCCGGATCCGGCGCCGCGGCGGCGGCGTTGCCGGAGTTGGGTGACAGGCCCAGCGTGACGTCCTCGACCGGATCGAAAGACGGTACGTAGGCGGTCCGGTCGAACGGCTCCTTCTGGAGGGCGACCTGGCTGTACGAGCGGCCGAACACCACCGTGGCCGTCAGGGCGACCCCCAGAACGGCGATGAGCACGATCGCGTACCCGCGGCCTCGCCTTCTCATGCCATCGCCGCCTCGTGGTCGGCGGTGTACGCGGCGAGGTCGGCGGTCTTC
This sequence comes from Micromonosporaceae bacterium, assembly GCA_040255525.1. GTDB lineage: Bacteria > Actinomycetota > Actinomycetes > Mycobacteriales > Micromonosporaceae > Rugosimonospora. The sequence goes on along the minus strand of JBDZVD010000025.1, from coordinate 53,931 downwards.
TCGGTCTTGCCGATCACCTCGAACGCCCGGGGGTTGCCCATGTACAGCGTGGTGATCAGCGCGATGACCGTGAAGCTCGCGGTGAACGGACACAGCACGACCGCCCAGAAGGTCTGGATCATCCGGCGGGACCAGAAGTCGAACTGGCTCTGCCCGACTTCCCGCCGCCCGGCGTTGACCCAGCCGCTCATCGCGAAGTTGGCCAGCCAGACCGCCAGCGAGCACCAGAACAGCGCGAACCACTGCTGCGACAGGTGGATCCGGCCCACCAGGGACAGCACCAGGGCGGTCCCCGAGCCGACGAAGGTGTAGAGGCTGAGCAGGTACCGGATGCCGACCCGGATGGCCGGGCGCAGCGGCAGCACGTCGCGGTTGACGACCGCGTGGATGTTGCCCCACATCCACCGCCGGCGCTGCTTGAAGTACGCCGACCAGGTCCACGGCGAGGTCAGCTCGATGTACTCGTGGAACCAGCCCCAGCGCAAGCCACGGAAGGCCGCGTTGCAGCCGAAGGTCAGGTCCTCGGAGGCGAAGATGCGGAAGTTCCAGCCGACCTGGTTCTCGGTGCGTCCGGTGATGGTGAGCCCCTCGCCGTGCACGAACAGCGGGGCGTTGAAGATGCCCTGGAACGAGGAGCAGTACGTGATGCAGTTATGGAACCGGAGGTCGTCGATGTGGCTGAGCAGGAAGTGACTGAACGGACCCGACCCGTACCGCACCCGCGGCGCGGTCAGCCCCTGGCAGATGTCGTAGTCGGCGGCGAACGCCGTCTCCAGGAACTCCCACGTCGGCGACGTGTCGTCGTCGAGGAATGTGATCTTCGTGTCGTAGCCGGTCAGGCCCATCCGTCGGCGCAGGATCCGGCTGTACTCCAGCGCCCGGCACTTGTACTGCGAGGTGGCGACGAAGTCCTTGGGTACGACCACGACCCGGTCGGCGTTCGGGTAGTCGGCGCTGAAGCCGGGCTCGATGACCACCCAGATCTGGTACGGCATCGACATCGGGTACGACCGGATCTCGTCGACGATCTCGTTGACCCGCTCGACCTCCCGCCCGACCGAGGTGATCTGGATGATGTACCGGCTGAACTTCGCCCGGTTCTCGACGAACCGGGTCTGGAACCACCACTGGCCGAGGAGCAACAGCCCCATCTCGAACAGCGGGCGGAAGTAGGCGGGCAGCAGCAGCCAGGGCCACCAGTTCAGTGCCTTCAGCACGGCGCCCCGCCCAGTCCGATGTTCACCGAACGCACCGCCTCGACCAGGTCGGTGGCGATTCCGCGGGCGCGGGCGAAGGCGCTCCAGGCCGCCGTGTCCTTGGGGAGGCAGGCGCCGCCGAACGGGCCGAAATTCCGGGTGCCGTACAGCGGATTCCACGCCGCCTCGGCGGTTCTCGAGGTGAGCGCGAAAACGCGGTCCGGATCGCGCAGGCCCAGCGTGCCGGCCGCCATTCGCATTTCGTTGAAGAAACTGATCTTGGCCGCGTTGAAGACGTTGTGAACGTATTTCTGGAATTCCGCCTCTTCATACGTGAATTCGGTGACCACGGCGTCCTCGACAGTCGAGAACAGCGCTCGCATCTGGCGGCTGGCCGCGTCGCCCGGCCAATCCGTACCGATGGTCAGCAGGCGGAAGCGCAGAAAGTCCTCGACGGCGCTGGCCTCGCGCAGATATTCCGGGTTGTAGCACACCAGGAAGTCGGTACCGGCGCGCTTTCCCGACCAGTTCTCCAGCGCCGGGATGAGCCGCTGCCGGGTCGTCCCGGGCGGCATGGTCGAGCGGAACACGAACAGCGGACGCTGCTGGCCGGCGCCGCCGACCGTGCCGAGCATCCGCGCCAGGGTCTTGCACGCCTGGTCGAGGTACGTGGGGTCGATGCCGTGTTCGCCCGTCGGGGTGGGTACGGCGACGAACACCGCGTCGACGCCGGCATCCTCCATCTCATCGACATGCGTAGCGGCATGACCGGCGTTGCGCAGCGCCACAATGCGGTCTTCATCAACGTCGACAAAGGCCACGTCGTGGCCCAATGACTCCAGGCCCACCCCGGTCGCGAATCCCACGACGCCCGAGCCCAGCACGGAAACCCTTGACAAGATACCCCCTGATTTTTTTGACAACGCCCCCCAGGACCGCCCTTACCAGTCGCGGCACGCCGGTCCCCCATTCGGCGACGCTCGCACGACACGGCGCAGCCTACGAGGTCGCGGGAAAGCGGCGACAGTCCCCGAACGAGAAATCGGCGGAAAGACTCCGCGCAATCAGCCGATCGCACAGGGCCGGCAGTCGAATGCTTTTCTCAGAATGCCGCGTCAACCGCGCTTTCATCTTTTCGCCGCCGAGCCATCCGGCAGCGGGCGACCATTCACGAAACGGTGCCGCCGATAGCGCAATGGCACTGTGCCAGGTGGCCGGCGTCCGGGTCGCCGGGCGCATCCCGGCCGTCGATCGCGCAGCCCCGCACGGGTGCCGCGAATTCGCGGAGGTGCCGGTGGACGATGCACCCTGCGCGCCACCGGCGAGGAACTCGTCCCGCTGGCCGAAGCCGACGACCGCCAACACCTACTGCTGATGCGGGACGCCATCGGCAGGCGCCTGCGCGTGATCGGCCACCGTGATCAGTTGACTGTCACCTGGCAGCCCCAGCGTGCCGCACCGGACGACGGCGCCCCGGGGCGCGGCCGGTAGGCTCATCACGCTCGGTGAGGATCGTGTGTCCCGCCGGCGTGGTCGTCCCGGCCCCCGGTGGCCGCCGGGGGACGCGGGCGACCGGCAGCGCCGGCCGAGCCCGGCCGGGCGTACCAGCGTGGGTAAAGGGATCACCCGAGGCGAACGGCGGTGGCACGGTGAGGACCAGTCGGCTGGAGGCGTTCAGTGACGCCGTGCTGGCGATCAGCATCACGGTCATGGTGCTGGAGTTGCGAGCCCCGCGCGGACACGACTTCTCCGACCTCATTCACACGACCGGCGTCGGGCTGCTGACGTACCTGCTCAGCTTCGTCTATGTGGCGATCTACTGGAACAACCACCACCACATGTTCCAACTGGTCGAACGGGTCAGCGGCGGCGTGCTGTGGGCGAATCTCGGCCTGCTGTTCTTCCTCTCGCTGTTCCCGTTCACCACGGCCTGGATGGACGAGTCGACGTTCGCGCGGGCGCCGGTGGTCACCTACGGGCTGGACCTGCTCTGCGCGGCCGTCGCGTACTCCGTCCTCCAGGCGGTGATCATTCGGCAGCAGGGGCCGGATTCGCCGCTGCGGCAGGCCGTCGGCAGCGACCGCAAGGGCAAACTGTCGCCGGGGTTCTACCTCACCGGAATCATCAGCTCATTGGCGTTCGACCCGAGCGGCCACGTGGGAGTCGGGATCGCCCTGGCCTGCTTCGTCGGGGCGGCGATCTGGTGGATCGTGCCGGACCGCCGGATCGACCGGGTGGTCCGCCAGTACGGGGCTTCCGACTGACCCCTGCCGCTTTCTGCGGCGGAGGATGGCGGTAGCAGGGGCCCGACGACCACGCGGAACGGATCCGGTGGCGCCTCCACACGCTCGGCCACCGAACCGGTGCACGGCAGCGTGGAATTACCCCGGTGCCAGACGCGGCAACCGTTTAGGGCGCAACCGGTGGGGAAGCTCCTGATGCGAGGCAGAGGAGATGCCGGTGGTCGAGGTCGGGTACCAGCTGTCCAGCGAGGAGCACGAAGCGGCGGACCTGGTGCGATTCGCCGCGCGCGCCGAGCAGGCGGGATTCGACTATGCCATGGTCGCCGACCATTTCCACCCGTGGATCGACATTCAGGGGCAGAGCCCGTTCGCGTGGACCGTGCTCGGCGGAATCGCGCAGGTCACCAGCGAGCTGCGGGTCGGTACCTCGGTCACGTGTCCCACCACGCGGTACCACCCGGCCATCGTGGCGCAGGCGGCGGCGACCGTGGCCACGATGATGCCGGGGCGGTTCCTGCTCGGCGTCGGCACCGGGGAAGCGCTGAATGAACACGTGGTGGGCGCGCCGTGGCCGGGCCACGTGCGGCGGGCCGAGATGCTGGCCGAAGCGGTCGAGGTCATCCGGCGGCTGTGGTCCGGCGCTCAGGTCACCCATCACGGCCGGCACTTCACCGTGGACAACGCGCGGCTGTACTCGCTGCCCGAACGACCGCCGCCGCTGCTCATGGCGGGGGCCGGACCGCGCGCCGCGGCGCTGGCCGGCCGCCTCGGGGACGGCCTCGTCAACTACACACCGGATCCCTCCGTCGTCCGGGACTTCACCGCGGCCGGCGGTGGCGACAAACCGCGGTACGTGCAGTACAACGTCTGCTGGGCGAACGACGAGGCGGAGGCGCGCCGCACGGCCGCCCGGGTGGCGCCCAGCGTCGGGCTCCCCGGCGAGCTCGGCCAGAAGTTGACCACGCCGTCGGATTTCATGCACGCCGCGACACTGGTCACCGAGGAACGCACGGCGCAGGTCGTGGTCTGCGGCCCGGACCCGCAGCAGCACATTGCCGGCCTGCAACGCTGTCTCGACGCGGGGTACGACCACGTCCACGTGGACCAGGTCGGGCCGGATCAGGAGGGCTTCTTCCGCTTTTACCAGCGGGAGGTCCTCCCGCACTTCCAGTAGGGATCGTGGGATGGATCGGGGCGCGGGGAAAGCCGTGTGGAGACCGCACCCCAGCCGGGGCCGCTACCGAACACCGGATCGAGCGCGACGGACGGCGCTGGCGTCTGGGAGGCGAGGATGAACGGCCCGATCAACCCTGACCCGATCACCGAGTGGCGCGCCGACTACCTGCCGGCCTATCTGGCCAACGGCCTGATCGGGCTGCGGGTGGGCGCCGTGCCGCCGCAGGGCGGTGTGGCGGTCATCAACAGCTACGTCGGCCCCGATCCGATCGCCGAGGTCGAGTCGCAGCTACCCATCCCGTACCCGCTGGCCGCCGAGGTGGCCATCAACGGCGCGCCGATGACCGCCGCGCCGGCCGAAGCGCTCCTGCGCGAACAGCGGTACGACTTCAGCCGTGGCCAACTGCACACGAAGTTGAGCTTCACCGCCCACACCGTGCGCGCGGACGTCGACGTGCTCACCACCTGCAACCGGGCCTTCCCCGCCATCGCGATGCAGGAACTGACCGTCCGGGTCGACGCAGACTGCGACCTGGAACTGTCGGCCGGCCTGGATCCGGCCGGGCGGATCGGCGGACCCTACCTGATCCACTTGGGCGCCCGGGGCCGGTTGCGGCCCGCCGACGGGGTGCTCGGCTGGGGCAGCCCCTCCGGCACCTCCGCCTGCGGCATGGCCTACCTGGTGGAGCTCGACGGCGCGGAGGGCTGCCAGCCCGAGTACGTACACACTCCCCGAGGGCTGATGATGACCCTCTACGCCCTGCGTGCCGAACGCGACCGGACCTACCGGCTGCGGCAGATCTCCAGCATCATCCCCAACGCGGTACACGACACGCCGCACCTGCACACCGTGCGGATCCTCGCCGAGGCCCGGGAACGCGGTTTCGACGGCCTGTTGGCGAACAACGCCGAGCGGTGGGACCAGCTGTGGCGAGGCCGCGTCCAGCTGGCCGGTGCGCCCGCCCGCTGGCAGGCCATCGCCGACGCGGCCTTCTTCTACCTGCACACCTCTGTCCACCGCTCCTCCCCCGCCGGCACCTCACCGTTCGGCATGGCGATCTGGCCGGACTACCACTACTACCGCGGCCACGTCATGTGGGACATCGAAACGTTCGCGTGCCACCGCTGCTGCTCACCCAGCCCGACGCCGCCCGGGCCCTGCTCGGATACCGGCGTTCGCACCTGCCCAGCGCGCTGCACAACGCGAAGTCGCAGGGGTACGCGGGAGCGCAGTTCCCGTGGGAGAGCAGCCCCGGAAACGGCCAGGAGGCAACGCCTGTCATTGCGCGGCCACCCTTCGCCGAGCACCACGTGAGCATGGATGTGGCTCTGGCGTTCGCCCGCTACGTGCACGCGACCGCCGAGGACGCGTTCGCCCGCTCCGACGCGTGGCCGATCATCACCGAGGTCGCCCGGTGGATCGTCAGCCGGGTGTGCAGCACCGAACGCGGGTACGAGATCCTCCGCGTGCACGGCATCGCCGAGACCGAGACCCCGGTCGACAACAACGCATACGTGAACATGGCGGCCGCCGTGGCCCTGCGCGAGGCGACGATCCTCGCCAGGAATCTGGGCTTCACTCCCGATCCCGCGTGGGACCGCATCGCCGACAACCTCGTGCTCCCCCAAGACCAGTCGGGCACCATCCTCAACCACGACGGGTACCGCGCCGACGAACCCCAGGCTGGCGTCCCCGAGGCCGCCGCGGGGCTGTTCCCGGTCGGCTACCGCACCGACCCGGACACCGAGCGGCGCACCCTCACCGCGGCCGTCGAGGCACTCGACGGGTACGTCGGCGCGCCGATGCTCTCGGCCCTGGTCGGGGTCTACCCCGCCCGCCTCGGACAGCGGGACCGGGCGCTCGACCTGTACGAGCGGGGCTTCGCCGAATTCATCGTGCCCCCGTACTCGATGGTCACCGAGTACAGCCCGACCGCCTACCCGGACCGGCCGCGTGCCGCGCCGTTCACCGCGAACGTGGGTGGCTTCCTGACCGGCTGCCTCTACGGCCTGACCGGCATCACCCTCTCGCCCGGCGACCCCGCCTCCTGGTGCCGCCGGACGGTCGCCATGCCCGCCGGCTGGGACGGCATCCACGTCGAGCGGCTGTGGATCCGCGGGCGCCCGGCCGCCCTGACCGCCGACCACGGCCAGCGCGCGCGGCTCAGCTTTCCGTAGCGCACCTCACCCTGGCCGCCGCTGTGTTCGGCCGCCCCCGTCAGGGCCTCGCGGGTGCGTTCCGGACCGCGGCGACCTCGAACTCCAGCGCCACCTTCTTGCTGATCGACGCCCCGGTCGCGGCGTTCCAGTTCACGCCCCAGTCCGCGCGGTTGATCGTGGTGCCGCCCTGGAAGTGAACCCGGAGGACGCCCCGCTCGTCGTGCTCGACACCGATGCGTTCGAAGGCCACGGTGACCGGTTTCGTCACGCCGCGGATGGTGAGGGTTCCGGTGAGCGCGAAGGTGCTCTCGTCGACCTGCCGCGCTCCGGTCGAGGTAAAGGTGATCGTCGGGTGGTCGTCCAGGTTCAGAAACTTGCCGCGCAGCATGGTGTCGCGCTGCGAGTTGCGGGTCTGGATGCTGGCGGCCTGGATGGTCAGCTGAACGTGCGACTTCGACAGGTCGTCGCCGTCCCAGTGCCCTCGGCCCTCGAACTCCGCGAACCGCCCCCGTACCCTGGGGCCGATCGTGTGACGGGCGACGAAGCCGATCCGGGTGCGGGCGGTGTCGAGCGTGTAGTCGCCGCTCAGTTCTCCAAACGTGGCCGTGCCTGTCATGCTGATCGCTCCCGGAGGACGTGGAAAGAGGCAGGGATTGCGGTCGCCGTCGCGCGTCATGACCGCGTCGGTGATCTCGCCGCGCGGCGCGTCGATCGCGACCCGGTCGGTGACGGCCTGCGCGGCGCTCAGCGATTTTCCTGCCTTGTCGGTGTTCTGATCGTGCGGGTGCCGCCGGTCAGGCGGCCACGTGTCCAGCATCGGGGCGGGCCCGCGCCGGAACAAGGTAGACTTCGTGCAGCGATTCATAACGTTGGAGTTATCGGTGGAGATTCGGGACATCGAGATCTTCCTGACGCTGGCCGAGGAGTTGCACTTCGGCCGCACCGCCGAACGGCTCCACGTGTCCCAGGCCCGCGTCAGCCAGGCCATCCGCGGGCAGGAGCGGCGCCTGGGCGTCGCCTTGTTCGATCGCACCAGCCGGCGGGTGCAGCTGACCCCGGTCGGCCGGCGCCTGCGGGAGGACCTGCAGAAGACCCTCGACCTCCTCCAGGAAGCGCTCGCCCGCGCCGAGTCGGCCGGCCTGGCCGCCGGGAAACCCCTGCGACTCGGCGTCTTCGGCCATGCCGGACACGAGCTACGGCCCCTCATCGACGCGTTCCGCACCCGCTACCCCGGCAGCGACGTCCGGTTCAACGAGATCACCGGCAGCGACCCGTTCAGCGCCCTGCGCGCCGGAGACAATGACGTGAACGTGCTGTGGCTTCCGGTCGCCGAGCCGGACCTCACGGTCGGCCCCACCGTGTACATCGGAGGCCGGGTGCTGGCGGTGTCGGCCGACCACCCGCTCGCCGAGCGGGGCACCGCGTCCCTGGAGGACCTCGCCGACTACCGCGTCGTCGACCTCGGACCCGACGCCCCGGAATACTGGGTCGCGTCCATGGTGCCCACCCGTACCCCGAGTGGCCGCCGCGTCCCGCGCGGCCCCGCCGCCCGCACGTTCCACGAGGTCCTTTCCCTGGTCGGCAGCGGGCGGTGCGTCCACCCGCTGGGCGAGATCGCCGCCCGCTACCACAGCCCTCCCGGTATCGTGTTCCTGCCCATGCCCGACGCTCCCGACCTGCACTGGGCCCTGGCCTGGCGCTCCACCGCCGACAGCCCGGCCATCCGCGCACTGGCCCGGACCGCCGCCGACCTCGGCCCCATCACGCTGTGACGGCGGCCACGACCGTAGCCTACGGACGCCCGGCGGATGGCGGGGGCCGCTGCCGGCGTCGGGAATGATGGCTGGATGCGCCCGGCGTTCGTATTCCTGCACAGTCTGCTGTTGGGTCCGCTGACCTGGGCTCCAGTGGCGGCGAGGCTGGCCGCTTCGGGTGCGGTGACGGCGGTGCCGCCGCTGGTCGGCGTGACCGAGGTGGACGATCCGCCGTTCTGGCCACGGGTCGCCGGCACGGTCAACGACGCACTCGCGCGGTTGCCCCGGCGTCAGCCGGTCGTGCTGGTCGCGCACAGCAACTCCGGCGTGTTCGTTCCCGTTGTCGTACAGGCGGCCCGGCGACCGGTCGCCGGCTGCCTGTTCGCCGACGCGCGACTTCCCTCGCGTACCGGGCCCTCGCCCACCGCGTCGCCCGAGCGGCTGGACGACCTCCGTACCCGGGTGACCGACGGACGGTTGCCGCGGTGGACGGCGTGGTGGGACGAGGACGACATCGCGCCGCTGTTTCCTGATCCGCAGACCAGATCGGCTGTCTCGGCCGAACAACCCCGGCTTCCGTTGAGCTACTACGAGCAGCGGGTCCCGGTGCCGGCGGGCTGGGACCGCCGGCCCTGCGGGTACCTGCTGTTCGGACCGCCGTACGACGGCATGGCGCAGGACGCGCGGGACCGGGGCTGGGACGTCGATGAGGTGCCCGGCGGGCATCTGCACCAGCTCGTCGACCCGGACGCGGTGGCCGCTCACATTGCCACGATGACCGAGAAATGGGCCAAGATGAGCGAGCGGTCGGGATGAACCGGCGGCGAGGCGCCATGCCCGGTGGAGCGCCTCAGGTGCCGGCGCGGCCCTGCGCTGTCCCCGTGATGTCGCTCGTCTCGGCCAGCCGGCTGGCGAGGAAGCGCTGTTCGGGCTCCGTCTGGGCGAGGTCCAGCGCCCGGCGGTAAGCCTCACGGGCCTCGGCGTCGCGGCCGGCACGGCGCAGGAGTTCGGCCCGGGTGGAGTGGAAGTACCGGTAGTGGTCGAGATCGAGGCGGTCCAGGATGGCCAGGCCGGCGTCGGGGCCGTCGATCTGCGCCACGGCGACGGCCCGGTTCAGCTCGACGATCGGGGAGCCGGTCTGCCGGGCGAGCGTCTGGTACAGCAGGGCGATCTGCCGCCAGTCGCGGGGCCGGTACAGGTGCAGGTCCGCGATCGCCGCCTGGATCAGGTAGGGGCCGGTACGCCGCCGTGCCATCGCCCGCCGCAGCAGCGCACGGCCCTCGCCGATCTGCCGCGTGTCCCACAGTGAACGGTCCTGGTCGTCGAGGGGGACGACCTGCCCGTCGCGCAGGCGGGCGGCTTTGCGCGCGTCGTGCAGCAGCATCAGCGCCATCAGCGCGAGTACGTCGGGCTCGTCCGGCATCAGGTCGGCGAGCGCCCGGCCGAGGTGGATCGCCTCCGTGGCGAGGTCGACGCGGCCGCCACCCCAGCCCTGATTGAAGATCAGGTAGACCACGGCGAGCACGGCCGCCAGCCGATCGGGCAACTGGTGGTCGGGCGGCACGGCGAACGGGATCGCCGCGTCACGGATCTTGTGCTTCGCCCTGGTCAGTCGCTTGCTCATGGTGTCGAACGGAACGAGGAACGCCAGCGCGATCTCTTCGGTGGACAGGCCGCCGAGGGTGCGCAGGGTCAGCGCCACCTGGACACCGAGGGCGAGAGCCGGGTGGCAGCAGGTGAAGATCAGCTCCAGCCGCTCGTCCGGAATCGTGGCCGTGTCATCCATGATTGCCTCCGGTGGCGCCGGCCCGGCCTCAATGTCGCGGGCGAGCAGGCTTGTCTTGGCGGCCAGGACCCGCTGGCGGCGCAGCTGGTCGATGGCACGGTTACGTGCGGTCGTGACAAGCCACCCGGTGGGATTGCCCGGTTCGCCGTCGCGTGGCCAGCGTTCGGCGGCGACGGCGAACGCTTCGGCGGCCGCGTCCTCGGCCAGTTCGATGTCACCGAGGATCCCGACCAGGGTGGCCAGCACGCGACCCCACTGGTCGCGGAAGACGGCGTCAAGCGCCACGGAGGCGCCCGGCGAGAATCGGCCGCACCTCGATGGCTGTGCCGGCTCTGGCCTCCTGGAGCAGTTCCTCGGCGATAGCCAGCGCCGCGTCGAGGTCGTCGGCCTCGATCAGGATCACGCCGGCAAGGTACTCCTTGCTGTCGACGAAGGGACCGTCCGTGAGCAGCACCCCGCTCTCACCGTTGCGCAGGGTCGTTGCCGACCCCTCGGCGTGCAGCCGGGCCCAGCCGGCCACGTGCGGCCGGTCGAGCAGGGCGGCGAGGGCGTCCGGGATCGGGCGGGTTGACCGGTCCGCTTGCTCCGGCGGGTCGTAGGCCAACAACGCGTACTGCATGGGTCCTCCTGTCACGGGTCGCTACCCGTTACGAGTATCGGACGAACAGCGCTGCGCCAGACGGACGGAATTCGCCGAGAAATTTCGCGCGGTCGTGTCCGTCCGGCACCGCGCCGTTCGTCACTGCTGCAGATCCACGCACACCGACCCCGGCCGACGTGCTCGTCGCCGGCTGACCGGAGGGAATCTCACATGCCTGACATCCTGCACCGCATCAGCGTCGACGCCCCGCCGCAGCGGGTACACGACCTCATCGCCAGTACCGACGGTGTCGCCCGGTGGTGGACCGGCCGTCCGGTCGGGGGTGAACACGCCGTCGGCTCCACCATCAGTGTCTCCTTCGGCAGGACGGACCGGCCGGCCGCCGTCATGGAGGTGGTGTCCGATACCCCGGAGCAGGTGGTGTGGCGGGTCATCGACGGACCCGAGGCGTGGATCGACACCCGGATCACGTTCTCCCTGCGCCCCGGCGGCCACGGTGGCACCACACTTCTGTTCACCCATGCCGGCTGGCACGAGGCCGGCGAGTTGATGGGCGGATGCAGCACCAACTGGTGTGCCTACCTGATCAGCCTCAAGACCGGCGCGGAAAGCGGCGCGTTCGCGGCCTACCCGGCCGGCGAAATCAGCCGCTGGGACTGATATCGCGGTGGACCACCGCCGCCGGCCTCGAAGAGTGGTTCGCCCCCGACGGCTTCCACTGTCGGGGCGAGTTGGACAATCTCGACGCGGCGGTCCGGCGGCGCGCGGCGTGAGTACACGCGCCGCCCGGCGGTGGTGCGCGGCGCGGTTGCCGCGGCCGGCGGCGGGCGACCGGGTGTCCCCGGAGCATTCTTGCTCGCGCGTGATGTCCTGGCGTACCGTATGGCTCGCCCATGACATCCCACGTCCCGGGTGTGGCACCAGCTGGTACGAGAAGAGGACCGTTGTTCGTCGACTGGCCGCTAGACCGACTGCGTGATTACCTGCCTGCCCGCGACGAGCCCGCGGACTTCGACGAATTCTGGGGCGCCACGCTCCAGCAGGCGCGCGACGCGCAGTGGCCGGCCGAGTTCACGCCGTACGACGCCGGACTGTCCACTGTGGATGTCTACGACGTGACCTTCCCCGGCTTCGCGGGCCAACCGGTACGCGGCTGGTTTCTGGTGCCACGGCACAGTACGGGCCGGCTGCCCTGCGTGGTCGAGTACATCGGCTACGGCGGCGGGCGCGGCCTGCCGCACGAGTGGCTGGTGTGGAGCGCGGCCGGCTACGCCCACCTCGTCATGGACACCCGGGGTCAGGGCAGCAACGGCTGGTCCGTCGGAGACACGCCCGACCCGGACCCGCTCGGACTGCCGCAGACCCCCGGCTTCATGACCCGGGGGATCGGCGACCCCCAGCACTACTACTACCGCCGGGTGTTCACCGACGCGGTCCGGGCCGTCGACGCCGCCCGCGCGCATCCCCGGGTCGACCCCGACCGGGTGGTGGTCACCGGCGGAAGCCAGGGCGGCGGCATCACCCTCGCGGTCGCGGGCCTGGTCGACGGGCTCGTCGCCGCGATGCCCGACGTTCCGTTCCTGTGCCACTACCGGCGGGCGACGGAGATCACTGACGCGTTCCCGTACGGCGAACTGGTGTCGTACCTGAAGACGCACCGCGACCACGTCGACCGGGTGTTCGCGACGCTGGGTTACTTCGACGGAGTCAATTTCGCCGCCCGCGCGAGCGCTCCGGGGCGCTTCTCCGTCGCGCTGATGGACAGCGTCTGTCCACCCTCGACAGTCTTCGCCGCCTACAACCACTATGCCGGCAGCGACAAGGTCGTCACGGTGTGGCCGTACAACGGGCACGAGGGCGGTGCCGGCTTTCAGCGCCGGGAGCAGCTCCGCTTCGTCGGCGACGTCCTGAAAGACGCTGGCTCCGGCAGCTGAGGCACCGCGCGGGTCGCGGCGCGTGGGTCAGAGCACCTGGACGCCCGCGGGCAGCGCGTCACCGAGGTGCTCCAGCAACGCCACGCGCAGCGCCTCGGCGGCGTGCGGCAGCACCGCGCGGCGGCGGTGCGCCAGGGCCACCGTCCGCCGCATTCCCGGCGGCGCGAGTGGCGTGGCCCGCAGCAGCGGCCGGTTGGCCAGCACCATGCCCGGTACGACCGCGACGCCGAGCCCCGCCTCGACGAATGCCAGTACGGCGTCCATCTCGCCACCCTCCACCGCGAACCGAGGGGTGAAACCGGCCCTGCGGCACGCCTCGAGCGTGGCGTCCCGCAGATCGTAGCCGGACCGGAACATCACCAGCGGCAGGTGCTCAAGCTCGCCGAGGGCGAGTCGGGCGTGCTCGGTCGGGGGCGGGCCGGCGACGGCCGACGCGACCACGAGGTTTTCCCGCAGGATCGAGACGGCCGACAGCCCCGGGTCGACACCCCCCTCCGGCGCCACGATGAGGGCCAGATCGATGTCGTGCGCGAGCAGCCCGGAGATGAGATCCGGGGAGCCGCCTTCGGTCACGTTGAGGGCGATGGCCGGGTGCGCCGCCCGGAACCGTCCCAGCACCTGCGGCACCAGCGAGGAACAGAGGCTCGGGGTGGCACCGAGCCGGACTTCGCCGCGGCGGAGCCCGACGATGTCGCGCACCTCGTCGCGGGCGACATCCGCGTCGGCAACCATGCGCCGGGCGTACGGCAGCAGCGCGGAGCCGGCCGTGGTGAGCGTGACCGCGCCGCGGATCCGGTCGAACAGTGGGGCACCCAGGGCCGCCTCGAGCGTGTGAATCTGCTTACTCAGGGTCGGCTGGCTGACGCCGAGAAGACCGGCCGCCTGGGTGAAATGCCCGGTTTCCACCACCGCCAGAAAGTACCGCAACTGCTGCAGCTGCATGTCCATAGCCTCCGTCTATTAAATCTCCACCCATCATGCATTAGACGAATGGCGTCGCGCTTTCTACCGTCCTAGGCGTGGCGGTAGACACCCAGGTCCGACCCGAGAAAGCCGCATCGGCCGTACGGGCGCGCAGCAGCGTCTCGCTCAAGATCCTTATGGCGACCACCGGGATCCTGCTGGTCCTGTTCCTGTACCTGCACATGGCCGGCAATCTGAAGATCTTCTTCGGGGCGGCGCCCTTCGATCACTACGCGCACTGGCTGCGCACGATCGGCACGCCGCTGCTGCCGCGGGAGTGGTACCTGTGGATCCAGCGGACCGTGCTGAGCCTGGCGGTGATCGGGCACATCGGCGCGGCGACGATCCTCGCGCGCCGGGCGCGGCGGGCGCGGCCGGTGCGCTACGCCCACCGGCCCAAGGTCCAGGGCAGCTACGCCGCGCGCACGATGCGGTGGGGCGGCGTGATCATCCTGCTGTTCGTCGTCTACCACCTCCTCGACCTGACGACCGGGACGCTGAACCCGGTCGGCGAGACCGGCCATCCGTACGCCAACGTGGTCGCCGACTTCGCGCCGCACCGCTGGTACGTGACGCTGTTCTACACCCTCGCCGTCGTTGCCGTCGGTTTCCATCTGCGGCACGGAATCTTCAGCGCGGCCCGTACTCTCGGCCAGCGCAGCCCCGGCGGCGAGCGCATCGCCCGCGTCACCGCGCTGGTCCTGTCCGTCGTCCTGGTGGCCGGCTTCCTGTCGGTGCCGTTCGCCGTCATCACGGGATTGGTGAATTGATCATGGAGCTGTACCGCGAAGGCGAGCCGATCCGCGACCGGGTGGCGCCCGACGGACCGATCGAGACCCGCTGGGACCGCCGGAAGTTCGGCGTCAAGCTGGTCAATCCGGCCAACCGCCGGAGGCTGACAGTCATCGTGGTGGGCACCGGCCTCGCGGGCGGGTCGGCGGCGGCGACGCTGGCGGAGGCCGGTTACCGCGTCCGGTCGTACTGCTACCAGGACAGCCCGCGGCGCGCCCACTCGATCGCGGCGCAGGGCGGCATCAACGCCGCGAAGAACTACCGCAACGACGGCGACTCGATCTACCGGCTGTTCTACGACACGGTCAAGGGCGGCGACTTCCGGTCCCGGGAGTCCAATGTGTACCGTCTCGCGCAGGTCAGCGCGAACATCATCGACCAGTGCGTGGCGCAGGGCGTGCCGTTCGCGCGCGAGTACGGCGGCCTGCTGGACAACCGCTCGTTCGGCGGCGCCCAGGTGTCGCGCACCTTCTACGCCCGGGGCCAGACCGGACAGCAACTGCTGCTGGGTGCCTACCAGGCGATGGAGCGCCAGATCGCCGCCGGCAGGATCGAGATGAACGCCCGCCACGAGATGCTGGAGCTGATCGTGGTCGACGGCCGGGCCCGCGGCATCGTGGTCCGCGACCTGCTCACCGGCGAGATCACCACGGACTTCGCGGACGCCGTCGTGCTCGCCTCCGGCGGGTACGGCAACGTCTTCTTCCTCTCCACCAACGCCAAGGGTTGCAACGTCACCGCGACCTGGCGGGCGCACCGCAAGGGCGCGCTGTTCGCCAACCCCTGCTTCACCCAGATCCACCCGACCTGCATCCCCGAGTCCGGCACGCATCAGTCGAAGCTCACGCTGATGAGCGAGTCGCTGCGCAACGACGGTCGGGTGTGGGTGCCCCGGGCGGCCGGCGACACCCGGGCACCCGGCGACATCGGCGAAGACGAGCGGGACTACTACCTTGAGCGCATTTACCCGGCGTTCGGCAACCTGGTTCCGCGCGACATCGCCTCCCGGGCCGCGAAGAACGTGTGCGACGAGGGGCGCGGCGTCGGGCCCGGCGGCCTGGGCGTCTACCTGGACTTCGCAGACGCCATCGGCCGGCTGGGCCGGCACGCGATCGAGGAGAAGTACGGCAACCTCTTCGAGATGTACCAGCGCATCACCGGCGAGGACCCGTACCGGGTGCCGATGCGCATCTACCCCGCCGTGCACTACACGATGGGCGGGCTCTGGGTGGACTACGACCTGCAGTCCACGATCCCCGGACTGTTCGTCGTCGGCGAGGCGAACTTCTCCGACCACGGCGCGAACCGGCTCGGTGCCTCCGCGTTGATGCAGGGCCTGGCCGACGGCTACTTCGTGCTGCCCAACACGATCAGCGACTACCTGGCGGGGGGCCCGTTCGACACGCTCACAGCGGACCATCCGGCGGTCGTCGAGGCACGGCAGGCGGTCACCGACCGGTTGGCCCGGCTGCTGGCCGTCGACGGCGACCGCACCGTCGACTCGTTCCACCGGGAACTCGGCCACATCATGTGGGAGTACTGCGGCATGGAACGCACCGAGGAGGGGCTGACCAAGGCCCTCAGCCTGATCCGCGGCCTGCGCGAGGAGTTCTGGACGCGGGTGAAGGTACCCGGCACCGGCGAGCAGCTGAACCAGAACCTGGAGAAGGCCGGGCGGGTCGCCGACTTCTTCGAACTCGCCGAGCTGATGTGCATCGACGCGCTGCACCGGCGGGAATCGTGCGGCGGGCACTTCCGCGCGGAGAGCCAGACCGCCGACGGCGAGGCGCTGCGCCACGACGACGAGTTCAGTTACGTCGCCGCGTGGGAGTACAGCGCCGGAATGCCGGTACTGCACAAGGAACCGCTCGACTTCGAGTACGTCCACCCGAGCACCCGGAGCTACAAATGAACGTGAAGCTGCGCGTCTGGCGCCAGTCCGGTCCGGACGACGTGGGTCGCATGGTCACTTACACCGTCGAGGGCATCTCCCCCGGCGCGAGCTTCCTGGAGATGCTCGACGTCCTCAACGAGAAGCTCATCCTCGACGGTGACGACCCGATCGCGTTCGACCACGACTGCCGCGAGGGCATCTGCGGCATGTGCGGCATGATGATCAACGGCATCGCGCACGGTCCCGAACGCGCCACCACCACCTGCCAGCTCCACATGCGACACTTCGCCGACGGCGACACGATCGATGTCGAGCCGTGGCGGGCGGCCGCGTTCCCGGTCGTGAAGGACCTGGTCGTGGACCGCGGCGCGTTCGACCGGATCATCCAGGCCGGCGGGTACATCACCGCCCCGACCGGCGCGGCACCGGACGCCCACGCGACGCCGGTACCCAAGCCGGACGCCGACGCGGCGTTCGAAGCGGCCACCTGCATCGGCTGCGGCGCCTGCGTCGCCGCGTGCCCGAACGGCTCGGCGATGCTGTTCACCGCGGCGAAGGTCGGCCACCTCGGGCTGTTGCCGCAGGGGCAGCCGGAACGCGACAGCCGGGTCCTCAACATGGTCGCGGCGCAGGACGACGCCGGCTTCGGCGGCTGCACGAACGCCGGCGAGTGCACGACGGTGTGCCCGAAGAGCATCCCGCTCACTCTGATCGGCCGGTTGAACAGCGACTACCGCAGGGCCCTGCGCAAGAGCTGACCGCGCTGCGCCGCGGCCACCCCGGCACCGGCCTGCATCCGCGGGCCCGTGCCGCGCCGCTCCCAGACGTGGCCGGCCGGGGATCCGCTCAGCCGAGCACGGTGACCGAGGAGTGGGCACCCACCGTGCCGTAGACGGTGCCCTGGTACGGGGCCGGCCGGTTGGGATCGGCGACCAGCTGCGCCAGCACGTAGTCCACCCCCGGCGCCAGGTACAGCGACCACCGCATGCCGGCCGCCCCCAGCCAGCTCGCTCCCCCGCCCGACCGCTGGTACGCGCAGCCCTGCACGTGCACCGCCGAGCTGCCGATGGAGAAGCCGGCCGAGTACCGGTCGCTTCCCGCCGTACCGATGCCGGTGGAGTCGGCGGTACAGCCGGCCAGGCTGCTCCCCCGGCCGGTCACCTCGAACCCGCAGCCCCAGGTGTCCTGCGCCTCGCAGCCCACCACGGTCGCCCGTGCCGAACCCACCCGGAACGCCGGACCGGGGGCCGTAGTCGAGACGTCACCGGTCCCGTACGCCTTGCAACCCCACATCTTGGTATTGCCACCGGCGATCAGATAGCCGCCCGCCTTCCCGCCCTGCGCCGAGCAGCCACCCACGAACCCGTCGGAGGAGGAGATGTTGTACGCCCAGCCGCCCGCGTTCTCCACCCGGCACTCGGTCACCTTCAGTTCCCGCTCGCCGCCGGAGTACGCGCCGCCGAGGACGATGCCGTCCGAGGCGGTGCGGGACACGAACACCCGGGACAGCCAGGGCGCCGGATCCGGCCCGTACGTCGTGGGCTTCGCGCCGATCTGCAGGTTGACCCCGTGACTCGCGATGCCGGACGCCTCCAGGCCGATGTCGCGCACGCACATCCGCGCACCGGTGAACGCCCCGGACGGGGTGGTGACCATCGCGGTACCGGTGAATCCGGCGACCGCCCGCAGCAGTGTCGACAGCGGCCCCGCACCGATCAGCGCCTGCCGGTCGCCGAGCACGACGGGACCCTTCACCGGGTACGTGCCGCCCGCGACGAACACCGCCCCCTGCCCCGCCGCGGCCAGTGCGTCGTTGATGGCCGCCTGCGCCCCGACCGCCGCATCGACCTCGAACGGGGCGCCCGAGCCGGCCGGCCCGACCCAGGGCATCGCGCCGGAGACCGAGGCCAGCGCGGCCGCGTGCGGCGCACCGGTCGCCGTCTCCGGGTCGGCGGCGGCGGGATCGGTCCCGCCCAGAAACGGCGCGGCCATTGCGGCGCCGGCGGCCATCCCGGCCCCGCGCAGCACCGCCCGCCGGTCCGACTGCTTACGTTCCATCGCTGCTCCTCACGGTTGCAGCAGAGGATACGAGATCGGCGGCGCTCACGCGTCATACCTACGCGGTACGTCTCATCCGCCGCCGTACGCGGCCGGCGCGATCACCGGTGGCTGGCGGGAAACGGTGGGGTGAGCCGCTCGCGGGACGCGGGCGACGGAGGGCGACGGAGTCAGTTCACGAACGGAAGGTCGAGCGTGTGCGCGCCCCGGGTGGCCTTCGCGGCCAGGTAGCCGGCGTTGACCGGGGACAGGTGCACGGCCGTCGGGACCCGCTCGGCCACCGTGACGCCGAGCCGGTCGAGCTGCTCGGCCTTGTCCGGGTTGTTGCTCAGTAGCGCGACGCGCTCCACCTGCAACGCCAGCAGCATCTGCGCCGCCACCGTGTAGTCGCGCTCATCCTCCGCGTGTCCGAGAGCGACGTTCGCCTCGTACGTGTCCAGGCCGCCGTCCTGCAAGGTGTACGCGTCGAGCTTCGCGTACAGGCCGATGCCGCGGCCCTCCTGGCGCAGGTACAGCAGAAAGCCGCCGGAGCCGGCGATGCGCTCGACCGCCTCGCGCAGCTGAGGGCCGCAGTCGCACCGCTGGCTGCCGAACACGTCCCCGGTCAGGCACTCGCTGTGCAGCCGGACCAGTGGCGCCGGCCCGTCGGGGCAGGCGCCGCGCCGCGCCGCCGCCCGGTCGCCCAACCCGAGCGCGAGATGCTCCCGGTCGTCGAGCAGACCGGCGAAGGAGAACACCCGGGCGGTCGTGGCATATCCGTCCGGGAAACGCATCGGCACCGTCAGCTGCGCCCGGATCGTCGCGACCGGCACTGTCTGCCCCATCCGCCCCCCTCAACTCACCCGGCGCCCAGGCTCGCCGGCCCGATCCGCAGCGGATCCGGCTCGCCGGGCAGAGTGGCACGCCCGCCCCGATCGCCATCGCGCCCGGTCGACCCGCCCGGCAGACTGTCATCACTACCCGACCCACCCGGTATGGAAACACCATCAACGGTGCCATCCGGTACGGCCGCGCGCCGCGGTCGCTGACCCGGCGAGTCGAACCGTCCCGAACCGAACCGCTCCGACAGCGCGTACCGCAGCAGCACCACGTCGCCGATCTGCCGTACCTCCGCGAGTGTCGCCCGCCGCCCCGGGTGCCACGGGAAGCGGCCGTCACCGACGAATCGCCGAGCACGCGAATCGCCGACGAAGAACGGCGCCACCACCAGATGCAACTCGTCGGCGAGGTCGGCGGTCAGGAACTGGGTGTGCACCGTGCCGCCGCCCTCTACCATCAACCGGGCGATGCCGCGGGCGTACAGGTCCTCGGTCACCCGGCGGAGGTTGACCGGATCGCCGGCGTCGACCACCGTCGCGACCGGACCCAGCCGGCGGCGCGCGTCGTCGACCGCCCGGCTCGCGCAGTACACCAGCTTGTCCGACTCGCCGGTGACGAAGAAGCGGGCACACGGGTCCAGCCGCGCCCGCTGCGTGACGGTCACCTTGACCGGCGACGGCCGCAGCCCATGGGCCACCCGCTCGTCCCGGCGGGCCTTGGAGCGCACCAGCAGCCGGGGATTGTCCTGCCGGACCGTCTCGGCACCGACCAGAATCGCGTCGCACTCGGCGCGCACCGCGTCGACCCGGTCGAAGTCGGCGTCGTTCGACAGCAGCAGGCGCTCGTCGGTCGCGCCATCGAGGTAGCCGTCGATCGACATTCCGCAGCTGAGCAGCGTGTAGGGACGCTCACCCATGAACAGCATTCTGCCGCCGTAGCCGTGCCGGCGCACGCGGAAGGGCACGCCCCGGGCCGGTCCGCCTCACCCGTGCCCGCACGATCCACCGCGCGGCCAGCACTGCCGCCCCGGGAGCGGTGGCCGACAGCACAAGTACGCCATACACCACCGCGGTCGACACGCCCAGCGCCGGGGACAGTCCGGCCGCCCCGAACACCCACGCGGCCGCACCTTCCCGCGGACCCCAGCCGCCGACGTTCACCGGTACCGTCATCGCCAGCAGGACCAGCAGTCCCAGCGGCACCAGCCGGGTCAGCGGGGCGAGGGCACCGGCGGCGCGCGCGGCCATCACGAACGTGGCGAGGTGGCCCGCCACGGTCACGGTCGACGCGAGCGCGATGCCGGGTCCGTGACGGCGGGAGAACAAGCCGCCGCGCAGATCGGCCGCCGCGGTGCGCGCCGCCCGCGCGATCCGCGAGCGCGTAGCGCCGGGACCCACCAGGGCGAGCAGGACGGCGCCGAGCCCCACTGCGGCCAGTACGGCGGCGGCCTCCGGCATCCGCGACCGTACCGGCGACGGCAGCACCGCCAACACCGCCACCGCGATGGCGGCCTGGACCACCTGTCCGGCGAAGCGTTCCAGCACCACCGCCCGGGCGGCGCGCCCGACGTCGCCGGTGTCCCGGCCGTGGCGCAGCGCGCGGTGGACGTCGCCGAGCACCCCGGTGGGCAGCGTGGCGTTGAGGAACTGGGACCGGTAGTAGGCGGCGACAGCGGTACCCGGCCGCAGCCGCATCCCGAGGCCACGCGCGACCAGGCACCACCGCCAGGCGCAGGCGGCGGTGGTGACCGCGCCGATACCAGCCGCCACCAGCAGCACTCGGGCGTCGATCCCGCGCAGCCCGTCGAGGAACGGGCCGGTACCCAGGCGCCACAGCAGGACGGCGAGGATGCCCGTGCCGGCCAGCGCCCGTACCCACGCCCACGGGACCCGCTCCCGCGCGCGGCGGGCCCGCCGCCCCAGCAGGCCACGCCCCGGCAGGCCACGCCGCGTCGCGCCCGGCGGCGCCCCCCGCTTCGGGGAAGCGCCGCCGGACGGGAGCGGATCGGCCGGCGGGACGCCGGGGCCGGCCGACGGGACGCCGGGGCCGGCCGGGGCCGTGAGCGACGCCGGGGCCGTGAGCGACGCCGGGGCCGTGAGCGACGCCGGGGCGTGGGGCACGCGGACCTCCCTGGACGTACGTGTCCTCCATCAACCTGCACGCACGCGGGGACGCCCGCGGTTCAGCCAAGGCGGACGAGGTACTCCGGCCGCGGGCCCCGACGGGCCCGGCCGGGGTGTCAGGCCACGAACAGGTCGACGTGGCCGACGAGCACACCGAGCCGCCCGGTGGCGGCCTCCTCCTTGCGGCGGACAGCATAGTCCGCCGCCTCCGCGGTCAGCGCCGGCCGCTGCTCGCACGCCGCGTCCACCCAGCCCGTGAACCATTCGAGAATCAGCTCGGTCTGGTCCCGGGCCGCGCGGTCCCCGGCCGCGCCGCCGGCGGGCCCGGCATCGCCGGCCGGGCCCGCCGGACCGGCCGTGCCCAGTCGCCACGGGCTGGACCGGACCAGCACCTCGGCCCCGAGCCGGCCGAACGCCGCGACCGCGGCGTCGATCGCGTCCGGCCCGAGCAGGCGCCGCCGGCCGACCGTACGCCTCTGGTGAGCGTTGAACGCCTCGGCGACCCGCGCGTCCAGCGGGTCGCCCGGCGTCAACTCCACCCGGCCGTCGACCGAGAGCGTCAACAGGACCGGGCAGTGCGCGCCGACACACGCGGCCGCGATCCGCCCAACCTCCTTACCCGTCAGCAGGTCGAGCAGCGCCGACGCGGTGACCAGCGCGGCGCCGCGCAGATCGGCCGCGGTCAGCCGGGAAATGTCGCCCAGGCGCGTCTCCACGGTGACCGGCGCGCCGTCCGCAGCACTGCGCACCATCGCGCCGCCGGCCAGCGTCAGCAGGTCCGCGTCCCGGTCGTGCAGGATCCAGTGCTGAGGTCCGGGCAGTCGGGGGGCCAGCCAGCGGGCCATCGACCCGGTCCCGCTGCCCAGGTCGTGGATCACCAGAGGGCCGCCGGTGCGGGTTTCGCCACCGGCCTGTCCCGCCAGCCGCTGCGCCACCAGGCCGGCGAACTCGCTCGCGCGGGCGGCGGCGTCGGCGGCCTCCCGCAGCCGGAGCCAGCCGGGGCTGACCCGGGGCATCGCCTCCGTCACGCGGGCACCCCGGCCAGGACGGCGGCGACGCGCTCCGACGTGGTCGCCCAGCCGGACAGGGTGGTACGCCGTTGCCGCGCCGAGCGCCGCAGCCGGTGGCGCAGTTCGGCGTCGCCCAGCCAGCGGCGCAGCGCGCCGGCCAGCGCGACCCGGTCGTCCGGGCGGACCAGCAGTCCG
This sequence comes from Micromonosporaceae bacterium, assembly GCA_040255525.1. Taxonomy (GTDB): domain Bacteria; phylum Actinomycetota; class Actinomycetes; order Mycobacteriales; family Micromonosporaceae; genus Rugosimonospora. The sequence continues at coordinate 31,227 of JBDZVD010000025.1, read as the reverse complement.
GGCAGGCTGCCATCCGGCGCGTGGCCGAGCGCCTCGGGCAGTCCGTTCGCGGCGGTCGCCAGTACCGGAATCCCGCGCGCCAGCGCCTCGGTGACCACCATCCCGTACGTCTCCCCGCGCGAGGCGAGTACCAGCAGGTCCGCCGACGCGTACGTGGCGTCGAGGTCGCCTCCGGTCCGCGGCCCGACGAAGCGCAGCCGCCCGGCCAGCCCGAACGCGTGCGCCCGGTGCCGCAGCCGCCACACGAAACCGGGGTCCCGGGTCAGCGGTCCGGCACAGACGCAGTTCCACGGCAGGTCGGCGACCGCCGCCAGGGCGTCGGTCAGCACGTCGTGGCCCTTGTGCGGGGCGACGGCGGCGACGCACAGCAGCCGGTTCCCCGCGTGGCTCGGCGACGCCAGCGGCGCCCGGTCCACGCCCGGCGTGGCCACGTGTACCCGGTCGGCCGGCAATCCGTACAGGTCGAGCAGCCGCTGCCGGGCCCAGGAACTGGTCGCGATGACCGCGCTCACGGCCGGCAACGCCACCCGCTCGGTGTCGACCAGGTCCGCCGACTCGTCGGCCAGCGCCATGTGCACGAGCGCCACCAGCCTGAGCCGCTCGGCCTCGCGGACCACCTGCTCAGGTGCGGCCGACGCGATCAGGCCGTCGATCAGGACGGTCGCGCGGTCCGGCAGTCCCGCCAGTACCCGGGCGAGGCCGGCGCGCTGCGCCGGGTCGGGGCGTGGCCAGGCGCCCGGTACGGGATGCTCCGCCACGGACCACCCGGCGGCGGCCAGGCCGTGGCAGACCCTCCGGTCGTACGCGTTGCCTCCGCTCGGCGTCGACGGATCGTCGATGTCGTTGGGGAGGATGACGTGCAGTTCGGGCAGGCCACGAACGAGCGTCCCGCAATCGGTTCGGCGCGCCGCGCGAGCCGGGGCCCCGGCGCCGGCCCGGCCCACGGTTCCCGCCGGCCCCAGCGTTCCCGCGCGCCCCAGCGTTCCCGCACGGGCGACAGTTTCCGCCGGAGGAGTTCCCGCCCGATTCACAGCGCCCGCTCGTAGCTCGCCCAGGCGATGTGCGACTCGTGCAGCGTCACGGCGATCCCGGCCAGCCCCCGGGCGCCCTCACCGAGGGCGCCGGCCTCGACGCGCTCCACGAGGCGGTCGGCGATCACCTTGGCCAGCGCCTCGGTGGAGGTGTTCATGCCGGCGAACGCCGGCTCGTCGTCGAGGTTGCGGTAGGTGAGCCGACCGAGTACGGCGTTCAGCTCCGCGGCGGCCCGGCCGATGTCCACCACGATGTTGTCGGCGTCCAGCTCGGCACGGCGAAACGCCGCGTCGACGACGAACGTCGCACCGTGCAGCTTCTGGGCGGGTCCGAAGACCTCGCCACGGAAGCTGTGCGCGATCATCATGTGGTCACGGACGGTCACACTGAACACGATTCACTCTCCGCTCTCGGTGATGGTCGGTTTTCCAAGAGCCGGTCCAGGTGGCACCGGTCTAGGTGACATCGGCGTACCCGACGAGGTGGCACAGCGCCGGAAGCGTGCCCGCCGCCAGCCCGGCGAGCGTCTCGGGAAGCCGGTCAAACCGGGATTCGCCGGTGATGAGCGCGTCAAACACCGGATCCCGGAGCAGGTCCAGGGCGAGCGCCAGCCGGTCGGCGTACGTGCGCCGCGCCCGCCGCGCCGGCGACACGGTACCGACCTGGCTGGCCCGGATCGCCAACCGGCCGGAGTGGAAGGACTCGCCCAACCGGAGCGTGACCTCCCGGTCGCCGTACCAGCTCAGCTCGATGACCTCGCCCTCCGGTACGAGCAACTCCAGCGAGCGCGCGAGCCCGGCGGGTGTCGCGCTGGCGTGCACGACCAGATCCCGGTCTCCGGCGGCGTCTTCCGGCAGCGCGAAGTCCACGCCCAGCGCGGCGGCCACCTCCGCCCGTGCCGGGTCCGCGTCCACCAGTTCGATCCTCGCGCCGGGAAACCGGGCGAGCAGCGCGGCGACGCAGCACCCGACCATGCCGGCGCCGACGACGGTGATCCGGTCGCCGAGCAGCGGCGCGGCGTCCCACAGCGCGTTGACCGCGGTCTCCACCGTCCCGGCCAGCACCGCCCGCGCGGCCGGAACCCGGTCGGGTACCGGCACCACGGCGGAGGCCGGCACGACGTACCGGGTCTGGTGCGGGTACAGGCAGAAGACGGTGCGCCCGAGCAGCGCGGGGGCCCCCTGTTCGACCACGCCCACGTTGAGGTACCCGTACTTCACCGGGGCCGGGAAGTCCCCCTCCTGGAAGGGTGCCCGCATCGCGGCGTACTGGTTCTCCGGCACACCACCCCGGAACACCAGGGTTTCGGTGCCCCGGCTGATGCCCGAGTAGAGTGTGCGTACCAGGACCTCGTCCGCGCCCGGTTCGGGCAGCGTGACCGGCCGGATCTCGCCCTCACCCGCGCAGCGCAGCCAGAAGGCCCGCGCGTCCCGCCTCATCCGCTCTCCTCACGCTCTCCCCCGTACTGAACCGGATGATCCGGGTCTGCGTACCCATATGATCGACCCACCCCCCATCATCACGGAGGCATGGTGCCAGCGGTTCGAACCGGTCCGGTGGCGGGGTTGCTGATCCAGATCGCCCTTGTCGCCGCCCTCGCCACGACCGTCGGCGTGGGCGTCGCCGGCTGGCTGGTCGCCACCGGGTACGCCCTGGTCACCTGCGCCGCCCTCACCCGGGGTCTGCGCCGCCGCGGGGCCCCGCTCGGGCCGGCCAACTGGGTGACCCTGATCCGGGCGACGCTCGTCGGCTGCGTGGCGGCGCTGACCGCCGACTCGTTCCGGGGGCACCCGCCGGTCCGGGTGGTGGTCACCCTCTCCGTCGTGGCGCTGCTCCTCGACGCCGTGGACGGCCAGGTCGCGCGGCGCCGCGGCGCCGTCTCCGCGCTCGGGGCCCGCTTCGACATGGAGGTGGACGCGTTCCTGCTCCTGGTCCTCGGCGTGTACGCCACGCCGCTGGTCGGCGCGTGGGTGCTCGCGATCGGCGGGATGCGGTACGCGTTCGGCGCGGCGGGCTGGGTGCTGCGGTGGATGCGCGGGAAGCTCCCGTTCCGGTACTGGCGGAAGGTGGTCACAGCGGCGCAGGGAGTGGCACTCGTGATCGCCGGCGCGGACGTGTTCCCGCGCGCGCTGGCGCTGGCCGCGCCCGCCGCGGCGCTGGCGCTGCTCGTCGAGTCCTTCGGGCGGGACGTGATCTGGCTGTGGCGGCACCGCAACCGGCCGGCGGCCGGCACGATCCCGGCAACCACCTCGGCGAGCGGTCCGGCGACCTCGGCGTCGACCGTGACCGGCACCCGCCCGACCACCGCGCGGGCACCGCGCCCGCATTGACCGGCCGGGATCTCCCGCGCGACTTCCGCAAACATTTCCGGCATCGCATTCCGGGCGGCCCGATCGCATTCCGGCAACCGCATCGGCAAGCGGCGCGGTGCGGGGCCCGCCGGCCGGCGGGCCCCGCACCGCTTGACTGCCGAATTGCCGCGTGACTTTCTCATCGCCGCGATCCGATTGACCGCGCTAGACGCGCCTCCGCGCACTCGCTCCCGAAACCAGGGCCACACCGACTGCCGCCAGGACCACCTGTATCAGCAGCTGGATCCAGTCGATACCCGGAGTGTGCCGCACGCCGATCGCACCCGCGATCAGCGTACCGATGAACGCCGCAACGATGCCGACGACAACCGTCATCAGCATGCTGATGTTCTGACGACCGGGCAATACCAGCCGCCCCAACGCGCCGATCACGGCACCGATGATGATGCCGACAATGATCCCAGCGACTGTGAGATGCATGGCGGGGGTCACCTTTCCGATCAACCGAGGAGCATGTTGAGCACTAAGCTGCCCGCCCGTCCAGATTTCCAAACCGGTCCGCCGGGCGGGAACAGCGTGGGCGAACCATTGTGGCCCATTTCCGGACACCTGCGGCAGGCGCGACCAGCGGTGCCGGCCGGTTTCCGTCGACGGCCGCACGGCGACCCGCTCCAGCCGGCGTCGATGATCGGCCCGAGACGGGACGCCGGGCACGGCGGCGATCGGCCCGAGGCGAGGCGCGATCAGCCCTAGCGAGGCGCGATCAGCCCCTAGCGAGGCGCGATCAGCCCGAGGCGAGGCGGCCGACCAGGGCGACGACCGCCCCGGCACCGTCCTCCGCAGCCAGCCGCGCGGCGAGCCGGCCGGCCCGCTGTCGGTACCGGGGCGCGCCGACCGCGGCGGTGATCGCGGCCGCCAGCCGCCGCGCGGTCAGCCGCCGGGTCGGGATCGCGACCGGGGCTGCACCGAGCCGGACCAGTCGCGCGGCCCAGAACGACTGATCGGCGATCATCGGTACCGGTACGGCCGGCACCCCCGCGCGCAGCCCGGCCGCCGCCGTACCGGCGCCGCAGTGGTGCACCACCGCCGCCATGCGCGGGAACAGCCAGTCGTGCGGTACCGCGCCGATCGTCAGCACGTCCGGTCCGTACGCGGACAGGCCCGCCCAGCCAGCTTGCACCACGCCCCGCACGCCGGCCCGCCGCAGCGCCTCGGCCACCAGCTCGCTCAGCTGGCGCCCGTACCCGCCCGCCATGCTGCCGAAGCCGACGAACACCGGAGGGGGCCCGGCAGCGAGGAACTCCTCCAGTTCGGGTGCCGGCCGCCAACCCGCCGGCCGGGCCGGCCACCAGTACCCGACCACGTCCAGCCCGGGTCGCCAGTCGGTGGGACGGGGTACCACGGCCGGGCTGTAGCCGTGCAGTGCCGGCCAGTGCTCCACGCGCTGGCGACGGTCGGCGGCCTCCAGGGCGACGGGTGGAAGCCCCAGGCGCTCGCGCAGGCGGCGGGCCGGCCGGTCGTACACCCGCCGGGCCACGGTACGGGTCAGCGCGCCGGCCGCCCGGTTGCCGGCCCGGCCGAATGTCCGGGTACCGGTCGTCACCGGCGGGAAGTCGGCGGTCGGCTCGACGGGTTGCAGGAACAGCCCGGCGCTCGGCACGCCCAGCGCCTCGGCCACCTGGTACCCGAGCGGAGCCGTGGTCGTCGACAACAGCAGCACGTCGGCCCCGTGTGCGGCGGCCGCGAGCATCCCGTCGGCCAGCTGCCCAACCTGCCGCCGGGCCAGCCGTGCCAGGTCCAGCTGCCCGCGCAGGCCGGTGCCGTGGCGGTGCATCGCCCGGCCGCCCCGGGACGCCTGGACGGCGCGCACGTCGCCGGGCAGCGCGAGCAGGTCCAGCCCGGCGTCGGCGATCAGGCCGGCGAACGACTCGTGGGCGGCGATCGTGACCCGGTGGCCGGCGTCCCGCAGCCGCGCTCCCACGCCGGTGTACGGCGCGACATCGCCCATCGAACCGGCGGTCGCTATCAGTACCCGCATCTGACCGCCACGGTTGCGCAGACTACCCGGCGGTCAGGTCGGTCGACACCTGCCACAGCCGGTCCGGCGCCGCCGACAGGTCGCCGATGTGCCGCCTGAGGCCGGTCATCGAGATGCGCCCGGGGTTCGGCGCGTTCGCGGCGATCCCGTCGGCGGCAGTGGCCATCACCCCGGCGGCGTTGAGGTCCTCCGCGATCTGCCCGCCGGCCTCCTCCAGGTTGCGTACCGCGAGGGTGACCTCCGCGCCCGCGCCGGCCGGCGCCCGGGCGGTCTCCACCCCGATCCCCGAGGCGCCACCGGTGACCAGGGCTCGCTTGCCTCGCAGGTCGACACCGGCCAGCACGTCCGAGGCGGTCGACTGCGGACCGAACTCGGTGACGACGCGATTGCTGTCCATGGGGTCCTGTCTCCGGTATGCGCGCAGGCGCGAGAAGCCTCGCTCCCCGATCGGCGCTCCACCGGTACCCGCCGGTGCGACCCGGAAACCCGGGCGGCCCACCCGGGGCGGCCGGCGGACCGGTACGCCGGCACCCCGGCCGGGCACTCGGCGCCGCGCTCGGGTACCTGCTCGTGCCCGCGGCCACCGCCGTGGCGTTCCTCGGACCGGCGGCACGGCGGCGGTGTCGGTGGCCGCGGGGGCGCTGCCCGGCACCGCCGCGCTGGCCCTCGCGCTCGCCGCGGCCGGCGCGTTCACCGTGCTGTGCACCGCCGTGACCGCCGCGGTCCTGTCTGTTACCCGCCTGTGACAAAGCGCGGACCGGATCGGCAAACCTCGGTCCGACTGTGGAATCACCAGTGGTTTCCGGGCAGCGGCGGGCGGGAGCGTTCCGCGCCGGCCGGCAGGCGAACGCGGATCCGGCGGAAAGTGCTGGCGGTGCGGCACGGGGGCGCACCGCCGGTGCCCGCGCCGGCCCGGTGCCAACCACCCACCCCGCGCGTCGACGCCGTCCGCGCGGCCGAGCAATCATCGCGAACCTGGTCGGGAACGCGCTGCGGCACGGTGCCCGGCCGGTCACCGTGCGGGCCTGGACCCGCCACGCGGCGGGGCATGCCTGGCTGGCGCTGCGCGTGCACGACCGCGGCCCCGGCATGCCGGCGGAGGTCCTGCCGCACGTGTTCGACCGGTTCTACAAGGCCGACACGGCCCGCACCCGTTCCGAGGGCAGCGGGCTGGGCCTTGCCATCGCGTGGGAGAACGCCCGGCTGCACGGGGGCACGATCGAGGCAGCCAACGCGCCCGAGGGCGGGGCGTCCTTCACGCTGCACCTGCCGCTGTCCCCGGAGCCGGGGCAGGCCGGCTGACCGCCGCCCGCCGGTCTGGGCCGGCGGTGCGCGAGCGACCCGGGGCGCACCTGTACGCGGCGCCCGGGACCGGCCCGGCGCAGGTCAGCGCCCCCCGCCGCCGGTGCGGCGCTCCACGACGTACCGCCGTACCCGCCACCCGATCGCGGCCAGCACCACCACCCCGGCGACCGCGAACGCGGCCGCGCGCCCGACGGTCCGCTCGATGGCCGCGTACGAGTTGCCGGCCAGGAAACCCAGCAGCACCGCACCGGTACCCCAGACGAGCCCGCCGGCCGCGTTGTAGGCCAGGAACCGTGGGTAGTGCATCCGTGACGTACCGGCGAGGAACGGCATCACCGCGCGCAGGAACGCGACGAACCGGCCACCGAACACCGCCGGGCCGCCCCGTCGCGCCAGCGTCCGCCGGGCCGCCTCGATGCGCTCCGCGCGCCGCCGCGCCGGGCCCAGCGACAGCAGCCGGTGGCCGTACCGCGCGCCGATCTCGTAGCCCACGGTGTCGCCCGCGATGGCCGCGACCACGACGGCGGCGCACGTCACGGGCAGCGACACGGCGCCGCGTTCGGCCGCCACCCCGCCCAGGATCGCGGCGGTCTCGCCCGGGATGACGAACCCGATGAACAGGGCGTCCTCGGCGAAAACCAGCACCGCGACGATGAGGTACACGACGATGCCGTGCTGGCTCAGCAGGTGGTTCAGGAATCCGGTCACGGGGTCCCTTCCCCCGGCGCTGCCTGAATCAGATCGGCGTACCCGCGAGTCACAGTGGCGTACCCGTGGTTCTCACCGGCAAACGCCGGGAAGTGCCGGGCGTGCGGCCCGGGTCGGGGATTGCCTGCGGCCACCACGGGTACCGGCATGGCATCCGGCCGACCGGGTAGACCGCAGCGGACCCCGCGTCCGGGCGCCGGTACGGCAGCAGTCCGCAGGAGAAGGGTCAGCGCCATGCCGCCTCGCGCACACCCGGCCGCGTACGCCGCGGGCACACCGATCACAGTGGACGGTCGCGGGGCCGCGGCCCGCACCGGGGCCGGCATCGCGGCCGGCACGGTGGACCACGCCGGGCTTTCCGGGCGGTACCGGCGATGAGGTTCCGCCGACCGAAGGCGCTCGACGCCGTGCTCATCCTTGCCGGAACCGCGAGCCTGGTCAGCGGCCTGGCGCTGGGCTTCGCGTCCCCGGATCCTCCGCACGACGCCAGTCTGGCACCGCCGGCCCGTGGCCACGCGCGGCCCGCCCCGTCGGCGTCCGGTGCGCACCCGGAGCCGCCCACCGGCCTGGAGTTGCCGGTCGATCCCCGTCCGGTCCCGGTCGTGCCGGTGGCGGTCAATCCCGGCGGCGGCCTCACCGTCCCGGACAGCCCCGGCGCGGTCGGCTGGTGGGCCGGCGGCGCCATGCCCGGCGGTACCGGCGGAACGGTGATCCTCGCCAGCCACGTGGACACCACAGGTCCCGCGGCCCTGTTCCGGGTGTCCACGCTCGATCCGGGCGCGCTGGTCTACCTCGACGCGCCCACGAGCCGGTTCCCGTACCAGGTCACCGCCCGGCGCAGCTACCCGGACAGCAGGCTGCCCACCGAGGTGTTCGACCAGTCGGTGGCGGCCCGTCTCGTGCTCATCACGTGTACCGGCCGGTTCCACGACGGCCACTACGACGGGAACGTCGTCGTCTACGCCAGGCCGCAACCGGTTCGTGCCGCCATGTCCGCAAGCCCGCCGGTCGCGCCATCCTGACCGGCGGCGGACCGGCCGGGCGCGGGCGACCGCCGCGCCGTGGACGGCCGTCACGCACGGCCGGGCATATGACCCGGACTCCCGGGTAGTACGCGTGCATGAGCGACCAACCCGTCGACGAGGCGGTCGGCCACCTGGAGACGGTGCACACGTTCAACGACGGGCCGATGCCCACCGGCGTCGCCGTGTCCGCCTCCGGCCGCATCTTCGTCAACTACCCGAAGTGGGGGGACGAGGTATCCGCGACCGTCGTCGAACTGCGCGACGGCGTGGCCGTGCCGTACCCGGACCAGGCGTGGAACAGCCCGGCCGGCGACGACGACCGCGGCGCGCTGGTGTCGGTGCAGAACATCGTCATCGACCCCGTCGACCGGCTGTGGATCCTCGACACCGGCAGCCCGATGTTCAAGCCCACGAAGCCGGGCGGTCCGAAGATGGTCGGCGTGGACCTGTCCACGGACACCGTCGTGCAGACGATCGTGTTCGACCCGGATGTCGCGCTGCCCAGCACGTACCTCAACGATGTCCGGTTCGACCTGCGCCGGGGGGATGCCGGCGTCGCGTACATCACCGACAGCTCCACGTCCGGTCCCAACGGCATCATCGTGGTGGACCTGGCCACCGGCGCGGCCTGGCGGCGGCTGCACGACAATCCGTCCACCAAGGCCGACCCGCCGTCGGTGTTCCTGCCCGTGGTCGAGGGTCGGGTGCTGATGCAGCGGCCGCCGGACGGGCCGCCCGAACCCGTGGGGCTCGGCTGCGACGGCATCGCCATCTCCGCCGACGGGGAACGCATCTGGTACTCCCCGGTGTCCTCCCGGCACTGGTACAGCGTCTCCGCCGCCGCGCTCGCCGACCGGGCGGTCGGCGACGACGAGGTGGCCGCGACCGTCGTCGACGAGGGCGACAAGGGCGGCGCCTCGGACGGTCTGGAGAGCGACGACGCCGGGCGCCTGTACGCCACCGACGTGGAACACAACGCGGTCAGGCGCCGGCTGCCCGACGGCACGTTCGAGACGGTGGTGCACGATCCGCGGTTGCTGTGGCCGGACACCATGGCGCTGGCCGCCGACGGGTACCTGTACGTCACCGCCAACCAGCTGCACCGCCAGCCGACCTACCAGGGCGGCCCGGACCGGCGCCGGAAGCCGTACTCGCTGTTCCGGGTCGCGGTCGACGCCGGCCCGGTGCGGCTGCCGCCCGGGTGAGGCCGGGTGGCCGCCGGAAGCTGTCGGCGGGCGAGGGGCTGCCCACGATCGGCAGCCTCGCCGAGCTGGCCGAGCTGGTCGACCGCCACGGGTCCGGCGACGATCTGTACATCCGGTGGTCGCAGGGGCCGCAGGTGGACCTCGACGGTACCGGCGACGTGCAGACCAGCCGGGACGCGCTGACCGGCGTGGCGCTGCCCGGTCTGTCGGCCAGCCCGCTGGCCGTGGAGCCGTGGTGGGACGACCGGTCGACCCGGGTGTGGGTGGCCCGCCGGCTGTACGACTACCGGCACCTGCGGGAGCTGCGCGGGCCGGGGGTCCGGCCGTGGGTCCTGGTCGGCAGCGAGACCGGGCGCGGCCCGGACAACGAACCGCTGGTCTCCTGCCGCGAGCCGGTCGCGTGGATCGCCGAGGAGGCGCTGGCCGAGTGCGAACGGACGGTCCTCGGGCTGGGGCCGCACGACTGGGGTCCGCTGAACCGGGGCCGCTGAACCGGGGCCGATGAACCGGGTCCGGTGAGCCGCTGCCGGCGAGGCCGGGCCGGTGAGCCGGAACGGTGACGCCTGGCCGGGGGCCGGACCGAGGAGTCCGGGCCGGTGCGGCCGGGCCGGGGAGTCGGAACGGCCGGCGCCGGAACGGCCGCGGGCCGGACCGGGCGGGATCCGCCCGTCCCGGTTGCCGGACCGGCCGGGCAGGGTTTGACTGGAACCGTGCCAGCGCCCCGCTCACGGTCCTCGTCCGGGAAGAACCCCGGCGAGAAGCCGCGCGAGAAGCTCGCCACCTACCGGCGCAAGCGGGATTTCGCCCGTACCCCGGAACCGCCGGGCACACCGTCCCCGGCCGCCGCACCGCGACCCGGCGCCCGCCGGTTCGTCGTCCAGCGGCACCGGGCCCGCCGGCTGCACTACGACTTCCGGCTGGAGGTCGACGGCGTCCTGGTCAGTTGGGCCGTGCCGAAGGGACCGACGCTCGACCCGGGCGTACGGCGGGCGGCGTTCCACGTCGAGGACCACCCGCTGGAGTACATCGACTTCGAGGGCGTGATCCCGGCCGGCGGGTACGGCGGCGGTGACGTGATCGTGTGGGACGCGGGTACCTGGGAGCCGCACGACGCCGGCGACCCACCGGATCCGGGCCGCGCCCTCGGCCGCGGCGAACTGCACGTCGACCTGTACGGCGAGAAGCTGCGCGGCCGGTTCGTCCTGGTGCGTACCCGGCCCGACAGGTCCGGCCGGGACGGCTGGCTGCTGCTGCACAAGCACGACGAGTACGCGGTCGACGGCTGGGACGCCGAGGACCACCCGCGGTCGGTGACGACCGGCCGCACCAACGACGAGGTGAAGGCGGACCCGGACCGGATGTGGCGCTCCGATCTGCCGGCCGCCCGCGCCTCCGTGGCGTTGAAGGCACCGCCGGTCGCCGCACTCGACCCGGACGCGCTCCGGGAACTCGACGGCTTCGCCGCCACCGGGTTGTGGCGCGTCTACGGCCGCGAGGTGCGCGTGACCAATCTCGACAAGGTGCTGTTCCCGGCGCGTACCGGCGAGGAGCCGGTCACCAAGCGGGATCTGCTCCGGTACACCGCGCAGATCGCACCCGTGCTGCTGCCGTACCTCGCCCGGCGCGCGCTGAACCTGCACCGGTACCCGAACGGCGCGCAGGCAAAGGGCTTCTGGCAGAAGGAACTGCCCGGCCACGCGCCCGACTGGCTGCCGCGTTGGGACAACCCGGAGGCCGCACCGTCGGAGTCCCGCACGTACCTGGTCGTGGATGAGCCCGCCGCGCTGATCTGGGCGGCGAATTTCGGCGCGCTGGAGTGGCATCCCTGGACGTCGCTGGTCGAAGCGCCGCACCGGCCGACGTACGCGCTGATCGACCTGGACCCGGGCGGGCGGACCAGCTGGGACGACCTGCTCGCCCTCGCCCGCCTGCACCGCACCGCGTTCGACCACCTCGGCCTGCGCGCCCAGCCGAAGGTCACCGGCCGGCGCGGCATCCAGATCTGGGTACCGATCGCCCGGGGCCCGGACTTCGAGGCGACCCGCGACTGGGTGGAGCGGCTGTCCAAGACGGTCGGCGCGGTGGCGCCCGACCTGGTCAGCTGGAAGTGGCAGGTCGGCGAGCGGGGTGGCCGGGCCCGGCTGGACTACACCCAGAACGCCGTCAACAAGACCCTGGTCGCCCCGTACAGCCCGCGCCCCGCCCCCGGCGCCCCGGTCTCCGCGCCCATCGCGTGGGATGAGCTGGACGATCCCGCGTTGCGGCCGGACGGCTTCACCATCCGCACCGTGCTGGACCGCATCGACCGGTGCGGAGACCTGTTCCGCGAGGTGCTACAGACCGATCAGCGGCTGCCGCCGCTGGCCTGACCGCGCCGGCGGGCCTCGGCGCCGGTCACTGATCTGCACGTCGCGCGCGGGGGCCCGAATTCGGGCCGGGGCATGGCGACGCCACGGGTGGCCGCGCCGGTTCGTGTGCGAGTGGCGAGGAGTCAGCCCCCTGGTCGCGCTGGATCGTCTCGGCGATCCGCTTGATGCGACGCGGCCGGGCGTCCCACGCGGCGCCGACCGACGACAGCTGCGCGACCGCCGACCAGAGTTCGTTGTCGATGGCAGCGTTCACGTGCCGGCACCAGCGCGGCGACGTACGTGACGAGGCGGGGCAGGAACCGGCCCCCGGCCCGGCAGGCCGGCCGCGAGGTCGCGCCGCCGCCGAGAGCTGACGAAAACCGGTGCCCGGCGCCGTCACGGATGAAAGGATCTCGGCGCCGGGACAGCACGGGGAAGGGTGGACGCGAGCGTGATTCGGGTGGGCGAGTCCGACTGGGTGTCCCGCTTCGCGGACGAGGTGATCGCCGAGGCGCGGCGGCGGCATCCGGACGGCCCGATCGTGTGCGCCTCGGGATTGAGCCCGTCCGGGCCGATCCACCTCGGCAACCTGCGCGAGGTCATGACACCGCACCTGGTCGCCGACGAGATCCGGCGGCGCGGGCACGAATGCGTACACCTGCTGTCCTGGGACGACTTCGACCGGTTCCGGAAGGTGCCGGCCGGCATCGACCCGTCCTGGGTCGAGCACATCGGCAAGCCGCTGACGAGCGTCCCGGCGCCGCCCGGCAGCGCCCATCCGAACTGGGCCGAGCACTTCAAGGCGCCGATGGCCGCGGCGCTGTCCGAACTCGGCGTGGAGCACCGCCCGGTCAGCCAGACCCGGATGTACGCGTCCGGCGCGTACACCCGGCAGATCCTGCGTGCCATGCGCGAGCGCGACCGGATCGACGCGGTCCTGCGCCGGTACCGGACGAGGGACGCCGGGGACGACGACGGCAGCGTGGCTGCCGCCTACTACCCCTACCGGCCGTACTGCTCCACCTGCGAACGCGACCTCACAACGGTGACCGGGTACGACGACCAGACCACCGAACTGACCTACGACTGCGCGTGCGGGCACACCGAGACGGTGGTGCTGGCCGAGCACCGGCACGGGAAGCTGGTCTGGAAAGTGGACTGGCCGATGCGGTGGGCGTACGAGGGCGTGGTCTTCGAACCGTCCGGTGTGGACCACACCTCCCCGGGATCGTCCTTTGTGGTCGGTGGTCAGATCATCGGTCCGGTGTTCGGTGGAAAGCCGCCGATCGGGCCGATGTACGCGTTCGTCGGCATCAGCGGCATGGCGAAGATGAGCAGCTCCCGGGGCGGCGTACCGACACCGGCCGACGCACTGTCCATCATGGAGGCTCCCGTGCTGCGCTGGCTGTACGCGCGGCGCCGCCCGAACCAGGCGTTCACCGTCGCGTTCGACCAGGAGATCCAGCGGCTGTACGACGAGTGGGACGCGCTGTCGGTCAGGGTCGCCGCCGGCACGGCCACGGCCGCGGACGCGGCGGCCCACGGCCGGGCGGCCGCGACCGCCCGGGGCGCACTGCCCACGACACCGCGACCGGTGCCGTACCGGACGCTGGCGTCCATTGTGGACGTGACGACCGGCGACGACGAGCAGGCGCTGCGCATCGTGCGGAACCTGGACCCGGCCCGGCCGATCGCCTCGCTGGACGAGACCCGGCCGCGACTGGACCGCGCGCGCACCTGGGTGCTCACCCAGGTGCCCGCGCAGCAACGGACCCGGGTCCGCGACGAGCCCGACGGCGCGCTGCTCGCGTCGCTGAGCGGGCACGAGCGGGAGTCGTTGCACATGCTCGCCGCCGGGCTGGACGAGGACTGGTCGCTGCCCGGCCTGACCACTCTCGTGTACGGCGTACCGAAACGGCGCCTCGGCCTGCCCCTGGACGTCACGCCGACGCCGGAGCTGCGGACCGCGCAGCGGGGGTTCTTCGCGCTGCTCTACCGCCTGCTGGTCAGCCGCGACACCGGGCCGCGCCTGCCCACCCTGCTGCTGGCGATCGGTGCCGACCGGGTACGGGCGCTGATCGGGGCCTGACCCGGGTCCGGCCGGTCCGGTCGCGGGATCAGGTGGGTGCCGGACGAGCCCGGCGTCGCCGCGCTACCGGGCGGCGTCGTCGATCTGGACCGGGTACCCGGCGCGGAGCGCGGCGAGGGTGGACGGTGGCGTGATGGCGCGGGCGGTGCCGAGCCGGGGCCGGGGCCGGGGCCGGCGGGTCCGGTAGCCCTCGGTGGTCCACTCGGTCAGGTGGTCCCCGCTCACCACGGCCGGCACTCCGCCGTCGAGCACCACGAACGCGCCGTCGGGCAGGCCGGCCCACGGTTGGTCGTGCAGGCGCCGGCGATGGGTGCCCCGGACGAGCCGTTCCGCGTGCAGCCGCCGGTTCATCGTGATCGCTGGCGGCGGCGCGACGCCCAGCCCGTCCGCCCAGGCGTCCCGGTATCGCAGGTAGCTGTCGCGCCGGCACTCGGCGCACGGCCGGTGCCCGGCGGCGAACGAGACGGCCTCGTCGTGGAAGTAGAGGTGAGTGTACCGGTTGGGCAGCCACTGCTCGCGCCAGCGGCCCCGGAACCGCAGCACGCACGTGATCCACAGGTCACCCGCGTGGAACCGGACGATCTCCCGCCCGGAGTGGATCAGACCCCGGTTGCCGGTCCAGGCTCCGCGCAGCGGCACCGCCACGATGTCGCCCATCGGGGTGACCCGGTTGCGGGCTGGCGGGCTGTCGCTGGGCGAGTTGCGGGCGGGGGTCACCGTGCCTCCCTCGACTGGTGGGCGTCGGACAGTCGCGGCACCGAACCTAGCGCGAGAGTCCGGCAAGGTACGCCCCGCGCGGGCCTTGGCTTCGAACAGCAGCCTCGGCGTCGATATCGGCTGCTGGTCACCCGTTGTCTCGGCGGTCGTAGGCGACCTGGGCGGCGGCAACGGTACTCCGGTGTCGCTTGGCCCAGGCTGTGAGTTCCAGCAGCGACTTGTGGAGTTCCTGGACCATCTCCGTCAGCGTGTACTCGACCTTGGGCGGAACGACCGGATGGACGATGCGTACGAGTAGGCCGTCCCGCTCCGGCTTGCGCCGGTTGAGCGTGAGCATGCGCCGGCTGATCCCCGTGAGCGAACGCTCCAGCTCCGTGAATCGAACCGGACCCTGCGCAGCGGCCACCAAGATGCCGCTGCTCCACTTCCCCGAGGCGTGATCGAGGACTTCCGAGACCGGGCATGCCTCGCTGGCCAGGGCTGACACATCGATGTGACTCTGGGGCATAGAAGTGCCTTCTTCCGACGGGCTTGACGGTCACCAATCATGTACTCCGTATCAACTCGTGCACCAACCGGAAAGGAAGCTCAATGCTTCAGGAACTCGCAGACCGCGCCGCGATCGTGGACACCGTCATCGCGTACGCGACGGCCTTGGACACCAGGGACTGGGCGAAGCTGGGCACGCTGTTCACCGACGACGCCTGCTGGGAGTACGTCACGGCTCGCGCCGCCAACCATGAGGCATGCTGGGCCGGGCAACGGGCTCGTAGGGCGATACTGCCGCTCGCAAGATCACTCGCAGGGGCCGTACCGGAGCGGACAGCGCCATCTGATCCGCCTACACACTGGCCGGTGCGGTGTCGCTGGAGGCCGTCGTCGTGCCGTGGCCGGCCCCGACCCGAGATCCGCTGCGGATGCGGCCCGCGCCGTTGGGGGCCGGTTGCGCACGGCCTGAGCGGCGGGCTCGGTCAGTCCGGGCCGGCCAGGAGCCGGGCGAGCACGGCCGCGTGACTGATGTCCGGTGTGGCGGTCGCCGTCAACAGCGTCACGTCCCGCTGGCGGCACAGCTCCCGGAGCCCGTCGAGTGCCTCGGCCCGTTCCGGATCCCGCAACTCGTCCAGGTACCGGGCCCTGAACGCCTCGAACCGGTCCGGGTCGTGCCCGTACCAGTGGCGCAGCTCGTTCGACGGCGCGACCCGCTTGCACCACTCGTCGAGCGCCGCGGCCTGCTTCGTCAGGCCGCGCGGCCACAGCCGGTCCACCAGTACCCGCGCCCCGCCGCCGGACGGCGGGTCGTACACCCGTGCCACCCGGACCTGATGCGTCTTCGTCATCACACCATCTTGCGCCAGCCGGTGGGCCCAGCCTGCGGCGCCGCAGCGAAAACGTCGGGCGATCCGCCATGCCGTCCGGGCACCTCTGGTCGCCGGTCGGGGCGCCCGCCGGCTCAGTCCTCGGCGGACACCACGTACGGGAACAACTCGCGGCGGGTCGCGCTGAACTGTTGCGGAGCCAGGCCGGTGCTGATGGCCGCGTTCATCACCAGGGAGAACATCGCCTCGGGCGCGTTGTCGGACAGCGCGCGGCCGTTGAACCCGAGGAACCCGTAGCTCGCCGGGGTCCCGATCCGGTACGGCAGCACATCCGGCAGCAGGCGCCGGGCGACGGCCCTGCCGTACGCGGCCGGATCGTCGCACGTACCGTTCGCCGCGACCACGCCCGCGATCAGCTCGGCGATCTGCGCGCCCTCCTCGCTGGCGTCGGTCTCCGGGTGGCGGGTGTTGGCGTTGGTCGCCCAGTCGTCGTTGAGCTGCCGGAAGATCGGCCACACCATCGGGTGGCCCTCCCGGTTGATCTGGCGCCAGCCGCCCGCGTCGGTGGCCAGTTGGGTCGCGACCCAGCTGGTGATGTCCGTGCCCGACCCCAGGTTCGGGTCGTCGTCGGGTACCTCCAGGACGATCGAGTGGACCGTCGCGTCCGCGAAACTGTTCTGCGCGGCGTCCAGGCGCCAGCCGCCGGCGTCGATCCTCTTGCCGTTCTTGACCGCGTCCTCGATCGTGGCCAACTGGTTCAGGTCGACATAGAACGGGTCGGCCACCCGACCGGCCCACGCACGCACCCCGCCGACGCCGTCGACCGGCTGGCTCGTCCGCCCCTCGGCGAGCAACAGGCCGTTGGCGCCGTCGTCGGACGCGGCGGACCCGGTCAGCAGCTCGACCCGCAGCGCCTGTTCGCCGTCCCCGTCTGTCTCGTCGAAGCTCACCCGGTAGGTGATCTCCTCGATCTCCGAACCGTCCCGGTGGATCTTGAACTCATAGCGGCCATCCGGGTGGAAACCCGGCTTTCCGTCGGATCCCGCCGTCGAGCTGTTCACGTCCATGATGAAGACCGTGCCGGCCTCCCCGGGAAACACGAACTGGTCGGTCAGGTTGAGCCGGCTGTCCTGCAGCGAGAGCGGCGAGTCGAGATGGTGGGACACGGGTACTCCTGGCGGTGCTGCTCGATCGGGACCCGGGTGTATTACCCCCGCCCCGGGCTCTATGCCTCGCTCGGCCAGGTCGGGGCGCATCACCTCGGGCCTCATCCCGCGCGGTACGTCCGGTCTGATCGGCCCCGTCGGATATCCGGCCACCCGTCGCCGCGGCCCGGGCGGTCCGGCTCCCGCCCCTCGGGAGACCGTACGCCGCGGCAGCGACCGGGGGCCCTGGCGCCCCGGACGCGGCTGGTGATCCGGCGCGGGGTCGGGCCATCACCGCTCATGGCGTGACACGACCTTCGGCGTCGCCGCCACCCCCTCCCACGGGAGCACCGCGCCGAACTGGACGAGTTCCCCGTGGTACTTCGGGTCCGGCGACGGGCTCAGGGCGAGGTCGAGCAGTGCTTGTGCCGCCTGCTCCGGTGTCTGCGCCCCACTCATGTCGGCGAACCAGGGGCGCGACGCCGCCGTGTCGATCAGCCCCGGACACACCGCCGCGACCAGCGTGCCGTCGGCCAGATCCCGCTCGCGCCGCTGCGCCGCGACCACCCGTACCGCGGCCACCTGGGCCACCTTGGACGGGATGTTCAGCCAGCCGGGCCAGCCGAGCGCCCGGGCCGAACCGTCGCGTACGGCCGAGCGCCACGACTCGACGATCCGCTCGATGTCCTCCAGCGAGCGCGCCCGCGAAAACGGCGCGCGGACCCGCGGATCGAGTTGGCCGAGCGTGCCCAGCGCGCTGGCCACGACGAAGAACCGGCCGCCCGGGCGCAGCAGCGGACCGAACGAGCGCAGCATCCGCAGCGTGCCGTGGTTGTAGGTCTCCGCGACCCGGTCGACCTCATCGGCCGGCGCGCGGTCCGGGCTCATCCGCGCACCGGCGTTCGAGAAGACGATGTCGATGCCGCCGTACTCCGCGGCGATCGCGTCCGCCGCCGCCCGTACCGACGCGGTGGACGTCACGTCGACCACGCGAGGGCGTACCGCGGCGCCGGTGCCGGTCAGCCGGCGGGCCTGCGCCTCGACCCGGGCCGGGTCGCGCCCGGTCAACAAGACGTGGTCCCCGGAAGCCATGCGGGTGGCCAGACCCTCGACCAGAGCCAGCCCCAATCCCTGTGTCGCACCGGTTACCAGCGCGATTCGAGTACCTGCCATGGATCGAACGTAGGTCGCACGAGCCATGCCGCAAACGAGGATCAGGCACATGTGGTATGCGTTCTCCTCATGGATCTGACGGTGGCCGGCATGCGGGTGATGCGCGAAGTGGCCGAGCGGGGTTCGTTCACCGCCGCGGCGTCGGCACTGGGTTACACCCAGTCGGCGGTCTCCCGGCAGGTCGCCGCCCTGGAGTCGGCGCTGGGCGTAGCGGTGTTCCAGCGCCAGCGCACCGGCGTGGTGCTCACCCCGGCCGGACGGGCCGTGCTGCGGCACGCCACGGTGGCGCTGGACGAGATCGACGCGGCCGTGACCGCGGTACGGGGGCGGCCGCCGGCCGGGCCGGCGGTGCGGCTGGGGGCGTACCCGAGCGCCGGAGCCGTACTGCTGCCCCGGGCGCTGGCCGCGCTGCGCTCCACACACCCGGAGATCGACGTGAGCACCCGCGAGGCGAGCACCCCGGCGCTCGTGCGCGCCGTGCGGGCCGGCTCGCTCGACCTCGCCGTGCTGTCCTCGTCGCCGCCGTTCCGGGCTCCCGACGCCGAAGCTCCGGAGCTTGCCGTCGAGGTCGTCTCCGAGTCGGACCTGCACGTCGCGGTACCGGCGAACCACCCGCTCGCGCTGGCCGACGTCATCGACGTCGAGCGCCTGCACGGCCAGAGCTGGATCGCCAGCCCCTCCGGCGCCGGTGAGGTGCTGCTCGGCGTGTGGCCCGGGCTGGGTGGTCGGCCCCGGATCGCGCACAGCACCCGGGACTGGCTGACCAAGCTCCGCCTGGTCGCGGCCGGCTGCGGGATCACGACCGTCCCGCTGTCGGTGCTGCCCGCGGTGCCCGACGGGATCCGGGTGCTCCCGGTGCGCGGCGGTCCCCGCGAGACCCGGCGGGTGCTGGTGGCCCGGCTTCCGGGGCGGCGCTCACCCGCGGTACGCGCGGTGCAGGACGCGCTGCGCGCGGCGGCGCCCCGGTGAGGGCCGAAGCCACGCCACGCCGAAGGGCTCAGAAGCCCGGGAAGACCTTCCGGAGGTCGTCCAGGCCGAGCGGCCCGGTCACCCGCACACGCTCCGGCGTGTACCGCGGCCCGAGCCGCCCGACGGTCAGCCGCAACCACGCCTCGGCCGGGGCCTCCAGTTCGCCGTCCGGCTGCTCCGGTACGTCCGTCAGCTCGACCCGCTCCCCGAGGCGAAGGCCCTGCGACACCTCCGGGTCCCGCAGCCGCAGCGCGAGCGTCGCGTGACGCCCGCCGAGGGCGTCCGTCCGGCCGGCCCAGCCGACTATGAGCCCGACCTGGTCGAGCAGCAGCCCCACCGCCTCCGGCGCCACCGTGGCCGACGGGTCGAAGGCGACCTCCACATCCCACCGGTGCAGGGCGAACTCGTTGAGCCGGAACCGGGCCGCGGTGGCCACGTCCACCGGCTCGGGCAGGAAGCCGAGGTTGATCCGCAGCTCGGTCCGGGCCGACGCGTCCAACGCCTCGTACGCCTCGACGAGCCGCTGGTTGGCCTCCAGGAACCCGGCGGCGTGCTCGGCCGGCGTCATCGCGTCCCAGCGCGCCCAGACCTCGCGGTTGAAGTCGCCGTCCGGCCCGGCACCACCGCCCTGCGCGGCGGTCAGCGCGGCCAGGCCGATCTCGGCCCCGCTGCCCAGGTGGCTGAGCACCTGGGACACCTGCCACTCGGTGGCGGCCGAGGGGCGGGTCAGGTCGTCCGGCGACAGCCCGGCGACGAGCGCGGCGAGGCTGTCGTGGCCCGAGCGCAGGGCGACGATGGTCTGATCGGCGAGCGTGGGCATGCGTTCTCCTGTCCGTGACAGCCGCCGGACTGGCGCCTCCGGCTGGGCCGGAGCGCGGGCGGCCTGCTCATCATGACGCGTGCGCCGGCCGCCCGGGCACGCAGGGTCCCGGGCCCGCGGGGGCGCGGACTCAGCCGACCAGGGTGAGCAGAGTGATCTCGCTCGGCGCGAAGACCCGCAGCGGCGGGCCCCAGAAGCCGGTGCCCCGGCTCGTGTACAGCTGGGTCCGCTCCCCGTGCCGGCTCAGGCCCTGCACGACCGGCTGATCCACCCGCACCAGCAGGTGGAACGGCCAGATCTGGCCGCCGTGGGTGTGCCCGGACAGCTGCAGGTCCACCCCGGCCGCGGCGGCCGCGCCGACCTGCTTCGGCTGGTGGGCGAGCAGCAGCACGGGCAGGTCCGGATCCGCTCCGGCCAGCGCGGCGGCGTGGTCGGCGCGGTGGCCGGGGCGCCCCGAGGACGCGGCGGTCGCGTCGTCGACGCCGGCCAGGACGAGCCGGCTGCCGTCGCGCTCCACCACGATGTGCCGGTTGTGCAGCGGCTCCCAGCCGAGTACCCGCATGTGGTCGAGCCAGCCGTCCGCCTCGCCGAAGTACTCGTGGTTGCCGGTGACGTACGCGCGGGCCAACCGGGCGCGTACGGCGCGAAGCGGCGCGGCCTGCTCCCGCCGCCGGGACACGGTGCCGTCGGCGATGTCGCCGGTGTGGCACACGATGTCGGCGTCGAGCCGGTTGACCGCCTCGACCACCCGGGCCGACCACCGGGCCCGGTCCAGCGGACCGTAGTGGGTATCGGTCAGCAGCACGATCCGCAGACCGTGCAGGCCGGCGCCCAAGCGGGGGACCGTGACGGACACCCGGCGCACCCGGGGTACCCGCATCGCCTCGGCGTACCCCCAGGCGACGAGCACCACCGACACGCCGGCGATCCCCGCCGCCACCACCCGCGACCGCACCGGGTCGGCGACGCCGGCGGCCGCGAGCGCGATCCGCAGCACGTTGCCGAGCACCGCCCAGGAGAACAGCACCCAGATCACGCCGAGGACGGTGTCCCCGGCGACGGCCGCCCAGTCCCAGCCCCGCCGGCCGTGCCCAAGGTACATGAGAACGGGGAACGCGACGAGCGCGGCGACGAACCCGACCGTACCCACCGCGACGACCGGAACCGGCCACCGCGCGTCGGCCAGGACCAGCGACCACCACGGCAGGCCGAACAGCAGCACCAGGATGGCGCTGAGTGCGAGGCCGATCGCGACCGGTCGCACGGACCGTCTCGCGGGCGCCGCCTGTACCGCTTCGCCAGCCGACACGGGCCGCTCCCCTCTTCGTGGTCGTTGCAGCATGACACGCCTGCCGGGCCGCCGACCACCACCCGACCAGGCCGCCAACCACAACCCAGCTGGCCCACGCCCGGCCCGGCCGGCCCACGCCCAGCCCGGGCGGAAAAGCCCTCGGGCGTGACGACTCCCGTCACGCGACACCGGCGCGGGCCGGCGCGGGTGGCCGGCGCGGGCGCCGCCGTGCCGGGTCCGCCGACGGAGTCGGGCAACGGCACGCCGCCGGCGGAGGCGGCCACCGGCACGGCGCCGACCCGCCGCTCGGCGCGGGTCACCCGGTCGTGCCGGTGCCGGTGCCGGTGTCTGTGGGCGTCGGCGTGGGAGTTCCGGTAGCCGGCGGCGTCGTGGTGGGCGGCGGCGTCGTCGGCGTCTTGGTCGGCGGTGCCTGGGTGTGGGTGGGCGGCGGAGGCGGCGGGGTGGTGCGCGTCCGGGTCGGCCGCGGCGCCCCCGTCGTCCGGACCGGCCGGGACCGTGTCGTGGGTGCCGTCGTGGGCATCGACGGCGGTGGTGAGGCGGTGGCGGAGTCGACGGGCGGCGGCAGCAGCACGGCCGGCGATCCCGTGTCGGTCGGCGGTGCGGCCGGGGTGCCGGTGCTCACCGGCGGATCGGGGTTGGCCGACTGGGCCGAACTGTCGTGCAGGGCCACCCCGACCACCCCGACGGTCGCGGCGACGACCACGCCCGCGGCGATGGCGAACGGGCGGTACGAGCGGGACGTGCGCCGCTGCGCGGAGTTGCGCACGCCGCCCAGCATCAGCGTGGTGGTCTCGGCGTCGTCGAGGTGCGCGGCCGCCCGGTCCCCCGGTGCCTCGTCGTACGAGCCGAGGTACTCCGCGGAGTCGTACTCGCCGGCCCGGTCGTCGCCGTACTCGGCCGGGTAGTCGGGACCCGGGTAGCCCGGGACGGGGTAGGGTTGCGACTCGTCCGGGTAGCCCTGGCCGGCGGTGCCGTAGCCGTCGTACCCGCCTGCCACGTACCCGCCGCCCCGGTACTCGGCGGCCCCGAACCCCGCGGTACCGGCCGCCTGCTCGGGCGTGACGAAGTCCAACTCCTCGGCCGAACGCGGCCAGTCCGTGCCCGCCGCGAAGGCCGGCGGCGCGAACGCCGGGGCGGCACTCTGCGCCGCGATGGCCGGGCGCGGATAGTCCGGCAGGTCGTTGCGCGGCTTGGGCTCGAACCAGTTCTCCTCCCCGGGAGCCGTGCCGCTGCCGGGCAGTGCGGCCGCGAACCGCTCGGCACCGCCGGGCCCGGCGTCCTCCGGCCGCTGCTTCGGCTCGAACCAGTTCTCCTCTTCCGCGGCCGGGGACCCGCCGGCCGGTTCGGCGAACGGTGTCCACCCCGGCCCCGGCGCACCGGGCTCGCCGTCGGCGTCCGGATCGACCGGGTCGCCGCCCGGCCAGTCGTCGGCCGCGGCGTCACCGTCGGCGTCGAAGCCGCGCGGGCCGGCGTTCGCCCACTCTTCCTGAGCGGAGTCCTCGGCACCCAGTCCTTTGATCCAGTCGACGTACGCGTTCTCACCGGCCGGGAGCGGGGCGTGCAGCCCACCGGTGCGCTGCCGCCCGCCGCCCGCACCGTAGTCGAGCGCGGCGGCGACCTCAGCCGGCGGCCGGCCGGCGGTCGGGAGGCCGGCAGGCTCCTCGGTGGACGGCCAGTACTCGAACTCCCCCTGGCCCGCCGCGCCCGGCCCCTCTGGAGCCGGCGCGCCCTGCCATTCCCAGTCGGGCTCGTCCCGCTCGTCGCGGCGATCCGGGGCCATCGGCCCGTGCCGCTGCCCACCGTAGCTTTCCGGTGGCGTACCGTACCCGTCGTCAGCCGCGAGCCGGCCGGGAATGCCGCGCTCGTCCTCGTAGGTCATCCAACCGCCGTTATCGTGTGCCGCTGCCGCCTGTGGTGGGACGGCGAGTAGCGTGCGTCGTACCAGCCGCCCGGTGCAGTCTCGCATTCGCTCTCACCTTCATGGGGGCGGGTCGGCGGTTGTTCATGGATGCCCAGGTGAGCGCCGCGACCGGCGGTGCGGTCGTGTTGGGCCGACTGCGCAGCGCTACGATCGCGCGCTCCCGTGCCGCCGGCTTCCGCCGCGATTCGTCGGTGAGTCGGCCACGCGCCGGACGGGACGCGGGTACCCGCACGGTGTCCCTTGTGGACAATGAGGTGCCCGGCTTCCCCGCGAAGGTCCGCCGCGTCGACCGCGCCATCGGGCGCCGGTGGCGCACCGGCCGGCGACCGGACGCGCACCGGGCTCCGGCCGGCGGTACGCGGAAGGAAACCGAAGGCGAGCCTCCGGGCACGGGGCACGGGGCACCGGGCAGCGACCAACCGGCCAACCGATCGCCGGCGTTCCCCGGGTACCGGCGACGCCGGTTGCTTAACGTAACAGGAGTGGGGTCCGGCCTTCCGTCGCAACGGGTACCGCGCACGCTGGTTCGGCCATGACGCGCAACGATCCGGCGACGCTGGTGCGCAGCCCCGGCGGATCCCAACGCGCCACCCTGCTGGAACTGTTCTTCGACCTGGTGTACGTCGCCGCCCTGTCGCTCACCTCGATGAACTACGCCCAGCACCTCGACTGGACGGGGACGGTCCACGCGCTGCTGCCGCTGGCGGCCCTGTGGTGGGTCTGGTCGATCACCACGCTGCTGACCGACTTCTACAACCCGGAGAGGCTGCCGATCCAGGCGCTCATCGGCGCTGTCATGTTCGGCAGCATGATCATGGCGGTCACCCTGCCGGACGCCTTCGGGCGCGACGGCATCATCTTCGCCAGCACGAACGTGGCGATCCACCTCGGACGCGGAATTTTCCTGGTCGCCCTGCTACGCAACAACACTGCCGGCGCGCGCGCCGCCCGGTTCTTCTTCTGGTTCGCGGTGTCGTCGTTCGGGTGGCTGGTCGGCGCGTTCATGACCGGCACCGTCGCCCGTGGCATCCCGTGGGCCGCCGCGCTGCTGCTGGACTATGTCATAGCCGCCTTCCGGTACCCGACGCCGAGGCTCGGCCGGGTGCCCCTCGACCAGTACGACAAGGCGCAGGAGCATGTCGGGGAGCGGTACCAGCAGTTCATGATCCTGGCCTTCGGCGACCTCATCCTGGTCGCCGCTCTCCGGTACAACCACGCGGGGCTGGGCGCGTGGCACACCGTCGCGTTCGTGGGCACGTTCGCCACCACCGTGCTGCTGTGGCAGATCTACGTCTACCGGGCCGGCTCGCTGCTGCGCAACGTCCCCAGGCGCAAGCCGGGCCGGATCCTGCGGTGGGCGCCGTACACCCACGTCATCATGGTCTTCGGCGTGGTCGCCACGGCCACCGGCTCCGAACTGGCCATCACCCGGCCGCTGGCGCCGATGCCGTTCGCCTGGGTCGCCGCGCTGTTCGGCGGCCCCGTGCTGTTCATGATGGGACGGACCGTGTTCGAGTACGAGGTGTTCGAGCGGATCTCGCTGTCGCGGTTGTTCTGGATCGCCGCACTGATCGGGGTGTCGCCCGCGATGGTGCTGGTGGCCCCGGCGGTTGCCGCCGTGATCGCCGCCGCGATCCTGTTCGGCGTGGCGGTCACCGACGCCTGGCGCGGTCGGGCGCACCGGCCGGCCCAGCCGGGCGCCCACCAGCACCACGTGCGCCGGCTCGGCGGCTAGCCCGTGACCCCGTCAGGTGACCCCCGGCCCGGCACCGGCGGGGACGCCCGCCGCCGGTAGGCGCTGAGGGTGAAGCCGAGCACCGACCGGAACTCGTTGGCGAGGTGGGCGTGGTCGGCGTACCCGAGGTCCGCGGCGACCGCCGACAGGTTCGTGTCCTGGCCGGCACGCACGCGCTCGGCGGCCTCCTGGAGCCTGCGGCGGCGGATCATGGCCAGCGGCGGCAGGCCCACGTAGCGGCGGGCCAGCCGCTGGAGCGTCCGGACCGACACGCCCAGGCGTGCCGCCACGTCCTCGACCCGGCGCAGGTCCGGACCGGAGTCGATCAGCTCTGCCATCGCGTTGGCCTGCAGGGCCTCCGGCGCCGGGGCGGGGAAGGTACCGCTGAGCCAGTCCGTGAACGCCCCGACGGCGAGCCGGTGCCTCTCGGGCCGGTCGGCGGACCGGTTCATCGCGGCCGACACCGCCGCGTGCAGGGCCGGCAGGTCGACCGGCTGGTAGGCGTCGCGCAGTGCCGCGGGGTCGCGGGCGAACAGCGGGACGGCGGCCGGCCGGAGCAGGGCACCGACCGCCCACCCGGTCCCGGTGAGGTCGCGGTGCGAGGCACGGGTCGTGGGTCCGGCAAAGCCGACCGTGTCCAGTTCGACCACGAGGTTGGACGCCGGGTAGGCGATCAGATGCTGGCGGGACGAGCGGCCCGGGGCCAGTCGCCACTCCGGGATCCAGAACCACCGCACCAGATCGGCCACCGGCTCCGGCGCCGGAAGCCGATCGAACGACGGCAGGCGCGCCGGGTAGAGAACGCCTCGATACACCCTGCTCACGGGTCCCCAGGTTACCCAGTGTCGCGAATCTTCAAGCCCTGCCGGGCACCCGGTGCGTAGCGTCTTGTGCCATGACAGACACGATCGAGGCCGCCAACGGCGAACACACCACCAACGGGAAGCCGCACGGTGCCACCAGCCTGACCCCGTTCCTGGTCATCACCGGCGCCCGTGGGGCGATCACCTTCTACCGCGACGTGTTCGGCGCGCGGGTGGTGGACGTGACGGAAATGGGCGGAGTCGTCGCGCACGCCGTACTGGACTTCGGCGACGGGATGCTGCAACTCGGGGAACCGATGCCGGCGTACGGCCTCGTGGCCCCGCCCGGAGGGGACAACGACTGCTACTCCATGGGGCTGTACTGCCCCGACGTCGACGCCACGACCGCGCGTGCGGAGGCCGCCGGTGCCACGATCCGGGAGGCGCCGTCCACTTTCGTGTCCGGCGACCGGTTCGCGAGCATCCGCGACCCGTTCGGGGTGCGCTGGTCGATCATGACACGGGTGGAGGATCTCTCCGAGGAGGAGAGCGCCCGCCGTGTCGCCGAGTGGGCCGAGCAGCAGAATTCGCAGCCGGCCGGGTAAGGGTTCCGGACCGGCGCCGGGGACGCGGGCGAAGCGGTACCGGATCCCGGTGCCGTCCCGCCCGCCGTTCACCCGTCCGCGCTGACCCGCCCCGCCCCGACCCGCACCCGGCGGTTCAGGCGTACCGCGTCGAGCATCCGCCGGTCGTGCGTGACCAGCAGGAGCGTGCCCGGGTAGGCGTCCAGCGCCGACTCGAGCTGCTCGATGGCAGGCAGGTCGAGGTGGTTGGTCGGCTCGTCGAGTACCAGCAGGTTCACGCCGCGCGCCTGGAGCAGGGCGAGGGCCGACCGGGTGCGCTCCCCCGGCGACAGTGTCGCGGCCGGCCGCAGCACGTGCTCGCCGCGCAGCCCGAACTTCGCAAGCAGCGTGCGGGCGTCGCCGGGCGACCAGTCCCCGGCCGCCGCCCGGAACGCGTCCAGCAGCGGCTCGTCGCCCAGCAGCAGCCGGCGAGCCTGATCGATCTCGCCGACCACCACGCCGGGGCCGAGCGCTGCCGTGCCGGCCGCGAGCGGCACCCGGCCCAGCAGCGCGGCGAGCAACGTGGTCTTGCCCGCGCCGTTCGGTCCGGTGATCGCGATCCGGTCGGCCCAGTCGATCTGCAGATCGACCGGGCCGAGAGTGAACGCGCCGCGGGTGACGACCGCGCCGGTCAGCGCCGCGACCACGGCGCCGGCCCGCGGGGCCGTGGCGATCTCCATGCGCAGCTGCCACTCCTTGCGCGGCTCCTCGACGACCTCCAACCGCTCGATGAGCCGCTCGGTCTGGCGTGCCTTGGCCGCCTGCTTCTCGGTCGATTCGACCCGCAGCTTGCGCCCGATCTTGTCGTTGTCGCTGGCTTTCCGGCGCGCGTTGCGGACGCCGTGCTCCATCCAGTTGCGCTGGGTACGGGCCCGGGCCTCCAGGTCGGCCCGGGTCTGGGCGTACTGCTCGTAATCCGCCCGCGCGTGCCGGCGGGCCACCTCGCGCTCCTCGAGGTAGGACTCGTACCCACCGCCGTAGTGCCGCACCAGCCGCTGCGGCCGGTCCAGCTCCAGCACGCGGGTCACGGTACGGGCCAGGAACTCCCGGTCGTGGCTGACCACGACGGTGCCGGCGCGCAGCCCCGTGACGAACGACTCCAGCCGGGCCAGGCCGTCCAGGTCCAGATCGTTGGTGGGTTCGTCCAGCAGGAAGATGTCGTACCGGGACAGCAGCAGCGCCGCGAGACCGGCCCGGGCGGCCTGCCCGCCGGACAGGCCGGTCATCGGGCGGGTCAGCTCCACGCCGAGCCCCAGGTCGGCGGCGACGGCGTCGGCACGCGCCTCCAGGTCGGCGCCGCCCAGGTCGAGCCAGCGCTCCAGGGCCAGGGCGTACGCGTCGTCGGCGCCGGATTCACCGGCCGCCAGCGCCGCGGTCGCGGCATCGAGGCCGGCCTGGGCGGCCGCGACGCCGGTGCGCCGGGTCAGGTACTCCGCCACCGACTCCCCGGGGCACCGCTCCGGGGCCTGCGGCAGGTAACCGACGGTGGCGGTCGGCGGGTTGAGGGCGATCGCCCCGTCGTCCGGGTCACGCAGCCCGGCGAGCGTGCGCAGCAGCGTGGACTTGCCGGCGCCGTTCGGCCCGACCAGCCCGATGACGTCCCCGGGCGCCACCACGAGGTCCAGGCCGGAGAACAACTCCTCCGCGCCGTGGCCCGCGGACAACCCTTTGGCGATCATCGTACCGCTCACGGTGACGATGGTATCCAGGCACCGACCCGCCGCCCCGGCGCGCGTCAGCCGATCCGGGCCGCGAGGGGGTCCAGGTGGTCGGCGCCGCCGCCTTCCGCTCGTGGCGCTTGACAGCGTGAAATTCGGCAGGAAAGCATCCAGCTATGAGCATTACCGCGCAGGAGATCGCTACCCAGCCGAGCATGTGGCGGCGGGCCGTCGCGCTCGCTCACGACGTGTCCGACCTCCTGCCCGCGCCCGGTGAGAGCGCCTGCATCGTCGGCTGCGGCACGTCCCTGTACATGGCCCAGGCGGCGGCCGTGCTGCGGGAGAATGCCGGACATGGCCGGACAGACGCGTTCGCGGCGTCCGAGATGCCACCCGGCCGGCGCTACGACGTCATGGTGGCCATCTCCCGCTCCGGTGCCACGACAGAGGTCGCCGGACTGCTCCGCCGCACGTCCGGCATGCGCACGGTGGTGCTGACCGCCGTACCCGACGGGCCGGTCGCCGCCGCGTCCGACGCGGTGGTGCCGCTGCCGTTCGCCGACGAGCGGTCCGTCGTCCAGACCCGGTTCGCCACCACCGCCCTGACCCTGCTGCGCGCCGCCACCGGCGGGGACGTCGAACCGTCCATTGTGGATGCCGAGCGGGTGCTGGCCGGCGACCTGCCGGTCGACCCGGCCGCCACGTCACAGTGGACGTTCGTCGGTCGCGGGTGGACAGTCGGGCTGGCCAGTGAGGCCGCGTTGAAGCTGCGCGAAGCGGCGCGGGCGTGGACCGAGGCGTACCCCGCCATGGAGTACCGGCACGGTCCGATCAGCGTCTCCGGCCCCGGTACCGTCGTGTGGTCGCTCGGCCCGCTGGATCCGGCCCTGGCCGGCCAGATCCGCTCGGTCGGCGCCACCGCGGTCGACCTGGGCATCGATCCCCTGGCGTCGCTCGTGGTGGCCCAGCGCGCCGCGGTCGCGCTCGCCGAGTCGCGGGGACTCGACCCGGACACGCCGCACAACCTCACCCGCGCGGTCATCCTGGACGAGGCACCGCTGGCGGGCTGAGCCGGCCGTCGCCCCGGTGGGTCGCCGGCCGCCCGCCGGCGTGACCGTGAGGTCGCCGCACACGATCGATCCCGAACTCAGCGCGGAGCGGGTTCGCGGCACGGCCCGCTCCGCCGGCCGGCAGCCGCCAGCCGGACGGTACTCTGGTATGACTTTTGTCATACCGGGTGGGGGTCATGTCGGGCAGCACGAGAGCTCCGCGGGAGCGGATGGTCTACAGCGCGGCGCAGCTGGTGCGCGCGAACGGCGTCGCGGCGACCGGCGTCCGCGAGGTGGTCGCGCGCGCGAACGCGCCGCGCGGCTCGTTCCAGCACTACTTCCCCGGCGGCAAGGACCAGCTCGTCGGAGAGGCGTTGCTGTGGTCGGGGCAGTTCGCCGCACGGTGGGTCGAGAGGTACCAGGAGACGACTGCTCACCCGTCGCCGTCGGGCCTGTTCCGGCATATGGCCGGGTACTGGCGGGAAGACCTGACCGCGCGCCGGTACGAGCGGGGGTGCCCGGTCATGGCGACCGCCGCCGACCTGGCCGGCGGGGACTCCCCGGTCAACGAAGCGCTGCGCTCCGCCGCGGGCGAATGGGAACGCGCCGTGGTCGGGGAACTCGTGCGGATGCGCGTACCGCGCAAGCGGGCGCGCGCGCTGGCCACCCTGATGCTCAGCGCGCTGGAGGGCGCCATCATGCTCGCGCGGGTTCACCGCGATGTCGGCGTAATCGACACCGTGGTGGCGCAGCTGTCCCCGTTACTGGACGGCTACCGCTCCGGAAGCGGCGCCACCCGCGGCTCCTGACCCGGCGCCGCCCCCGGATACGAACCCGGCGGCGCGTCCGGCATCGCCGCGTTCCGGCGGGGCGCCGCGCCGCGCGGTGCGCGCCTCGATGGCCCGGACGACGGCCACCATGTCGGCGCCGCCGTGCCCCAGGGCGACCGTCTCGGCGAACAGCTCGTGGCACGCGTCCAGCACCGGCGACGCCACCCCCGACTCGCGCGCGGCCCCGGCGATCAGCCGGTTGTTCATCAGGACGTCCGCCACCGCGGCCTGCGCCGCGAAGTCGTGGTCGAGCAGCTTGTGCGCCTTCACCCGGGACACGCCGCTGGCCATGGGACCGGCGTCCAGAACGTCGACGAGCAGGCTCACGTCCAGGCCGTGCCGGTCGGCGAAGTGCACCGCCTCGGCCAGGCCGGTGACCATCGTGATCAGGTACAGGTTGACCGCGAGCTTCATCCGCAGCGCGTTGGGCACCGGTCCGCACTCGACCGCGTCCCGGCACATCGGCGCGAGCAGCGGCCGTACCGGCCGGGTCGCCGCCGGGTCGCCGGCCAGCATCGCGACAAGCTCGCCGGCCTCGGCCGGCGTCCGGGAGCCGGACACCGGCGCCTCCACGTACCGGCCGCCCGCCGCGACCACGTCCGCCTCCAGTCCCCGGGAGTACGAGGGCGCGGTCGTTCCCATGTGGACGATCGTGCGCCCGGCGAGGTACGCCGCGAAGGCCGGCGTACCTCGGCCGAGCACCTGGTCGATCGCCTCCGGCCCGGCCAGCATGAGCAGGACGGTGTCGGCGGTGGCGAACACCTCGGCCGGGTCGGCGGCGACGCGTGCCCCCGCCGCTGCGAGCGGTTCGCACGTGGCGGCGGTGCGGTTCCAGACCACCAGCGGCGTGCCGGCCCGGGCGAGGTTGAGCGCCATGGGCTGGCCCATCAGACCGAGCCCGATGAATCCGACGTGCATACGCCCTCCTGCCCGAGTTATGACAGCCGTCATGATAGCGGCACCATGACGGTCGTCATAGACCTCGCGGGAGTCGCTCCGCGGATCGGGCATTCTGGCGCTCCCCCGCCGGCGCCGCAATCGGGCGGCGGGGGAACCCGCGGGAGCGGGCGGCCGCCCGCGCCGGCGACCCGCCC
>JBDZVD010000267.1:0-2754 GCA_040255525.1 Micromonosporaceae bacterium | reverse complement strand
GTCGCCAACGCCCTGGACAAGCTGATCATCGCCGGTGTCGCGGTGCAGACCGTCGTCGCACCGGTCACCGTCCAACTCGCCCCGCCCACCAGGAACTGACCCGAAGCCGTGGTAGCCCGGTGGCGGGCGTGCAAGTTTCCCAGCTCCACGCCCGCCCCGGTGCTCCTTGCGTGAAAAGGAGCTGTACGAAGTGTCTCCCATCGTGTCCTCGATTGTCACCGCGCCCATGGGCCTGATCACCGGCCTCGCGCTCGGCACCATCCCCGTCTGGTTTCAGCAGCGGCACCTACGCGCGGCGTGGCGTCACGCCGCCGAGCAGAGCCGCGACGCCAACCGCGCCTACCAGCTGGCGTTCAACGACGACACCACCGGCCTACCCAACCGGCGGGCCTTTCTCTTCCAGCTGGAAGAGGCTCTGCGGGCCGGTGACCCGACTGGGGTGGTCCTACTCGACCTCGACGACTTCAAAACCGTCAACGACCGCTTCGGCCACGAACGTGGCAACGATCTGCTGGCCGGTGTTGGTCTGCGCCTGGTCGACCTGCCCGAGCCGAAGATCCTGGCGGCCCGCCTGTCCGGCGACGAGTTCGCTCTGCTCGTATGCGGCGACCTCGGTGACGTCGCGGCGGTGGCCCGCGCCGCCGGCCACACCATCGGTGAGGAGCCGTTTCTCCTGGATCCGGGCAGCAGTGTCGAGATCCGCGCGAGCGTGGGCTACGCCATCGCGACTCCAGGCGCCGACGCGCGGCAGGTCCTGCATCACGCGGACATGGCCATGTACGGGGCCAAACGGCGCGGCGACGGGATCGGCGTCGCCGATCCGGCCAATGCGCGTCCGCTGCCGCCCGGTCGCCGCTACCGGGATCTGCGCCTAAAGCCTGAAAGTGACTAACCCGTACCAGCGTGCCGCTGTCCCGGCGCATCCGACGTGCCGCGGTACGGACCGCAGCCTGCACCAACAAGGCGGCACCAGGCGACGCCTTCAGCCCGGGCGAGCGCAGCAGAACAGTGAGCCGATCCGGCTGCCACACACGACTTGACCTTCACCGCAACAAGGACGTCGATCAGTGCTGGTCGCCGCCCGACCGGGCCAGGACAACCGCTCCCAGGCATCCCAGGTCGGGCGGCGCCACCAACGCCACCACCCCGGGGAAGAAGGAGGAGCCCGATGACCGACTCGCGCCGCCGAACCGAATTTCGCACCGCCCCCGCCGGTGTGACCGACCCGCTGTTGTGGCACCTGGCCGTCGATGTCAGCGCCGCCCACCAACCCGATGCCGACGGACACTGCACGAACCTGCAGTGCGCACGGTGGGGGCGCGGCGAATGCCCACCGGCACGGCTAGCCCGATACGCCCTCCACCGGGCCTATGCCACCCCGTCACCGCCCACGCTTCCCCCACACAACACCCGAACGACCGCGACGCCGCCCGCGATCGTCCGCACCGGCACACCGACGGGCTACCCGAGCCGGGCAACGGGACGCGTCAGGACCACGCTGCCCAGACCAAGACCTCACCCCATCGCAACAGCGGCGTGAACAACCCACCGTCGTTACCCGGCTCTGCCGCTCCGCCCCTGACCTCATCGGCCCACACCTGGACACTTAATCCCGATCAAAGAGAGGACAGATCCGTGGAAATCCACTGCTACGTCGGTGTTCGTGACAACGCCGACGTGACCGTGGCCCGCCTGCGCTACGTGCACAGCGACGGTCATCCCCTCAGCATGCTGCCCACCCTCCGGGAACTCTGGAACACCACCGCCAACCGAGACACCAATCGGCTCGTCGAACTGCTCCTGAACCACGACTGGGACTACCTCGACCCCGCCGTCACCGACGCCACCCCTGTCACCACGCTCGGGCAGTACCCGGTCGCCGGGATCGGCGTCACTCTCGCCAGCGCCAACGCCGACGACATCGTCGATCCGCCTCGGCCGGTCACTATCGTCCCGGTCCACGACCTCGGCGCCCTCATCCCCATCTGGGCGCGGTGGGTGTATCTGCTCGACCTCGTCAACAACCGGGTTGCCTGCTACGACGACGGCCGCATGGTGACCATCCAACCGCTGGCCCGCTGAACCCCCAGACACCCCAATCGCGGCCCCCTGCCGCGACCATCCAACCTTCTGACAGAAGGATGGTGAAGCCCATGACCGCACGCGCGGTCGCCGGAATCATTGGCCTGATCATCGCAGCGATCGCCGCCTGCACCGGCCTGGTCACAGCCATCTTCGGCGGTGTCGTCTCCGCCGGCTGCACCACGCCCCTTGCCACCGGCGCGCCAACGGTGACCGCCGCGGAGAACCTGACCCCACCGGTTGGTGGCTTCCCCCCGATCGGGCAGTGGAACAGCGAGCAGGTCAACAACGCCGCAATCATCATCACCACCGGAATCCGCATGCACATCCCCGCGCGGGGATGGGTCATCGCGGTCGCCACCGCCATGCAGGAATCATCACTGGTCAACCTATGGGGCGGCGACCGGGACTCCGTCGGACTGTTCCAACAGCGGCCCAGCCAAGGCTGGGGCAACCCCCAGCAACTACACACCCCGACCTACGCCGCGACACAGTTCTACACCCGGCTGCTGACCATCCCCCGTTGGCAAACCATGCCACTGACCACCGCCGCGCAGAAAGTCCAACGCAGCGCCTACCCCGACGCCTACGCCAAATGGGAAACCAACGCCGAGCAGCTCGTCACCACTGTAGGTTCCAGCGGATCATGGGCAATGGCGGTCGATCTTGAGC
>JBDZVD010000024.1:0-67501 GCA_040255525.1 Micromonosporaceae bacterium | reverse complement strand
CGCCTCCTCGCACGCGTCGTCCAGCACCGACTTCCGGCGTACGCCGCCCAGCCGCAGCCCGGCCACCACATTGTCGTAGATGGACATGGTCGGGAACGGGTTGGGTCGCTGGAAGACCATGCCGATCGTCCGCCGTACCGCCGTCACGTCCACGTCACGCGCGTAGATGTCCTGGCTGTCGATGGTCAGCCTGCCCTCGACCCGGGCACCGGGCAGCACCTCGTGCATCCGGTTGATCGAGCGCAGGAACGTCGACTTCCCGCAGCCGGACGGCCCGATCAGCGCGGTGACCGACTCGGGCTCGATCACCATGCTGATGCCGTCGATCGCCTTGAAGGCGCCGTAGTACGCGGTGACGCCGACCGCTTCGATCCGCTTCGCCATTGCCGACTCCCGTGTGCCGATCATTTCCGGTTCAACTTCGTCCGGCGCGACAGCAGCTTTGCCGCGACCGTGAGGAGGAACACAAGCGTGACCAGGGTCAGCGCCGCGGTCCAGGCCCGGGGCGGGCCGTACTTGGTGGCCGCGCCGGCCTGGTCGTAGATATAGACCGAGAGCGATTCCTGGTTGCCCTCGAACGGGTTGAAGTTGCGGTTCGGGGTGCCACCGGCGACCAGCAGTACCGGCGCGGTCTCGCCGGCCGCGCGGGCGATGGCGAGCATGATGCCGGTGACGATGCCGGGCAGCGCGGTGGGGAGCGCGATCCGCATGATCGTCTTCCACTTCGGGATGCCGAGCGCGAACGAACCCTCCCGCAGCGCCGCCGGCACCAGCCGGAGCATCTCCTCGGTCGACCGGGTGACGGTCGGCAGCATCAGCACGAACAGCGCGAGGGCCGCGGCGAAGCCGGAGTCGAACGGCTGGTGGGTCGGGGAGAAGTGCGGCGAGACCATCAGTACCCAGAACGCCAGGATGAACAGGCCGGCCACGATCGACGGGATGCCGGTCATCACGTCCACGAAGAACCGGATCGCACTGGCCAGCCTGCCCTTGCCGTACTCGACGATGTAGATGGCACCCGCGACGCCCAGGGGTACCGTGATCAACGTCGCGAGGCCCGCCTGCTCCAGGGTGCCGATGATCGCGTGGTACGCGCCGCCGCCCGAGTCGAACGCGGTGATGTTGCGCATCGAGTTGTTGAAGAACGTGCCGTCCAGCCGTGTCCGGCCCTTGTTCAGCAGCGTGATCACCACGGAGACCAGCGGCAGCAGGGCGAGCACGAGGGACGAGTAGATCAGCGACGTGGCCACCCGGTTGCGTGCCGCCCGCCGGCCCTCGACCGCCCAGGAGACGATCGCCAGGGCGATCAGGAAGCCGAGGACGGCACCCACCGCGGTGAGCACCCACCCACCGCCCATCAGCCCGCCGACCGGAAACAGCAGGACCGCGAGTACGGCGGAGGCGACTCCGATCGCCACCAGCGTCCAGGCCGGCAGGCGCCGGGACTTCAGCGCGTTGGTCGGCGGCGCCGACGAGGACGTGGCAATGGTCGTCATGCCGGTCACACCGCGCTCCCGATGAACTCACGGCGCCGGTACACGATCGCCCGCGCGATCACGTTGACGATCAGCGTGATCGCGAACAGCACGAGGCCGGAGGCGATCAGAGCGCTCCGGCCGATGTCGTTCGCCTCGCCGAAGCCGTTGGCGATGTTCGCGGCGATCGAGTTGCCGCCGTCGTGGATGATGTCGATCCCGATGCCCCGACCGCCGCCGAGGGTCAGCGCGAGAGCGATAGTCTCGCCGAGCGCCCGGCCGAGGCCGAGCATGATCGAAGCGACCAGGCCGGGACGGCCGTGAGGGATGACCGCCAGGCGGATCATCTCCCACTTCGTCGCGCCGAGCGCCAGGGCCGCCTCTTCGTTCATGCCCGATGCCTGCCGGAACACCTCGCGGGACAGCGACGTGATGATCGGCAGGACCATGATGGCGAGCACGAGCGAGCCGAGCAGGATCGACTTGCCGTACGGGCCGTCGCTGCCGAACAGCGGGATCCAGCCGAAGTACCGGTGCAGCCAGCCGGAAAGGTTCCGGACCGGGTCGACCAGGTAGTCCCGGCCCCAGAGGCCGAACACGATGCTGGGCACGGCCGCCAGCAGGTCGATCAGGAAGCCGAGCCCGTTGGCCAGCCGCCTGGGCGCGTAGTGCGACAGGCACAACGCGATGCCCAGTGCCACCGGTACCGCCAGGACGAGCGCTATCGCGGAGCTGGACACGGTACCGATCGCGAGCGAGGCGATACCGAACCTGGGGTCGGTCGGGTCGTTGGGGAACCACTCGAAGTGGGTCAGAAAGTTGGCCTTGTCGGCCCTGATCGCCGGTACGGCCCGCACGATCAGGAAGATCGCGATGGCCACGATGACGACCAGCACAAGCGTCCCGGCGCCGGTGGTGAACCAGCGGAAGACGCTGTCCGCGCCGAAGCGCCGTCTCGCGGGCAGGGCACCACCGCCGCCCATCGGGGCGACCGGCGTCCGGCCGCCGGAGCGGTGACGCGGGACGCCGGCGGTACGGGTGTCGTCTTGCACAGTCAGGTCACGCGGCGGCTCCGCCGGGACCACGGGAGCGGCCTCGGCGGAGCCCGGAAACGATGGTTGGCTCATCGTCTGCCTATCGATTCGTCTACCTGTCGTGCTCGTCAGCTCAGGTTGTCCACTGTGGAGGCGACCTTGGTGCGGACCGACTCGGGGAGCGGCGCGTAGCCCACCGTGGCGATGGCCTGCTGGCCACCGGTGCTGGCGGTGTAGGACAGGAAGTCCCTCAGCAGCGGCAGCTTGCTCGTGTCGTTGCCTTTCTCGCAGACGATCTCGTACGTGACCAGGACGATCGGGTACGCGCCCGGGGCCGTGGTGCGGTAATCGATCTTGAGCTGCATGTCGTCGCCGGTGCCAGTGGTCTGGGCGCTGGCGATGGTCTTGCCGGCAGAGTCGCCGTTCAGTTCGGCGAACTCGCCCGCGCCGTTACCGACCTTCGCGACGTTCAGGTTGTCGGCCTGGGCGAAGGACCACTCGACGTAGCCGATCGCGCCGTCGGTCTTGCTGAGCAGCGAGGCGATGCCGTCCGAACCCTTCTCGGCGTCGCCGCCCGGGCCCTTCCAGGTCTTGTCGTGGCCGAAGGTCCAGTCGGCCGCGTCTACCGTGCTCAGGTACTTGGTGAAGTTGTCGCTGGTGCCGGAGCTGTCCGAGCGGTGCACCGTCAGGATCTTGGTGGACGGCAGCGTGGCGCTCGGGTTGTCGGCCTTGACCGCCGGGTCGTTCCACGCGGTGATCTTGCCGGCGAAGATCTTGGCTAGGGTGGCGGGCCTGAGCTGCAGGCCGGTCACACCCTGAATGTTGTAGACCACCGCGATCGGGCCGACCGCCATCGGCAGGTGGATCGCCGGGCCGGTCTTGCAGCGGGCGTCGGCCTTCGGCTGGTCGGCGGCGGTGAGCGGCGAGTCCGAGCCGGCGAAGTCGGCGGTGCCCGAGATGAAGGCCTGCTGGCCCGCGCCGGAGCCGGTGCCCTGGTAGACGATGTTGGCGCCGGAGCAGGAGGTCTGGTAGTCCTTCACCCACTCGTTGATGGCGTTCTGCTGAGCGGTCGAACCCTGAGCGCTCAGAGTGCCGCTCGCGCAGGCAATGGGGTTCGCCGCAGAGGAACTACCGCCGGCGGCGTTCGCCGCCGGGGTCGTGTTGTTGTCCGAGCCGCACGCGGCGAGCGCGAACGTCGCGGTCAGCGCGAGGCCAGCCAGGATGCCGTGCCGCTGGAGCTTCACGTGCTGTCCCTTCGAGAGTTTTCGAGAGCTTCACGGCAGCGGTAGCCACCGTCGCAGTAGCCGGCGATCAGGCCGGATGCCCTGGACGGTAGGAGCGGCAGGTGGACGGTGCAGAGGCCGCGAGTGAACGCGGGGTGAACACGTGCCGGGCACTGGTTGACGATGTGCCCAGGGCGAGATGTCGGTTGCGTGAACCGTGGTGCCGATGCCCGATTCCGCGGGTGACTGGTTCGGATATCTGTGCCTCGGTCACCGCATCGCGCGGCCGCGCGATGGTTGCTCGCGGGTGTCCCGCAGGCGCGCGGTCAGATCCGGCGCCGGAAGCTCACGTCCGTCGACCACCGCGCGAACCCGAGTTTCTGGTACAGGTGGACCGCCGACGCGTCGCTCTCGTCGACGTACAGCATCGCCTGGTCCAGTCCTCGTCCGCGCAGGTAACGCAGGCCGGCCAGGGTCAGCGCGGTACCCAGGCCGAGCCCCTGCGCGGACGGGTCGACACCCAGCACGTACACCTCGCCGATCGGGTCGTGCTGGTGGGTGCCGGCTCCCTCGTCGCGCAGAGCGCCGTGCACCTTGGTCCAGTGGAAGCCCAGGATCGGCCGCTGGCCTTCCGGGCCGGGCCGGGCGGCGCCGGACGCACCGTCCTGCCCCGGCTCGCGCTCGGCCAGCAGGAACCCGGCCGGGTCGAACCACGGCTCGGCCATCCGCACCCGGAGGTCCTTCAGCGTCCACTTGCCCTGGTCGGGGTGGCGCGCGAACGCCCGCGCGTTGAGGTCCACCCAGGCGACGTCGTCCTCGCCCGGCCGCAACGCGCGGATCCGCACGCCGGGCGGCACCTGCGGCGCCTCGACGGGCGCATACAGCGAGCGGCGCATCTGCCACAGCACCCGGTGCCGCTCGAAGCCC
Organism: Micromonosporaceae bacterium; assembly: GCA_040255525.1. Classification (GTDB taxonomy): domain Bacteria; phylum Actinomycetota; class Actinomycetes; order Mycobacteriales; family Micromonosporaceae; genus Rugosimonospora. Next base: position 62,842 of record JBDZVD010000024.1, on the reverse strand, counting down.
ATGGACAGGGCGAGGGCGCTGGCCGACGGGTGGTCCCCGTGCGCCCACAGCCGCAGCCGGCCGGTCGGGTCGTGCTCGGTCGCCGCGTCGGTCGCCGCCGCCACCAGGGCGCGGCCGAGCCCGCGCCGGCGGAACATCGGGTGTACCACCAACTCGGCGCTGGCGCCCTCGATCGTGTCGGTCGTGTCCACGTGCGCGTACCCGACGAGCCGGTCGTCGACCCGGACGACCAGATGGACCGCCGGTTCGTCGCCACCGTGGCGGACGTGCAGCATCACGTGCTCGGACAGCGGGTGGGCCCCGTCCGCGTCGCCCGCCGCGCGGGTCAGTTCCAGCACCTCGCCGACCTGGTGCGGATCCAGTCGATCGAGGCGCCGCACCGGCACGGTAGAGGTCATCCCGCAACCGTATCCGGTCCTTACCGGCATCGCGCCGCGAGCCCACAGTCGCGCCGATCACCATGGCGCCCGACCGCGACCGCCGAGATCGCGGCCGCGCCGCACCCTTTCGAGGGCACGGCCAAAACGCTCACCTCGGCCGGATCCCGGCCAAGCTGGGCCCGCCCGCCCGACCGGGTGCCGGCGGTGATCCTCGGTCAGGAGCGCGGATCGGCGACGGCCCCGGGCGCGGCGACCGACGCGGGGGCGACGGCGCCGACCGCCTCGGTGTCCGGGAGCGCCCGCGACGGCGGGACGACGAACTTGTACCCGACCTGGCGGACCGTGCCGATCATCGACTCGTACTCGGAGCCGAGCTTGGCCCGCAGCCGCCGGACGTGCACGTCGACGGTGCGGGTGCCGCCGAAGTAGTCATAGCCCCACACCTCGCGCAGCAGCTGGTCCCGGGTGAACACCCGGCCCGGGTGCTGGGCGAGGAACTTGAGCAGCTCGAACTCCTTGTACGTGAGGTCGAGCGGCCGGCCCTTGAGCTTCGCCGCATACGTGTCTGGATCGATCGCCAGTTCGCCGGCCCGGATCAGGGTGCCCTCGTTGGAGTTGGCCTGCCCCTGCCGGCCGACCGCGAGCCGCAGCCGCGCCTCGACCTCGGCCGGGCCGGCCGAGGCGAGTACCACGTCGTCGAGCCCCCAGTCGGCGGACAGCGCGACGAGGCCCGACTCGGAGACGACCGCGAGCAGCGGCACTCCCAGTCCGGTGGCGTGCAGCATCCGGCAGGTGGCGCGGGCGTCGGCCAGCTCGCTGCGGGCGTCGATCATGACCACGTCGGGCGACGGGCCGGAGACCAGCGTGCGTACGTCGCGCGGTGCGGTGCGCACCGAGTGTGGCAACAGGTCCAGGGCCGGGAGGACGCTGGTCGGCTCGCCGGGACGGTTACCGGTCAACAACAGGATCTCCACGCGTCTCCTCCGTCTGTTGTCGATCATCCCGACGGCGTTGACGGGCGGTTACGAGAAGAGAATAACCGAAGGTCCAGGTCAACTCACCAGGTGAAGTGACGCACTCCGGGCGGCGCGGCGGTGCGGCGCTCGGCCGGCGGCGTACCGGGTGCGCCGCCGGAACCGGGTCCAGACGGGTGCGCGCCGGTATCCGCCGGGATGCCGATGGCGGCCGGCGTCGCGACAACTGGTCACGCTCTGGCACGATCAGGGGCGTGTCCCCGACATTCCCCCCCGGCGGAGGCCGCGAGGCGGCAGGCGGCGGCCCCGACGACTGGCGCGGCCAGCGGGCCGGTGCCCGCCGCCCCCGCCGCGCGGGCTCGTCCGACCGGCGCATCGACGACTCGGATCCGTTCGGTTGGAGCGCGGTGCAGGACGGCGGGATCGACTACCCGGCCGGCCCGCCCGCGGAGGATCCGCGGGGCCGTGCCGACCGGGTCCGCGCCGAGCGGGGCCGGGGGGAGCAACGCGCGGGGGTGGAGCAGGGCATGACACAGTCGTGGCAGGCCGACCCGGGACCGGGTGATGCCGTCCGGGGTGAGCGCCGGGACGACGCCACCCGGGTCGTGACCGGGCCGGACGAGGGCGGTCGCCGGTTGCGCAGGCCGCACCGCCGCCGGGCGGCGGACGGGCAGGAGACCGGCCTCACCAGCAACATGCAGTCCGACCTGCCGAGCTGGCTCCAGGAGCGCGGCGAGCAGGTGGCGCCGGTCAACCGGCTGCTCTCCCTGTCCGTGGCCGGGTTCGCTGGCCTGCTCGGGCTCGCGCTCATTCTCGGTGCGTCCACGGCGCCCGGCTCGTACGCGCTCGTGATCTTCGGGGTGCAGATCCTGTTTGTCCTGGCGTGGACGGCGACCATCCGGCCCGCCGGGCCCCGGATCGTCGCGGGCGTGGCCCTGGCCGCCGCGGCCGGCGCGGACGTGGCCGCCTCCGTGCCGCAGCACGCCTCGCTCGCCCCGCTCGGCCTGATCATGGTGGCCGCGGTCGGCGCGGCGGTCGCCGGGCAGCTGCTGCGCCCCAGCCCCCGGCCGCGCGTCACTGAGTCGCTGGGCAGCACGCTGATCGTCGTCATCGGCGTGGTCTGCTTCGCGATGCTGATTGTTTTGGGCCGGCACGCGCCGGGTACCCCTGCGATCGTCGTCTGTCTGGTCGCCGCCGGAGTCGCCCTGGTGGTCGCCAGGCTGGCGGACACCCTGCTGCCGTCACCACGCACCAGCCCCCAGGTGCCGCGCGGCTCGATCGGAGTGGTCCTGGGCGCGATGGCCGGAACGGTCGCGGCGAGCGTCATGGGATCGGAACTGGCCGGGCTGCACCCGTCCGGGGCCGCGATCACCGGCCTGGTGACCGCCCTGGTGGCGGTGCTGGCCGACCTCGCGGTCTCCTATGCGGAGGTGAGCAGGCAGTTGGACGGCGAGCGGCCGGCGCTGTGGATCGCACGGCACCTGCAGGGCCCGCTCGGCGGCTTCGCGCTGGCCTCGCCGGTCGCGTACGTGCTGAGCGTCATGGTACTGGTGACCAACCTGAACTGACGGGCGGCGCAACGAGAGCGAGGAGCACTCACATGGCGGCCAGTCGTGGACGCAAGGCCCTGCTTGTGCTGGTGATCCTGGTGATCGCCGTGGTCGGGCTGCTCACCATCACCGACCGGGTGGCCGCCTACGCCGCGCAACGCACCGTTGCCAGCCAGGCCAAGCAGCAGATGGCCGACCAGCACATCAGCTCCCCGGAGGATCCGTCCGTCAAGATCAGCGGGTTCCCGTTCCTGACCCAGGTCGTCCGGGGCCGGTACGACAAGATAACGATCGATGTGACGAAACCGACCGACCAGGACGTCACCCTTGACGACCTCACCGTCGTCGCCACCGGCGTCAACGCCAGTGCCCGCGCCTTGATCAACGGGAACGGCCAGGTCACCGCGGACAACGTCACCGGCACCGGCCGGCTCGGCTGGGACTCGGTCAACAAGCTGATCGACCTGTCGAAGTTCAACAGCACGGGCGCCACCGTCACCGCACTGCCGGACGGCAAGGTGCAGATCACCGCGCCGGTGCGGGTGCTGAATGTGTCGACGACCGTGGTCGCCACCGGCACGATCGCCGTCAGCGGCGGCACGGCGCACGTGAACATCACGCAGGTGAACGTCCGGGGAGGCGGGGTCCCCGCGCTGCTGCAGGCGGTGCTCGGCTCGCTCAAGGAGGAGCTGTCGTTCAGCGTGAAGATCCCGCCGCTGCCGTACCACCTGAAGGTCAAGAGCGTTCAGGCGAGGCCGGAGGGCGTGGCCATCACGGCGACGGCGACGGATGTCGCGCTGGCTGGCGGCGGAGCGTAAGTGAGCCTTGTCGCAAGGTGAGACGCACTGTTCGCCCGGTTGCCGCGATGATAGGCTCCGGAACCATGAGCCCCGTGGTCCCCGCCTCGCCATCCCAGGCGTGCAGCGACCGTGACCTGATGCTCACCAAGCGCCGGCCGATCGACTTCGGCCTGGTCGCAGCATGCCTGTGTCGCCAGGTCTGACACGGCGGCCGTTCTCTCCAGCCTGTTAGCCGGCAGCGGCGCCGTCCGACGTACCCATCGATCGCCCCTGGGTCGCGGCGTGCATGATCGCGACCCGTTCACCATCTTCGAGAGGTAGCTATGAGTCGCGACTCCGTACTCGTCTCCGCCGATTGGGCCGAGAAGAACCTGGGCGCCGCGGGCGTCGTCTTCGTCGAGGTCGACGAGGACACCAGCGCCTACGACACAGGTCACATCCCCGGCGCCGTCAAGCTCGACTGGCGTCTGGACCTGCAGGACCCGGTCCGGCGGGACTTCGTCAACCGCGAGCAGTTCCAAGCCCTGCTGTCCTCGCGCGGGATCGGCAACGACGACATCGTCGTCCTGTACGGCGGCAATAACAACTGGTTCGCCGCGTACGCGTACTGGTACTTCAAGCTGTACGGCCACCGGGACGTCCGGCTGCTGGACGGCGGCCGGAAGAAGTGGGAGCTGGACAACCGGTCCCTGACCCAGGAGAGCACCAACCGCCCGGCGACCAACTACGTGGCGCAGGAGCAGGACCTGTCGCTGCGCGCGTTCCGCGACGACGTGGTGTCCGCCATCGGCGCGCAGAACCTCGTCGACGTCCGCTCGCCCGACGAGTACGCCGGCCGGCTGCTGGCCCCCGCCCACCTGCCGCAGGAGCACGCGCAGCGGGCCGGGCACGTGCCGACCGCGATCAACGTGCCGTGGAGCAAGGCCGCCAACGAGGACGGCACCTTCAAGTCCGACGACGAGCTGCGCGAGATCTACGGCGCCGCTGGCCTGGACGACAGCAAGGACACCATCGCGTACTGCCGGATCGGCGAGCGCTCCTCGCACACCTGGTTCGTGCTGCGCGAACTCCTCGGCCACAGCAATGTCAAGAACTACGACGGCTCGTGGACCGAGTACGGCTCGCTGGTGGGTGTGCCGGTCGCTCTGGGCGACGAGCCGGGGCAGGGGTGAGACCATGACCGACATCTCAGGCTGCGGGGCGCCGGAGCAGTCCGCGCCGCTTCCGGCGAGCGTCAACGTCGAGAAGGAGACCGTGATCACCGGCGTGGTTCGCGCCGGTGACCAGCCGGTGTCCGGCGCCTACGTGCGGCTTCTCGACGCGTCCGGCGAGTTCACCGCCGAGGTGGTCACCTCGGCGGCCGGCCAGTTCCGGTTCTTCGCCGCCCCGGGCAGCTGGACCCTGCGGGCGCTGTCCCGGGCGGGCAACGGCGACGCGACGGTCGACGCGGGCCGGGGCGTCACCGAGGTGGCTCTCTCGGTCGCCGCCTGAAACTCCAGGCAGCGGCATCGCGAAGGTGCCGGGGGCGCGCACGGCGCGCCGCCGGCACCTTCGCGTGCGGGCAGGATGTGCGGGGGGAGGACGATGGTCGCGTGACAGTGGACAACCCGCCGAGGTACGTGCCGTACGAGCCACCCCGTCCGGCCCCGCCCGGCGACCCGCGCCGTCGCCGCGTGCTGGTCGTGGTGTGCTGCGCCTGGGCGCTGGTACTGGTGGCCGGTGGGGTCTGGTACGCGTGGCACGGCCGGCCGACCGTCCGGGAACAGACCACCGCCGCCGGCGCGGAGCCGACCGTCGACCGGGCGATCGGCCAGGTGGTCAACGCGGCCGGTACCGGGGTGGTGCCGGCGATCACCGGGTACGACGAGGTGACCACCTGCGCGATCACCCCGGTACGGCAGGGGGTGCGCTACGACCGGGAGGCATGGCTGGCCACCGCCCCGGGTACCGAGTCGGCGCTCCTGGACCGGATCGTGGCTGGGCTGCCCCGCTCGTACCGGGCGAGTGCCGCGCACCCGAAGACCGGCGGCCTCACCGCGCAGCGGATGAGCGCCGATGCCGGCGACTACGTCCAGATCACCGGCTCGGTGGACCGCGCCGGCCTGGTACGGGTCGGTGCGGCCACCGGCTGCCGGCCCCGGGGCGAGCTGCCGGCGCCCGACCCCACTCGGGTACCGGCCGCCGCCGGCCGGGCTCCGGTACAGCGGATCCTCGACGCGCTCGGCGTCACTTCCCCGCGCTGGTCCATCCACCGGCTCGCGTGCGGTGTGCGTACCGTTGAAGCGGTCGGCGTGGCCCGGCAGCCGCTCGACGCCCTGGCCGTGCCGGCGCACCCGCCCGTGGTCGACCGGGACGACGTGTACGCGGAGGTCACCGGCCTGCTCGCCCGCACCGACGGCGACCAGCTCACCGTGACGCTCACCACCGGCGCCTGCCGGTCCTGACCTGTCGCCCGGTCACCGAACGCCCGGTCAGTAGACCAGCGCCTGGGCGCCCTCGGCAGTGATCTCCTCGACGAAGACCGCCGCGCCGGCGATGCGGACCCGCGGGATCACGTCCTCCGGGCCGATCGAGCGCCGGGCCGCGCACTGGGTACAGAGCGTCACCCGGCCACCGGCCAGCAGGGCCTCCAGCAGGTCGGGCAGCGGGGCGGAGTGCGGCAGCTCGAACTCCGCGGCCCGTCCGGGCAGGGCGAACCAGGCGGACTCGCCGGTGAGCCAGATCGAGACGTCGACACCGGCGGCGACCGCGGTCGCGGCCACGGTGAACGCCTGCGAGCAGCGTTCGGGGGCGTCGCTGCCGGCAGTCACCTTGATGACCAGAGAACGGACCATGCTGACCAGCATAGGATCGGAGGCCGTGGTTACCGAGATCGGTTTTGTCAGCCTCCTGGTCGCCGGCTTTGGCGCGCTGGCCGGCGGGCTGGTCTACCTTGCTGTACGGGTTTCGAGAGGACGCTGGTGACTGACAGCCTGACACCGCCGCCGTGGTTGAACGCCCCGCCGGTTCCGGAGTATCCGTACGAGGAGACTCACGACCTGCGTACCGGGCCGGATCTGCACCCCGCGCTGCTCGGGTTGCTGCCGTTCATCGGCGTCTGGCGGGGCCGGGGCCGGGGCGGGTACCCCACCGTCGAGGACTTCGATTACGCCCAGGAGGTCCGGTTCAGCCACGACGGCCGGCCGTTCCTGTTCTACGAGTCGCGGTCCTGGCTGATCGAGGACGACGGCACGCCGATCCGGCCGGCGGCCCGGGAGAGCGGCTGGTGGCGGCCGGTCATGGCGGATGGCAAGGCGACCGACGAGCTGGAGGTGCTGCTGAACAACCCGTCCGGGGTCATGGAGCTGTACGTCGGCCGGATGGATCACCTCAAGGTCGAGCTGGTCACCGACGCGGTCGTGCGTACGGTCTCGGCCAAGGAGGTCACCGCCGGCCAGCGGCTGTACGGCATCGTCGAAGGCGCCCTGCTGTACGCGCAGGAGATGGCCGCGATGGGCCAGCCGATGTCCGCGCACCTGTCCGCGAGGCTCCTGCGGGTCGGCGGCTGACGCGCCGGCTGCGGCCCAAAGGACCGGCGCGTCAGCGGTCAGAAGCCGAGCAGGCCCAGCATGCGGGCGGTGTCGGCGGCCTGGTTGAGCGGCTTGCCGTCGAGGCTGCGGACCTCCGCCAGGCCGCGCACCGAGGAGGCCAGCCAGGCGCCGTCCACCTCGGTCAGGCCGGCCGGGCGGATCATCCGCTCGCCGGCCGAGTAACCCAGATCACCGGCGTGATCCAGGAGCCAGCGCGCGGTGATCCCGGGGAGGATCCCGGTCGAGGCCGCGGGCACTGTCCACAGCGTGCCGCCGGCCAGCCAGACCAGGGTCGAGGTCGGTGCCTCCAGCGCGTACCCGTCGCTGGAGACCCACAGCACGTCGTCCACGCCCTGGCCGCCGGCCCATCGCTGGCTGGCCATGTTCACCGCGTACGACAGCGTCTTCGCCCCGCCGAGCAGCCACGGCGCGGCCGGCCGCGCGTCGGCGGCGACGCCCAACGAGGCGGTCGCGACCGCGACACCCTCCCGGCGGGCCCGCAGCGAGCCGTCGCCGACCGCAGCGAGCGTCGCGAACGCGGTGACCGGCCCGCCGTCCTCGCCGCCGCGGGTGCACACCAGCCGCAGCGCGCCCTCGACGTCGTCCGGCCACTCGGCCAGCGCCTGCCCGGCCAGGTCGAGGAGCGCCTCGCGCGGCGGCAGGGCGAGGTCGACCAGCTCGGCGGAGCGGCTCATCCGGTCCAGGTGGTCTCCGATCAGCCAGGCCCGGCGACTGCGGACGTGCATGGTCTCGAAGATCCCGTCGCCGCGCAGGACACCGAGGTCATCGGCGCGGAGGATGGGAGTCTGGGCTGGTACGACGCCGCGACCAAGCACGGCAACCACTCGCTGCGGCACATCGGGAGCGTACCCGCAGGGGCGCCGCCGGCCGCGCGCGGCGCCCCGCCGGTCACGGTCACGATCGCTGGCGCGAGTACTCTCGAAACGTGTCGAAATCGCCGCTGGCGGAGGTACTGCGCTCCCGTGGTCTGCGGTTGACCGCCCAGCGGCAACTGGTGCTGGAGGCAGTGCACGCGCTCGGTCACGCCACTCCGGACCAGGTGCACGCGCGGGTCGCCGAGACCGCCGCCGGAGTGAACATCACCACCGTGTACCGCGCCCTGGAACTGCTGGAGGAGCTGGGTCTGGTGACCCACGCGCACCTCTCCCACGGGGCGCCGACCTATCACGCGGTGGGTGAGGCGCAGCACGTCCACCTGGTGTGCCGGCGCTGCGCAGCGATCGTCGAGGTGTCCTCGGGCGTGCTCGGCCCGCTCGCCGACACGCTGACGCGCGAGCACGGCTTCCTGATCGATATCGGCCATATCGCGCTGTTCGGGTTGTGTGCCGGATGTGGAGGCGGGGATGCCTGAGGTACTGATCGAAGCTGTCCAACCGGGCTCGCCGGACAGCGGCGCCGTGGCGCACTACGGCGACCCCGTGCGGGAGCAGCGGACGCTGGAGTCCGCCGCGGGCCTGGTCGACCGGTCGCACCGGGGGATCATCGCGATCCCCGGCGAGGACCGGCTGGGCTGGCTGCACAGCCTGACCACCCAGCACCTCACCGACCTGCGGCCGGGCGAGGGCAGCGAGCTGCTGGTGCTGTCCCCGCACGGGCACGTGGAGCACCACGCGGTGCTGACCGACGACGGCGCCACGGCCTGGCTGGACACCGAGCCGGGCGCCGCGCCGGCGCTGGTGGACTTCCTGACCCGGATGCGCTTCCTGATGCGGGTCGAACCGGCCGACGTCACCGCCGACTGGGCGCTGCTGTCGCTGGTCGGGCCGGAGGCGCGGATCCCGGGCATCGAGCTGGACCCGCCCCGGGTCGCGCCGGTACCGGGGGCGAAGTTCGCCTCGGCCGACGTGGCGCCGCGCCCGACCACGGTGTACTCGACCGCGCCACTGCCCGGCGGCGGCTGGGCACGCCGGATGGGGTACGGGTACGACCTGCTGGTACCGCGGTCCCGGGTGGCCGACGTCGCCGGTGAGCTGGGCGTGCCGCGGGCCGGGATCTGGGCGTTCGAGGCACTGCGGGTGGCCGCCCGCCGGCCCCGGTACGGGCTGGAGACCGACCACCGGACGATCCCGGCGGAGGTGGGCTGGCTCGCCGATGCGGTGCACCTGGACAAGGGCTGCTACCGGGGCCAGGAGACGATCGCCCGGGTGCACAACCTGGGCCGCCCGCCCCGCCGCCTGGTCCTGCTGCATTTGGACGGGGTGAGCACGGACGAGCTGCCCGCCCCGGGCACCGCGGTGACCACCGCCGAGGGGCGTGAGGTCGGTTTCGTCGGTACCGCGGTTCGCCACCACGAGCTGGGAATGATCGCGCTGGCCGTGGTGAAGCGCAACGTCGCTGACGACGCGCGGCTGCGGGTCGGCGTCTCGGCCGCGGCCATCGATGTCCCCTGAGCGGGCCCGCCCACCCGAGCCGGCCCGCGTCATGCCGGCCGGTCAGATCAGCCGGTGTCGCCGGAGAAGATCTTGCCCGGGCGCAGCGACTTGGGCTGGTAATAGATGGCAGATGCCGGATTGGCTGGCAGGTCAGCGGCCGTGGCAGGATCGCGACCATGACAACACCGACGTTGATCACGATCGCGCCGACCGGCGCCGAGTCGGCCAAGAGCGATGTCCCGGCGCTGCCGGTGACCCTCGACGAGCTGGTCAGCACGGCGCGCGAGTGTGAGGCGCTCGGCGCGGCCGTGATCCACGTCCACATCCGCGACGACCAGGCCCGCCCCACGCTGGACCTCGGGCGGCTGCGGGACACGGTCGCCGCCCTGCGGGAGCAGACCGACCTGATCATCCAGCTGTCCACCGGAGGCGCGGTCACCGACCCGGAGGCCGACCGGCTGCGCGTACTCGACGCGGAGCCGGACATGGCGTCCTGCACCATGGGTACGGTCAACTTCGGCGACGGCGTGTTCATGAACCGCTGGGAGTTCATCGTCGAGCTGCACACCCGGATGCGGGAGCGCGGGATCGTGCCGGAGTACGAGATCTTCGACCTCGGCCAGTTGACGACGCTGCGCCGCCTGCTCGACACGTACGGGCCGCCGGCCGGCGGGCACGTCCACGTCGACCTCGTGATGGGCGTACCGGGCGGGATGCCGGGCACCGCCGAGGCGCTGGTCTCCTGCCTGCGGGACCTGCCGGACGGTGCGACGTTCTCCGCCACCGGGATCGGCCGGTCCACGATCCCGGTCCTGCTGGCCTCCCTGTCCGCCGGCGGTCACCTGCGGGTCGGCATGGAGGACACGATCAGCTACGCCAAGGGGCAGCCGGTCGAATCGAACCTGCAACTGGTCGCGCGCGCGGTCGGCTTCGCCAGGCTGGCGCAGCGACCGCCGATGCCCGTCGGCGAGGCTCGCGCACTGCTGGAGGTGAAGCGCCGTGGTTGAGCGTCCCGCGACCGGAGAGCGGTCCGTGACGGCCGGCGGGTACGCCGGGGGCGAGCTGCTCGCCGAGGTGACCCGGTCCGGGTTCGTCGAGGGGTACCACCGGGGTTCGGTCGTGGTCCTGTCCGCCACCGGTGAGGCGGTCGCCGCCGCCGGCGACGTGACCGGGCCGGTCTTCCCGCGTTCGTCGAACAAGCCGTTCCAGGCCACCGGGATGCTCCGGGCCGGGCTGGCCCTGGCCGAGCCGGCCGCGCTGGCGCTCGCCGCGGCGAGCCACCACGGCGAGCCGATGCACATCGACCTCGTCCGGTCGATGCTGCGCGGCGCCGGCCTGACCGAGCAGGCGCTGGCCTGCCCGCCCGACCTGCCGCTGTCCGAGCCCGCGCGCCGGGACGTGCTCCTGGCCGGCGGGGACCGGGCCCGGATCTACATGAACTGCTCCGGCAAGCACACCGGGATGCTGCTGACCTGCGTGGCGGCCGGCTGGCCGACCGAGGACTACCACCGGCCCGACCACCCGCTGCAGAAGCACCTGCGGACGGTGCTGGAGGAGCTCGTCGGCGAGTGCGTGGCGGCGGTGGGCGTGGACGGGTGCGGTGCGCCGGTACTGGCCATCTCGCTGTACGCGCTGGCGACCGGGTTCCTGCGGGTGGTGGGCGCCGAGCCGGGCACTCCGGAGCGGGCCGTGGCGGACGCCATGCGAGCGCACCCGGAACTGGTCTCCGGAACCGGCGCGGACGACGCCCGGTTGATGCGCGCAGTACCGGGCATCCTCGCCAAGGGCGGTGCCGAGGGCGTCCTGGCGGTCGCCGTACCGGGAGCCGGGGCGGTGGCCATGAAGATCGATGACGGCAACCGGCGTGCCCGGTACCCGGTCCTGGCCAGCGCGCTGCGCCGGCTGGGTGTGGACGCCCCGGTCCTGGCCGAGCTGGCCGCCGGCGCCGACGGCGTCGTCCAGCTTGGGCGGGGGGAGCCGGTGGGCACCGTGCGGGCGATCTGGTGAACCGCGGGAGTGGTGCGACTCACGCTAGCAAGCGTTAGCACTTTGCTTGCTGATGCAAGCGCGCCGACGTACCGTTGGGCACATGTCAACGCCCAAGGACCTGCCACGCGACATCGGCGGGTTCATCCGTGACCTGCGCCGCAACGCGCGGATCTCGCTTCGCCAGCTCGCCGACCAGGCCGGGGTCAGCAATCCGTACCTCAGCCAGATCGAACGCGGCCTGCGCCGCCCGAGCGCCGAGGTGCTGCAACAGCTCGCCAGCGCGCTGCGGGTCTCTACGCCCCTGATGTACCTGCGTGCCGGCCTACTCGACGGCAAGGAAGGCCACGAGGTCCTCGAGGCGATCGCGGCCGACCCCGATCTGACCGCGGCTCAGAAGCAGTCGCTCATCCAGATCTACGAGACGTTCCGCCGGGAGAACGCCCGAGAGGCCGAGCACGCCCGCCGGACCGGGACGCCACCGGCACCGGCCGGCGCCCCGGATGCCGGCGACGCCGCCAGCCTGCTGGACGGCGATGGGCGGCCTCCGACAGCCGTCGACGACGCGGACGCCGACGTGGCGGGGGAACCGGTTGCCGGCCCGGTCGCCAGGGCGGAGGACGACCCGGCCCGCACAGTGCCCGGAGCACGCCCGACACGAGCCACGAACGCGGCCGGACTGGCCGCCACGACCGAGGAGATCTGATGGCTGCCGAGACCAACACCAAGATTCCCGCCCCGCTGTACGCCGCGGCCGCCGTGGGCGACATGGCCTACCAGCGGCTGCGCAAGCTGCCCACCACGGTCAGCGAGCTGCGCGACCGGATGTCGGGCATTGACCTCGACGTCGAGCGGCTGCGCGGCTCGGCCGCTCGCGTCGAGCGGCTGCGTGACGCCGCCCAGCGCAACGTCGCCACCTTGGTGACCAACGCCCAGGCCGCCCAGGAGCGCGCCCAGGCCATCTACACCGACCTGGTCGCCCGGGGCGAGGAAGTGGTGCGCGGGCGCCGCGTCATCCACGCCACCATCGGCATCGAGCCGGAGGCCGCGGTCTCCGCGCCGGCCGCGCAGGACACCACCGGCGCCGGGAACGAGGCCAAGGGCGGCGCGACCGCCGGCGACGGTGCCGAACCGCAGGCCACGACCAAGCCGGCCAAGCGCACCCGGCCGGCCGCCAGGTAGCCGGCCCGCGACCTCGGCACAGTCGGCCGGCGCGGCCCGGGATACCCGGGCCGCGCCGGCATAAGCTCGTACCCATGGTCGTTGCCGCGCCGCTCTTCTACCTCACGGTGACCAACATCGTCACCTATGCGCTCACCCTGGTGTGCCTGATCATCGAGCTGTTCGCATTCGTCAACTGCCTGACTCAGCGGGCCGACGCGTTCCAGGTCGTGGGGCGCATCCCGAAGGGCGGATGGCTCGCGATGACCGGCGCGGCCCTGCTGGTGACCCTGTTGTTCGGCGGCGTCCGCAGCTTCCTCGGGCTGATCGCGGTCACCGTCGCCGCCGTGTACCTGCTGGACCTGCGTCCGGCGCTACGCGACGCGGTGGACGGACAGGGCTCCTGGTAGGGGAGCCCGCGCTGCTGCCACCACCCCCGACCGAGCTGCTGCGCACACCCCACGGCGTCGAGCTGGAGTACCTGACCACCGGTACCGGCCGACCGGTGACCGTGTTCGCGCACGGACTGGGCGGCGGTATCGCCGACACCCGCCCGCTGGGCAGCGGGGTACCCGGTTCCAAGGTCTTCGTCCAGCTCCGTGGCCACGGCCGCTCCGGCGCGCCGCCCGGCGAGTGGAGCTACGCCGACCTGGCGGCCGACCTCGCCGCCCTCGCTGACTTTCACCGTGCCGACCAGGCACTGGGCGTCAGCCTCGGCGCGGGTGCCCTGTGCCGGCTGCTGGTCGACCGGCCCGACCGGTTCCGGCGGCTGGTCTTCTTCCTGCCCGCCGTGCTGGACGCGCCACGGGCCGGCCCGACCCGAGCCCGGCTGACCGCCCTGCTGGACTCGATCGGCTCCGGGGACCCGGACCGCGTGGCGGAGGTGGTGTCCGCCGAGGTGCCCGCCGCCTTGCGGGTGACCCCGGCAGCGCGGGCGTTTGTCCGGCAGCGTGCCGGGCGGCTGCTGCGCGACGGCCTCGGCGCCGGTCTGGCCGGGCTGACCGATCGGGTCGCGGTACCCGACGCGGCGGCCCTGGGCGCGGTCACCGCCCCGGCACTGGTGATCGCGGCCGCCGGGGACGAGCTGCACCCGGTACCGGTGGCCGAGCGGCTGGCCAGCCTCCTGCCGCACGCCCGGCTGCACGTCTACGACCGGCCCGGGGTGCTGTGGACGGCTCGGGCCGACCTGAGACAGCGGGTCAGCGCCTTCCTCGGCGCCGGGGACTGAGCCGGCCGCGCCGGTGGCGGAGTACCGGCCGGCTCCGGACACCGGCGAGTAGGGTCGCGGGTTATGGGTGTCACGCAGCATGGCCGCACGCACCGGCTCGATCTGGCCGATCCGAGCCTGCGGGAGTGGGAGTGCACGGTCCTGTCCTCAGACCCGCAGGACGGCATCGTGCTGGACCGTTCGGCGTTCTACCCCGGTGGCGGCGGCCAGCCGCCGGATCACGGGGTACTGCTCTGGCAGGGGGTGCAGACCCGGATCGTCGGTACCCGCAAGGGCGACGACCTGTACCTGCTGCCGGCCGAGGGCGACCCGCTACCGCCGGCGGGTACCGCGGTCACCGGCGCGGTGGAGGACGACCGGCGCAGCATGCTCATGCGCACCCACTCCGGCCTGCACGTCCTGTGCGGCGTCGTGTTCCGTGACTTCGGCGCGCTCGTCACCGGCGGCAACATGGAGCCCGGCGAGGCCCGGATGGACTTCAACCTGCCCGAGGTGCCGGCCGACTTCAAGGCCCGGCTGGAGGACCTGGTCAACGCGGAGGTGGCGGCGGACCGCCGGGTGGTGACCCGGGTGCTGTCCCGGGACGAGGCGCTGGCGCTGCCGGACATCATCCGCACCCAGTCCAACCTCATCCCGGCCGGCGAGCAGGAGATCCGGATCGTCGACATCACCGGCCTGGACGTGCAGGCCGACGGCGGAACGCACGTCGCGTCCACCAGGCAGATCGGCAAGGTCTCGGTGGTCAAGGTGGAGAGCAAGGGCCGGGCCAACCGGCGGGTACGGGTGCGGGTCTCCGACTGATCGGCTCCGCCGCCGGCCGGTCGGCTCCCCGCCGCGGAGCGGGAATCGACCTTGGCCGTTAGGCTCCCCGCGTGGACAACCGAGTGGCGCGCGCGGGCCGGCCGGCCCAGGAGTTCCTGACCGGCGTCGGATTGCTCATCCGGGGGCTGGGTACCTACGCCCGGAACCCTGGGCTGGTCGTGCTCGGCATGGTCCCGGCGTTGATCAGCTTCGCTCTGCTCGTCGGCGCGTTCATCGTGCTGCTGGTGTTCCTCGGCCCCGAGTCGCGCGCGGTGACCTGGTTCGCCGACGACTGGTCCGCGGGGCCCCGCGACGCGGTCCGGGTGCTCGCGAACATCGCGATCGTCGGGGTGTTCGTCCTCCTGGCGTTCGTCGCGTTCACCGGGCTCACGCTGGCCATCGGCGACCCGTTCTACGAGAAGATCTCCGAGCGGATCGAGGACGGCCTGGGCGGCGTACCCGACGCCGTCGAGCTGCCCTGGTGGCGCGAGATCGTCCGCGGTCTGGGCGAATCCATCCGGCTGCTGGTCTTCTCCGCGGTGGTCGGCGTGCTGCTGTTCGTCGCCGGGTTCCTGCCGGCGGTCGGGCAGACCGTGGTACCGGTGATCGGTGCGCTCGTCGGCGGCTGGGCCCTTGCCCTGGAGCTGACCGGGGTGGCGTTCGGCAGGCGGGGGGTCCGGCTGCGCGGGCGCCGCAAGGTGCTGCGGCAGCACCGGTTCCTGGCGCTCGGCTTCGGCGTGGCGGTCTTCGTGTGCTTCCTGATCCCGTTGGGCGCGATCCTGGTGATGCCGGCGGCCGTGGTCGGCGCCACCCTGATGACCCGCCGGATGTACGGACTGCCGCACTAGGCACATGATTCTCCGATGACGCTCGAACTGGTCCAGGGGGACATCACCGCGCAGCCGGTGGACGCCATCGTGAACGCCGCGAACTCCTCGCTGCTGGGCGGTGGCGGGGTGGACGGCGCGATCCACCGGCGCGGTGGCCCGGAGATCCTGGCCGAGTGCCGGGCGTTGCGTGCCGGCCGGTACGGCGGGGGGCTGCCGACCGGGCAGGCCGTGGCGACCACCGCCGGCAGGCTTCCGGCCCGGTGGGTGATCCACACCGTCGGCCCCGTCTACACCGGCCAGGACGACCGGTCGGGCCTGCTCCGGGACTGCTACACCAACTCCCTGGCGCTGGCGCACGAGCTGGGCGCGGCCTCGATCGCGTTCCCGTTGATCTCGGCGGGCATCTACGGGTGGCCGGTCGACGACGCGGTGCGCCAGGCGCTCACCGCGATCGAGGCGGCCACCGCCCGCCCGGATCAGGTCCGGCTCGTCCTGTTCGGGGCGGACGTTCTCGCGGTCGCCCGGGAGGTGGCCGCCGAGGGTTAGCCGCCGGGCCCGCCTGGTGGTGGTGGGCGGGCCGGCCAAGCGGCCCCCCAGAGCGCTAGCCTGTAGCGGAGTAGCGCTTTGGAGGGGCGTATGACGCAGGGCACACCGCAGTCGAATTTCGATCTCGAACTGCTCGCCGCCCAGTTGCGCCGGCACACAGATGATCTCTCGCTGTACTCCGGGATGCTGCTCAACGTGCTGTCCGCGACGCTGCCACCGGACCTCGTGAAGGTGCGTCGCGAGAGCAAGTGGAAGGCCCGGCTGTCCGGCCGGCGGGAGCCCGCGGTGCTGGGCATCTCTGTCACGGTCGGCGACCACCGGTACGAGCTGGACCGGGAGGATGTCGGGGCGCGCGCCGCGACCCGGGTCTGCCACGAGTCCGGTGGCGTGGTGCTGTCCACCAAGCAGGTCTCCGCCGACGAGTGGTCGCGCAGGCTGGCCGCCGCGCTGGCCGAGGTCGCGGGCACCAACGCCGCGGCGGTGGCCGCGCTCCAGAAACTCACCGCGCCGTGACCCTCGGGTGCCGGGGGGTCGGCCGATGACGGTCGACCCGAGCGGCCAGACCTGGACCGCGGAGGAGATCGCGGAGGGCAGCGCGGTGGAGATCACCGCCGGTCGCCTGCCGCTGCGTGCCCAGTGGCGCATCGCGGAGCAGCGCGAACGGCGGGACCGGGGCGAACCGGGCAGCTTCACCTCCGCGTTGAGCGTCGAGGAGTTCGCCGCGATCCGCTCGGTCGGCTTCTCGCCGGTCGGGCAGGTGCTCGGCAGCGCGGTGTACAACGTCGGCTGGTCGTACACCGGCTGCGGGTACTACTACGGCCGCGGCATCGGCGGCGGCGGGGTGCGTGGCGGCGTGGCCGGCGGGGGATTCGCCGGTGGCGGCATCGCCGGTGGCGGCGTGTTCGGCGGTTGGACGATGGCTCCGGTGGTCCCGGTGCCGGCCACCCAGCAACTGCTCAACCAGGCCCGCCACCGCGCGGTCGAGCGGATGCGCCAGGAGTGCGCGGGGCTCGGTGGCGACGGGGTGGTCGGGGTACGCCTGACCGTACAGTCGTTCTACGGCAACGGCCTGGAGTTCATCGCGATCGGCACCGCGGTCCGGGCCGACGGCGCCAAGCGCCCGCGCAAGCCGTTCACGTCCGACCTGTCAGGGCAGGACTTCGCCAAGCTGATCCGCTCCGGGTGGGTGCCGGTGGCCCTGGTACAGGGCGTCGGGTCGATGATCCGGCACGACGACTGGAGCGTAATGAGCCAGCGCCGCTCCTGGTACAACCAGGAGATGGCCGGCTCGACCCAACTGGTCCAGGCCGCCCGGGACGCCGCCCGCAAGTCGCTGGCCAGCGACGCGAAGGGCGTGGGCGGGCAGACGGTCCTGCTGCGCGACATGATGATGCAGGTGTCCGAGCAGCGCTGCGCGGGTGGCGGCGAGGGTGAGGACCACGTGGCGAACACGTTCATCTGGGGCACCGCGGTGGTGCCCTTCGAGACGAACGCCTCCGTCGAGGCGCCTTTACCGATGATGCGGCTGTGAGGGCCGGAATGGAGCTTCGATGAGCGACCCGACCGACCTCGGCCTGCCGCAGGACGCCATGAACCGGCTGGCCGAGCTGCGGCCGGACAAGAAGGGCCACATCTTCACGTCCGACCTGACGGTCAACGAGTTCCTTCTGGTCAAGCAGGCCGGATTCACCCCGCTCGGGCTGGTGCTGGGCACCTCGGTGTACCACGTCGGCTTCCAGGTCGGCCGGTGGAGCAAGAACCAGGAACTCGACGTGCTCTCCCAGGCCATGTACCACGCCCGGGAGCTGGCCATGACCCGGATGCAGGCGGAGGCGGACGTGCTCGGCGCCGACGGGATCGTCGGGGTACGGCTGGAGGTCGAGTTCAAGGAGTGGGGCTCGGACGCCGCCGAGTTCCTCGCGGTCGGCACCGCGGTCAAGGCGGACGACGGCAAGAGCTGGCGCAACGACCACGGCCAGCCGTTCACGTCGGACCTGTCCGGGCAGGACTTCTGGACCCTGCTGCAGGCCGGCTACGCGCCGCTGGGCATGGTGATGGGCGTCTGCGTGTACCACGTGGCGCACCGCACGTTCGGCAACATCCTGTCCAACCTCGGCCAGAACACCGAGTTGCCGCAGTTCACCCAGGCCCTCTACGACGCGCGGGAACTGGCCATGGCGCGGATGCAGAAAGAGGCGGAGGCGCTGTCCGCGGAGGGCATCGTCGGCGTCCAGTTGGATCAGCGCAACCACTCGTGGGGCTCGCACACGACCGAGTTCTTCGCGATCGGGACCGCGGTCCGGCCGATCCGTCCGGATCACGAGATCGCCCGGCCGCAGCTGGTGCTGAGCCTGGACCGCTAGCCGCGATCCGTCACGCGCAGCCGGTGCGCAGCGCCTCCAGCAGCCGCACCTCGCCGCTCAGGTCCAGTACGTCGTAGCCGATCCGGCCGTACAGCGCGAGCATCAGGTCGCTGGCGGTGCCGCGGGCCACCGCCCGCTCGTGGTGCTCGTCGGTGTCCAGCAGGGTATCGGTGTCCAGCAGCGCCACCCCGCCGTCGGCGCGCAGCCGGACCAGCCACTCCCGCTCCAGATCGGTGGCGCACAGCCCGGCGATGCCCACCAGGTCGGCCGGGCCGCACCGGCGCCCGGCCGGCAGCCAGGTGTCCAGCACCTCCTCCACCCCGTCCGCGGCGAGCCTCGGCTCGATCGGCTCCGCGTTGATCGTGGCGAACTGGGCGTCCCACCGGTGGATCGTCGTCTCGTGCACCATCCGCCGCTGCCAGAACGCCGCCGTCTTCGCCTGCGGCGCCCAGTTCCATGCCGGCAGGTCGGGGTCGAGCGAGTCGAGCAGCGCGATCAGCTTCTGGTACCGGTCATCCCACCAGCCGACCAGGTCGGCACCCGGCGGCGGGGCGAACGCGCCCGGGGCCGTCTGGTCGGGCCGGCTCGTCAGACCGCGGCCCACATGATCGATGACGAAGCCGTAGACCTCACCGAGGTGGCCGATCAGCCGGGCCACGCTCCAGTCGGGGCAGGACGGCACCGGAGCGTCCAGCGACGCGTCGACGACCGCCTCCCGGAACGCCGATCCCTCGGTGCGCAGCGCCGCGAGGCGGAATTCCTTCTTGTCCACGTGCCCGCTCATCCCCGTCCATGTCCGTGTTGTCGGCGCCGCGATCGCGGGGCGAGTCGAGCCCGGGGCGCCGAAGTCGCACCTACTGTAAAGCGTTGATCTGCCCGGTGCATGTCGGCGCGGTGATCTGGCACCCGCGTGGCGGCGGGCCGGCCGGCGGCGCTCACCGGTCCGTGCCGGCGCTCCGGTCGGGGGATTGCGGCCAGTCGACGGTCACCTCGCCGAGGCGCCAGCGCCGTACCCCGTCCCGTACCGGCCAGCCGGCCTCCCGGGTCGCTGACACCGCCCGGATCCACCGCTGCCGGTACCCGAACGTGGACAGCGGCGCGGCATCGCGCCACGCGTCGTCGAGCGCGGTCAGGTAGGCGTGTACCCAGTGCCCGGGCACGTTGCGGTGGATGAGCGCCTTGGGCAGCCGCTGCGCCACCTCGATCGGGCTATCCAATGTGGACAGCCGCACGGACAGGGTCAGCGAACGCGGCCCCGAGCCGTCCAGCAGGATCCACGAGGACAGCCGGCCCAGTTCGTCGCAGGTACCGTCGATGACCCACCCGCCCGGTGCCAGCGCGGCGCGCATGGTCGACCAGGCGGCCGGCACCTCCGGCTCCGGGTACTGGCGCAGCACGTTCATCGCCCGTACCAGCACGGGGCGCAGGCCGGCCAGTTCGAACCCGCCGGGCGCGAAGGTCAGGCCGGGCGGGTCGAGGTACGGCGCCGCTCCGGCCACCCGTACCGGGTCGATCTCCAGCCCCACCACCCGGACGGCCGGGCGTACCCGGGCCAGCCGGGAGCGCAGTTCGACGGTGGTCACCGGCCAGGACCCGTACCCGAGGTCCACCACCAGCGGATCGTCGGGCAGCCGAGGCCCGAGCATCGAGCAGATCCAGCCGTCCACCCGGCGCAGCCGGTTGGGGTTCGTGGTCCCCCGGGTCGCCGAACCCACCGGCGCCCGCGGCACACCGGACACCGGACCGGCCGGGGCGGATCGGTGGCCCGGGCGCGGGTTCACAGCACCCGGTGCACCTTGTGCTGCGCCGCCTGGGCGAGCGGCCGGACGATCAGGCGGTCGATGTTGACGTGGTGCGGGCGCGTCGCGCACCACGCGATGCAGTCCGCGATGTCCTCGGCCACGAGCGGGTTGGCCACGCCGGCGTACACCGCCGCGGCCCGCTCCTCGTCACCGCCGAAGCGGTTGAGCGAGAACTCGTCGGTGCGCACCATGCCCGGATCGATCTCGACCACCCGGATCGGCCGGCCGCACAGTTCCAGGCGCAGCGTCTCGGCCAGCGCCGCCTGGGCGTGCTTGGCCGCGGCGTAGCCGGCCCCGCCCTCGTACACGATGAGACCCGCGGTCGAGCCGAGCACGACGACCGTGCCGGCGCCCGACGCGTCCAGCGCGGGCAGCAGCGCCTGGGTGACCCGGAGCGTACCGGCGACGTTCACGTCGTACATCCACTGCCAGTCCTCGACGCTCGCGGACGCGATCGGGTCCAGGCCCCGCGCCCCGCCGGCGTTGTTGACCAGGAGCGTCACCTCCCCGTCCAGTTCGGCGACGGCGGCGGCGAGCCTGGCGACGTCGTCCGCGGAGATGACGTCGGCCGGTACCGCGGTCGCCTGGCCGCCGCCGGCCCGGATCTCCTCGACCAGGGTGGCCAGCCGGTCCGCCCGCCTGGCGGTGACCACCACGTGGAACCGCTCGGTGGCCAGCCTGCGCGCGGTGGCGGTGCCGATCCCGCTGGACGCTCCGGTGATCACCGCGATCGGCCGCGCGCCCGTTTCCGCCCGTACCGGTGAGTGAGCTGGCATGGTCAACCGTCCTCCTTCGGGGTGGCGCAACCGGGCGTGAGCATCCTGAAATCCTGCCACCCTCACCCCGGCGCCCATCAGGGCGGCCGCCCGCCGGTGCGAGTTTGCTCACCTCGATGGCGTTTCGGGAATGCGAAGCGGGAAGATGCGAGGCGGTCTGGCGGTTGACAGCGTTGGATAGGGGCACAACCGACAGCAGGACCGACGACGGGTACCGACGACGCGGTAGGAGGGCACACGTGGCCCGGGTGAGCACACTGGCGGCAGCACGGCTGCCTCGTCGGGTCGCCACTCTTTCGGTACACACCTCTCCCCTGGAGCAGGCGGGCACCGGCGACGCGGGTGGGATGAACGTCTACATCGTCGAGGTCGCCAAACGGCTCGCCCAGGCCGGCGTCGAGGTCGAGATCTTCACCCGGGCCACCCGTTCCGGGCTGCCCGCGACGGTCGAGATGGCCCCCGGTGTGCTGGTCCGGCACGTGGCCGCGGGTCCGTTCGAGGGCCTCGCCAAGGAGGAACTGCCGGCCCAGATGTGCGCGTTCACCAACGGCGTACTGCGCGCCGAGGCGGCCCGCTCGCCCGGCTGGTACGACCTCGTGCACTCGCACTACTGGCTGTCCGGGCAGGTCGGCTGGTTGGCGAAGGACCGCTGGGGGGTGCCGCTGGTACACACCGCGCATACCCTGGCGAAGGTCAAGAACCGCCGGCTGGCGGACGGCGACCGGCCCGAGCCCAAGGCCCGGATCCTCGGCGAGGAGCAGGTGGTCGTCGAAGCCGACCGGCTGGTGGCGAACACGCCCATCGAGGCGCGCGAACTGGTCGACCTTTACGGCGCGCCGGAGGACCGGGTGACGGTCGTCGAGCCGGGTGTGGATCTGGACCGGTTCGCGCCGGCCGCGGCGGGCCGCGAGGAGGCGGCGCGTGCCGCCGCCCGGCGCCGGCTGGGGCTGCCGGCCCGGGGGTACGTCATCGCGTTCGTCGGCCGCATCCAGCCGCTCAAGGCGCCGGATATCCTGCTGCGTGCCGCCGCCGGCCTTCCGCCGGACCTGCGCGGCCAGGTGACCCTCGCGATCGTCGGGGGCAACAGCGGCAGTGGGCTGGACCTCGCCGGCCTGGCCACCGAACTGGGTGTGGCCGATCTGGTGCGGTTTCTCCCGCCGCAGGGCAGGCAGTCCCTGCCCGACGTGTACCGGGCCGCCGACATCGTCGCGGTACCCAGCTACAACGAGTCTTTCGGGCTGGTCGCGCTGGAGGCGCAGGCGTGCGGTACCCCGGTGGTGGCCGCCGCGGTCGGCGGGTTGCCCACCGCGGTGCGGGACGGTCGCTCCGGGGTCCTCGTCGACGGCCACGATCCGGGGGAGTGGGCCCGGGTGCTGTCCCGGCTGCTGCGCAAGCCGAACCTGCGCGCGCTGCTGGGCAAGGGGGGCATCGAGCACGCTCGGCAGTTCTCCTGGAACCACACGGCCGCCAGCCTGCTCGCCGTGTACCGGGACGCGGTGGCCGGGTACCGGTCGCAGGGCCTCGGCTTCGAGCTGGCGACGGCGCGATGAACGGCGTCGCCCGGCTCATCGAGTCCACATTGGACGAACGGGAGCTCGCCTGGGAGCCCACCGGCGACGGCCGGTACGCGGTGACGCTGCCCGGTACCCACAAACTCAAGACGGTGTGCAACCTCACCGTCGGCGACCACGCGCTGGCCATCGAGGCGTTCGTGATGCGCCAGCCGGACGAGCGCCGGGAAGAGTTGTGGGCCTGGCTGTTGCAGCGCAACGCGCGTCTCTACGGTGTCGCGTTCGCCATCGACAACGCCGGCGACGTGTACCTCACCGGCCGGGTGCCGCTGCACGCGGTCACCGCCGACGAACTGGACCGGCTGCTCGGCTCGGTGCTCACCTACGCCGACGAGAGCTTCGACACGATGCTGGAGATCGGCTTCGGTACGGCGATCCGGCGGGAGTGGGCCTGGCGGGTCAAGCGCGGCGAGCCGCTGGACAATCTGCGAGCCTTCGAACACCTGGTCAATCCGTCCTGAGTGGACGCTCCACCCCGGCCGCGACCCCCGGCCGCGCGAGTGACCACATCGGACAGTTGGTACGAGAGGCTTACCCCGTAACGGTTTTCCCGAAACCGGTTACGGCTTGTGATCGAGGCTACAACAGAAACTGCTTGCCCGGTCGTTACCGCGCCCCGTACGTTAACGCCAGACGCGCTGCCGGCCAGTCGTTCGAGGGGGTCGAAACGGCGGTGCACCGAGCAGCCCGTCTGGTGGCACACGTTGGGGGACGTAGCACGCCACCGGAACCAAAGAGGGTTCGTCGGCATCCCGAAGGATCGCGGCGAACCCTTTTGGTGTCAGTGCGGCAGGCGAGGTTGGCGCGGCCCGGGGGTCCGCGTCACCCCGCCCGCCGTACCGACGTCGACAGTCAATGGGTTGGTCGGGCCGGCGAGTCGGTCGGCTGGGTCTGGGCTGTGCGGACGAGCGGCAGGTCGCTCGCGGTGTTCTCGTTCAGGATGGTGCGCAGATCCGGTACGTGTGCGACGCCTACGACGTGTTGCCCATCGGTTGATGCCGGGCCGGATACCGGCCCTGGCCGAGTGTCCCTCTCCATAGACATGCGACCATACGGCAAGATCGGTCGTCGCGCGCGTTCTGAACCCGGCGTTTCCGGTCTTTGTCCCGGCGCTCCGGTTCTCCGGGTAACGACAGGTCAGCGCTGTGTCACGACGGCTGCGAGGCCAGGTCGGTGTCGTCGACCGCGGTACGGGCCGCGGCCAGATATTCAACCAGGCCGGCCCGGCCGGGCCGGTTCCGCCACCCCACCCCCCGGCCGGCTGACCTGCGCCCGGACCGGTCGGGCAGGATGGACGGCATGACTGTGGGCACCCTCGTGCTGCTCCGCCACGGCGAGAGCGAATGGAATGCGAAGAACCTGTTCACCGGTTGGGTCGACGTGGACCTGTCGGCGCAGGGCGAGGAGGAAGCGCGCCGCGGCGGTGAGCTGCTGCGCGAGAATGAGCTGTTGCCGGACGTCGTGCACACCTCGGTGCTGCGCCGGGCGATCCGGACCGCGGAGATCACCCTGCACACCACGGACCGCCACTGGATCCCGGTGCGTCGCAGTTGGCGGCTCAACGAGCGGCACTACGGCGCTTTGCAGGGCAAGAACAAGAAGCAGACCCTGGAGGAGTACGGCGAGGAGCAGTTCATGCTGTGGCGCCGCTCGTACGACACCCCTCCGCCGCCGATCGAGGCGGACGACGAGTTCTCCCAGGTCGACGACCCGCGCTACGCGGCCCTGCCGATCGAGGCCCGGCCGCGTACCGAGTGCCTGAAGGACGTGCTGGCCCGGGCGCTGCCGTACTGGTACGACGCGATCGTGCCAGACCTGCTGACCGGTCGTACCGTGCTGGTGGCGGCGCACGGCAACTCGCTGCGGGCGCTGGTCAAGCACCTGGACCAGATTTCGGACGAGGCGATCGCGAAGCTGAACATCCCCACCGGGATCCCGCTGCGCTACGACCTCGACCCGGCCACCCTGCGCCCCAGGGTGACCGGCGGCCGGTACCTCGACCCGGAGGCGGCCGCGGAAGCCGCCGCGGCGGTGGCCAACCAGGGCCGGTGAGCCGAACGCCCGGGCACCCAGCCAGCGGCTGGGCGCCCGGGCGGACTGTTCCAGGCAGGCGGCCGCCGGCTGGCGCCCGGCCAGCCCGGTCAAGCGGCGGATGTTCCGGGCTGCGTTGCGTCCAGGCCGGTCACGCGGGAACTCTCGCTGCCGCCCGGTCCGGGCTTGAGCAGCGGTTTTGCTCGCGTTTGGCGTGATGGTAGATCCACGGAGCGTCGCTGCGGTGAACCCCGGTGAACGGGACGGGGCCGCGTGGTGAATTCTGCGTGATCGCTGCCCAGTTTGTCCGTTGCTGCGAAATCGCTGGGTTACCAGCGAGCCTACGATCACTGTGTGGAGTGGATGCGCCGTCGCGGCGCCAAGGAAGGCGGCGGGCCGGTCCAGCAGCATCCAGCTCCGGACACGGAGGACTCGGTGGACGAAGAGCCCGGCCGGAACGCGTCGACCAAGGGACTTGGCAGGCGCAGCCTGGACGCGCTCCGGGTCGGCGTGCTGGTGCTGGATGAGCAGGACCGCCCGGTGCTGGCCAACCCGGCGGCACGGGAACTCGGCCTGCTGCGCGCCGGTACCGTGGCCGGGGGCGCCCCGGTCGCGCACACCGTCGTGCGTACGCTGGCCGGTCAGGCCCGGCGTACCGGTACCCGGCGGGAGGTCGAACTCGACCTGCCGAGGGGCGACGGCCGGGATCCGCTCGGCGTGCACCTCCGGGCGGTGGCGCTGGGTGACGGCCACGTGACGGTCGAGGCGGCCGACGTCACCGAGGCGCACCGGGTGGCCCGGGTGCGCCGGGACTTCGTCGCCAACGTGAGCCATGAGCTGAAGACGCCGGTCGGGGCGCTTCAACTGCTGGCCGAAGCGCTGCTGGACGCGCTGGAGACGGACGCCACGACACCGCCGGACCCCCAGGCCGCCCGCCGCTTCGCCGAGCGTATCCAGCATGAATCCATCCGGATGGGACGGCTGGTCACGGAGCTGCTCGAACTGTCCCGCCTTCAGGGCGGCGAGCCGCTGCCGGAGCCGGAGCCGGTGCCGGTCGACCGCATCATCGCGGAGGTGATCGACCGCACCCGTACCTCGGCCTCGGCGAAGGGCATCGAGGTCAGCTTCTCCGGGACCCGTGGACTGACCGTGTACGGCAGCGAGAGCCAGCTGATGACGGCGGTGGCCAACCTCGCCGAGAACGCGGTCGTGTACTCGCCGGACGGCATGGGCGGCGAACCGCCGCTCCAGGTGACGATCACGGCCGGTGTGAACGGTGACTTCGTCGAGATCGCCGTGACCGATCGGGGCATCGGCATCGAGCCGAAGGATCTCGACCGGATCTTCGAGCGCTTCTACCGGGCCGACAAGGCACGCTCGCGGGCGACCGGTGGCACCGGCCTCGGCTTGGCGATCGTCAAGCACATCGCGACCAATCATGGTGGCCGGGTCGACGTGGTCAGTACGGTTGGCGAGGGGTCGACGTTCATCCTGCGGCTGCCCGCGCGTCCACCGGACGCCGCTCTTCCGCTACCGCCGTCGGTTGTGATCGCGGCGGGATACTCCGCCGCCCAGGCGCGGTGAAAGGCCGAGACCCAGTGAAAGGAAGCGCGTAGTGGCCCGCGTGCTGGTCGTCGAGGACGAGGAGTCGTTCTCGGACGCATTGTCGTACATGCTGCGCAAGGAGGGCTTCGAGGTTTCCGTCGCGGCCACGGGTACTGCGGCGTTGACCGAATTCGACCGGACCGGCGCGGACATCGTCCTGCTGGATCTCATGCTGCCGGAGATGTCCGGTACCGAGGTGTGCCGGCAACTGCGCTCCCGGTCCAACGTACCGATCATCATGGTCACCGCCCGGGACTCGGAGATCGACAAGGTGGTCGGGCTGGAGATCGGTGCCGACGACTACGTCACGAAGCCGTACTCGCCACGGGAACTGGTCGCCCGGGTCCGCGCGGTGCTGCGCCGGCAGTCCGGTGAGGCCGTCGAGGTGACCGCCCCCACACTGGCTGCCGGTCCGGTGCGGATGGACGTCGAGCGGCACGTGGTGACCGTCTCCGGTGACGCGGTGCCGTTGCCGCTCAAGGAGTTCGAGCTCCTGGAGATGCTGCTGCGCAACGCCGGCCGGGTTCTCACCCGTGGACAGCTGATCGATCGGGTGTGGGGCGCCGACTACGTGGGCGACACCAAGACCCTGGACGTCCACGTGAAGCGGCTGCGCTCCAAGATCGAACCGGAGCCGTCGACCCCGCGCCACATCGTCACGGTGCGCGGCCTCGGGTACAAGTTCGAGCCGTAGGCCGGCCGCGCCTCGCTAGTTGGCCGTGGCGGTGTTGGCGCCCCGAGCGCCGCTTTTGGCCCCGCGCCGGGGTGACGCCGGTTCGCGGCCGCCCGGCTGGAGCGCGATCACCGGGATCGGCTTCGGCGTCGCCGGGTGCGGCGCGACCTGCCCGAGGTCCATCCGGGCCGCGCACAGCTCGGCCAGCTTGGCGTACGCCTTCTTACCGATCAGCGCGGTCAGCTCTGGCTCGTACGAGCGGTAGAGCGGCTCGGTGCCGACGTGCGCCTCCGGCGACGACGTGCACCACCAGTCCAGGTCGTGGCCGCCCTCGCCCCAGCCGCGCCGGTCGAACTCGGTGATCGTGGACACCAGCACCTTCGTCCCGTCCGGGCGCTTGCTCCACTCCTGGTCCCGGCGGATGGGCAACTGCCAGCACACGTCCGGCTTGTACTCCAGCGGGTGCACGCCGTCGCGCAGCGCCTGGGCGTGCAGGGCGCAGCCGCCGCCGCCGGGAAAGCTCGCGTCGTTGAGGAAGACACACGGACCGCCGTCCCGGGTCGCCGTGCGCCGCGCCGGCGTCTTGCCGTCGATCGTGTCCATCTCGGTGTAGTTCTTGAACCCCCGCCGGTGGTGCTGCCAGGTCTCCGGCGTCAGCTTCCGCGCGGCGTCCCGGATGCGCTTCTCGTCGTCGGTGTCCGTGAAGAACGCCCCGTGCGAGCAGCAGCCGTCGGCGGCACGGCCCTTGATGATCCCGTGGCAGGCCTTGCCGAACACGCACGTCCACGTGGACAGCAGCCAGGTCAGGTCGGCCCGGACGACGTGTTCCGGGTCGGCGGGGTCGGGGAACTCGATCCACTCCCGGGGGTAGTCCAGGCCCACTTCCAGGCTGCGAGGGTCGTTCGGCTCGTCGACGGACGCGCGGATGCTCATCGGGCTAGCGTATGCCGCATGCGTCTCGGTGTCCTCGACGTCGGCTCCAACACGGTGCATCTTCTTGTCGTCGACGCGCACGCCGGTGCCCATCCCTGGCCGGCCCACTCGGAGAAGGCCGTCCTGCGCCTGGCCGAGCAGATCAAGCCGGACGGCCGGTTGTCCACCCAGGGCGCGGACGCGCTCGTCGAGGCGGTCCGGAACGCCCGCGAGGCCGCGGAGCGGCTGCAGACCGAGGACCTGCTGGCGTTCGCCACCTCGGCGGTTCGGGACGCCGCGAACTGCGCCGAGGTGCTCGCCCGGATCCGCCGGGAGACCGGGGTGGAGTTGCGCGTGCTCTCCGGCGAGGGCGAGGCGCGGATGACCTTTCTGGCGGTACGGCGCTGGTTCGGCTGGTCGGCCGGGCGGCTGCTGGTACTGGACATCGGCGGCGGGTCGCTGGAGCTGGCCGCCGGCATCGACGAGGAGCCGGACATCGCGCTGTCCGTACCGCTGGGCGCGGGCCGGCTGACCCGGGAGCGTTTGCACGGCTCGCCGCCCAGGGCCGCCGACGTGGACGCGCTGATCGAGTATGCCGGGAAGGTGGTGGACGGCGCGGCGCGGGTCATCGAGCCCAGCGGCTGGGACCGGCCGGTGGCGACCTCGAAGACCTTCCGTACTCTGGCCCGGCTGGCCGGCGCGGAGCCGTCGGAAGCCGGGCCGCTGGTGCCGCGGGTACTCACCCGGACGGGCCTGCACCAGGTGCTGGGCTTCATCCGGCACATTCCGGCCGGTGCCCTGGGCGAGATGGACGGGGTCAGCGCCCCGCGGGCCCACCAGTTGCTGGCCGGCGCCGTGGTGGCCGAGGCGACGATGCGCCGGCTGGGCATCGACGAGCTGCAGATCTGCCCCTGGGCGCTGCGCGAGGGCGTGATCCTCCGCCGGCTGGACATCCTGGAGAGCTGATCCTGGGCTTGCGCGGCGCGGTCACGCGATGGACCGGGGACGGTGCTGGGGCTGACCGGCGGATGGGCCGCCCGTCACGCGGCCGAAGTGGGACGTTAGGCGCATATTGTCCCAACGATTCGGATCGGAGTGCCGGCCCGGAGATACGCTGGCAGTGTGATTCCTGTCCTGCTCTCGACCTCGTCGGTGTTCCCGGAGCCCACCTCGGCCGCGTTCGCGATGGCCGCCGCCCTCGGGTACGACGGGATCGAGGTGATGGTCTGGACCGACGCGGTCAGCCAGGACGCCGGGGCGTTGCGCGGCCTGTCCGAGCACTACGGCGTGCCGGTGAGTTCGGTGCACGCGCCCTGCCTGCTGGTCACCCAGCGGGTGTGGAGCCCGGACCCGTGGGAGCGGCTGCGCCGCAGCGCCGCGCTCGCCGAGTCCCTGTCGGCCGGGGTCGTCGTTGTGCACCCGCCGTTCACCTGGCAGCGCGACTACGCCCGGACGTTCGTGTCCGGGATCGCCAAACTGCGCCAGGAGCACCCGAGCATCACCTTCGCGGTGGAAAACATGTTCCCGGTGCGGATGGCGGGGCGGGAATTCGTGCCGTACGCGCCGGGCTGGGACCCGACCAAGGTCGGCTTCGACGCGTACACCCTGGATCTCTCGCACTGCGCCGCGGCGCGCACCGACTCCCTGACTCTCGCCGACGCGATGGGGTCGTCGATGGCGCACGTGCACCTCGGCGACGGCACCGGCGAGGCGCGCGACGAACACCTGGTCCCCGGCCGGGGCACCCAGCCGTGCGCCGCGCTGCTGGAGTCGCTGGCCGGTCGGGGCTTCACCGGTTCGATCGCGGTCGAGGTGTCCACCCGGCGCGCGGCGAGCCGTGCCGAGCGGGAGTCCGACCTGGCCGAGGCGCTGGCGTTCGCGCGCACGCACCTGACTCAGGCGTCCACTGTGGATGTCTGAGTGGTGTGCCGCCGACCGATCAGCTGACCGTCGTCAGCGCGTCCGCGGCGCGCTTGCGGGCCCGGTGCGCCGCGACGTGCGAGCGGGTCGCGCAGCGCTCCGAGCAGAACCTGCGGCAGCAGTTGGAGGATGTGTCCAGGTACACGTTGCCGCAGCGGTCGTCGGCACAGACCCCGAACCGGGCACTGCCGTACTCGCACAGCCAGACCGCGAGGCCCCAGACCGCGCCGGCCAGGTACTCGGCGCTGACCGACGAGCCGCGGCTGGTTACGTGCATGTGCCAGTCGGAGGCGTCGTGGCCGGAGATGCGCGGCTGCACCGGATGCGCGTCGAGCAGCGCGTTGAGCGCCGCGACGGCCTCCGCGTCCCGGTGGCTGGTGCCCAGTTCGAACACCTCGCGCAGCCGTTTCTGGGCCCGGCGGAACGTGGCGACGTCGCGTTCCGTGGTGCCGTCCCGCATCCAGCTGTCGGGGCCGAACAGGCTCCTCAGGTCATCGAGGTCGTCCAGCGGTGCGTTGACGAGATCAACGGCCCGGTGGGCGTACGCGTCGAAGTTCACGCGACAACGGTAGACGGTGTTGGGGCGGCCGGCGCAATCCAGGCATGCCAATGGCTATCTTGTTACATAGTGGGGGACAAACCGCTCGTATCCGTCGGCACCGGATTCGCGGAACCCGGCTCCCGCGGAGTGCGGCCGCCCGTCCTCGCCGGTGACCATCCACGTCGTCAAGACGACCGGGTTGCCGGAGAAGCTCGGCGGCGCGGGCAGCTCCAGGGCACGGCCGGCAAACGCCGGCACCAGGTTGGGGTGGTCCGGGAACAGCTGCCACAGCGTGGCCAGCAGCGGCGTGCCGGACAGCAGGAGTTTCCAGGGCGGTTCGATCCAGGTCGTCGGGGTCTCCGGTGCCAGCGCCAGCCGGCCGTACGGCTCGCGGATCATCCACTCCCACGGGTACCGCTTGAAGCAGGTGACGATCGGGCCGCCCTCGTCGTCGAGGAAGCGCTGGCCGTCCCAGCCGATCAGATGCATGGGTACCAGCCGGGTGCCGAGGCCGGCCTGCTCGGCCACGCCGGCCAGGTACCCGGCCGTCAACTCGTCACCGCCGGTCGGGTCCAGCTGGGACCAGCCGAAGTGGACGGAGGGGTAGCGCAGCTCCTTCGCGATCGTCCGCCAGCCGGTGAGCAGCCGCTCGTGCAGGCTGTTCCACTGGTCCTGGTCCGGCCTGGTCTGATCCAGCCAGTACCACTGGGCGATCGAGGTCTCCACCAGCCCGTCCGGTACGTCCGGTCGGCAGTCCAGAAGCTTCGGCGGCCGGTTGCCGTCGTGCCACAGGTCGAGGCGGGTGCACAGGCTGGGCG
Organism: Micromonosporaceae bacterium; assembly: GCA_040255525.1. Lineage (GTDB taxonomy): Bacteria > Actinomycetota > Actinomycetes > Mycobacteriales > Micromonosporaceae > Rugosimonospora. The sequence continues at coordinate 31,612 of JBDZVD010000024.1, read as the reverse complement.
CCCCGGACAGCAGGGACGCGTGGACCGCCGGGATGGCCCATTCCGGGACGCCGAAATCGGCATACCTGCCCTGTTCGATCACATGCCGGACCGCCGCGAGGCACATCTCGTAGAGTTCCTCGGTCAGCGCCTCCAACCGCAGCACCTCGGGAAGGTCGAGGACATAACAGGCGGTCTCGTCCCAATGGGCGAGGGAAACCCCCTGGTCGCGTACCGTCTGCTGCCACCCCGGCCGGGGCTCAGAGCTGATCCGGTGCATGATCCGTCCTCCAGTCGGCCGGAACAGAGGTTAGCGGGTCCGAGCTATTCGCGGGCGTTACGCTCGCCCCATGCTCCGAACGGTCATCCTCGCCGCCGCCCGGTCGTCGCGGGTAGAGCGGCTCGTGCAGACCGTCCCGGTGAGCCGGGACGTGGTACGACGGTTCGTGCCTGGTGCCTCCACCGACGACGCGTTGCGCGCGACCCGCGAACTCGTCGCGGAGGGACTCAAGGTCACTCTGGACTATCTCGGTGAGGACACGCAGACTGCCGGGCAGGCGGCGGCTACCAAGGACGAGTATCTCCGGTTGCTCAAATCGCTCGCTGGCGCCGGGGTCACCCCGGCCGCCGAGGTCAGCGTGAAGCTCTCCGCTCTCGGGCAGCGGTTCGACGAGGACCTGGCGTACGAGTACGCGCACGCGATCTGCGAGGCCGCGGCGTCGTCGGGTACCACGGTCACGCTGGACATGGAGGACGCGGCGACCACCGACCTGACCCTGGACACGGTGGCCCGGCTGCGCCGGGACTTCCCGACCGCGGGCGCGGTGCTCCAGGCGTACCTGCGGCGTACCGAGGGCGACTGCCGCGAGCTGGCCGTCCCCGGCTCCCGGATCCGGCTCTGCAAGGGGGCGTACTCCGAGCCCGAGTCGGTGGCGTTCCAGTCCCCGGTCGAAGTCGACAAATCGTACGTGCGGTGCCTCAACATCCTGATGTCCGGACCCGGGTACCCGATGATCGCGACGCACGACCCCCGGCTGATCGCGATCGGCGAGGACCGGGCGAAGTGGTTCGACCGGTCGCCGGAGGACTTCGAGTTCCAGATGCTCTACGGCATCCGGCCGCAGGAGCAGCGCCGGCTGGTCGCCGCCGGGTACCAGGTGCGGGTCTACCTGCCGTACGGCGAGCAGTGGTACGGGTACCTGATGCGCCGGCTCGCCGAGCGGCCGAGGAACGTGGCCTTCTTCGCCCGGGCGCTCGCCTCCCGGAACTGAGCCGGGCCACCCGTCGGCGGGTACCGCGACCAGGGAACAAATGTGAGAAGCCGTCGCGGAAGTCACACCCGTACCGGTACCGTTCTAGTTACACGCGCGTTCCCCGCCCCGGCGGCGCAAGCCTCCCGACGGGTGCGCGCCGGGGACAGGACCGAGGGTGAGCCATGGCGGGATCCGCACACTCCGAGGGCAGGTTTTCGGAGGTTCAGTTTCTGACCGTTGCCGAGGTGGCGGGGCTCATGCGGGTGTCCAAGATGACGGTTTACCGCCTGGTCCACTCGGGTGAGCTCACCGCGGTCCGGGTCGGGCGATCGTTCCGGGTACCCGAGCATGCCGTGCACGCCTACCTGCGCGACGCGTTCTCCAGATCGGCCTGACCGCACGGGCAGGGCCGGTTTCGTGTTCCCCTCGGGTGCCGGCTAGGCTTACCGGGTTTACTCAAGCGCACAGTTCGAGGGGAAAACTCGTATGGGCTCGGTCGTCAAGAAGCGCCGCAAGCGGATGGCCAAGAAGAAGCATCGGAAGCTGCTGCGCAAGACCCGCGTCCAGCGTCGCCGTCTCGGCAAGTAGGCGCCCCGCCTCGGCGGGAAGGTAGACGCACCCCTCGCTCAGTTTCCTTCTGGCGAAAACGCGGAGGAGTGACGTGAGCACCGGTCAGGAGCGCCGGATCAACGGCGCCATCCCGCGCCGGCGTCACCGTGGCCCGGGGGTGGTGCTGGTCACCGGCGTCGCCCGCTATCTTGGCGCCCAGGTTGCCGCGCGGCTTGCTGCCGATTCCCGGATCGGGCGGGTCATCGGGCTGGACAGCGAGCAACCGCCCGCCGAATTCGCGATCCTCCTTGCCGGAGGCGTCGAGTTCGTCGCCGCCGACATCACGACCGCCGAACCCGCGAAGATCATTTCGTCTGAGCGGGTGGAGGCGGTCGTTCATTTGGCCGTCGCGGGCGACCGGCACGCCGGTGGCCGGCCGGCGATGAAAGAGCAAAACGTCATCGGCACGATGCAGCTACTCGCCGCCTGCCAGCAGGCGCCCGACCTGCGGAAGATCGTGATCCGGTCGTCGACCGCCGCGTACGGGGCGTCCTTCCGCGACCCGGCGGTGTTCACCGAGGACACCGAGCCGCGCGAGATTCCCCGTGGCGGATTCGCCCGCGATGTGCTTGACATCGAGGGGTATGTCCGCGGTTTCCAGCGCCGCCGCCGCGATGTGGCGGCCACGGTGCTGCGCTTCGCGCCGTTCATCGGCCGGCGCGCGAACACGAGCCTGACCAGGTATTTCGCGCTGCCGTTCGTGCCCACCGTGCTCGGCCGGGATCCCCGCCTCCAGTTCATCCACGTCGATGACGCGTTGGAGGTGCTGCACCGGTCCGTGGTGGAAGATCATCCGGGTACGTTCAACGTCGCGGGCGCCGGGGTGATCACGCTGTCCCAGGCGGTACGCCGGGCCAACCGGATCGCCGTCCCGGTCATGGAGCAGGGGCTGTCCGCCGCCGCGGGGCTGGCGCGCTCGGGTGTCAAGTTCACCCTCGACCAGCTCGACCTGTTCGTTCACGGCCGGGTGGTGGACACCACGCGCCTGATCAAGGAGTACGGGTACACGCCGCGCACCACGTCGGACGCGTTCGCCGACTTCCTCCGGGGTACCGGAGCGGGCGGGATCCTGCCCGGTGACGCGGTGGCCGCGGCGGAGCGGAGCATCCTCGGCGGGATCCGTGCCGCCCGTGCCGCCCTCCGGGACAGCTCATGACCACGAACATCCGCGGCCTGCCCGCCGCGCCTGGTTCCTCGGCGCCACGGGTGGCGAGATGACCGACTTCGAGAGCCGCTCCGGCGTCCCGTACCCGAACGGCGGGCACGTGTCGCCGGCCACCCCGGCGGCCGCCCGCCCGCGGATCGCCCCGGCACCGTCCGCTGCGGCACCGTCCGCCGCGCGGCTGCCCGAGCCGGCGCCCTCGCGCGTGGCGCCCCGGCCGGCGGCGCCGCAACAGGACGTCTGGGACCGCCGGGTCGCGGACGCGCTCGCGTTCCTGCGCCGGAGGCTGACCGGCGCGTACGAGGTGGACGAGTTCGGGTTCGACCAACAACTCACCGACGGCGTGTTCTTTCCGTTGCTCCGTCGGCTCTACCACGACTGGTTCCGGGTCGATGTCGAGGGCATCCAGAACCTGCCCGCCACCGGTTCGGCCCTGGTGGTGGCGAACCACTCCGGCGTGGTGGCGATGGACGCGCTGATGCTCACCGTCGCCGTACACGACGAGCACCCGGCCCACCGGTACCTCCGGCTGCTCGGGGCCGACCTGGTCTTCCGGGTGCCGTTCATCTCCGAGCTGGCCCGCAAGCACGGCAGCACGCTGGCCTGTAACCCGGATGCCGAGCGGCTGCTCGGGGACGGGGAACTCGTCGGCGTGTTCCCGGAGGGCTTCAAGGGCGTCGGCAAGCTGTACCGCGACCGGTACAAGCTGCAGCGTTTCGGGCGGGGCGGGTTCGTCTCGGCAGCGTTGCGCACCGGTACCCCGATCGTCCCGGTGAGCATCGTCGGTGCCGAAGAGATCTATCCGATGATCGGCGACATCAAGCCCCTGGCCAGGCTGCTCGGCTGGCCGTACTTCCCGGTCACGCCGACCTTCCCCTGGCTCGGGCCGCTCGGGATGATTCCGTTGCCGTCGAAGTGGCTGATCAGCTTCGGTACGCCGATCGAGACCGCCGGGCGGGCCGAGCAGGCCGACGATCCGGCGGTCGTGTTCAACCTGGCCGACCAGGTGCGGGAGACGATCCAGCAGACTCTGTACCGGCTGCTGGAACAGCGCGACCGCGACAGCGGGAAGGGTCCGCAGCGCTAGCGCGACTGCTTGCGCCTGATCGCCGCGGTCGCCAGGACCGCGCCGATGACCATGCCGGTACCCAGCGCCGACGGTACGGCGATCTTGGCGGCCTTCCGGCCGGTGCGGAAGTCGCGTACCTCCCAGTTGCGGTGCCGTGCCTCCCGGCGCAGGGCGGCGTCGGGGTTGACCGCGACCGCGTGCCCCACCAGGGACAGCATCGGAACGTCGTTGACCGAGTCGCTGTACGCCGTGCACCGGCTCAGGTCGAGCCCCTCGGTCGCGGCCAGTGCGGTGATCGCCTCCGCTTTCGCCGGACCGTGCAGCAGGTCGCCGACCAGGCGGCCGGTGTAGACCCCATGGTCGATCTCCGCGACTGTGCCGAGTGCGCCGGTCAGCCCCAGCCGGTCGGCCATCACCTGGCCCAGCTCGATCGGGGCCGCGGTGACCAGCCACACCCGCTGCCCGGCGTCCAAATGGAGCTGCGCCAGCGCCCGGGTGCCGGACCAGATCCGTTCGGCCATGAGCTCGTCGAAGATCTCCTCGGACAGCCGCCGCAGCTCGCCGACCGACCAGCCCTGCACGAACGCCAGGGCGGCCTGCTTGGCGTTCGACATGTCGCCGCCGTGTTCCCGCGCCAGCAGCCGGAACTTGAGCTGGCTCCAGGCGAACCGGGCCAGGTCGGTCGTGGTGAAGTACTTGCGGGCGGCCAGTCCGCGCGCGAACCAGTAGATCGAGGCGCCCTGCATCATGGTGTTGTCAATGTCGAAGAAGGCCGCGGCGGAGGGGTCCGCGGGCACCGTGAGGGCGGCCTCGACTTCGGCCGCAGCCCAGCCGGCGAGCACTTCGTGCCGTGGTGTCCCGGTCACGCTCCGCCCCTCTCCGCGTTCGGGTGTCGACCTCTGCGAGGGTATCCGCCCCGGCAAGAAAAGACCCCCGGGCGCGGCCGGGGGTCTGGGTACGAGCGGGATGGGACCCTGGGTTGGTCAGTGCCCGGGGTCGGCCGGTGACGTCTGGCCGGCCCGGGACGCGCCCGGACACCCGGGCGGCGTCGGCCCCAGCGCGTCGGAGGCGGTCACCGTCGAACCGCACATCAGCGCGGCACGCAGGGCCGCCACCCGTCGGCCGACCTGATCCAGCAGGTTCACGGACTGTTCCGCCCGGGCCTTTGCCGGACCGGACAGGTCGGTCGTCAACTGGGTGACGAGTGGCCGCTGGGCCGTGACGAAATCGTCGATCACGTTCAGCGCGGTCGAGTCGTGCCGGTTGACCGCGACCGCGCTGAGCAGCCTGATGCCATGGACGGTCTGGTTGTCCATGTCGCCGAGGGTGTCCTCAACCCGGGTCGGGTTGTTGCGGACGGTCGACGCCTCCAGGATCCGGTTGCGGGCGAATCCCAGGTACGTCTGGCCCCGGTCGATGTCGGATCCGGTCAGCGCGAGCTGAGCGCTCTCCGTCGATCGCTTGACGCCGTACAGCGGGTCGCCGGGCATCGCGTCGCCGCTGGCCATCGACATGCCGGACAGGGCGAGGGTACCGGCGGCGATACCGACGATGATCGCGCCACGGGTACGGCGGCTGCCCACGACCGGGCGCTTGCCCGAACGGGGAGCGCTCGACGTGCCGGACTGAGCCGAGGCGCTCAGATACACCGGACCCAGGACCCTGCGACGCTGGTCCTTGCCCGCCGTGACTCCGATGCCCTCGCGCTCGGCGGTGGCCACCAGCATGGCGCGCAAGCTGGAGCGGAAGTCCGGATCCGGCCCGTGTTGCGTGGTCAGATCCCGTCCGGACACCATACGGCCGAGCGCCACATAGTCGGCCAGCTCCTCATCGAGCGGCGTGCGACTGTGTCGGTGGCTCCTGCCGTCGGCCTGGTCAAGGAGCTGTGCGAATCGTTCGGCACGGCGACGGTGAAAAATCGCGGCCATTACCCGCACCTCCTCCCGTTGGTCGCACCGGCGGGGGCCCTGCCGGCTGGCATCGATTCCAACGCGCGAGTCACGCCTCCGGTTACGGCTGGGGCGGCTGCCGTCCCGCGCCTTCCCGAATGGCGGACGGTCACGCCCGGAAGCCGTCCGGTAGCAGCCGGGCCAGGGCCCGCACCGCGCGGTACTGAAGTGCCTTGATCGCTCCTTCGTTCTTGCCCATCGCCTGGGCCGTCTCGGCCACCGAGAAGCCCTGCAGGAAGCGGAGCACGATGCACTCCTGCTGTTCCGGGTTGAGCTGCTTGACCGCGCTGAGCAGCGCGACGTTGGTGATGTGGTCGACCACCGCCGACTCCGGGCTGCCCTCCGGGCCCCGGTCCTCGCGGTCGGCGTCCAGCACGTCGCCGGTGGTGACCTCCAGCCGGTACCGGCCCGACTTGAAGTGGTCCGCGACCAGGTTCCGGGCGATCGTCACCAGCCAGGCGCCCAGATCGCGGCCCTGCCAGGTGAAGCTGCCGATGCGCTTGAGGGCCCGCAGGAAGGTGTCCGAGGTGAGGTCCTCGGCCAGTTGCCGGTTGCCGACCCGGAAGTAGATGAACCGGAAGACCGTGTCGACGTACCGGTCGTAGATCAGTCCGAACGCCTCGGCCTCCCCGGCCTGCGCCCGCTCGACCAGCGCCCACACCGCCGCCGCGGCGTCCGACGGGTCGGGGCGGTCCGGGTAGCCACTCGGCGGCCCGCCCGGTGGTCCGGTCTTCGACGGTGGCGCCTCCGTCGACTGGTCGGCACGCACCCCGTCGATGAGGTCGGTGCCCGCCGCGGGCAGCTTCGGCAGCTGCTCGGTGTCGCCGCCGAGCTCCGGCACCTGCGCCGGAACCGGCCGTGGCGGGACGGCCAACCGGCCGCCGACCGGCTTCGTGTTGCCGCCGGGGATGTGCCGGATCGGGATGTCGTTGATGTGTGGCCGGTTGCGCGTCCGGGAACTGGTACCGCCGTCGCTGCCCAGGACGGACGTCAGCATCCCGGATACGCAGTCGCGCAGGACGGACAGGCCCTCGGTGAGCGCGAGCCGCGCCCCGAGCACCTCGGGGAAGGACGCGCCGGCTCCAGCGCCGGCCAGGTCGTAACGGGTCACCGCACCTCCTCCGCCGGCCCGTGCGCCAGCGCCCGGAGAGCGGAAGCCGGGATCCGTCGGGGAACCCGACTCCTGCCCACGAGGTGGTGGTGCGGTGCTTCAACGGGCACTGCGGCCTCCTCAGGCAGAGGGGTGTCGACACACGACACATCGGGTGAGCCGACCTGAGAAATAATAGGGCCAACGTCACCGATGCGTGCGGAGTCCGTTACTCAGAGGCGAAGTATTTCGGACGACCTCCGACACTCGTCGCACACGTTGTCCGCCGGTCTGTAATTGACAAGGCCTTGCCGGGCAGGACTCGCCGGAATTCCGCGACACGCATCCAGGCGCTCTCGGCGTGTCGTGACCGGCGTGTCACCCGGCGTGTTGCTCGAATCCGGGCGTGTCGTGATCAAGGGCCACGGGTGCCGGGGGGAGAAAGCACGTGGCCGCCGGGAGAGAAAGCACGTGGCGCCGGGAGAGAAAACTGGCAGGCGCCAGGATCGCCGCCCCGGCGCTAGGGTGCGTTCGTGCACGAGCCACGAAACGTCGCCGAAACGGTCAGCGAGGCTGCGCGGACCACCCCGGACAAGGTTGCGTTGATCTGGCAGGACCAGACTGTGACCTGGGCACAGCTCGACAGCCGGATCGACGAGCTTGCCGCCGGGTTGCGCGCGCTCGCGCTGCCGGAGGACAACGGGTACCCGGGCCGGGTGGCGATCGCGCTGCCCAACGTGCCGCGGTTCGTCGAGTCCTACTTCGCCGTCCTCCGGGCCGGGCTGGTCGCGGTACCGGTCAATCCCGGGTATACCGGTCGGGAGCTGCGGCACATCCTGGCCGACTCCGGGGCAGCCGCGCTGTTCGCGACGCCGGAGGTGCTCGCCGCCGTCGACCTGGTCGCCGACGGGCTACCGCTGCGCCACCGGTACGGCCCGAACGACACGCCGCCGTCCCAGCCCGCAGGCGTCCCCCGGCAGGCGCCGGGGCAGGTGGCCGGCGGCGAAGATCTTGCCGTCCTGCTCTACACCAGCGGTACCGAGGGCAACCCCAAGGGCGCGATGCTCTCCCACCGGGCGCTGCTGGCCAACCACGCCCAGCTCGCCCGAGTCGAGCCGCCGCCCCTGGCCGCGGATGACGTGATCCTGCTGGCCCTGCCGCTGTTCCACTCGTACGGGCTCAACGCTGGCCTCGGCGCCCTGGCGTACCACGGCGGCACGGGCGTGCTGCTGGAACGGTTCGACCCGGTCGAGTCGCTGCGGCTGGTCGCCGAGCACCGGGTGACCATCGTCATCGGCGTACCGGCGATGTTCGTGGCCTGGTCCCTGCTGCCCGAGTTCGGCGAGGCGTTCTCGTCGGTGCGGCTGACGGTCAGCGGAGCGGCGCCGCTGCACCCGCTGGCGGGCGCCCGCTTCCTCAAGGCGACCGGGCACCCGGTCTTCGAGGGGTACGGGCTGACCGAAGCCGCTCCGGTGCTCACGTCGGGACTGGTCGCACCGGTGACCAAGCAGGGATCGATCGGCCGGGCGATCCCGGGCGTGTCGCTGAAGCTGGTGGCCGCGTCGGGGGACGAGATCGACCTCGTCGACGACGACTTCGACGACGACTCGCCCGGCTCACCCGGTACCGACCCGGGCGAGATCGTGGCCCGGGGCGCGAACCTGTTCAGCGGGTACTGGCCGGACGGCCGGGGCGGCCCGGACGCGGAGGGCTGGTGGGCCACCGGCGACGTGGCGTACGCCGACGCCGACGGGGACCTGTTCCTGGTCGACCGGAAGCGAGAGCTGATCTTGGTCAGCGGGTTCAACGTGTACCCGTACGAGGTGGAGCGGGTACTGATGGCGCACCCTGCGGTACGGGAGGCGGCTGTGGTCGGCATCCCCCACCCGTACACCGGGGAGACGGTGAAGGCCTTCGTGGTGATCTCGGCCACGGTCGGCACCGAGGAGCTGCTGGCGCACTGCGAGCGCAATCTGGCCCGGTTCAAGTGCCCGACCGCGATCGAATTCGTCCCGTCGTTGCCGCACTCGGCCACCGGCAGGGTACGCAAAGCCAAGCTGCGCGACCCGGGTTAGGTTGGTCCGGTGCCTCGACTGACCTTGATCACCCGACCCGGCTGCCACCTGTGCGATGTCGCCAAACAGGCGATGGACCGCATCGCGGCGGACACCGGCGAGCAGTGGCAGGAGATCAACGTCGAGTCGGAGCGTGAGCTGGAGGCGGAGTACGGCGACCGGGTACCGGTGATCCTGCTGGACGGCAAGGAGCACGGGTACTGGCGGGTGGAGGAGGACCGGCTGCGCCGGGACCTGGCCGGCTGAGGCCGGGCTCGCGGCCGGAGCCCGGCCGATTTTCCGGAGGCGTCCCCCGCCCGCCGGCGGCTAGAGTTGCCGGGTGCCGCACCTCGTCTGGGACTGGAACGGAACCCTGCTCGACGATCTGAGCCTGGTGGTCGCCGCCACCAACGCCTCGCTCGCGGAGCTCGGCGGCCCGGCGGTGACCGCCGAGGAGCACCGGCGTGACTTCCGCCGGCCGATCGCGGAGTATTACAGCGGGGTCCTCGGCCGCGCGATCGACGAGGAGGAGTTCGCCCGGCTGGACAAGGCGTTCCACCTCGCGTATGCCGAGGGAATGTTGGCGTGCGGGCTGTCCGCCGGTGCGCTGGAGGCGCTGGGTTCCTGGGCGGGTACCCAGTCCCTGCTGTCCATGTGGTTCCACCACGAGCTGGTACCGACCGTGTCGCGGTACGGGATCGACCGGTACTTCGCCCGCGTCGACGGGCTCCGCGATCCGGTCGGCGGCGGTCCGAAGGCGCCTCACCTCGTCGCCCACCTCAAGGCGCAGGGGCTGACCGGCGGGGACTGCGTGCTGATCGGCGACTCGGTGGACGACGCCATCGCGGCATCGAGTGTCGGTGCCCGCTGCGTGCTCTACACCGGCGGCTTCACCGACCCGACCCGGTTGCGGGCCGTCGGCGTACCGGTCGCCGACACGCTCGCCGAAGCGGCCCGGCTCGCGGCGCTCGGGTAGCGCCGGAGCCCGAGGCCCGGCGGTCCGCCCCCGCGGAGGGGTCCCCCGGACGTCCTATCCGCGCAGATACGTGAGCACCGCCAGGACACGCCGGTGCTGTTCCTCGTCCGGAGGCAGGTCGAGCTTGGTGAAGATGTTCTTCACGTGCTTTTCGACCGCGCCGTCGGTCACCACCAGGGTCTTGGCGACGGCCGCGTTCGACTTGCCCTCGGCCATGAGCGCGAGCACCTCACGCTCCCGTTGGGTGAGCGAATCCAGCGGCGCCCGGCCGCGGCGTACCACCAACTGAGCCACCACCTCGGGGTCGAGCACGGTGGCCCCCGCGGCCACCCGCTCCAGCGTGTCCAGGAAGTCGGCGACCTCGGCCACCCGATCTTTCAGGAGGTACCCGATCGCCCCGACCCGGTCCGCCAGCAGGTCGTCCGCGTAGGACACCTCGACGTACTGGGACAGCACCAGGACCGGCGACCGTGGCACCAGCCGGCGGGCGGTCACCGAGGCGCGCAGCCCTTCATCCGTGTGCGACGGCGGCATCCGCACGTCGACGATCGAGACATCGGGCCGGTGCTCCACGATCGCGTCCACCAAACGGGGTCCGTCCCCGACGGCCGCGACGACCTGGTGACCGTTCTCCTCCAGCAGGCGGATCAGGCCCTCCCGCAGCAGTACCGCGTCGTCCGCGACGACTACTCGCATGGCAGCTCCGCTCGGATCTCGGTCGGCCCGCCGGCCGGGCTGACGACGCTGAGCGTGCCACCCGCCGCCCGTACCCGGTCGCCCAGCCCGGTCAGCCCGTGGCCCTTGGACATGTGCGCGCCCCCGACCCCGTCGTCGAATACGGTGACGATCAGCCGCCCTTCCGCCTTGGCGACGTACACCGTGCCGCTTTCCGCCTGGCTGTGCTTGGCCAGGTTGGTCAGCGCCTCGGCGACCAGGAAGTACGCGGTGTTCTCCACGACCGGGGCGAGCCGGCCGAGTTGCGGTGGGACGGTGAGGGCCACTGGCACCGTGCTGCGCGAGGCGAGCGCGGCCAGGGCGCTGGGCAGGCCCCGGTCGGACAGGATCGGTGGGGCGATGCCCCGCGACAGGGCGCGCAGTTCGTCGAGGGTCTCCCGGGTCTGACCGAGCGCCTCGTCCAGGGTGGCCCGGGCGGCGTCCGGGTTGGTGGTCATCTGCTGCCGGGCCCGGCCGAGATCCATGGCGAGCCGGACCAACCGCTGCTGGGGGCCGTCGTGGATGTCACGCTCCAGCCGCCGCAGCGCGGTCGCCTCGGCGGACACCGCCGAGTCCCGCTGCTGCTCCAGCCCGCTGATCCGGTTCTGTACCTCGGCGATCCCGGTCAGCAGCGCCCGGCCGAACTGCGCCGGGATCAGCGCCGCCACCCGTACCACCAAAGGCAGGGTGACCAGGAAGAACACGCCGATCACGGTGTTCAGGCCGATCCGCGCGGTCAGTGAGTCGGAGATGTGCAGCAACTCGTTGAGATCCTGGTCGGTCTGGTCGTGCGGGATGTACCCGGTCCAGATGAACGCGCTGACGCCGCCGAGTGCGCCGGCCCACCACGTGACGGTGAACACGAAACTGACCGTGTAGAGGATCCAGCCGAAGATCGCGTGCATCAGGTCCAGCCAGGACTGACCGTCCCGCAGGGGAGCGAACACCCGCCGCCAGAAGCCGGAGCCGCCCGGTGCGCTGCGGTACGCCGGGCGGGGGGCAGGCCGGTGGGTCACCGACGGCAGCCGTAGCCGTTCGAGGTCGGCGAACCCCCGGGCGGCGTAGAGCGCGCCGACCATGATCGGAAAGCCGACCACGATGATCAGCGTGCCGACCCCCAGGACGAACAGCGGCAGGGTCACGATGAAGCCGGCCAGAGCGATGGGGAAGCCGACGATCGCGTAGGCCGAGTCGACACCGAGCTGGCGAAGCATGCGGGTCACCGGGTTGCCGGCGCGGGCGTAGGTCCCGCGCTCGCCAGCGGCGCCGAGGGAGGAGGCGTCGCGGTCAAGCGGCCGCTCGCGGTAGGTCATTCATTGAACCTAGACACCGGAGACGGAATGTCCCATCCCGCGTGCCGCCGTTTCCGAAGTGGGGTTATCCCTACCGGTTAGCGCTGTGACCTGCGACTCAACCCTTCAAGATCGCGATTTGTGCACGTGTTCACGAGCGCCTACTCTGTTAAACGCGGTGAGCTTCCTAGCACAGCCGGCCGCGGTCGGCGCGGTGGGGTTCCCCGGGCAGGCATCTATGCGGATGACGGGTGGCCGGCAGTGTCGCGGCAGCGGCGCGCCCCTCAAGCGGCCCGGATCGAGAGGAACACTTGAGTCAGCAGCGCAGCGAGCGGCCAGCGGGGAGTGATTCCCGGCCGGCACGCTCGGCGGCCGGGCTGAGCGCCAACGGGTCGCCGGGCCATGGACCGTCCGATCGCGGTGCCTCCGCCTCGGAACTGCCGGATCTGCCGGAGGCCACCGTCGCCCGGCTCCCGGAGTACCTGCGGGCACTGCACGTCCTCGCCGACGGCGGTGGCGACGTGGTCTCCAGCGAGGAGCTGGCCACGGCGGCGGGCGTGAATTCGGCGAAGCTGCGCAAAGACCTGTCGTACCTGCGCTCGAACGGCACCCGGGGGGTCGGGTACGACGTCGGGCAACTGATCGACAAGATCGAACACGTTCTCGGGCTCAACCAGCACCGGGCGGTGGCCCTGGTCGGTGTCGGTAACCTCGGCCAGGCCCTGGCGGGCTATGGCGGCTTCGGGTCCCGTGGCTTCCACATCGCCGCACTCTTCGACGCGGATCCGGCCCGGGTCGGCGACCGGATCGCCGGCCTGGCGGTGCGCCACATCGACGATCTCGCCGAGGTGGTCGCGACCGAGCACATCGCGATCGCGGTGATCGCCACGCCCGCTCACGCCGCGCAGACAGTCGCGGACACGCTGGTGAACTGTGGAGTGACCAGCATCCTGAACTTCGCGCCGTGCGTCCTGTCGGTGCCGGAGAATGTGGACGTACGCAAGGTCGACCTCGCGATCGAGCTGCAGATCCTGTCCTTCCACGAGCACCGGAAGGCGACCCTGACGGCGCTGCCGGAGGCGATCAGCTGATGAATCTCATCGTCGTCGGTGTGTCGTACCGTACGGCGCCGGTACCCGTACTGGAGCGGCTTGTCGCGTCTCCGGCCGGGGCACCCCCGCTGCTGGCCCAGCTCCTCGCCCAGTCCTACATCGGCGAGGCGCTCGTGTTGTCCACCTGCAACCGGGTCGAGGTCTACGCCGGGGTGTCCGCATTCCACGGCGGCCTGACCGACATCGTCGCGGTACTGGCGGCCCGCGCCGGGGCGGCTCCGGCGGACCTCGCGCCGCACGCGTACGTGCACTATGACGCGGAGGCGGTGCGGCACGCGTACCGGGTGGCCACCGGGCTGGACTCGATGGTGATCGGTGAGGCGCAGATCCTCGGGCAGCTGCGCGACGCGTACGCGATCGCGGCCGAGCACGACGCGACCGGCCGCCTGCTGCACGAGCTGATGCAGCAGGCGCTGCGGGTCGGCAAGCGGGCGCACGCCGAGACCGGGATCGACCGGGCCGGCCAGAGCGTCGTCTCGGCCGCCCTCAACCTGGCCGCCGCCGCCCCGTCGGGCGCCGGTCCCGCGCCCGCGGCCGGGCCGGTCACGCTCGCCGGACGCTCGGCGCTCGTGGTGGGCGCCGGGGCGATGGGCTCGCTGGCCATGGCCACCCTGCGCCGGGCCGGCGCCGGCCCGCTCTACGTGACGAGCCGGGGAGCCGAGCGCGCCGCCCGGCTCGCCGAGCTGTACGACGCCACCGCCGTACCCGGGCTCGACCTGTCCGCGGTGGACATCGTGGTTTCGGCGACCGCGTCGTCCGGCCACGTGATCACGCCGGCCGATGTGACCGGCCCGGTGACCATCGTGGACCTCGCCGTGCCCCGGGACGTCGACCCGCGGGTCGCCGCGCTGCCCGGGGTCGAGCTGATCGACATCGAGCGGCTGGGCGCGTCCCTGTCGACCGACGGTGGCCTGGCCGCGGACAAGGCAGCGGTCGAGGGGATCGTCGCCGCCGAGGTCGAGGCGTTCCTGGCATGGCTGCGCAGCTCCGACGTGGCACCCACGGTGGCCGCCCTGCGTTCCCGGGCGGAGGACGTGGTCGCCGCGGAGTTGCGCCGGCTTTCGCAACGCCGTCCGGAGCTGAGTGACGAGCAGCGGGCCGATGTGGCGCGTACGATCCACCGGGTCGTGCAGCGCCTGCTCCACCAGCCGACGGTGCGGGTGCGGGAGCTGGCGGCCGGCCCCGGTGGGGACCGGTACGCCGCCCTGCTGCGTGAGCTGTTCGACTTGGACGTGCCCTCACCCGGCGCGGTCAACGGGGTTCCGGAGGTCGACTCGTGAGCATCCGGCTGGGGACGAGGGCAAGCGCGCTCGCCATGGCCCAGTCCCGCATGGTTGCGGACGCGCTGTCCAGGGCGTCCGGCGAGGACGTGGAGCTGGTTCAGGTCAGCACCGCGGGCGACCGGTCCACCGCGCCGGTGGCCCAGCTGGGCGTCGGAGTCTTCGTCTCCGCGCTGCGCGACGCGCTCGGCGCCAAGGAGATCGACCTTGCCGTGCACTCGTACAAGGACCTGCCGACGGCACCGGCCGACGGACTGGTGATCGCGGCGACCCCGCAGCGGGAGGATCCGCGCGACGCGTTGATCGCCCGGGACGGGTTGACCCTCGCCGAGCTGCCGCCCGGCGCCCGGGTCGGCACCGGCGCGGTGCGCCGCATCGCCCAGCTGCACGCGCTCGGGCTGCCCATCGAGATCGTTCCGATCCGCGGCAACGTGGACACCCGGCTGCGCCGGGTCACCTCCGGCGAACTCGATGCCGTGGTCCTGGCCCACGCCGGACTGTCCCGGCTCGGGCGGGCCGACGAAGTGACGGAGATCCTCGATCCGGGGCAGATGCTGCCGGCGCCCGCCCAGGGCGTGCTGGCCGTCGAGTGCCGGATCGACGATCATGATTTGTTCGACACGCTCCGCGCGCTCGATCACGCCCCCACCCGGGCCGCTGTCGACGCCGAGCGCGCGCTGCTCGCCAGGCTCGAAGCGGGCTGCAGCGCACCCGTCGCCGGTCTCGCCGAGACCATCGAGCGTGGCCCGGCGGGCCCGGCTCACCGGCCGGTCGCCGACAACGACGGGGAGATCTATCTGCGCGGTGCGGTACTGAGTCCGGACGGGCGCGTCGCCTTCCGGCTTTCCCGCACCGGAACGCTCGCCGACGCGTCGGTGGTCGGCCGCCTGCTGGCGGAGGACCTGCTCGACGCGGGGGCCAACGAAGTACTGGGAGTACAGCAATGACGCGGACCCGAAAGTCCACCGGGCACATCAGCTTTGTGGGGGCCGGCCCTGGCGATCCCGGCCTGCTCACCCACCGCGCCCATGACGCGCTCACCTCCGCCGACCAGGTGGTCTTCGACCGGGGCGTGTCCGACGTCATGCTCGGGGCGATCCGTGAGCTGGCGTCACCCGACACGCAGTTCTCGCCGGCCGAGGGCGCCTCCGGTGACGTCGCCAAGGTGCTGCTGTCGGCGGCCAGGTCCGGATTGCACGCGGTACACCTCGTGGCCGGCGACCCGTTCGGGCACGAGTCGGTGGTCCGGGAGGTCCAGGCGGTCGCCCGCACGGCGGTGCCGTTCGAGGTGGTACCGGGCGTCGGGCAGGCGGCCGGTGTGGCCACCTACGCCGGGATCCCGCTCACCGGCGTGCGTACTTCCGCGGACATCGACGACATCAGCACGGTCGATTTCGACGCGCTGGCCGCGGCCGCCGGCCGGGGCGCGGTCGCCGTCGCGGTCGAGGCCGGGGAGCTGGGGACGGTCCGCGACGGGCTGCTCGCGGCCGGGCTCGACCCGCAGACGCCGGTCGCGGTCACCGGCGACGGGACCGGAGAGACGCAGTACACGTCGACGTCCACCGTGGACAGTATGGTGGCCGCCGCGCTCGGCTTCAGCGGCCGGGTGGTGCTGTCCGTCGGCGCCGGGACGGTGCAGCGCGACAAGCTGGGCTGGTGGGAGAACCGCCCGCTGTACGGGTGGAAGGTTCTGGTGCCCCGCACCAAGGAGCAGGCCGGCGTGATGAGTGAGCGGCTGCGCGCCTACGGCGCGATCCCGTGCGAGGTGCCGACGATCGCGGTGGAGCCGCCCCGCACCCCGGCGCAGATGGAGCGCGCGATCAAGGGACTGGTAGACGGCCGGTACGCGTGGGTGATCTTCACCTCGGTCAACGCGGTCCGCGCGGTCTGGGAGAAGTTCGCCGAGCACGGCTTGGACGCCCGGCACTTCGGCGGGGTGAAGATCGCCTGTATCGGTGAGGCGACCGCCAGCGCCGTGCGCGCCTTCGGCATCCAGCCCGAGCTGGTTCCGGCCGGGGAACAGTCCAGCGAGGGCCTGCTCGCCGAGTTCTCGCCGCACGACGAGATCCTCGACCCGGTCGGCCGGGTGCTGCTCCCGCGCGCCGACATCGCCACCGAGACCCTGGCCGCCGGTCTGACCGAGCGCGGCTGGGAGGTCGACGACGTGACCGCGTACCGGACCGTCCGGGCCGCTCCGCCGCCGGCCGACATCCGCGACGCGATCAAGTCCGGTGGGTTCGACGCGGTGCTGTTCACCTCGTCCTCGACGGTGCGCAACCTGGTCGGCATCGCCGGCAAGCCGCACACCCGCACGGTGGTCGCGGTGATCGGACCGAAGACCGCGGAGACGGCGGTCGAGTTCGGTCTGCGGGTGGACGTCCAGCCGCCGCACGCCGCGGTCCCCGACCTGGTCGAGGAACTCGCCACGTACGCGGTCGAGCTGCGCGAGAAGCTGGCCGCCATGCCGGCCAAGCAACGGCGCGGCTCGAAGGTGCAGGGCCCGACGGCGCTGCGGTTCCGGTGATCCACCGGTACCGCTGACCGTCGGCCCTGCCGATCGGCCGGGTCCCGATCGATCCGGCGTTCCCGATCCGGCACCGCACGCTCAGGAGAGCACGATGACCTATCCGGACAGCCGCCCACGCCGGCTGCGCCGCACCCCGGCGATGCGCCGGTTGGTGAGCGAGACCGAACTCGCGCCGCGCCAGCTGATCCTGCCGATGTTCGTGCGGGAGGGGTTGACCGAGCCGCGGCCGATCTCGTCGCTGCCCGGGGTCGTGCAGCACTCGCGGGAGTCGCTGCGCAAGGCCGCCGCGGAGGCGGTCGCGGCCGGGATCGGTGGGCTGATGCTGTTCGGCGTGCCGGAGTACCGCGACGAGACCGGCTCCTGCGGCGCCGATCCGGAGGGCATCCTCAACGTCGCCATCCGGGACGTCATTGCCGAGGTCGGTGACTCCACGGTCGTGATGAGCGACCTGTGCCTCGACGAGTTCACCTCGCACGGCCACTGCGGCGTGCTCGCCCCCGACGGTTCGGTGGACAACGACGCGACCCTCGCCAGGTACGCCGAGATGGCGGTGGTGCAGGCCGCCGCGGGAGTCCACGTGGTGGGCCCCTCCGGGATGATGGACGGCCAGGTCGGGTTCGTGCGGCGGGCGCTGGACGAAGCCGGGTACGCGGACGTGGCGATCCTGGCCTACGCGGTCAAGTACGCGTCCGCGCTGTACGGGCCGTTCCGTGAGGCGGTCGAGTCGGCGCTCGTCGGTGACCGGCGGACCTACCAGCAGGATCCGGGCAACGTCCGGGAGGCGCTGCGCGAAGTGGCGCTCGATGTCGCCGAGGGCGCGGACCTGGTGATGGTCAAGCCCGCCCTGCCGTACCTGGACGTGCTCGCCGCCGTCGCGTCCTCGGTGGACGTACCGGTCGCGGCGTACCAGATTTCCGGTGAGTACGCGATGGTCGAGGCCGCCGTGGCGAACGGCTGGCTGGACCGGGAGCGCACGATCCTGGAGACGCTGACCTCGATCCGTCGGGCCGGCGCCCAGTCAATCCTCACGTACTGGGCCGTCGAGGCGGCCCGCCTGCTGCGCGCCGCCTACTGACCGTCACGATTCTCGATCCGCTTCCCGGGGAGTGGTGGGCAGACATCTATGGCTGGCTCGCCCGCCCGCCCGCCCGAGACGTTCCACCGCAGCCGCAGCTATCGGGACTGGCTGCGCAGGCGCAGCCAGTGGGAGGTCCGTGTCGCTCAGCGCCGGGGCGAGCCCCGCCGCCGGATACCCGCGCGCCGTATTGAGCGACGCGGCAGCATCCTACGGGGTGGCGAGGTTGAGCAGGCGGACGAGATCGGGCACGTCAGCCTCGTACTCGCGCCACTGCCGGTCGGGCTGGAAGCCCAGCTCGGCGTTGACCTTGAGCATCGGCTCGTTCTCGAAGGCGTTCCACGTCTGCACCTCGGTGAGCCGGGGCTCGGCCGAGCGTAGCTCGAACAGCATCCGAGCCTTGATCGCCCGCCCCAGCCCGTACCCCCGGTGGGCCGGCACGACGATCGTGTCGTACTGGTCGGCCCGGGTCGGGCGCTGGGCCGGCACGACGACCTCGGTCAGGCCGGCGACCTTGCCGGTCTTCTCGTGGATGCCGAGCACGATGTAGGGCTTGAGCCCGCGAGCGTGCAGGGTGGTCAGGCTCGCGCGAAGCCGGTCCGGGTTGTAGGAGCTGGGCCGCAGCTCCAGGTCGCCCAGGTCGTAGGACTCGCGGACCAGCTCCTTCGCCTCCGCGTACGCCTCGTAGAGCTCCTCCGGCGGGCCGCCGGGGTAATACTCGATGTGGTACCCAGAACTGACCCCGGCGGCCATCTCGCCCAACCGCAGCCAGTCCACACTGGACAATTTGAGAACGTTACGGATTTCCACATACGCGCATCGGAACCCGTGGTGCTCGTAGAAGTCGATCGCGGGGGTGCCGCCGATGACCTCGACGCCGATCGAGGTGAAACCTTCGCTGTACGCCCGGCGGATCGCGGCGCCCAGCAACTCGCGACCCAGCCCACCTCGGCGCGCCTTCGGGTGTACGCACACCTCGATCACGCCGATGTCGCCGAGCAGCAGGATGTTGGCCTCGCCCAGCACCGGTTCGCCGCGCGCCGCGGCGCCCGGGCTCGACTCGGCCAACCAGCACACCCGGCGCTCACCGGGCATCGTGACGGAAAGGTATTCGCGGAACGCGTCAAGGCGCCACTGCGGATCGTCTGGAAGATCGACAGACTGCGCTGCGTTGAGCGTCGCCAAAACGGCTTCGATCTCGACAGACGGCGCGGTTCGGGGATCCCACTCGCGTACCATCACCGCTCTAGCTTGCCGAGAATCGCAGGCCGGCGAAAGTAGTTGTTCCGGCGATTCTTCCGGCTGCCAGAAAGTTGTCCGGTTAGCTCACCGTCCGGCTCTGCTTGCCGTAGTCGTCCGCGGCGGTGAAGACGTCGTTCGCGTAGGAGTCCAGGTCGTTGTAGGACAGAATCGCCGACCGCCAGACCGCGGGCTCCGAGAGGTTACGGCCTCCGGCGCACAGATAGTTGGCGGCGGCCAGGGCCGCGTCGTTGATGTCGTTGGGGTCGGCCGATCCGTCCTGATCCGCGTCCACCTGGTACTTGCCCCAGGTGCTCGGCAGGAACTGCATCGGTCCGATCGCGTGATCGTAGACCGTGTCGCCGTCGTACCTGCCGTGGTCGGTGTCGGGCACCCTCGCGCGATCGCCGGTGCCGTCGAGAGTGAGGCCGATGATCGGCGGCATCGCCCGGCCGTCCTGCTGCAGTACGGCGCCGTTCGTCCGGCCGTGGTTGGACTCGATCTTGCCGATGCCGGCCAGGGTGGTCCAGGCCAGGTGGCATGACGGCTGGGTCTGCTGGGACCAGAGCTGGGCGTACCCGTAAGCCTGAAGGGCCACGACCGGGATCCCGAGCGTGGGGGACAGCTTCGTCGCCCAGGCGGCCAGCACGTCCTGCGGCCTGCTCACCGTGGCGGTCGTGCCGATCGGCTCGTCGGTGGGTATGTCGGTCGCGCCGGGCAGCGGTGTGGCGTCGGGGTCGAGCCCGGCCGGCGCGCTGGCCAGCGGATCTCCGGCGCCGGAAGTGCCGACGTCCGGCTGCGCCAGCGGCTTCGCCGGGGCGGTCGCCGGCACCAGGTAGCCGCCGGCACCACCTGCCACCGCGAGCAGGGCGACCAGC
Organism: Micromonosporaceae bacterium; assembly: GCA_040255525.1. Taxonomy (GTDB): domain Bacteria; phylum Actinomycetota; class Actinomycetes; order Mycobacteriales; family Micromonosporaceae; genus Rugosimonospora. The sequence goes on along the minus strand of JBDZVD010000024.1, from coordinate 11,354 downwards.
GCGAGGGCGGGAAGCACGAACCGCCCGCTGGGTCGGAGCGCCCAGCGATGCAGCGCCTGCCCGCCGGCCGCCGTGCTGCGCCGGATCCGCCGGCCCGCTGCGGGCAGCCAGGCGAAGCGCGATGATCGGTGACGGACGGGGGCAGGTGGGGTCGCTGGCCGCAGCGCGGGAGGGGAGTCCAGATCCGTGCCGGTCACAAGGCGAGTATTACACCCGTTCCGGTGTCGGTGCAGCCGTCGTAATCTATCTTCATGCCGCGTTACGAGTACCGCTGCCGTGCCTGCGGCGACACGTTCGAGCTGAACCGGCCGATGGACCAGTCGGCCTCGCCCGCGCGTTGTCCGGACGGGCACGACGACACCGTCAAGTTGTTGTCCACGGTCTCGGTGGCCGGTCGTGCCTCCTCAACCGGCCCGGCCGCCTCCTCGGGTGGATGCTGTGGAGGCGCGTGCGGGTGCTAGGTTGGACCGCCACGCGCGATCCGTGGGGCATGCGAGCCGGTGGTGGCGCACCGCCGCCCGCCGGCACGGCCGGACGATAAGACGCTCGACCGGTCGGTCGAGTTCACAATGGCCTTGCGGGCCGCAACTCGGCCTGGTGGTCGTCGTTACGTCAGCCGTAGCACCCCCGTGCTTCCCCGCTCGTTGACTCCACCGTGCCATGATCTGCTTCCGGGGCTCGTCCTTGGGCTGATCCGTGCCGGACCGTTTCTCCGATGCGGCCACTTCGGAGGGTGCGTCAGCATGAGGCACGACTTCCAGGGGGCGGAGGTTCACGCGTGTCGGTTCACCTGCCAAGCGGCCTGGTGACATTCCTATTCACCGACATCGAGGGGTCGACCCGGTTGGCCCAGATGCTCGGTGCCGGGTACCCGCCGGTCCTGAACGAGCACCGGCGGCTGCTCAGCACCACCCTGACCGGGTGCTGCGGAACCCCGCTGTTCACCGAGGGCGATTCGCTCTTCGTCGCGTTCTCGGACGCCGGCGCCGCCCTGCACGCGTGCGCCGAGGCGCAGCGCGCCCTGGCCGTTCACGACTGGCCGACGCCCGAGGCCCGGCCCCAGGTCAGGATGGGCCTGCACACCGGGTACGCGCAGCCGTTGGGCAACGAGTACACCAGCCCGGAGGTGCACCGGGCGGCCCGGATCGCGGCCGCCGCGCATGGCGGCCAGGTGCTCTGCTCGGCGTCCACGGCACGGCACGCAGGCCAACTGGACGACGACACCTGGCTGCTCGACCTCGGGCTACACCGGCTCCGCGGCTTCGACGACCGGGAACGCCTCTTCCAGCTGATCTCCACCGGGTTGCACCGGCAGTTCCCGCGGCCGCGCACGCTCGACACGACGCCGCACAACCTGCCCGGTACGGTGACCAATTTCGTCGGCCGGGCGGCGGAACAGAGCGAACTGGCCGCGCTGGTCGAGCAGCACCGGCTGGTCAGCGTCGTGGGGCCGGGCGGCGCGGGCAAGACCCGGCTGGCCGTCGAGGTCGCCTCCACCCGGGTGGACGCGTACCCGGACGGTGTCTGGTTCGTCGATCTGGCGTCGGTCACCGACCCGGGGCTCGTGGCGGTGACCGTGGCGGCCACCCTCGGCCTGCGCCCCGAGCCGGGCCGGGCGGTCGTGGACACCATCGCCGACTACGCCAGCAGCCGCAGGTTCCTGATGGTCCTGGACACCTGCGATGCCCAGCCGGGCGCGACCGCGATGGTGGTCGGCCGGCTGCTGGCCGGCTGCCGGGAGGTACAGGTGCTCGCCACCAGCCGGGAGCCGCTCGGGCTGGCCGGTGAGGTGGTGTGGCGGATCCCACCGCTGTCGCTGGAGCCGGAGCCCGACGGGGCCCCGGGCGACGCCGTGGCGCTGCTGGTCGACCGGGCCACCGCGGCCCGGGGCGGCAAGCGGCCGTCCGCCGCCGAGCTGGAGCAGCTGTGCCGGGTCGCGTACCGGTTGGAGGGGTTGCCGCTGGCTCTGGAGCTGGCCGCCGCCCGGCTGCGGGTACTCACCGCGAAGGAACTCGTCGACCGGCTCGACGACGTCGTGTCCACACTGGACGCGGGGCTGTCCATGGTGAACACGGTGCCGCTGGCCGGCGGCGCTGCGCTGCGCCACGCCACCTTGCAGGCCACGGTCACCTGGTCGTACCGCACTCTCTGGCCCCGGGCCGCCCGGCTGCTGCGTTGGCTGGCCGTGTTCGCCGGGCGGGTGGACCTGCCCGCCATCGAGTGGTTGCTGGGGGAGGACCCGCTGGACGCGCTCGCCGTGCTGGTGGACAAGTCGCTCGTCCAGGCGCAACCGACCGCGTCCGGCACGACGTACCGGATGCTCGACGCGATCCGCGCGTACGCGGCGCGCCGGCTCGCCGAGGCGGGCGAGGCGCAGGCCGCCCGGGACCGGCACGTGGCCTGGTGCCTGCACGCGATCGAGTGGGCCCACCAGTCCCCGGACCGGCGGCCGGTCACGCGGTCGCTGTTCGCCATCGACCCGCTGGCGGACGAGTTGCGGGCGGCGCTGCGGTGGACCGCCGCCCAGGGCAGTGCCCGGCAGGGTCTGCGTATCGTCGGCGGGCTGGACCAGTGGTGGCGTGAGCGCGGCCTGGCCCGCGAGGGGCGGTTGTGGCTGTTCCGGCTGTACGAGCGGATGTCGGTCACCGGTGAGGAGATCCCGGAAGCGGAGTTGGCCGCGGCGTACCACGTGCACGCGCTGCACGCCGGTGCCGACGGCGAGTACGCCGAGGAGCTGCGGTTCTCGCACCGGGCCGAGGCGTACGCCCGGCAGGCTGGGGACGACGGCCTGCTGGCCCGGGCGCTGTCCGGGCGGGGGTCGCCGTTGCTGAGCATGGGTGACCGGGCCGGGGCCGAGGCGGGCTGCCGGGAACTTATTGACTGGGCGCGGGCGCACGACGTGATCGGCGACGCCCTGCCCGCCGTCTACTGCCTCGCCCAGATCCTCTGGGAGCGCGGCGCGCTCGACGAGGCCGCCGAACTGCTCGCCGCGGCGCGTCCGGTGGAAGCGGGTCGGCCGAGCGAGCGCGGGCGGCGCACCGTGGACATGATCCTGGGCATGGTCGCGCTCGCCCGTGGCGACCTGGTCGCCGCGCACGACCATCTCGCCGTCGCCCTGCGGTCGCGGATGGGGTACGGCTTCCATTCGTGCGCGGTCGAGACCATCAACGGGTTCGCGGTGCGCTGCGCGCTGGGCGATGACAAGATCACGGCCGCGCGGTTGTATGGCGCCGCCCAGGCCGCCCGCGCCCTCCTGCCCGACGTGGCGAGGATCTACGGCTCGTACTGGGCGCAGCAGCAGACCAAGTTGCGTGCGGCGCTGGGCGACGCGGCGTTCGATCAGGCGTACGCGGAGGGTGCCGCGCTCACCCTCGACGAGGCGGCCAAGGTGGCGCTGGCCGTGAAGCACCCCGACCTGGAGGCAGGCTCGGTGCGCTTCACGGACCAGGATCGGGTCATCGGCCCGGCCCCGCTGCCGGTCCGCGACGTGGACTCGCGGGCGTCCTGACCAGGATCACAGGATCGTCCAGGTGTCGCCCGAACCGAGCAGCGCGGCGAATTCCTCGTCGAGCCCGCGGGTGAGCTTGCTGGCCGCCGTGGCGACCTGTGCGCGGACCAGGTCGTCGTACGCCGGCCGCTCCACCGAGCGGAACAGCCCGATCGGCGTGTGCCTGAGGTCCAGATCCGGCAGCCGGGACAGCGCGAACGCGTAGGCCGGGTCGGCCACGGTCGCGTCGTGTACCAGGATGTGCGCCGGGTCGGTCTCGGCGGTCCGCTCGACCGACAGCCCGAAGCCGCCGGGCGGGTGGACGACGCACCACTGGCCGTCGGCACCGAACGTGATCGGCTGGCCGTGCTCCAGGCGGATGAGGAAGTCGTCCCGGGTCGCCGGCTCCTTGAGCACGTCGAACGCGCCATCGTTGAAGATGTTGCAGTTCTGGTAGATCTCGATGAACGCCGAGCCCTGGTGCTGCGAGGCGGCGCGCAGCACCGACTGGAGGTGCTTGCGGTCCGAGTCGACCGTCCGGGCCACGAACGACGCCTCGGCCCCGAGGGCGAGGGAGATCGGATTGAACGGGGAGTCCGCGGATCCGAGCGGAGTCGACTTCGTGATCTTCCCGACCTCGGAGGTGGGCGAGTACTGACCCTTGGTGAGCCCGTAGATCTTGTTGTTGAACAGCAGGATCTTCAGGTTGACGTTGCGCCGCAGCGCGTGGATCAGGTGGTTGCCGCCGATGGACAGCGCGTCGCCGTCGCCGGTGATGACCCAGACCGACAGATCGGGCCGGGACACCGACAGCCCGGTGGCGATCGCCGGGGCGCGGCCGTGGATCGAGTGCATGCCGTACGTGTTCATGTAGTACGGGAACCGGGACGAGCAGCCGATGCCGGAGATGAAGACGATGCGCTCGCGCGGAATGCTTAGCTCGGGCAGGAACGACTGGACGGCCGCCAGGATCGCGTAGTCACCGCAGCCCGGGCACCAACGCACTTCCTGGTCGGACTTGAAGTCCTTCGCGGTGAGCTTGATCGAAACCGAATCAGACATTCTTCACGACTTCTTCCAACATCGTCTCCAGTTCGGCCGCCGTGAACGGCAGGCCGCGGACCTGGTTGTACCCGATCACGTCGATTAGGTAGCGGGCCCGGATCACGTGGGCCAGCTGGCCCAGGTTCATCTCGGGGATGACCACCTTGTCGTACCGCTTGAGCACCTCGCCGAGATTGCGCGGCATCGGCGACAGGTGCCTCAGGTGTGCCTGGGCGATCGCGCAGCCACGCTGCCGGAGCGCCCGGCAGGCGGCGCCGATCGGCCCGTACGTGGAGCCCCAGCCGAGGACCAGCACGCGGGCCTGGCCGTCCGGGTCCTCGACCTCGATGTCGGGTACCTCGATGGCCTCGATCCGCGCGGCACGCGTGCGCACCATCAGGTCGTGGTTGGCCGGATCGTACGAGATGTCTCCGGTCTTGTCCGCCTTCTCCAGGCCGCCGATCCGGTGCTCCAGGCCGGGCGTGCCCGGGATCGCCCACGGCCGGGCGAGGGTCTTCGGGTCGCGCAGGTACGGCAGGAACTTGCCCGCCGGTCCGTTCGGCTCGGTCGCGAACTCCACCGACAGGTCGGGCAGGTCGGCGATCTCGGGCAGCAGCCACGGCTCGGAACCGTTGGCGATGTACCCGTCGGAGAGCAGGATCACCGGCGTCCGGTAGGTCAGTGCGATCCGGGCGGCGTCCAGTACCGCGTAGAAGCAGTCGGACGGCGACTTCGGCGCGATGACCGCGACCGGGGCCTCGCCGTGCCGGCCGAACAGCGCCATGTTCAGGTCGGCCTGTTCGGTCTTGGTCGGCATGCCGGTCGACGGTCCGGCGCGCTGCACGTCGATGATGATCAGAGGCAGCTCGAGCGCGACCGCGAGCGAGATGGTTTCGCCCTTGAGGGCGACGCCGGGGCCGCTGGTCGACGTGATGCCGAGCGCGCCGCCGTACGAGGCGCCGAGCGCCACACCGATCGCCGCGATCTCGTCCTCGGCCTGCACCGTGGTCACGTCGAAGCGCTTGTGTTTGGACAGCTCGTGCAGGACGTCGGAGGCCGGCGTGATCGGGTACGCACCGAGCACCACCGGCCGGCCGGACCGCACCCGCGCGCCGACGACGCCCAGCGCGAGCGCCGCGTTGCCGGTGATGTTGCGGTAGTTGCCGGGCGGCATCTTGGCCGGCTTGACCTCGTAGCGGACGGCGAAATCCTCGGTCGTCTCACCGAAGTTCCAGCCGGCCTTGAACGCGGCGATGTTGGCCGCGACCAGTTCGGGCCGGGCGGCGAACTTGCGCTCCAGGAACCTGATCGTCGACTCGTACGGCCGGGAGTACATCCAGGACAACAGGCCGAGCGCGAACATGTTCTTGGCGCGCTCGGCGTCCTTCTTGGACACGTCGAGGTCGGCCAGCGCGCGAACGGTCATGCTGGTCAGGCCGACCGGGTGCACGGCGTAGCCGTCGAGAGAGCCGTCCTCAAGCGGGTTGGCCGTGTAGCCGACCTTGGTGAGATTACGGTTGGTGAACTCGTCGGTGTTGACGATGATGTCCGCGCCACCCGGCAGGTCGCGCAGGTTGGCCTTCAGCGCGGCCGGGTTCATCGCCACCAGCACGTTCGGCGCGTCGCCGGGGGTGAGGATGTCGAAGTCGGCGAAGTGCACCTGGAAGCTGGACACCCCGGGCAGGGTGCCGGCTGGAGCCCGGATCTCCGCGGGGAAGTTGGGTAACGTCGAGATGTCGTTGCCCAACTGGGCAGTCTCGGACGTGAACCTGTCTCCGGTGAGTTGCATACCGTCGCCGGAATCGCCGGCGAACCGGATGACCACCCGATCCAGTTGACGGACCTGCTTGGTCACGGGAAGGGACCTCCTCGCGGCGGGCCATACGGGTGCGGGTGTGCGACACCGTTGTAGCGCGGCCCGCTGAAGTTAATCACCTTGAGCCTACGTCGGGGTTCGGCCGAGGTTCTGTCCCGGGTCCGACGAATGCCAGGGCGTTTGGTCACACTGACACCTCTCGCTATGCCGAACCCGATTCAGCTGGTTGGTTCCGGACTTTTGGCGAAGTAACGGCATCATCGCGATCGGTGACATTGGTGCTGTCGGGCCGCGCCCCGGCCCGTGCCGCGGGGTCGCCGCCGTCCGTCCCGGGGTCGGCGGCCTCTGTCCCGGGGTCGGCGGCCTCTGCGCCGGGCGCGTCCACGGTCAGCGATACCAGGATCTGCGGTCGCCGTACCGGTGTTCCGGATCGTGACTCGTCGGCGGGTTGCCTCGGCTCGTACGCAGCCGACGCGGGCGCCGAGATGGGGATCTTCGGACCTGATCCGGGCCGGCGCACGTCCGCACCGGCTCGGGCCTGCCGCTTCGTTCGGCGTGTCCGCTCATCTATCTTCTCGTCCGGGTGGCGGGGTCGCCCGTACCCGGCAAGCGTGCCACGATCGTGGGCATGAGCCAGCTCTTCATCGTGCTCGCCGTGGCACTCGTCGCCGCCGCGCTCGTCTTCGGCATCACTGTGTTGATCATGGGGGGTGACCAGGGGTTGGAGCCGACCGAGCCGGATGGGAAGTCGATGCCGCTGCCGGGTTCGCGGCCGCTGACCGAAGCCGATCTCGGAAAGGTTCGCTTCGATGTGACAATGCGTGGCTATCGAATGACGCAGGTCGATCAGGCGCTCCGCCGGGCCGCGTACGACCTCGGGTACAAGGAAGAGCTGATCGGGGTCCTGGAGGCCGAGGTCGAGGCCCTCCGGGCGGGGCGCCTCGAAGAGGCGGACTCGTTGCGGGACGCGCGCGAGACGGCGGCCCGGCCCGCCCGGGCGACCGACGACGACCTCACCGGTGAGGCGGCGATTGAGCGGAGCTTGGCCGCGGCCGGACCGGACCGGCCGGCGAATTCCGGACCGGCGAAGGAGCCAGCGCAGTCGACCGGTTCCGGTTCGGCCGCGGATCCGCAGGACGGCGGCGACGGCGACCAGGACGGGCGTGGCTGGCAGATCGGTTCGGGCACGATGAGCGACCCGGCTGCCGAGCCGGCCAAGTGACCCGCTCAAGATCGACGCCCCCGTCCACGCCGGGCGCTGGCGAAGTCACCGCGACTGTCATCGTGAACGCCCCGGCCGAGCGGGTCTACGCCGCGTTCACCGCGTGGGAGCGGCAGGGCGACTGGATCCCGTTCACCCGGGTACGGATCACCGACGGCGACGGTGGCGAGGGAAGCACGATCGAGGCGGTGACCATGGTCGGACCCGCCGTACTGCGGGACGAGATGAAGGTCGCGAAGCTGGACCCGCCGTACGAGGTGCGCGTCGTCCACACCGGCCGGCTGCTGCGCGGGCCGGGCGTGATGCGCTGTACCGCGATGGGCGGCGGGCGCACGCAGGTCGTGTGGCACGAGTGGTTCCAACTGCCGGCGGGGCCGGCCGGGCGGTTCGCCGGGGCCGTGTTGTGGCCCGGCTCCAAGGTCGGCCTGACCCAGATGTTGCGCCGCTTCGCCCGGCTGGTCGAGGCCGGTACCCTGCCGTAACTGTCGGACTCCTTGATTAGGCTGACCGCGTGGATCTGTTGATCGGGGCGGACGGGCTCGCGCGCTGTGGATGGGCCGGCAGCACGGCCGACTACCTGGCCTACCACGACGTGGAGTGGGGCCAGCCGGTGCGGGACGACGACGCGCTCTACGAGCGGTTGACCCTGGAGGGCTTCCAGTCCGGCCTGTCCTGGCTGACGATCCTGCGCAAGCGGCCGGCGTTCCGGGCCGCCTTCGACGATTTCGCCATGGCGAAGGTCGCGGCCTACGGCGAGGCCGATGTTGAGCGGTTGATGGCTGACGCGGGCATCGTGCGTAACCGATCGAAGATCAACGCGGCGATCGCCAACGCCAGGGCCGCGCTCGACCTGCCCGACGGCCTCGCCGCCTTTCTCTGGTCTTACGCCCCCGGGCCGGGCCGGCCCCGGCCACGGTCGTTCGCGGATGTCCCGGCATCGACGCCGGAGTCCACGGCGATGGCGAAGGACCTGCGCAAGCGGGGCTTCCGGTTCGTCGGGCCGACCACCGCCTACGCGCTGATGCAGGCGACCGGCATGGTCGACGACCACCTGACCGAGTGCTTCGTGGCCGTCAAGCAGCGCCCGCGCAAGCCGGCCCGCGGGAGTGGCCGGTGACCCGGGGCGGCCGCTGGCGGCTGTGCGCGACAGGCGGCGGCCGGCGGCCGTGTCGAAGGCGACCGGCAGTGGCGGCGCCGTGCTGTGCCGGCGTGCCGGGCGCTTCGGCCCTGGCGCGGCGGCCGAGTCCACGACGGGGTGGTTGAGGGGCCATGACGGAGCGCTGGTTGATCAGCCTCGACCTGCCGATCGAGGCCGCCTCGCCAGCCGAGGCGGTGGAGCGGTTCTGGTCCTATGTGGAGCAGTTGGGCCGTGCCGAGTTGCCGGTCTACGTCTCGCCGGCCGGTGACGAACTCGCCATGCAGGCATACCTGATGGGTGAACCGACCAACCTCGACCCGGAAGAGGACGACTGACGCTCGCCGGCCGGCGGGCCATGGGGCGTGGGTGGGAGATCGCCGGTGGCGGTCACTCAGCGGCCGGTGAACTCCGGCCTCTGCTTCGCGACGAACGCCGCGGTCGCGGCCCGGTGGTCCGCCGAGGCCCCGGTCAGTGCCTGAGCCTCGTACTCCGCGGCCAGCGCGGTGGCGAGGCTGCCGGTGCTGCCGACCGCCAGCTCGCGTTTGATGGCGCCGTACGCCATGGTGGGCCCTTCGGCGAGCCGGGCGGCGAGGGCCCGGGCCGCGGGCAGCACCTCATCGTCGTCGTCGACCAGCGTGGTGAGCAGGCCGAGACGGTTCGCGTCGTCGGCGCGCACCGGTTGGGCGAGCATCAGCAGTTCGGTCGCCTTCGCGAGCCCGACCAGCCGGGGCAGCGTCCAGGAGGCGCCGGTGTCGGCCGCGAGGCCGACGTTGGCGAACGCCATCAGAAAACTGGTCTTCGGGCCGCCGATCCGGAAGTCGGCCAGCAACGCGAGCGAGGCGCCGGCCCCGGCCGCGCTTCCGCGAACGGCGGCGACGACCGGCTTGCCCAGCCCGGCCAGCCGGGTGGCGATCGGGTTGTAGTGCTCGTTCACGGTGCTCAGCGGGTCAGCCGCTGCCGACTCCAGCACCTCCACGTGCTCGCGCAGGTCCTGCCCCACGCAGAAGGCCCGGCCGGCCCCGGCCAGCACGACCGCTCGGCACTCCGGATCGGCCTCCAGGTCGCCGAGGGTGTCGCGCAGCGCGACCTTCAGTTCCCGGTTCAGCGAGTTCAGCGAGTCGGGCCGGTTGAGCGTGAGCGTCACGACCGCGCTGTCGCGCTCGACCAGCAGGACCTCGTTCATCAGCGCTCCTCGCTCCGGATCGCCTGCTGCCGGACGGTCTTGACGGGCGTACGCGGCAGGTGCCGGACGGCCAGGCTCCGGCTCGACTGCTCCAGGCACAGGTCGACGTACCGGTCGGCGGCCGGCCGGAGGCGGCCCGCGTGCCGGTCGAAGAAGGTCGCCGCCGCGGTGCCCGGCCAGCGCTGCGGGAGCAGGGCCGGGGGTAGCTGCGGATCGCTGAACAGGAAGGTCCGCCACGCGTGCACCAGCCTGAACCGGGCGGCATAGCAGGCCTCGTCCGAACTGTGCTCGTTGATCGTCGCGACGACGGGGCGCAGTTCACGGACGAACCGCTCGTACGCGCCGCTGATCTCGTCCAGGTTCCACGCCCGGCGGACCAGGGCCATGGCGCCGGCGGTACCGGCGGCGTGGCTGGCCGTGAACCGCTCGTACCGGAGGCCGGACTCGCGCAGCAGCGCGTCCACCTCGTCGGTGGTCCGGGTGGCCACCCAGGTCGCGTCGTCGATGTTGCCGTACCCGAGAAAGGCCAGGTTGGCGGCGAGCCGGGAGCGGTCACCGCGCTGCGGCGGGGTGTCGATAACAATCAGGTCAAAGGTTCCGTCCCAGCTGGCCCGACCGGTTCGGTAGATCCTCGCGGCCGCCTCGTCGAGGCGCCGGGCCGCCTTGGGGCTCAGCAGGTAGCCCGGGCCGGTGGACAGGCGCAGCGGGTGCAGCCAGCCCTGACGGACCATGCGGGACACGGCGGTGCGGACCGCGGGGGCGGCGATCCCCAGCGGGGCGAGCAGCCGGACCAGGGCGGCGACCGGCGCCCGACCGCCCCGCGGGCGCAGATAGTCGCCGTACAGGTCGAACAGGGCCGAGCGCGCCTGCATGATCTGCCCCCCTTCGTGATCGACATCACGCCGCCGGCCGGCGGAAATGCCGCTCATTGTGACAGCTTCCTGGCGTCAGGTCCAGATAAGTGTCATAACACCGCCGGGCCGGTTTGGGTCTGGCGCCCTTCATCAGGGAAAATCATGAGTCGGCACAGTTCCGGGGCCGGCGTCCCGGGCCAGGATGCCACTGCCGTACAGGTCGGAGGAGCCGCTTCGACCTGCAGAAAGTTGTGAGGGGAGACGAGATGGCGGCGATGAAGCCGCGGACGGGCGACGGTCCGCTGGAAGTCACCAAGGAGGGCCGGGGCATCGTGATGCGCGTCCCGCTGGAAGGCGGTGGCCGGCTCGTCGTTGAGATGACTCCCGACGAGGCGAACGCGCTCGGAGACGCGCTTAAGGCCGCCGCCGGCTGACCCCGACCCGTCGGCACGGACAAACTCACCGTCCACCGGCCGCGACCGGTCCGGATCGTCGCGCTGCGCAAACGCGCCGAGCGGACCGGGCAGATCCGGAACCGGAAGTAGCGTGAACCCGACAGGCAGCCGTCCGCACCCGGTGATCCACTGGATCATCCCGGGTGCGGACGGCT
>JBDZVD010000146.1:0-15119 GCA_040255525.1 Micromonosporaceae bacterium | reverse complement strand
GATCCTTCTCGTGGGCGAGGGGGCCCGCCGCTATGCCGCGGGCCGCGGTGCCGCTGCGGGACGGTCGAGAGGTCGGCGAACGTGATCGGTGGGTCGACATCGTCCCGGACCGTGATCGCGGGGTCGAGGCCGGTGTCGGTGAACACGATGCGCAGCGCGTCGTGCCGGCGGCTCACGTCGGCGACCGCCGCGGCGAAAGCGTCCGGCTCCACCGCCCTGCGCCACCGCGCGGTGTCGAACACGTTGTAGCCCAGCCGGCCGGGGTCCTGCGGCGCGAAACACGACAGGAATTCCCACAGGGTCTCCTGGCTGCGAGCCAGCGGGGCCGGCCTGCGACTCATGGGCCGAGAGCTTTCCGAGGCACCGGGGTGATGTCAAGCCTCGCGACCCGATCGCCCGAAAAGTTCGACCGATAACTTCCGGAATCCACAGGGGGTCGACGCCGAAACTATTGCCGGCTAGTGTCGGCGTTGCCTGCCGGCTGGGGCGGATCCCAGCAGCATGGCGATGTACCTCTCCCACTGAAGGAGATGGACGTGACACTCGATGGCTGGCGCCTGTTGCGCCCCGGTTCCGGCCCGGGCGTCGTGCTCAGCGTCGACTTCACCCTTGCCCGGGTGCGAGCCCAGGCCAACTTCGGTGACCTGGCACGGCTGCTGCCCGATGGGCCGGCGGTGTGGGGGACCGGGGAGACCTGCTGGCCGGCGGCGTCCGGAAACCCGACCGTCCAGTTGGAACACTGGCTGCGGTGCGGCCGGGACTTCGGCGGCGAGGTCCGGGCAGTCCTTGGGTTCTGCGCGGGCGCGTCGCTGGCCCGCGCGCTCGCCGACCGCCTCGCCCGCGGCGGCGACCCGGCTCCGGCGGTGATCCTGCTCGACCCGGTGGCGGCGAACGCACAGACCATGATCGATCAGTGTGACGTTGCGGTGCGCAGGATAGCCGCGCCGCCGGGCGGCCCGTCGCCCGGCGCGACCCTGCCCGATCCACCCGACCCGCCCGACGCCGTCGACCTCGATGTGCTGGCCACGCTGCTCACCGAGCGGTATGCGGCCGTGGCCGCACCGGTCTGCGCCGCGCAGGGAGTCCCGCCTGCCATCACCGAGCAACTGTGCCAGCGGGTGGAGACCAACCTGAGATACCTGGCCCTGTGCGCGACGGCGGACCCCGGTGCCACCACCCCGGCATTGCTGGTGCTCTCCCGCGATCACGTGCCGCCACCGGGGCTGCCCGGGGGCCGCGAGGTGCGGCTGGACGTGGGACAGAACGAGCTGCTCGCCGACGCGGACGTGGCGCGGGCTGTCGCCGGCGTGCTGGCCGGCGACCTCGCCTCCGGCAGGTCATGAGCGGCGCGGCCGGGCAGGCGGCGTCCGCCGAGCGGCCCCGCGACCGCGGCGTCGATGCGGGCCTCAGCCGCAAGGAAGAGGCCCTGTGGCTGTTCCAGCGGTTCGCGCCCAACATCGGAGTGGACAACCAGCCGCTGGCGATCCGCACGTCCGTCGAGATCGACCCGGTCGTGCTGGCCGCCGCCACCCGCGCGGTGATGCGGCGCCATCCGGCGCTGCGCACGCGCTTCCCGGCCAGGCACGGAGTCCCGCGCCGGCAGGTCGTCGACCCCGATGACGTGACACCGGAGGTGTCCTGCATCGAGGTGCCCGCCGCCCGCCTCGCCGAGACGCTCACGATGCTCGCGCGCCGGCCCTTCGACCTCACCACTGACCTGCCGCTGCGGGTGACCCGGGTCGCGCTGCGCGAGGGCGGCAGCGTGCTGTGCGCGGTCTCCCACCACATCGTCTATGACGGCGGCTCGGGCGGGATCGTCCTGCCCGAGCTGGCCACGACGTACTGGCGGATGAGCGGCGGCGCCGGTGCCGCTGTCGAGCCGCCGGACCCGCCGGTACTCGTGGAGGCTCCGCCGTCCGAGCGCAGCCTCCGGTACTGGCTCGACGCGCTGGACGGCGTCGACCTCGGCCGGCTCGCCCCGGACGGAGCGCGACCCGATCCGGCCTCCGCAACCTTCGCCGGCGCCCGCTTCGAGCACCGGCTCTCCCCGCCGGCGCAGGCCGGCCTGCGGGCGCTGCGCACCGGCGTGCGGGCGACCGACAACATGGTCCTGCTCGCCGTGTACTGCCTGCTGCTCGCCCGCCACGGTGCCGGCCCGGACCTGGTGGTGGGTGTGCCGGTCAACCTCCGGCGGCGGGCCACCATGGGCGCCGTCGGCTATCACATCAACACCCTGCCGGTGCGGGTCCACGTCGACCTGTCGCGCGGGTTCCGGCAGCTCACGACGCAGGTGCGCGACCAGTTGGTGGCCGGCCTGGCGCACGCGGACGTGTCGTTCGAGAGCCTGCTCGGCCGGCTGCGGTTGGGCACGCTGGACTGGCGGGCACCGCTGTTCCGGCACATGTTCAACTTCCTGCCGCCGCTGGCCGTCGCCGCGCCGGGCGAGCTGCCCGACTCCTCGTGGGTGACCGTGGACCCCGCGATGAGCCGGCACGACCTGCAGGTCGTCGTGCTGCGCTCGGCGGGCGACATCGTCCTTCAGGCGGTGTACAGCACGGAGATCCACGACGAGGGGTACGTCCGGTCTCTGGTCGAGCGGTTCGAGCTGCTGCTGCGTGCGGCCGCCGCCCAGCCCGACCGGCCGCTGGCCGAGCTGGACATGTGGAGCGACCGGGAGAGGGCCGTCGTCGAGCGGGTCAACGCGCGGGCGACCGCGGTAGCGCCGGCCCCGCCGGTGCCGCGGCTCATCTCCCGGCGGATCGTCACCGCCCCCACGGCGGCCGCCCTCATCGAACCCGACGGCCGGGTCCACTCCGTCGAGCGGTTGGCCACCCGGGCGGCCGGCATCCGGCGCGCGTTGGCCGGTGCCGGGATCGCGCGCGGTTCGGTCGTGGCGCTCACCGCGCCGCGCGGCCCGCAGCTGGCCGCCGCGGTGCTCGCGACCTGGTCGCTGGGCGCGGCGTACCTGCCCCTCGACCCGGCGCAGCCGGCCGGCCGGATGCGCGACCAGCTCGACGCGGCGGCGGCCCGGGTGCTGCTCACCGACGGGGAGCCGCCGCCCGAGTGCGCGGCCGGGCGGCACGTCGTGCCGCTGGCTCAACCGTCCATCGCGGACACCGGCGCGCTGGCCACCGGGCTGGCCTCCGCGCGGCCCGACGACCTGGCATACCTGATCTTCACGTCCGGCTCGACGGGCCGGCCCAAGGGCGTCGAGATCGTCCATCGCGGCCTGGCGTACCTGATCCGGCACTTCGCGCAGGAGCTGCGGGTCACCGAGCGGGACCGGGTGCTCTGGCTGACCACGTTCGGGTTCGACATCTCCGCGCTGGAGCTGTTCCTGCCGTTGTGCCACGGCGGCGGTGCCGTGGTGGCGCCGGACGAGGCGCGGGCGCGCCCCGACCTGCTGCTCGATCTGATCACCCGGCAGGACGTGGCGATCGTGCAGAGCACGCCCACGATCTGGCGCCTGGTCGCCCCGCGGCTGGGTGAACAGCTGCTCGGCCGCCACGCGCTGTGCGGCGGCGAGCCGCTGCCCGCGGCGCTGGCCGAGCGGTTGCTGCGCTCCGGCTGCACGCTGTCCAATGTGTACGGCCCGACCGAGACGACGATCTGGTCGACGATGGCTCGGATCGGGCCGGGCACCGTGGACCCGGTCGGCGTCGGCGGCCCGATCGGCGGAACCGCGCTGTATGTCATGGACGAGGCCGGGCGGGAGGTCCCACCCGGCGTGATCGGCGAGCTGTGCATCGCCGGCGCCGGCGTGGCCCGGGGGTACACCGGCCAGCCCGAGCTGACCGGCGAGCGCTTCCGGGCCGACGCCTCGCGCGGACGCCACTACCGCACCGGTGACCTGGCGACCTGGCGGCCGGACGGCACGGTTGTGCTGCTCGGCCGCGCCGACCGGCAGGTCAAGCTGCGAGGCCGGCGCATCGAGCTCGGTGAGATCGAGGCCGCCCTGCAACGGCACCCCGGGGTGGCCGCCGCGGCGGTGACGGTGCACGGCGACCCGCAGGGCGACGGCCGCCTCATCGGGTACCTGCAACCGGCCGACCCGGGCCGTGCGCCGGACCTCGACGAGGTCGGCCGGTACCTGCGCGCAACCCTGCCGTACTACCTGATCCCGGCGCAGCTGCTGCCGCTGGACCCGCTGCCGCGCAGCGCCAACGGCAAGGTGGACTATCGGGCGCTGCCGGAGCCGGCCGAGTTCCCGCGCGCCGCGGCGGAGCCGGTCGACTGCGCCGATCCGCTGGTCGGCGAGTTCGTCGGGATCTGGCGCGAGGCGCTGCGGCGCGACGATCTCGGGCCGCACAGCAACCTGTTCACCAGCGGCGGGCACTCGCTGCTCGCGGCGGTCGTGGCCGCCCGGGCCGGCGAACGCACCGGGTACCCGGTCTCGCTGCTGGACGTGTTCGAGGCGCCCACCCCGGCCGAGTTGGCGCGCCTCGTCCGTGAACTGGGCGCGCGAGTCGAGACGGGGGTGGACGGGTGACCGTGGTGAGGCAGCGACCGGAAGCCGCCGCCGGCCCGCCGGCCGCGGCCAGGGTGGTACCGGACCTGCTGCGGCGCAGCGCGCGGCTGGTACCGGACCGGCCGGCGGTCGTCCTTGCCGGCGGGGCCACGCTCACCTTCGCCGACGTCGAGCGCCGGTCCAACGCGTTCGCCCGCGGCCTGCGCGACCGCGGTGTGGGCCGGGGCGACCGGCTGGCGTTGCTGCACGGCGGCGGCGACTGGCCGGACTACCTGGTCGCGTACTTCGGCACGCTGAAGGTCGGGGCCACCGCGCTGCTGACCGGCGACCGGTTCACCGACGACGACCTGCGGCGGCTGGTGACCGGGTACGGCGTCGCCGGGGTGGTGCGCGGCGCGGGGAAACCGGCGCCGGAGGTGGACTGCTGGGTGGCCGACGGCGCCACGATCGAGGCCGGTCGGGCCGGCGACGAGTTCCCGATCGCGGCCGGGCCGGGCGACGCCGCGGAGGTCATCTTCACCTCGGGTACCACCGCCGAGCCGCGCGGCGTCGTGGCCACGCACGCCAACCTGATGCGCGCCCGGGTGACCTGGCCAACCGGGGTCGGCGTCAACCAGCCGTGCGCGCACGGGCTGCCGCTGGGCTCGGTCGCCGCGCAGGTCGTGCTGCTCAACTGCGTCGGCGTCCAGCACACGCTGCTGGTGCTGCCGGAGTTCACCGTGGCTGGCCTCGCCGAGCTGGTCGACCGTCACCGGGCCACCTCGGTGTGCCTGGTGCCGGCGATGGGGCACTGGCTGGTGCGGGCGGCACCGGGCGAGATCGGGGCGCTGCCGTCGGTGCGCGGGGTCAGCTTCTCCGGCGCCGCGCTGCCCATCGGCATCATGTCCGACCTGCCGAAACTCTTCCCCCACGCGGTCTTCTACAACTTCTACACCTCGACCGAGGCGTACCCGGCCCGGGTGGCCACCCGGGTCGACGCGCACCGACCGGAGTCGGTGGGCCGTCCGGTGGGCGGCAGCGCGGTGCGCATCACCGGCGACGACGGGGTCGAGCTGGGCCCCGACCAGGAGGGCGAGGTGTGGCTGCGGGTCGCCGGAGCGCCCCCCCGGCGCCTCCTGCGCCCCGACGACGCGCCGGCCGCCGCGGGTACCGTCCAGCACGGCTGGACGCGCACGGGCGACCTGGGCTACCTCGACTCCGACGGGTACCTCTTCCTCACCGGACGGACCACCGACATCGCCATTGTCGGCGGGTTCAACGTCTCGATGGGCCGCGTCGAGCAGGTGCTCGCCCGGCACGAAGCGGTCGCCGAGGCGGCCGTGTTCGCCGTCGACCATCCGGTGCTCGGCGAGATCGTCGCGGCGTACGTCGTGCTGCGCGCCGACGCGACCGTGCGAGAGTTGCGCCGGTACGCCGCTGGTCAACTGTCCAGGCGGGAGCTGCCGGCGGTCATCCGGCTGGTCGAGGAGATCCCGCGCAACCCGGCCGGGAAGGTCGCCAAGCGCCACCTGCCCGCGCTGCTGGACACGCCCGGAGCGGCCGGGTTCGTGCCGCCTCGCACCGGGACGGAGCGGGAGATCGCGGCCATCTGGGGCCGGGTGCTCGATCTCGGCATGGTCAGCGTGGTCGACAACTTCTTCGAGATCGGGGGAGATTCCCTCGCTGCCACCAGGATCGCGGCGGAGGCGCGCGAGCGGTTCGGCGGCGAGCTGGACGCGGTCGCCGTGTTCGAGGCCCCCACCGTGGCCGAGCTGGCGCAGTGGATTGACGATACGGAAGGGAGCGGGTGATGGACGTATCCACGTCCGAGCTTGACGCCGCCGAAGCGGTGCTGCGGGACCACCCGGACGTCCGCGAGGTGGCCACGTTCCGCACCTCGACGCGAAAGCCGGCGCTGTGCGTGGCCGCCGTGGTGCCGGAGCCGGTCGGCAGCCCGGTCGACATCCGGGACCACCTCGGGACCGCGCTGGCCGCGGAGTCGCTACCCGACGTGCTGCTCACGGTGCCGGAGCTGCCGCGCTCGGCCAGCGGCGCGGTGGACACCGGCCGGCTCGAACGCGAGGCGCTGGACCGGCCGGGCAGCGGGTACACGTTCCGGACCCCGGAGACGGCGACCGAGCGCGAACTCGCCGCGATCTGGAGCGAGGTACTGGGCCGCGCCCGCGTCTACGCCGACGACAGCTTCCTCGACCTGGGCGGCGACTCCATGACCGCCGTGCTGCTGCTGGACCTGACCAACGAACGGCTCGGCGTGGATCTGCCGCTGGACGAGCTGCTGGACGCGCCGTCGCTGTCCGCGCTGGCCGCGTCGATCGACAAGGCACGGTAGGCGGATCCTCGGCGGGCGCCGGCCGGCGGCGACTCGCCGTCACGGGGAGGGGAGCATGAGCCACCAGACAGACGGATCCGGCGCGGGCGACCGGGACGGCGCCCTCGCGGGCGCGGTACTCGACATCGTCCGCGAGGTGTTCGAGTCGGACGCGGTGGGCCCGGACGACGATCTGTTCGACCTCGGCTTCGACTCGCTGCTGATCGTCAAGACCGCCACCCGGGTACGGGAACGGCTGGGCGCCGATCCACCCCTGTCGGTGTACTTCGACGTCGGTACGGTGGCGGACCTGGCCCGGGCGGTGGCCGACGCGCCGCGCCGGGAGAGGGGGACCGGGTAAGTGGGCGCCGGCGTGAGTGAGGACGCGCCGCTGACCGCCGGCCAGGAGCGCCTGTGGTTGATGGCGCAGGTCGATCCGGACTCGGTGGAGTACCACATCCCGCTGGCGTACCGGCTGCGCGGGCCGCTGGACCCGGCGGCTCTGGTGGCCGCGCTGCGGGATGTCGTCGAGCGCCACGAGACCCTGCGTACGCGGTTCCCGCTCGTCGACGGCAGCCCGGTCCAGCGGGTCCTGGACGGCTGGCGGCCGCCCGTCGACGTGATCGAGGTGACGGGGCCGGAGCCCGAGCGGCGGGCCGCCGCCCTCGTCGCCGAGCGCGCGAACGCGCCCTTCGATCTGCTCGCCGCGGTGCCGCTGCGCGCCGCCCTGCTGCGCCTGGGCGCCGACGATCACATCCTGTGCCTGGTCATCCACCACATCCTGGTCGACGACTGGTCCCTCCAGCTGCTCTACGACGAGCTGTCCCAGGGGTACGCGGCCCGGGCGGCGAATGACCGGCTTCGGCTACCGGACCTGCCGTTGCGGTACACCGACCACGCCCGCGCCGAGCGGCGGCGGCGGGGCGGCCACCCGGAAGCGCTCGACTACTGGACCCGGCGGCTGGCCGGCGCGGAGTTGCTGGACCTGCCGACCGACCTGCCGAGGCCGGCGCAGCGGCGTACGGCCGGTGCGTTCGACGGCTACCGGCTGGGCCCGGGGTCGGCCACGGACCTGCGTCTGTTGTGCCGCCAGGGGCGCACCACTCCGTTCATCACGCTGCTGGCCGCGTACCTGGCCCTGCTCGGTCTCTACACCGGGCAGCACGACATCTGCGTCGGCTCGCCGGTCAGCGGCCGGGACCGCAGTGAGCTGGAACCCGTGATCGGCTTCTTCCTCGACACCGTCGTGTTGCGCGGCGACCTGTCCGGCAACCCGTCGTTCCGCGAGCTGCTTTCCCGCACCCGGGCCACCGCCATCGAGGCGTTGCGCCATCACGACTTCCCGGCCGAAGAGGTGATGTCGGCGCTGCGGCTTCGCCGCGACCCCGCGCGCAACCCGCTGTTCGACACCATGCTGATCGTCCACGGGCGGCCGTCCGGGCCGGGGCTGTCGCTGCCCGGGATCGCGGTGGAGCACTTCGCTCCCGGCCACCAGCAGGTGAAGTTCGACCTCACCCTCGAGTGCTTCGTCGACGGTGACGACCTGAAGGTCGATGTCAGCTACCGCACCGACCTGTTCCTGCCGGAGACGGTCGGGACGCTCGTGCGGCGCCTTGGCGCGCTGCTGCGGCACGCGGCGCAGGCCCCCGACGAGCCGCTGTCCGGACTCTACGCCCGGCTGGCCGGCGACGAGCGGGACGCGCACCGGGACCGCTGCGCGCCGGCCGCCGTGCCGCGGGCACCGGGGGTGCTGGAGCTGTTCGCCGCTCGGGTGGCCGAGGCACCCGGCGCGGTGGCCGTGGCGCACGCCGGCACCCGGCGCGGCTACGCGGAACTGGACCGGCGGGCCCGCCGGCTGGCCGGTCTCCTGCGGGTACGCGGCGTAGCGCCGGGGTCGCTGGTCGGC
The DNA here is from genome assembly GCA_040255525.1 of Micromonosporaceae bacterium. Lineage (GTDB taxonomy): Bacteria > Actinomycetota > Actinomycetes > Mycobacteriales > Micromonosporaceae > Rugosimonospora. The sequence continues at coordinate 6,437 of JBDZVD010000146.1, read as the reverse complement.
GTCTGCCTGCCGTCGGGGCCCGACCTGGTGACCGCGCTCCTGGCGGTGCTGATGGCCGGGGCCGCGTACGTGCCGCTGGATGCCGACCATCCGCCGCGGCGGCTGGCGTACCTGCTGGCCGACGCCTCGGCGCCGGTGGTCCTCACCACCGGCGCCGTGCGGGACCGGTTGCCCGCGGGCGTCACCCCGATCGAGCTCGACGCTCCACAGTGGACATCTACCGACGGTGATGCCGCCGGGAGCACCGCCGCCGGGGGTACCGCGGCCGGGGACGCCGCCGCGGAGCCTGCCGGGCCGGCGCCGCCGACCGCTGACGCACCAGGGGCGGTCGCGTGCGCCATCTACACCTCCGGCTCGACCGGGCAGCCGAAGGCCGCCCGGATCCCGCACGGCGCCCTGGCCGCCCGCGTGCGATGGATGGCCGCGAACTACCGGATCACCCCCGCCGACCGGGTGCTGCAGTTCTCCTCGGTCAGCTTCGACACCTTCGGCGAGGAGGTGTACCCGTGCCTGGCCGGGGGTGCCACCCTGGTCGTGCCGCCCGGCCCCCGGGCCGAACTGCCCGACTTCCTGGCCACCCCGGACGGGCAGACGCTGACCGTGCTCGACCTGCCCACCGCGTACTGGCACGAGCTGGTCGACGACCTGCCCGCGATCGCCTGGCCGCCCGGACTGAGGCTGCTGATCCTCGGCGGTGAACAGGTGCGGGCGGACGCGGTCGCCCGCTGGTTCGCCGCGTTCGGCGACCGGGTCGAGGTGATCAACACCTACGGCCCCACGGAGACGACCATCATCGCGACCGCCGCCCGGTTGACCGCGGCCGACGCGGCGGCCCGCCCACCCATCGGGTACCCGATCGCGGACACCTGCGTGCACGTGCTCGACGGGTACGGCGCCCCGGTACCGGACGGCGTGCCGGGCGAGCTGGTCATCGGCGGAGCCGGGCTGGCGGACGGGTACCTGGGCCTGCCGGAGTTGACCGCCGCACGGTTCGCCCCGTGGCACGGGCAGCCGCACTACCGCACCGGCGACCGGGTCCGTCGCCGCGCCGACGGTGCGCTGGAGTTCCTCGGGCGCCTCGACCGGCAGTTCAAGGTGCGGGGCCACCGGGTCGAGCCGGGCGAGGTCGAGGCGGCGCTGACCGGGCACCCCTCGGTGCGCCATGCCGTCGTGGTGGTCGACGACCGGCGGCGGTTGGTCGCCTACCTGGTACCGCAGCCGGGCACCGGCGCACCGACCGGCGCCCAGCTGCGCGCGTACCTGGCCGACCTGCTGCCGGCGTACCTGCATCCCGAGGCGTGCGGGGTACTGGACCGCCTGCCGCTGACCACCACCGGCAAGATTGATCTCTCGGCGCTGCCCCCCGTGGCGGCGACCGGGCAGGCGACCGCCGTCGAACCGCGCACCGACGCCGAATGGCTCGTCGCCCGGGTGTGGGCCGACGTGCTCGGCATCGAACGCGTCGGCGCGCACGACGACTTCTTCGAGCTGGGCGGGCACTCGTTGCTCGCCACCCGGGTCGCCGCCCGGCTGCGCTCGGCCACCGGGATCGAGGTGCCGCTGCGGACGATCTTCCGCAACACCACCGTCGCCGAGCTGGCCGAGGCCGTGGAGGAGTCGCTCATCGCCGACATCGAGGCGCTGAACGAGGACGAGGTGCGGCGCATGCTCGCCGAGTCACCGGGGACCGCCCCATGAGCCCGCCTCCGGCCGCGGGGGCGGGCCCGGGCGACGCCGTCGCCGGTGCGCGCCTGGTCGACGCCGTCGCCGCGGCGGGTCTGGGCGAGGCCGTCGCCGGGGGGCGGCTGGTCGACGCCGTCACCGGGGCGCGGCTCGACGGTGCGCGGCTGACCCGGGCCGTCGCGGCGGTCGCCGCGCCGCTCGAACGCACCCCGCCCGGTGCGGTGCTGTGCCTGACCGGTACCGACCTCGGGTCGGTCGTGCGCTACCTCGGGGTCATCGCGGCGGGCCGGCCGGCCATCCTGTGGGATCCGGCCGCGCCGGCCACCGAGATCGAGCAGCTGACCGCCCGGTTCGCACCCGCGGCCGTGGTCGGCCTGCCCCCGCGCCCGCCGGCGTCCGGCGACCGCGGCGCCCCGGCCGGCTACGCCCTCGTCGAGGACGCGGCACTCGGCCCGGCCTGGCTCCGCCGCGCGGCACCCGAGGTGGCGCCGCATGGACAACTGAGCGTCCTGCTGGGCACGTCCGGTTCGACCGGACGGCCGCGGCTGGTGCGGCAGTCGGCGGCGGGCGTGCTGGCCAGCGCCGGCTCGATCCGCGCCGCCCTGGACATCCGGCCGGACGACGTGGCGATCACCACCCTGCCGCTGTTCTACACCTTCGGGCTGAGCGTGCTGCACAGCCACCTGCTGGCCGGCGCCACCGTGGTCGTCGACGGTCGCGGCCTGCTGGCCGCGCCGTTCTGGCACGCTGTCGACCGGTACCGGGTCACCGCGATCGCCGGCGTCCCGCACTCGTACGAGCTGCTGGCCCGCAAGCGCTGGCGCCCGCAGGCCAACCCGAGCGTACGGGTGCTGACCGTGTCGGGTGGGCGGCTGCGCGACGAGTTGGCGCTGCGGTTCCACGAAGCGATGACCGCTCACGGCGGCCGGCTGTACGTGATGTACGGGCAGACCGAGGCCGGCTCGCGCATCTGCGTGCTGCCACCCGACGCGCTGCCCGGCAAGCTCGGCTCGGTGGGTCCACCGGTGCCGGGCATGCGCCTGTTCATCGAGGGCGGGACGCCGGACGGCCCGGGCGAGGTGGTGTGCCACTCGGCCGCGGTCATGATGGGGTACGCCGACCGGGCCGAGGACCTGGCCCGCGGTGACGACCTGGGTGGCACGCTGCGCACCGGCGACCGGGGTCGGCTCGACGACGATGGGTACCTGTGGCTGTCCGGGCGGATGAGCCGCATCGGCAAGGCGTACGGCGTCCGGGTCGACCTCGACGCGGTCGAGCGGGCGGCCGCCGCGATGGTCACGGCCGCGGCGGTGGCCGGCGACGACCGGATCAGCCTGTGGTGCGAGGGGATCGGGGCCGAGCGGCTGGCCGACGTGGCCGCACTCGTCGCCCGGGAGCTGCGCATCCACCCCTCGGCGCTGGTGGTCGCCGCGGTGGATCGCCTGCCCCGCCGGCCGAACGGCAAGGTCGACTACCCCGCCCTGCCGCCCTGAGCCGCGCCGGCGACCGGCGTCCGGCATCTTCGACCAGAAGGCTCGCGTGGGGAGGATCTGCGACAGTGCGCGAACATCGATTGACGTTCGGCGATGCCGAGGTGCCCTATCTCTACGGCGCGGACTGCGGGGACGAGCTGGCCGGGGCGGTCGTCGACCGGCTCGGTGACGTCGACGCGGTGCTGTTCGTGGTCGACGACCGGGCCACCGGGCATGCGGCCGGGATCACTGCCTCGATGGCGTCGTCCACCCGGGTCGAGACCCTTGTCGTGTCCGCCGTGGAGCGGCACAAGACGCTCGGGTCGGTACAGTCCATTATGGAGCATGCCGTCGATCGCGGGCTCACCCGCCGGTCGGCCATCGTCGCGATGGGCGGCGGCACGGTCGGCAACGTGGCCGGGCTGGCCGCGTCGTTGCTGTTCCGCGGTATCCGGCTGGTCCACCTGCCGACCACACCGGTGGCCGCGTTCGACGCCACGATATCGCTCAAGCAGGCCGTCAACCTGAGCGCCGGCAAGAACCTGTGCGGCACGTACTTCGCGCCCAGCCTGGTCGCCTGCGACCTGGGCTGGCTGACCACCGTGCCGCGCCCCGACCTGTTGTCCGGCCTGGCGGAGATGGTCAAGAACGTGTTGGTGACGGCGCCCGGGCTGGAGGGCAAGCTGACCGGCGCGATCGGCATGCTGGCGCAGCGCCCGCAGCAGGCGCTGCTCCAACTGCTGGAGCTCGGCATCGAGGCCAAGGCGCCGTACCTGCGCGCCGATCCGCACGAACGGCGCTCGGCCCTGGTCTTCGAGTACGGCCACACCGCGGGGCACGCCATCGAGTTCCTTCGCGGCGGGACGGTCAGCCACGGCGAGGCCGTCGCCTGGGGCATGCTGGCCGCCGCCGAGGTCGGTCGCCGCCTGTACGGCCTGAGCGCGGCCGACGTCGAGACCCACCACCGCCTGATCGCCCTGCTGGACCTGCCGGATCCGGCCGGGCGGGCCGGGCAGCTGGACCGGTCGGCTCTGCGGGGCGTCCTGGCGGCGGACAACAAGCGGGGCTACGGCCCCTGCGCACCCGACGAGGTGCTGATGGTGGTGCTCGGCGCGATCGGCCGGCCGCTGGCCGTACCGGGGCGCCCGCCGCTGGTCGCGGTGCCGATCGCGGTACTGCTGGCGGCCATGGAGACGGTGACGCGGGCGGGACGGGTCCGGCCGCAAGCCGAAGCGAGGACGGAGGCGGTGCGGTGAGCGAGCGCCAGCGGGCGAGCGCGGCGGCACGGTGCGGTGGAGCCACGGGGCCGGCCGCGGCGGGGCGGGGACGGTCATGAGCGATCACGGGCTTTCGGTGGTCATCCCGGTGCGCGGGCGGGTGTCGCAGCTGCGGCGGCTGGTGGACAGCCTGCGGGTGGCGATCGGCGAGTGCGCCGAGCCGGTCGAGGTGATCGTCGTGGACGACTCCGCCGCGGTTGACGCGCGGCTGCACCGGCAGACGTGCGCGACCATCGACGCGCGGTACCTGACCGGTCCCCGCCGGGTCGGCGCCAAGCGCAACGTCGGGGTCCGGTCGGCCAGCTACGATCTCGTACTGTTCATCGACTCGGACTGCCTGGCCACGCCGGACCTGCTGCGGCGCCATGTCGCCACGCTGCGGGCGCAACCCGACACGGTGGGCGCCGTGGCCGGTCCCACCTACGTGCAGGAGGCCGGCACCGCGGTCTCCCGCGTCATGTCCCGATCCCGCCTGCTGAACTCCGCCTTCGAGTGGCCCGGACTGGCCCGGCAGGTGGGCTGGGCCACCACGTCCAACCTCGCGGTGCGCAGGTGCGCCTTCGACGCGGTCGGCGGCTTCGCCGAACGGGCGCTGACCGTGGTCGGCGGCGAGGACGTGGACCTGGGCATCCGGCTCACCAAGGCCGGGTACCGCATCGTCTGCGACCCCGACGCGGTGGTCATCCACGACAAGGGCAGCATCGAGTCGCTGGGTACGGTGTGCCGCCGGCTGGTGAACTACGGCCGGTCGGGGCAGTGGCTGCTGCGCGTGCACCCCGACCGGGGGCGGCCCAAGCTCAACCGGATCGGTGCCGTCGCGGTCGCCGCCCTGGCCGGCCTGGCGGTCACCCGCGTGTCCCGGCGGGGCGGCGCGCTGCTGCTGCCGGCGGTGGTCGCGGCGCTGCTGGCCCGCGACGCCCGGGAGCGCCTGGGCGACCAGGGCCCGTCCCCGCGTGCCGTCGCCGACGCGCTCGCGTGCTCGGTCGTGGACTGGTCGTTCGACCTCGGCGAGGTCATCGCCGCGTGCCAGCTCGGCCGACCGGGTCAGCTGTTCACCGGGTTCGAATGGCAGGACGAGGCGTTCGTCTGGGAGCGCCCGCCGGCCCGACCGTACGGCGGCTGAGCATGACGGGTCGATACCTGGGCAAGGTGGCCGCCGTGACCGGGGGCACCTCCGGCGTCGGCGAGGCGGTCGCCCGGACGATGGCCATGGAGGGCGCCGCCGCGCTGACCATCGCCGGCCGGGACGAGCGGCGCGGCGCCCGCATCGCCGCCGAGCTGACCGGTGCCGGCTGCCCGACCCGGTTCCTGCGGGTGGACCTGCGGCACGTACCCGACAGCCGCGCGGTGGTACGCCGGACGGTCGAGTGGTACGGCCGCATCGACGGGCTGGCCAACTGCGCCGCCAGCACCCGGCGGTCCACATTGGACGATACGACCCCAGAGTTCTTCGACGAGATGATGGCGGTCAACGTGCGGGCTCCGATGCTTGCCATGCAGGAGGCCATCCGCGACATGCGCCGCCGGGGGGAGCCCGGGGCGATCGTCAACATCCTGTCCATGGCCGCCGCCGGTGGCCAGCCGTTCCTGGCCGCGTACGCGGCGTCCAAGGGCGCCCTGGCCTCGCTGACCCGCAACGTGGCCTACGCGCACCGGTTCGACCGGATCCGGGTCAACGGGATCCTGCTCGGCTGGACGGACACGCCGCACGAGCATGAGGTGCAGCGGACCGTCCACGGCCGCGGCGCGCGGTGGTTGACCGAGGCCGAGGCCGCCGCGCCGATGGGGCGGCTGGCCAAGCCGGACGAGGTCGCCGAACTGGTCGTGCTGATGCTCTCCGACCGGGGCGGCATCATGACCGGCTCGCTCGTCGAGTATGCGCAGGACGTCCCCGGTGGTTATGACTGAGCGCAGCCGGAGCCGGGTTGTGGCGGAGGCGAGCACAGTCTGCGGTGGTTATGACTGAGCGCAGCCGGAGCCGGGTTGTGGCGGAGGCGAGCACAGT
>JBDZVD010000145.1:0-15376 GCA_040255525.1 Micromonosporaceae bacterium | reverse complement strand
CCGGCAACGGCAGCAGCGCAACGGCAACCGGCGTGGGCTGCACCAGCCCCTGACCGCACGCCACCTGGCCCGGTGGCGCCGACCGGCATCGGTGCTCTGCCACGAAGGGGGTTACGTACTCATCGCCTGCTCTTGACGCGCCGCACCGACAACGGTAAACATCATACGTCACAGGTGTTAAGTGTCTAACCATCCAGCAAGAGAGCAGGGGTACAGGTGAGACATCACCGTCTGGCATCCGTCGCGGGAGGCATCTCTCTCGCCGCCAGCATCGTTGCGGTCGGCGCCACTGCGGCGCTCGCCGTGCCGCCGCATCCCGGCCGGACCACGATCGTGGTCTCGCCCGGCGGCAACGACCGGAATCAGGGCACGCCGGGCAAGCCGTTGCGCACACTGGCCGCGGCGCAACGGATGGCGCGCGCGTCGGCTCACGCGGGCAGCGCGGTCACGGTGGAGCTGCGGGACGGGGTCTACCAGCTGGACAGGCCACTGCGCTTCACGGCGGACGACTCCGGTACCGCCGTCAGGCCGGTGACCTGGACCGCCGCCCGGGGAGCGCATCCGGTCGTCTCCGGCGGACGGGACATCGCGGGCTGGAGCTCGTACGACGCCAGCAAGAACATCTTCGTCGCCCCGGCGCCGAAGGGTCAGGACAGCCGCCAGCTCTACAAGGGCGGCGCGTCGGCCCCGCGGGCGGCCATCGCCATCTCCCGCGGCGACGTGACCGTGACGACCTCCGGCATGCAGATCAACAACCCGGCGCTGGACTACCTTGCCGGCCTGCCGGACCAGAGCCGCATCGAGGTCGAGAGCCAGGACTCGTTCACCGATCGGTACGACCCGGTGCAGAGCATCAGCGGGACGACGATCACCATGCAGCAGCCCGGCTGGCAGAACAACAACTGGGGGTACGACACCCTGGCGCACCCGTTCGCCGGCGGCCAGCTGCTGCTGGAGAACTCCTACTCGTTCCTGCAACAGGGGCAGTGGTACCTCGACCCCTCGGCCGGCAAGCTCTACTACCGCGCCGCCGCCGGTGAGGACCCGAACAGCGAATCCTTCGTGCTGCCGCACCTGGAGTCGCTCGTGCAGATCGCCGGCAGCTACGCGGATCCGGTGCATGACCTGATCTTCTCGGGCATCCAGTTCTCGTACTCGACGTGGCTGTCGCCCGGCACCTCGATCGGGTACGCCGACCAGCAGAACGGCGCCTTCATCCCGAAGGCGTACCCGCAGCCGGCCGACTACTTGACCAGCTGCCAGTCCGGCTGCTCCCTGTTCGAGGGCGCGCGCAACGGCTGGAACCAGATGCCCGCGGCCGTCCAGGTCGCCGCCGCCACCAGGGTCACCTTTTCCGGCGACACCTTCGCCCACCTCGGGCAGGTGGGCCTGGGCCTCGGGCAGGACGCGGACGCGAACGCGGCCGGCATCGGGCTCGGCGTCACCGAGACGGTGGTGCACCACAACCTGTTCACCGACCTCGGCGGTGCGGGGGTCGTCGCGGGTGGCGTGCAACCCGACGCGCACCACCCGAGCGATCCGGCGATGACGCTGCGCGACATCACCATCGACAACAACCTGGTGACCGACGTCGCCAAGGATTACAAGGAGATGTCGGGCATCCTGTCCACCTACGTGGACCACGCCGTGATCGCGCACAACGAGGTGTCGAACCTCGCCTACGACGGGATCGACATCGGCTGGGGCTGGGGCGCGAACGACGCGGGCGGCAGCCCGGACTACCAGAACCGCGGCCTCTACGCCTACCAGCCGGTGTACACCACGCCGACGACCCTGAAGGACACCGAGGTCACCGACAACCTGATCCACGGGGTGAAGAAGGTCTTCCACGACGGCGGCAGCCTCTACAACCTCTCGGCCAACCCGGGCGCGGTGTTCAGCGGGAACTACATCTACGACACCCGGCACACCGTGGGGCTCTACCTTGACGAGGGATCGCGCTACGTGACCGAGAAGAACAACGTGGTCCAGGACTGCGGCGTGTGGGTGTTCACGAATTCGTACGGGACGATCAACAACACCAGCGACAACGTGCTCGAACACAACTGGTACAACTCGGGCATCACGCAGACGCCGAACGCGAGCCAACACAACAACCAGCTGATCGACAACGTTCAGGTGTCCGGTACCGCGTGGCCCGCCGGGGCCCAGCAGGTCATCGCGAACGCCGGCATCGAGCCGGGCCTGCGGACCTTCCCGGGCGTCAGCCAGTAGCCGCTGGTCGCGGGCGGGGCGGGGAAGTCGGGCCCGCCCCGCCCGCGGCAGCGGCGGATCGACGGCCGAGCGGTGGAGGTCCCGTGCTGTCGCGTAGCGAGATGGGCGGTGCCAGCAGCAGGTGACGCGGCGGTGCCTCCGGTTGGGCGATGCGCTCCAGCAGCAACTCCACCGCGTACTGCGCCATCTCCAGCGCCGGCACGTCGGCCGCGGTCATCGGTGGCCGCAGGTCCTCTGCCCAATGCCTGGCCGCGACACCCGTCACGGAGAAGTCGCGCGGCACGACGCGCCCCGCGCGCTGGAGCCCGCGCTGGATGCCGGGCAGCGCGGCCTCGTTGACCGAGGCGATGGCGGTCACCTCCGGCCGGCTGGCCAGAATCTCTTCGACGCACGCCTCACCGGCGGCCGGCTCGTCGGCGATGCAGAAGTCGCTGCCCTGAAGACCGCGTTGGGCGACGGCGGCCGCGAACCCGTGCAGCGCCCGGTGCCCGGGCCCGTAACCGGCGGCGACCAGCCCGGCCGAGCGGTTGATCAGCGCGATGTGCCGGTGGCCCAGGTCGGCCAGGTGATGCACGCAGCGTCCGATCAGCGTCTCGTAGTCGATGTCCACCCAGCAGATGCCGTCGGGGTGGGCGGTGCGCCCGATCGTGACGAACGGTAGGCCGGTCTGGCGCATGCGGGCGACCCGGGCGTCCTCCAGCCGGATCTCCATGAGGATCACGCCGTCAACCCGGCGGCCGGTGATGAGCCGCTCGAAGGACCGATCGTGGTCCGCGCCGGACGGGGAGAGCAGGACGTCCAGGTCGACCCGGGCGGCGGCTTCCACGACACTCGCCACGAAGCCCAACTGCATGTCGGTCAGGTGGCGCTGAGCGGGTGGGATGACCAGGCCGAGCGTGCGGGTACGACCCTCCTTGAGAGCGCGGGCGTTGGCGTTGGGGCGGAAGTCGACCTCCTCGATGACTTCCTGGATGCGCCGCCGGGTGGCCTCGGAGACCGCTCGTTTGCCACTCAACGCGTAGGACACCGTGCTGCGCGACACCCCGGCCCGCCTGGCGATTTCCCCGATGTTCACCCCATCGCCCCCCGCCAGGCCGTCGAACCGATTCGCGGTCACGGTAGGCATGCGCCGAGCCGGCTGTCAACGATCCCGGGTAGAAGGTGTTGACCGTCCTGTTCGATGGCCCTATCGTCAGTCGAACCGATTCGGCAGATCGGTTGGCGATCGACACACCCCTCGGCCGGCGGGCTGCGGTCCGTCGGCCGGTGATTCCTGGAGGCACTCGGTATGAAGGAAAGTGCTCGCAGGCGCGCGTTCGTCGCCCTGGCCGCCCTCTCGCTGACCACCGGCTTGGTCGCGTGCTCGTCGTCCTCGTCGTCCGGCTCGGGCGCCGGGGGTTCGACGTACACGGTCTGGGACCCGTACCCGCAGTTTGACAACTCGTCGGCCTGGGTGCAATTGCTGGCCAAGTGCGGCAGCGGCGCGGGCGTGACGGTGAAGCGAACCGGCTTCGACACCACCGACCTGACCGGCAAAGCCCTGCTGGCCGCGCAGCAGGGCAACGCGCCGGACGTGCTGATCGTGGACAACCCGGTGGTCTCCACGCTCGCCGACGCGGGCGTGCTGACCTCGACCGATGACAACAAGATGGACACCTCCACCGTGCTGCCGAACCTGCTGGCCGCGGGGCAGACCGGCGGCAAGACCTACGGCATGCCGATCGGCGCGAACACGCTCGCCCTCTACTACAACAAGTCCGTGTTGCAGGCCGCGGGCGTGGACCCGGCAGGCGTCACAGACTGGGCCTCGCTGAACGCCGCGCTGGCCAAGGTGAAGGCCACCGGGAAGAAGGGCATCACCTTCTCCGCCATCGGCACCGAGGAGGGCAGTTTCCAGTTCCTGCCGTGGTTCTGGGGCGCCGGGGCGCAGCTGACCCAGCTCGACTCGCCGCAGGCCGCGGCTGCCCTGAACCTGTGGGTCGACTGGCTCAAGCGGGGGTACGCGCCCAACTCCGTCATCAACAACACCCAGACCACCAGCTGGCAGGAGTTCGCGACCGGCCAGTTCGCGTTCGGTGAGAACGGCACGTGGCAGCTTGCCAACGCGAAGAAGACCGGGTTCGAGTACGGCATCATTCCGATTCCGGCCCAGGCCGGCGGTACCGCTCCGGCGCCGACCGGTGGGGAGTTCGTGACCATGCCGGTGCAGAAGGACGCCGGCCGCTACGCCACCACCGAGAAGATCGTCTCGTGCCTGGTCAGCGGGGACAACCTGAAGGCCACCGACACCACGCTGTCCTACATCGCACCCAGCAAAGCGGTCCAGGACAGCCAGGTCGCCTCGGACCCCGAGCTGAAGGTGTGGGTGGATGCCGTCACCGCGGCCAAGGGCCGCACGAGCGACAACCTCGGCACCAAGTACCCGAAGATCTCGCAGCCGCTGTGGACGGCCTTCCAGGCCGCGCTCTCCGGCGCGAAGGCTCCGCAGGCGGCGCTCGCCGCCGCGCAGCAGACCGCATCGGCCGCGACGAAGTAGGCACGGCGTGAGCACCACACAGTCGCCGGCACCGGCGACCACCCGTGGCGGGGCGGGCGGGACCGCCGCCCCGCCACGGGCGGCGCACCGACCGGCGCGTCGGCCGGGGCGGGCCGGACGGCAGCTGGCGGCCTGGGCGTTCTGCGCCCCGGTGGTGGCGTACCTGCTGGTGTTCTACGCCTACCCGCTGTACCGCAACCTGGACCTGAGCATGCGCGACTACACGGTCAGGTCGTTCGTCCACGGGGGCGCCCCGTTCAGCGGCCTGACGAACTACCGCAAGGTCATCGCCGATGCGACGTTCGGTCCGGCGCTGACCCACACGCTGGTGTTCACCGTCGCCTCGATCGCGGTCCAGTTCACCCTCGGCATGGCGCTGGCGGTCTTCTTCCACCGGCATTTCCGGCTGTCGGTGACGCTGCGGGCACTGTTCCTGGTGCCCTGGCTGCTCCCGCTGATCGTGTCCGGCTCCACCTGGTCGTGGATGCTCAACAGCGACTCCGGTGTGGTCAACTCCGTGCTGCGGACGGCCGGCGTCGCTGGAGTGAACTGGCTCACCTCGCCGAGCTGGTCGCTGCTGTCGGTCATCATCGCGAACATCTGGATCGGGGTCCCGTTCAATCTCGTCATCCTCTACAGCGGCCTGCAGACCATCGCGCGCAGCGTCGACGAGGCCGCCGCGCTGGACGGGGCCAACGGGTGGCAGAAGTTCTGGCTCATCACGTTTCCACTGCTGCGCCCGGTGTCGGCCATCACGCTGCTGCTCGGGTTCATCTACACGCTGAAGGTCTTCGACATCATCTGGGTGATGACCCGGGGCGGACCCAGCGATTCGTCGACCACCCTGGCCACCTGGTCCTACCGCCTGGGCTTCGGCAATCTGCTGCCCGCCTTCGGGCCGGGTGCCGCGGTCGGCAATCTGCTCATCGTCATCGCCCTGGCCCTCGGCCTGGTCTACGTCCGCGCGCAGCGACGGCAGGCGACGGCATGAGAGGCCGGATCCGGAGGGTACGCGGCGGCTGGTGGAAGACGGCGGTCGGTCTGGTACTGACCGCACTGATGCTGTTCCCCGTGTACTGGATGGTGAACGTCTCGTTCACCCGGGACACCGACATGCGGCGGACTCCGCCGTACTGGTTCCCCGTCCACGGCACCGTCGAGGGGTACCGGGCGGTCCTGGCGCAGCAGTTGCCGTACCTCGGCACCAGTCTCGCGCTCGGCCTCGGTACGGTGGCGCTCACCCTGGTGCTCGCCGCTCCCGCCGGGTACTCGCTGGCGAAGCTGCGGCCCCGCGGCGGCGCCGCGCTCAACTTCGCCCTGCTCATCGCGCAGATGATCCCGGGCATCATCATGGCGATGGGCTTCTACGCCATCTATCTCAAGCTCGGTGTGCTCAACACGCTGGCCGGGCTGGTCGTCGCCGACTCCACCATCGCCGTCCCGTTCGGGGTGCTCGTCTACACCGCGTTCATGTCCGGCATCCCCGACGAGATCCTCCAGGCGGCGAGAGTGGACGGCGCCAGCCGGTGGCGCACCTTCCGCTCCGTGGTGCTGCCGGTCAGCCGCAACGCCACCATCACCGTCTCCCTGTTCACCTTCCTGTGGGCGTGGTCCGACTTCGTCTTCGCGAGCACTCTCGATCAGGGCGGCGCCCGGCAACCGATCACGCTCGGCATCTACCACTACATCGGCAATAACAACCAGCAGTGGAACGCCATCATGGCCACCGCCGTGGTGGCCTCCATCCCCGCCGCCGCGCTGCTGGTCGTCGCGCAACGGTACGTCGCGGCCGGCGTCACCACGGGCGCGGTCAAGGACTGACCGGGCCCGCACCACCCCCGCCCAGAAGGAGAGTCGTGTCCGTGGGGCCAGCCTTCCCCATCCAGGAAATCCCGTTCAGCTACGCCGGATCCTGGTTCGACGTCTCGCCGGTCGTCGGCGAACGTCGATACGCCGAGGACCTGCACCTGGTGTCGCACCAGACCCGGCTGCACCCCGTCCTGCGATTCGTACCCGTGAACGACGACGGCCACCCGGTGCCGACCACGGTCACCGCCACACCCGGCCAGCTCACCTGGCACCACGGTCGGGCCCGGGTGGACGCCGCCTACGAACGGCCGGACATTCTGCGGGTACGCGGCGACGGGCTCGGGCTCCGGGTGCTCGCGGCGGACGAAACGTTGACCCCGTTCACCGGGACCTACCTCTACCGCGACCCGACCGACGGCTCGCACGTGTTCACCGTCTACGAAACCGGTCGACGGTACCGGGTCACGGTGCTCACCGGCCAGGCGACGGAGGCGGGCGGGCAGGCCCTGGGCACCGCGGAGCGCGGACTGCACCTGGCCGGGCCGGTGTGGGAGCTGGCCATCGAGGAGTACGGCACGGCCCGCCCGCCGTACCGCTCGGGCGCCACCCACCGGCAGGTCGCCGAGGCGGCGCAGGCGGAGTTCGACGCGTTCCTCGACGCCGTCGCGCCCTGGCGCAGCCCGCGCACGCCCGCCGCGGCTCTGGCCGCCTACGTGCTGTGGTCGGCGACCGTGCACCCCGCGGGGTTCATCGGCCGGCCGGCGGTGCTCATGTCGAAGCACTGGATGGACAAGGTGTGGAGCTGGGACCACTGCCTCAACGCCCTCGCCCTGGCCGAAGGCGCGCCCGATCTGGCCTGGGACCAGTACCGGCTGCCCTTCGACCACCAGGACCCGTCCGGCGCGCTGCCCGATTCGATCACCCACTCCGAGGTACTGCACAACTTCGTCAAACCGCCGATCCACGGCTGGGCGCTGCGGCGGATCCGGCACCGGTTGTCGCGCCCGGTCGAGGCGGACGAGCTCGCCGAGGTCTACCGCCGGCTCTCCCGCTGGACCGACTTCTGGCTCACCCACCGCCGCGCCCCCGGTGACCCGCTGCCGCACTACCAGCACGGCAACGACAGCGGCTGGGACAATGCCACCACGTTCGACCCGGAGCGCGTGACGCAGACCGCCGACCTCGCCGCGCACCTCGCGCTGCAAACCCAGGAACTGTCCCGGCTCGCCGGTGAACTGGGCGACGGCGGCGGGGCCGCACGGTGGTCGGCCGTCGCGGACGAACTCACCGCCGCCATGCTCGACCGGCTCTGGTCCGGCGACCACTTCGTGGCCCGCGGCCTGGCCACCGGGCGCACCTGGTCCAGCGCCAGCCTTCTCGACCTGACGCCGATCGTGCTCGGCGACCGGCTGCCCAGCGGCGTGCGCGACGCGCTGGCCAAGCGGATCGAGCAGCACGTCACGGCGCACGGCCTGGCCACCGAGCACCCGGCGTCCCCACACTACGAGGGCGACGGGTACTGGCGGGGACCGGTCTGGGCGCCGGCGACGGTCATCATCGAGGACGGCCTGCGTCGCGGCGGGTACGCCCGGCTCGCCGACCGGGTCAGCGACGGCTACCGGGCGCTGTGCGAACGGTCCGGCTTCGCGGAGAACTTCGACGCCGGTACCGGGCAGGGGCTGCGCGACCGGGCCTACACCTGGACCGCGAGCGCCTACCTCGTCCTCGCCGCCGACCACGAGCGCCGCCGCCCGGCGGCGGAATGAGGTCGCGGCCGCGGACAGCGCTTTCAGGTAGGCTACCGGTGCTGTCGCATTGAGTGCCAAGGGGCCGGCTGGAATGAACATCGGCGAGATCGCCCGTCGCGCCGGGGTCTCCCGCAGCACCGTGTCCTATGCGCTCAGCGGCAAGCGGACGGTGTCGGACGCGACCCGCCGGCGCATCCAGCAGGTCATCGACGAGCTGGACTACCGGCCCAACGCCGCGGCCCGCGCGCTCAAGGAGGGCCGGACCAGGACCCTGGGCCTGGTGATCCCTCCGGCGAGCCGGCGGCTGACCGACATGCAACTGGGCTTCGTGGCCAGCGTGGTCGAGGCCGCGGCGCGGGCCGACCTCGACGTGCTGCTCTCGCCGTCCGGTGGCGACCACGACCGCTCGTTCGAGCGCGTCATCTCCGGCCGCCGGGTGGACGGTGTGATCCTGATGGAGATCCGTCTGGAGGACGAGCGGGTCACTCGGCTGGCACGCACGGGCCTGCCGTTCGTCACTATCGGCCGGGTGTCCGAGCCGGAGGGCACCTGGTGGGTGGACGCGGACTACTCGTCGCTGGTGGGCCGCTGCGTTCACCACCTCGCCGACCTGGGACACCGGCATCTCGCGCTCATCAACCGGTCGTCCGAGCTGGTGGCAGCCGGATACGGGCCCGCTCACCGCGCACTGGCCGGGTTCGCCGACGCGGTGGCGGCCCGTTGCGTCCACGGGATCGACATGTGTTGCGCGGATGAGCCGGCCGGCGGTGAAAGGTGCATCGGCGAGATCCTCACGGCCCACCCCGAGGTGACCGGCGCCGTCGTCATCAACGAGGCCGCGCTGCCGGGCATCCAGCGCGGCCTGGCGGACGCGGGACTGACCGTGCCGCGGGACTTCTCGATCGCCGGGGTCGCCGCCCGGCACTGGGCGGAGGACTTCCGGCCGGCACTGACCGCGGCGGACGTGCCGGCACACGAGCTGGGCGCCGGCGCCGTCGATCTGCTGCTCGAACGCATCGCCTCGCCCGTGTCAGGACCGCGGCACCTGCTGCTCGTACCCCCCGTCTCCCTGCGCGGCAGCACGGGCCCGGCACCGACCAGGGGCGCGGCCGGGCCACCGGGCGGGTGACGGCCGCCCGGTAGGGCGAAGCCACCCGCGTGCGGGCGTCGGGCCGGACAGCGATCCCTGCCCGGCCCGACGCCACGCGGGTTTAGCTGCGCATGCTCCACTGCTGGTTCGACTGGCCGTTGCAGGACCAGATAATGATCTTCGTGCCGTTGGCGGTGCCGGCGCCGTAGGCGTCCACGCACAGGCCAGACTGAACGCCGGTGATGGTGCCGTTGGCGTTGACGTTCCATTGCTGGTTGGCCTGGCCGTTGCAGTCCCAGATGACGACCGCGGTGCCGTTGGTGGTGCCCTGGCCGGATGCGTCGAGGCACTTGTTGCCGTACACCTGCAGCTGCTTGCTGGAGGTGTAGGTGAAGCGCTGGTTCGAACCGCCCCAGCAGTCGTACAGCTGCGCCTGAGTGCCGTTGGTGGTGCTCTGGCCGGTGATGTCGAGGCAGCGGCCCGAGCCACCGCCCACGATCTCCACGTTCTGCTGGCTGCCGCCGCCGGACGATCCGCCGTAGCCGGCGGTCGTGAGGTTGGCCTGTACCGCGTTCTCGGTGGCATCGGACGGGTAGCCGGCGGTGATCGCGCCTTCGAAGAACTCGCCGACCCCGGAGACGCTGTTGTCGCCGCCGGTGCCGAGCAGGAGCGAGGGCTGGAGTTTCATCGGCGAGTAGCCGTTGGGTAGTGGTCCGGAGTAGGGGGTGGTGAGGCCGCCACTGGTGGCGTTGCCGTATTTGAGGGTGAAGTTGGTGGTGCCGTTGTTTTTCTCCCAGGCGGAGACGAAGGGGTAGTGGACGCCGGGGTTGTTGGGGTCGTGGTTGGAGCCGGTGTTGGTGTGGTACATGCCGTTTTCGAGGTCGGCTTCGACCCAGGGGCCCGATCCGGTGCAGTTGTTGAACCAGCAGGCGGTGCCCCAGTAGATGGCGTTCATGGTGGCGTTGCCGGTGTCGGTGTGCGAGGTCTCCCCGCTGCCGTAGTCGAAGCAGCACCACTGGTTGACGTAGTTCGAGGAGGTGACCATGTAGATGCCTTCGGGCTGCGACCCGGTCGGTGCGCCCTTGGCGTTGTCGATCCGGTAGCCGACCCCCTGATTGACCTTGATGCCGTACGCCGGGTGGCCGTCGATGGTGATGGGCAGGGCCATGGCGTCGGCTCCGACGTCCGCGCCGTTCGGGCCCGGACCCTTCCAGTAGCCGCCCCAGGAGATCGGCAGGTCGTTGTGGTTGGTGGTCTGGTCGTAGATCTTCGTGACGGTACAGGTGGTGCCGGCGCAGAATGAGATCTGCGGTGCGGCATCGACGTCACCGCCGGCGGTGAGCAATCCGATGTCCCGGTAGGTGTGGTCGGAGGCGCGCTGGATCTGGTACAGCGGCCCGTTGTAGGCCGCGTACAGGGCGCGGGTCGTACTGTGCGCGGCGATGCAGGGCGTGCCACCGGCGGCATAGATGTCACAGGGCAATGTGGTGGCGGCCTGGGCGGTCGACGTCATCGACACCGCCGAGATTCCCGCGCCGGCCAGGAGAAGGACCGCCAGGACGGGAACCCGTAGTGCCCGGCTGATCCGGCCTCGATTACCCGGGGAAAGCGGTCGCCGGTCGCGGCTACGGCGCCCGAGGAATGAGCCACGCATCCAGGAGGCCGGCCAGACGCTCTGGCCGCCTCTCACCGTCGGTGGAGACACCTGTTTCTCCCTCTTGTGTTGGGACGAGTGTCGGCCGTCCACAGGCGAGCACCCAGGCCCGTCGGGACACCAGCGACTGGATGGAGGCGGGTGCCGGTCGATCCGGGAGTCTGCTGCTGATCCGCGGACGGCGACCGTGCCAGCCGCTGCGGTGACCCGTGGTGTCGCGCCTGGGCTGGCCGAGCGGGGAGGTCCGGCCGGCGCCGCTCGCCGGGCTTGCTGCCGGGCATCCGGTCACTGCGCCGGGACCAGAGAAGCTGAGCATGGGGACGAACCGATTCGATACGACCCTAGGTCTGCCGCCGATGGGTGTCAAGTGGAGCCGATCGATATCCAGCCCGGTCCTACTCCGCTTGGCATGCGTGGGATCGGTACGGTACGCACCGTATCGACGGACTCCACTTGACACTCGCGCCGAGCGGTCCTATGTTCTGTCGAACCGGTTCGACTCAAGGGCGCCCGTCCCGCCCGCCCCCCGGCCGGCCGGCCACCACAGCGCGTTGTCCAGCGGAGGCAATCGTGTCAGGCATGCGTAGGCCGCAGTGGCGCTCGGCGGTGGCCTCGCTCCGCGCGCCCGCCCGGCCCGAGCCGGCCCGCGCATCCGACCGCGGCCAGGACACCGGCCGCCACACCCCATGAGGCACGATCGGGTCGCCTTCCGGCGGTCCAAACTGGAGGGTTCGATGAGCAGGAGAACAAGCGCGCGCCGCCTCGCGGTGGCGGGCGCGATCACCGTCGGCATGGCATTGTCCGGCACGGTGGCGCTGGTGCCCGCCGTCAGCGAGGCGGCGACCACCGAGTCGCTCAGCGTCAACCTCGCCTCGACGCGCGGTCCGGCGACCGGCGTCGGCGAAGGGTTCCTGTACGGAGTGAGCCAGGACGGCACCCAGCCGGCGGATCAGTTCCTGCAGCCGTTGGGAATCACCGCGTTCCGCGGCGGCGGCCACGTCAGCAGAGGATGGATCGGCGACGGGTACACCTACGGATCCGGTACCCAGGCCGACGTGAACAGCGTGATCGCTCAGGCCAGGCGGCTGACCCAGTCGCCGTACCACGCGCAGTACCAGGTGATCCTCAGCGACCTGTACGGCAACGACGGCGGCCAGCCGTCGAACACCAGGTACCCGTGCACCAACGGCGACTGCTCGAACTGGGTCAGCTTCATCGACTCGGTGGTCGGCGCCCTCCAGGCGTCCGGGCTCACCTTCGCGTACGACATCTACAACGAGCCGGACATCTCGGTGTTCTGGCCGAACGGCAGCGTCAACAGCACCCAGTACTTCCAGATGTGGGACTCGGCCTACCGGGAACTGCGGCGCGTGGCACCCAACGCGTTGATCGTGGGTCCGTCGTTCGCGTTCACCCCACAGTCCCGCTCCTCGCAGTGGCAGACCTGGCTGGCGCACGTGAAGTCGGCCGGCACGGTGCCGGACTGGATCACCAACCACGACGAGGGTGACGTGGACGACCCGGTCACCGTGTCGCAGTCCATCAACAACGCGCTGAACTCCGCCGGGGTCGCGCTGCGGCCGCTGTCGGCCAACGAGTACCAGCCGGCCGACCGGCAGACGGCCGGCGTGACGGCGTGGTACCTGGCCCGCTTCGCGCAGTCCGGGTACAGCAACGCGATGCGGGGCAACTGGGTGTGCTGCCTGACCCCGAACCTCACCGGTGTGCTGACCCAGAGCGGCGGCGGCTGGGCGGCCAACGGCAACTGGTGGGCGCTGCGTACCTACGCCGACATGACCGGCACCCTGGTCAACACGTCGGGCCAGGTCAACTCGACCGCCATCTCCGCTTCCGAGGACTCCTCGGCGAAGCGGGCCGTGGCGATCCTGGGCGACTCCAACGGGTACACCGGCGGGGCCACGGTGACGTTCAGCGGCCTGTCGGCGGTGCCGTGGTTGGCAAGTAACGGCACCGTCAACGTGGTGGTGGACCGGATCCCGGACCAGTACCCGCTCAGCTCCCCGCAGGTGGTGCTGAACCAGAACATGAGCACCTCGGGTGGTTCGCTGACCGTACCGCTGACGTTCCAGGCGTCCCACGACGCGTTCGCGGTGTACCTGACGCCCGGCTCGGGCAGCACCGGCGGCGGGTTCCCCAGCGGGTACCACCGGTTGACGGTGGCCAACGACGGACTCTGCCTGGACGTGTACGGCAACACGGGCGCCGCCGGGGCGGCGATCGACCAGTGGTACTGCAACGGCCAGACGAACCAGCAGTTCCAGTTCCTGCCGTCCTCGGGCGGTTACGGCGAGCTGCGGGCCCAGAACTCGGGTCTGGACGTGGCGGTGGCGGGCAGCTCCACGACGGCCGGTTCTCCCGACGTCGTGCAGCAGACACCCAACGGCGCCGCGAACGCCCTGTGGCTGCCGATCCAGCAGTCCGACGGTTCGTACGAGTTCCAGAACAAGAACAGCAACCTGTGCCTGGACGTCTACGGGGCGGTCAACACCGCCGGGCAGCAGCTCGACCAGTGGCCCTGCAAGAACGCGCCGGGCACGAACCAGGACTTCATCGTGGGCTGACACGCGCCGGCCTCGGGTGGGCGCGCTCACCCGGCAGGTTCACCGACAGACATGCATCATCCGGCCCGAAAGGCGTCCCTCATGTCTTCCTCACAGTCCCGCTTCACGCGTCGTCGGTTGCTGGCCGCGGTCGGTCTCACCGGCGCCGCCACCGCCGCCGGTCTGTCCCGGATCGGGGTGGTCTGGGCCAACGCCGGTCCCAGTAGCTACACGGCGAGTTGGTCGTCGGTGGATGCGCACCCCCCGGCCGCTGAGTGGTTCCAGGATGCGAAGTTCGGCATCTACTACCACTGGGGCGTGTTCAGCGTGCCGGCGTTCGGCAACGAGTGGTATCCGCGGAACATGTACATCAGTGGCTCGGCGGAGAACCAGCATCACATCGCGACGTACGGGGATCCGTCGGTGTGGCCGTACCACAACTTCATCAACGGGGCCCGCGACCGGGCGGGCAACTTCGTGCAGTTCGCGCCGAAGCTGACCAGCGCGGGTGGCAACTGGGACCCGAACGCGTGGGCGCAGTTGTTCGCGGACGCGGGTGCGAAGTTCGCCGGGCCGGTCGCGGAGCACCACGACGGGTACTCGATGTGGAACAGCACCGCCAATGAGTGGAACTCGGTGGCGACCGGGCCGCGGCTGGATCTGCTGGCGTTGCATGCCGGCGCGATCCGGAGCAAGGGCCTGCGGCTGTTGACGTCGTTGCATCACGCGTACCACTTCAACGGCTACTACGATCATGTGCCGGCCCAGTCCACGACCACCTTGAAGAAGCTGTACGGGCAGTTGGGTACGACGGCCGAGAACCAGCTGTGGTACGACAAGCTGCGGGAGGTCGTCGACGGGTACCAGCCGGACATCATCTGGCAGGATTTCGACCTGAGCCTGGTGCAGGAGGCGCAGCGGCTGAATTTCTTGTCGTATTACTACAACCGGGCGGTCGCCTGGAACAAGGATGTGGTGGCCACCTACAAGGACGGGTTCGACACCAAGGGGGAGGTGTTCGACTTCGAGCGGGGCGGTCCGGCGGGGATCCAGACGCCGTACTGGTTGACCGATGACAGCATCTCCAGTTCCAGCTGGTGTTACACGGTGGGCATCGGTTACTACTCGACGGCGGCTCTGCTGCACGCGCTGATCGATCGGGTCAGTAAGAACGGGACGATGTTGCTCAACATCGCGCCGATGGCCGACGGGACGATTCCCTCGGGTCAGCAGACGATCCTGCGGGGTATGGGGGACTACCTGGGTCGTTTCGGTGAGGCGGTCTACGCGACCCGGGCGTGGAGTGTCTACGGCGAGGGGCCGACGCAGATGGGCGGGGGTTCCTTCACCGGCCCGGTGCAGGGCACCAACCGGGATATCCGGTTCACCCGCAGCAAGGACAACACGGTGCTGTACGCCACGGTCCTGGGCTGGCCGGGCAGCACGTTGACGATCACCACGTTGAACTCCAACCAGATCAGCCTGGGCAACCTGACTGGAGTGCAGTTGCTCGGCTCCACCGCCGGGTCGTACATCAACCTGCCCAACCGCAGTCAGGACGGGTCCGGGTTGCACGTTTCGATGCCGTCGTCCAGTGCGCCGTTCAGTGCGTTGGCGTACGTGGTGAAGCTGACCTTCTCCGGTCAGATTCCTTCGCTGGGTGCGGGGTCGACCCCGACCGGTTGGGTCAGGATCAACAACGTGACCTCGGGTCTGGTGCTGGACAGTGGTGGGAATGTGGCG
>JBDZVD010000144.1:0-15398 GCA_040255525.1 Micromonosporaceae bacterium | reverse complement strand
TCACCGCGCCGGTGGAGGGGCTGGCCGTCCCGCTGATCGCCCGGGGCGGCCGGATCGGCGCGCTGGCCGTCGGCCGGCATCTCGACCGGCGGCAGGAGCCGGAGGAGGTGGCAATCGTCGAGGACCTGGCCCGGCGCGCCGCGCTGGCCCTGGACAACGCCCGGATCCACGCCGAACGGCGGCGGGTCGCGCAGACTCTCCAGCAGTCGCTGCTGCCGCCCGCGCTGCCCATCGTCCACGGGATCGGACTCGGCGCCGAGTACGTCCCGACACAGCGCGACGCGGATGTGGGCGGCGACTTCTACGACGTGGTACCGATGCCGGACGGCCGGTGGCTGGTCGTGATCGGGGACGTGTCCGGCAAGGGTGTCCAGGCGGCGACCGTGACCGGCCTGGTCCGGGACGTGATCCGGGTACTGATCCGGGACGGCCGGCCGCTGCCGGAGATGCTCGACCGGATCAACGACACGCTGGTCGAGCGGGGCGGCGGGCGCTACTGCACGCTCGCCATGGCGGCGCTGGCGACCGGAGCCGACAACCGGCTGCGGGTGACGTTGCACCTCGCCGGCCACGACCGGCCGATCCTGCTGCGCAGCGAGGGCGACGCCACCTTCGTCGGGTCCCCGGGCACCGCCCTGGGCCTGCTGGAGCGGGTGCACACCCCGCGCACGGCGGTCGAGCTGGCGCCCGGGGACACGATGATTTTCTTCACCGACGGGGTCACTGAACGGCGCCGGGGCAGCGAGCTGTTCGGCATCGACCGGCTACGCACCGCGGCCGCCGAGCTGGCCGGGTACGAGGCCGACGTGGTGGCGGCCCGGCTGCGGGCGGCGGCCCTGGGCTTCTCCGCCGAGCCGCCGCGCGATGACATCGCGATCCTGGCACTGCGCAACGACCAGCTGCCCTGAGCACCCGCCCGGGCGGGTGTCGCTCAGTACCAGCCGTTGGCCTGCCAGAACGCCCAGGCGTCGGAGGGCGTGCCGTACCGGTCCTTGATGTAGCCGAGACCCCACTTGATCTGGGTCGCCGCGTTGGTCCGCCAGTCGGAGGCCACGCTGGCCATCTTGTCGCCGGGCAGCGCCTGAGGGATTCCGTACGCGCCGGAACTCGGGTTCTCCGCCGAGACATTCCAGCCGCTCTCCCGGTTCCACATCGGCACGAGGGCCGACATCTCGCTGGTGGAGAACCCGAACGAGGGCAGCAGCTTGCAGGCGGTCAGCTGGTTGCCGGTGTACTGGGTGCAGCCGGCCGGGGTGGTCGACTTCGGCGTGGCCTTGTGGGTGGGCGTCGCCTTGTGGGTCGGCCGCGGGGAGGCGTGCGTCGGGGATGGCGACGGGGACGCCGGCGACGGGGAGGCCGATGACGGTACCGGCGAGGGGGACGCGGTCGCCGGGTCGGTACGGGCGAGGTCACGGGAGACCCGGTCCCCGTCGGTACGGTCGGCCAGGCTGACCGCCGCCGAGGTCGGACCCGGCTGTCCGGGTCCGTCGTGCAGCGCCACGACGGCGCCCGAGACGATGAGCGCGCCGGCGACGGCGCCCCCGATCATCAGCGGGCGGCGGCGCAGCGCGCGGCGGATTGCTCCGGTCCGTCGATGCCGGACCGGTGTGGTGTCGGCGGGCAAAAGCTCGCTCCCTCCGGGGTAGGTCACGGCGCGGGGGGAAACACGCCGACTCGTTACCCTGCCGTGACCTCGCGGGCATATTCAAGTCGACCCAGAGTAATAGTGAATCACGTCACCATCGATCCCGATCATTAGCCATCGCACCTCGCCAGCCCGATTTGCCGGACATGAGCGACAGGCCAGCGCCTCCAGGACGGGAGTCGACGGGCAGGTCAGATACCGGTTGGGCGGGCACAGCGACCGCTTGAACGGACAGTGTTCGCAGCTAGTCGCGTTGGGCTTGCATCGACCGGCCGGCCCCGGGGGGCACCCCGGCGCCACGACGGCCGGGCGCATCAGCCACCACGCGAACGACTATTACCGACCGTGATCGGCCGGGGCCGCGTGGTCCCCACGCCCGGCTCCGGCCTCCGGATGGCTCCACCCTCTGGGCGGCGATCCGGGCGGCTCAGCTCTCTTGGCGGCTCAGCTCTCTGGGCGGCTCAGCGATCCGGGCGGCTCAGCGATCCGGGCGGCTCAGCGATCCGGGCGGCTCAGCGTTCAGGTCCCGGCGGGCGCCGACGGGTCGGCCGGACCGGACGGGTCCGGCGCCCGCGACGGCTCCGCGGTGTCCGACGCGCTGGGCGTGGCGGACGGGGTCGAGGACTGCGACGGAACCGACGACGGGAATAGGCTCGCCGACTGCGACGGGCTCGGCGACGTGGGCGACTGGGGCGGCGTCGGCGACTGGGGCGGCGTCGGCGACGCGGGCGGCGTCGGCGACTTCGTGGCGCTCGGCGACGCAGACGGCCTCGGCGACGCGGGCGGCGTCGGCGACTTCGTGGCGCTCGGCGACGGAGTGGTCTGGGGCTGGGACGAGGACCGGATGGTCGTCGTGGCCGCGGCCGGCGGCGGTACCGGCACCGCCGGCGGAGGTACCGACGGCGACGGCAGCACCGGCGGAACCGAACTCGACGCGGAGGTGGTCGCGCCCGCCGGGTCCGTCGAGGCGGTCCGGCTCATGTCGCGGCTGGCCGGCGGTGTACCGCGCCCGGCGACGCTCAGCGCCGCGCTGGTGGGGCCCGGCGCGCCGGTGCCCAGGTACGCGATGGCGAGGCCACCGCCGCCGCCCACCCCGACGATTCCGGCCGCGACGAGGCTCACGACCAGCGTGGAGCCGATGACCCGCCGCCCCCCGGGCTGCTCGCGCACCGGCGGGATCGACGGATCGGTAATGGCGTCGGTCAGCGGATCGGCGGCCGCCGGACCCGCGAGCGCCGGACACGCGACCATCAGACCGGCGGTCGGGTCGAGTGCCGGGCGGCGCCACGGGGTGACGCGCCGGCCGCTCCGCCGGTGGGCGGGAGCGTAGCGGCGGTGAGCGGGCATGGCGCGTTCCTTCGGTGGTTCCCGGCGGCTGGTGCTCCGCCAGCGGCGAGGACCCCTGGGGTCCCCCGTCACACTGCCGTGACCAGGCACTTCAGCGATAGCAGCGCAGCGTGAATCGTGGCGCATGTCACGCCAGATACGGATGGGCCAACCCGATCGGTGCCAGCCGGACTTGTCAGGAATGTGCGACAGAGCGCAGCGAAGCGTCGAGCAACTCGACGGTGTGCCGTACCGGAAGCTGCGAGCCGGCCCGTCGCAGCGCCGCGGAGATCTGCAGTACGCAGCCCGGATTGCCGGCCGCGACGACATCCGCGCCCAGCGACAGGATCGCCGCGGCCTTGCGGTCACCGAGTTCACCGGCAGGCTCCGGGTGAAGGATGTTGTAGACGCCCGCCGACCCGCAGCAGGTGCCGCCGTCCGGCACCTCGACCAGGTTCAGCGACGGGATGCCTGCCAGCAACGACCGCGGTTGCGCGGTGATGCCCTGCCCGTACCCGAGGTGGCAGGCGTCGTGGTACGCGACGGTCAGCGGCAGCGGATGCCGTGGCGCCAACGGTCCGAGCTCGGCCAGTAGTTCGGTCACGTCGCGTACGCCGGCCGCGAACCGGGCCGCCGGCTCCGCCCAGCGCGGATCGTCGGCGAGCAGCCGCGCGTACTCCTTCATCGCCGAACCGCAGCCGGCGACGTCGGTGACCACGATGTCCACCCCGGCCCGCCGGAACGCGGCGACGGTGCGCCGGGCCAACCGCCGTGCCTGATCCCGCCGGCCGGCGTGCAGCGACAGCGCACCACAACACCCCTGCGACCGCGGGATGACCACGTCGCAGCCCTCGCGCGCGAGCACCCGGGCCGTAGCGGCGCTGACCTGCGAGAAGAATGCCCGCTGCACGCAGCCGGTGAGCAGCCCGACGACCGCCCGGCGGGCGCCGCGGGCGGCCACCCGCCGGGGCAGCCGGACTCGCGGCGCGGGCGGGGGAGCGATCTTCGCCGCGGCCTGCGCGATGGCGCCGGCGAACCTGGGCGGCTTGACGTTGCGGACCAGCGACATCCGCCGGTGGTACGGGAACAGCGCGAACATGCCGGCCCGGGTGATCCGGTCGGCCGCGGTACGGGTCGGCTCGATCATCGTGCGGCCGGCCTCGATGATCTCGTCGTACTTCACCCCGGACGGGCAGGCCGGCACGCACGCCAGGCAGCCGAGGCAGGCGTCCAGGTGACCGGCGATCTCGGCCGGCGCCGCCTTGCCGTCGGCGACCTGGCGGATCAGGTGGATCCGGCCGCGTGGCGAGTCGGCCTCCGCGCCCCACAACTGGTAGGTGGGGCAGGACGGCAGGCAGAAACCGCAGTGCACGCAGGTGTCGGTGAGGGCGGTCAGGTCGGCCATGTCCATCAGATGCCTCCCACGAACCGGCCGGGCGACAGCAGCCGCTGCGGATCGAACCGCTCCTTGACCCGGTGCATGAGGTTTAGCCCCGGCACCGTCCCCCACAGATCCAGCTGTGCGCGCAGCGGCTCGGGGGCGGTCAGCACCTCGCACGCGCCGCCCCGGGCGAGCAGCACCCGGCGCACGGCCTCCAGGATCCCGGCCACCCGGGCCGGCGGGAGGTCGCCGGGCAGCGCGGCGTGCACCACCCCGATGCCGGCGGCGCCGCGCACCGGTACCGGGGCGCCGGCCGCGTCGCTCAGCGCGTAGATGGCTGCCGGCAGGTCGGCCACCGGCACCGACAGCCGCAGGCCGATGTCGCCCGGACCGAACGGGTACCGACCCCACCAGGCCGGCGCCTGCTCCTGCGGGCAGATGAGCCCGCCGATCATCTCGGCGGCGGCGTGCGCCCGGGCCCGGGCTCCCAGCGCGGACCCCTCGAACAGCACGGCCAGCGTGCCGGAGCCGTTCGGTCCGGTCCCGTCGCGCTGCCGCGGCACCGGGCGCTCGACCGACGGCGGCAGGTCCACCTCGATCGCGGTCGGCGCCAGGCGGGAGTCCAGCAGCTCGCCGACCAGTTCGTCGACTTCGGCCGGGGTGTAGACGGACCGCAGCAGGAAGACCCGGCTGATCGGCAGCGGGTGCAGGCGGAACGTGGCTTCGATGATCACGCCCAGCGTGCCGTACGAGCCGCAGAGCAGCTTGCCGAGGTCGTACCCGGCCACGTTCTTCACCACCTTCCCGCCGGAGCGCGCCACGGTGCCGTCGGCCCGGACGAACTGGATGCCGATCAGCAGGTCCCTGGGCGCACCGTAGGTGTGCGCGAGGGGGCCGGCCTCGTTGGTGGCGAGCATCCCGCCGACGGTGGCCTCGGCCGACGCCGGGTCGAGCGCGAGCCGCTGGCCGGCCCGTTCGAGCGTGGCCTGCAGCGCGCGCAGCGGAGTGCCGGCGCCGACGGTGACGACGAGATCTCCGGCTGAGTGCTCGCGGATCCCGGCCATCCGCGCGGTGTCGACGATGACGTCGACCGTGCTGGGCGGCCTACCCCAATCGATCTTGGTGCCGTCGCCCCTCGGGACCGCGGTCAGCCCCTCGGCCGTGCACCGCTCCAGCAGCGCCCCGAGTTGGTCGGCGCGCCGCGGCGCGGCGACGAACCGGGCCGGGGATCCTGCCACGGCATCCGCCGACCCGGCCGCCCGGGCCATCCCGGCAGCCTCAGTCAGCATGTCGAGGCTCATCCGCCCGCCTCGCTGCCGTGCGCTTCCCGGCTATTCATCGCAACACCCCAGCACGCTCACTCACCCGGCACCGGGGATCCGGCCGCCCTGCGCGGGGCGAGCACGGCGGGTGAACGCTCGCCGCACAGCCGCGGAGTCGGGAAGACCTTACCGGGGTTCGCCCGGTTGTCCGGGTCGAACGCGCAGCGGACCAACTGCATCGTGTCGAGGTCGCCGGCCGAGAACATGCGCGGCATCTTCGCCGCCTTGTCCACGCCCACGCCATGCTCCCCGGTGATCGAGCCGCCGCGCGCCACACACAGGTCGAGGATCGCCCCGGAGACCTCCTCGGCCCGGTGCAGCGCGCCGGGCTCGTGCCCGTCGTAGAGCACGAGCGGGTGCAGGTTTCCGTCACCGGCATGGAAGACGTTGGCCACCCGGATGCCGGCCGACGCGGCCAGCTCGTCAATCTTGTGCAACACCTCGGCCAGAGCGGTGCGCGGGATGACGCCGTCCTGAACGATGTAGTCGCGGCTGATCCGGCCGACCGCCGCGAACGCCGACTTGCGCCCCCTCCAGATGGCCGCGCGGTGCGCCGGATCGTTGGCGGTGCGCAGCTCGAACGCCTCGGAGCACAACGCGGTCACCGCGGCCGTCTCGGCCTCCACCTCGACCGCGGGGCCGTCCAGTTCGATGATCAGCACGGCCCGGGCGCCGGCCGGGTACCCGCAGCTCACCGCGGCCTCGGCGGCCTGGATGGCGAGCGCGTCCATGATCTCTGCCGCGGCCGGCTGGATCCCGGCCGCGATGATCGCGCTCACCGCGGCGCCCGCCCGGTCGATGCTGTCGAACGCGGCCAGGATCGTGCACACCGCCTCCGGGGACCGCAGCAGCCTCACCACGATCTTCGTGGCGATGCCCAGCGTGCCCTCCGAACCGATGAAGACCCCGGTCAGGTCGTATCCGGGGGCGCGCGCGGCCTTGCCCGCACCGAGCCAGACCAGCTCACCGTCGGGCGTGCACACCTCAAGGCCGGTCACGTGGTGGGTGGTGAAGCCGTACTTCACGCAGTGCGCGCCGCCGGAATTCTCCGCGACGTTGCCGCCGATGGAGCAGATCTGCTGGCTGGACGGGTCGGGCGCGTAGAAGTAGCCGGCCGGGCCGACCGCACCACTGACCGCCAGGTTCACCACGCCGGGCTCGACCACGGCGCGCCGGTTGGGCAGGTCGACATCGATGATGCGGCGCATCCGCGCGGTCACGATGAGCACGCCGTCGGCCTCCGGCAGGGCACCGCCGGACAGGCCGGTGCCGGAGCCGCGGGCGACGAACGGCACGCCGGCCTCCCGGCAGGCCAGAACGGCGGCCCGCACGCCCTCGGCGTGCTCGGGCAGCACGACCAGACCCGGAGTGCAGCGGTAGGAAGTGAGACCGTCGCACTCATAGGTGCGACGGGTGGCCAGGTCCGTGATGACCGCGGCATGGCCGAGGTCACGACGGAGCCGATCGGCTACCATGGCGAGCCCCACCGCACCATCGTACGAGTGTGCGACCTCAGTGTCAGCGCTTGACATTGGGCCGAACGGGTAATCTCGCGCTCGTGACGAGTTCTCAGCCGCCGGTGGCGAAAAAGGTTCCGCACGAACGTGTCCAGCACGGAGACACGATCGTCGATGAGTATTTCTGGCTCGCCGACAAGGGGAATCCGGACACCATCGGCTACCTGACGGCCGAGAACGCCTACACCGATGCCAGGACGGCGCACCTGGCCGGCCTGCGGGAGGCCGTGTTCGGCGAGATCAAGGCGCGTACCCAGGAGACCGACCTGTCGGTACCGGCGCGCAAGGGCGGGTACTGGTATTACAGCCGTACGGTCGAGGGCCAGCAGTACAGCATCCAGTGCCGGCGCGCGGTCCAGCCGGGCGAGGTCGACCCGCCCGCGACCGGCGAGGGCGCCGCGCTGCCGGGCGAGGAGATCCTGCTCGACGGCAACGAGCTGGCACAGGGGCACGACTTCTTCTCGCTCGGCACGTTCGCCGTGTCACCGGACGGGCGCTGGCTGGCCTACTCCACCGACTTCGCCGGCGACGAGCGGTTCACGCTCCAGGTCAAGGACCTGTCCACCGGCGAGGTGCTGCCCGACCGCATCCCGGGCACCTTCTACGGTTCGGCGTGGTCCGCCGACGCCTCGACGCTGTTCTACATCACGGTTGACGAAAGCTGGCGGCCGTACCGGGTGTGGCGGCACGTCCTGGATACCGCGGCGGACACCGACCAGATCGTCTACGAGGAGCCGGACGAACGCTTCTGGGTCGGCGTGGAGCTGACCCGCTCGGAGCGCTTCATCCTCATCGACGTGTCGAGCAAGCTGACGTCCGAGGTCAGCTTCATCCCGGCCGCGCAGCCGCAGGCCGCCCCGACCGTCATCGCGCCGCGCCGGCAGGGCGTCGAATACTCCGTCGAGCACCACGGGCACCGCTTCCTGATCCTGCACAACGACGGCGCGGAGGACTTCGCGCTGGCGTACACGCCGGTCGACGAGCCCGGCGAGTGGACACCGCTGATCGAACACGAGCGCGGCACCCGGCTGCTGTCGGTCGACGCGTTGCGCCGGTACCTGGTGGTGTCGCTGCGCAGGGACGGCCTGACCGGCCTGCGGGTGATGCCGCTTTCCGGGGGCAGCCCGTACGACATGCGGTTCCCCGAGCCGCTCTACGCGGTGGGGCCGGACGACAACCCGGAGTACGACACCGACGTCTTCCGGCTGGGCTACACGTCGATGGTCACCCCCGGCTCGGTCTTCGACTGCAACCTCGACACCGGCGAGCTGGTGCTGCGCAAGCGCCAGCCGGTGCTTCCGTCGCCGTCCGGGCAGCCGTACCGACCCGAGGAGTACGAGCAGCACCGGGAGTGGGCGCTGGCCGACGATGGCACCCGGGTGCCGGTGTCGCTGGTCTGCCGCAAGGGAATCCCCCGCGACGGCTCCGCCCCGATGGTGCTGTACGGGTACGGCTCGTACGAGCACAGCATGGACCCGTGGTTCTCCGTCTCACGGCTGCCCCTTTTGGACCGTGGCGTGGTGTTCGCCGTCGCGCACATCCGCGGCGGCGGTGAGCTGGGCCGGGCGTGGTACGACAACGGCAAGATGCTGGCGAAGAAGAACACGT
Organism: Micromonosporaceae bacterium; assembly: GCA_040255525.1. Classification (GTDB taxonomy): domain Bacteria; phylum Actinomycetota; class Actinomycetes; order Mycobacteriales; family Micromonosporaceae; genus Rugosimonospora. Next base: position 6,599 of record JBDZVD010000144.1, on the reverse strand, counting down.
TCACGGACTTCGTGGCGTGCGCCCGGCACCTGGTCAAGGAGGGCTGGACGGCACCGGACCGGCTGGTCGCACGCGGCGGCTCGGCGGGCGGCCTGCTGATGGGCGCGGTGGCGAACCTGGCACCCGACGCGTTCGCCGGCATCGTCGCGCAGGTGCCGTTCGTGGACGCGCTCAACTCGATCCTCGACCCGTCGCTGCCCCTGACGGTCACCGAATGGGAGGAGTGGGGCAACCCGCTGGCCGACCCCGAGGTGTACGCGTACATGAAGTCGTACACGCCGTACGAGAATGTGTCCACACTGGACTATCCGGCGATCCTCGCGATGACCGGCCTCAACGACACCCGGGTGCTCTACCACGAACCGGCGAAGTGGGTCGCCCGGCTGCGCGACCGTTCGCCCCGCTCGGACGTGCTGCTCAAGACCGAGATGGAGGCCGGGCACGGCGGGCCGTCCGGCCGGTACAACGCCTGGAAGGACGAGGCGTTCGTCATCGCCTGGATCCTGGACCGGTTCCGTCTGGCCGGCGGCGGCGCGGCCTAGCCCGTCAGGCGCCGGGTGCGACGAGGCGGGAGAGCAGCGCGGTATCCACGTTGCCGCCCGAAACGACCGCGACGGTACGGCCGGGCGGCAGTTCCGCGGCGTGGTAGAGGTACCCGGCGACCGACACCGCTCCGCTCGGTTCGACAACGAGCCGGGCGGAGCGGGCGAGCAGCCCCACGGTGTCCAGGATCTCGCCCTCGGAAACCGTGATGATGCCGTCCAGCCGGGCCGCCAGGTGTGCCAGGGTCAGCTCGGACGTGGCGGTACGCAGTCCGTCCGCCACGGTCCGGTAGGTCCGCTCGGCCGGCCAGCTGACCCGCCGCCCCTCGCGCAGGCTCTCCCGCGCGTCCGCGGCCAGTTCCGGCTCCACACCGATCACGGCGGCCGACGGCCGTAGCGCCTTGACCGCGGTCGCCACACCGGACGCGAGGCCGCCGCCACCGACCGGTACCAGTACGACGTCCACGATCGGCAGGTCGGCGACGATCTCCAGGCCCACGGTGCCCTGGCCGGCGATGACGTCCGGGTGGTCGTACGGCGGGATGACCGCGTACCCTTCCGCCTCGGCCAGCTCGCGCGTGACGACCTCCCGCCGGTCCGGTTCGACCAGCACCACCCGGGCTCCCAGCGCCTCGGTCGCGGCGATCTTCCCGGGCGACGCCACGTCCGGCATGACCACCACGCAGGGCACCCCGAACGCCCGCGCGGCGTACGCGACGGCCTGTGCGTGGTTGCCGGACGAGTGCGCGATCACGCCCGCGGCCCGCCGCCGGACCGGTAGCGACGCGATGGCGTGGTACGCGCCCCGAATCTTGAACGCCCCGACCGGCTGGAGGCTCTCCGGCTTGAGCCACAGGCCGCTGTCGCGGGTCGGGTCGCCGGTCGAACCGTGCCCCGCCGAACCGTGCCCCGCCGAACCGTCACCCGTCGCGTCGCCACCGACCTGCCGCGCCCAGGCCGCGGGCAGCAGTGGAGTGCGTACCGCGACGCCGACCAGGTCGTCCGCCGCGCGGTTGATGTCCTCCAGGGAGATCAGATCCATGGCGCCATGGTAACTACGCCCCGAGGGTCCGTCCGTTACCCCGGTTTTCGCTGGCAGTTGACCGTTTCGCCGCCCGTCGGTGTGATCGCCCGGTCACCGCTGGTCGGCGGGTTCACCGCGACCGCCGTGGCGAACGTGCTGATCTGGACGGCGCTGTTCGGCGCCGGAGCCATGCGGCTGTTCCGCCGGGACACCGCCCGGGTCTGACCGATCGAAGGGATCTAGCTCACTGGGTCGCGGCCAAGAATGAGTTGTACGTTGAAACGATTCCACTCGTACAACTCATGGGGCTGCCCTGTGCACGAACTCAGCGACCGCCGCCGGTATCTGATCCTGGCGATCTGCTGCCTGAGCCTGTTCATCGTCTCGTTGGACAACACGATCGTGAACATCGCCCTCCCGGCCATCCAGCGTGAGCTGCACGCCTCGGTTTCCGGCCTGCAATGGACCATCGACGCGTACATGCTGGTCCTGGCGAGCCTGCTGATGCTGTCCGGTTCGACCGCTGACCGGATCGGCCGACGCAAGGTCTTCCAGATCGGTCTGGTCATCTTCGGCGCCGGCTCGCTGCTGTGCAGCCTCGCCCCGAACATCGGCACACTCGTCGGGTTCCGCGCCGTGCAGGCGATCGGCGGCTCGATGCTCAACCCGGTGGCGATGTCCATCATCACCAACGTGTTCACCGACCGGCGGCAGCGGGCCCGGGCGATCGGCGTGTGGGGCGGCGTGGTCGGTATCAGCTTCGCCCTCGGGCCAACCGTCGGCGGGCTGCTCGTCGAGTCGATCGGCTGGCGGTCCATCTTCTGGATCAACATCCCGGTGGTGGTGGCCACGCTCGTGCTGACCGCTGTGTTCGTCCCCGAGTCCCGGGCCGCCCGCAGCCGTCGCATCGACCCGGTCGGCCAGGTACTGGTCTTCCTGACGCTGGCGGCGCTGACGTACGCGATCATCGAGGGGCCGGGGCGCGGCTGGTCCTCGCCGGGGATCATCGGCTGCTTCGCGGTCGCGGTCGCGTCCGTGATCGGCCTGCTGCTGTACGAGCCGCGACGGCCGGAGCCACTGCTGGACCTGCGGTTCTTCCGCAGCGCGCCGTTCAGCGGAGCAACCGTCATCGCGATCTCCGGGTTCGGCGGCGTCGGGGCCTTCCTCTTCCTCAACACGCTGTACCTGCAGGACTCCCGGGGCTACTCGGCGCTGGAATCCGGCCTGCTCACCCTGCCGCTGGCGCTGTCCATGTCGCTGTTCGGGCCGCTGTCCGGCCGGCTCGTCAGCGGGCGCGGTGCCCGGCTGCCGCTCGCGGCCGGCGGTGCCGCGCTGGCGATCGGCGCCGGGCTGATGGTCGACCTCACCGAGCGGACGCCGCTCGCGCTGCTGATGCTCTCCTACGTGATCTTCGGGGCCGGCTTCGGCCTGTTGAACCCGCCGATCACCAACACCGCGGTGTCCGGGATGCCGGTCTCACAGGCCGGCGTCGCGGCGGCGGTCGCGTCCACCAGCCGGCAGGTCGGCCAGTCGCTGGGCATCGCGGTGGTGGGCTCGGTGGTGACATCGGCGGTACACGGGCCGTTGCGGGTCGGCTTCGCCTCCGCCAGCCACCCCGGTTGGTTGATCATCGTCGGGTGCGGCGCCGCGGTCCTGGTTCTCGGCTTCATCACCACCGGACGGTGGGCCCGGCAGACCGCGGCCAGCGTCGCCGCCGAGTTCTCCACCGAGCCCGCCAGGGTGCCGGTGGGCGTCCGATAACGGTCACCGATGACCGGCCAGGCCCCAGCCGCGCGACGGCTACCGGCGACTGGCCCGGCCGGGGCTCATATGTTGTCGCGCGGGCCTGCGCTCGCCTCCGCCACACCCCGGCTCCGGCCGGGGCTCAGGCGATTCCGGCCCCAGCCTGGTCGATGGCGTCGTCCAGCCGGTGCGCCAGGTCGACGTCGGCTGAGGTGACCGCGTCCACGCTGGTGGTACGCACCACCAGCGTCGCGTTCTCCCGGTCGGCCCGGGTCACCCGCGGCCCCCGCCCCAGGTCCCGGCGCACCGCCTCGATCTGCGCCAGTACCCGGTCGAGGTTGGCCGCCGGCAGGTTGATCGTGCGGGTCAGTGCGCGACGATTGCCCGACCAGTACGGTAGCCGTCCCAGCGCGGCTCGCAGCTCAATGTCGTCCAGCGGCGACGGCCCCCCGCCAGGGTCGACCAGACCACCTCCCGGCTTCGGCGGCGGCTCGATCAGGTCGCGCAGGTCAGGCGGCAGGTACAGCGACTCGACCAGCCCGCCGTCCTGCTCGCTGAGTACACTGATCACCGTCTGCGCCTGGTACCGGGCGACGTCCGGAGTGCGGTGCGAGATCCGACCGACCTCCTCGACAAACCCCTCCAGGCCCCGGGGCGGGTACGGCACGTTGACCGCGTAGTCGTCGTGCAACTCGGCCGGTACCTTGCCGAGGAACCGCTGCCGGTCGGTCTCGTTCAGCGCCCGGGCCAGTACGGTCACCGTGGCCTCGGCGGCCGACTTCGCCTCCTCGAACCCGATCCCGATGCGCCGTCCAACCTCACCGACGACTTCCCGGTACCGCATGACCAGCGGCTCCGGCGGCGGCGCGGTACCGGTCAGCTCCGGGTCGGGCTGCGGCCACGACGGGCCGGGCGACGGCCGGGTCGGGCGCGCGTGGGACTGGGTGCCCGGCTTGCGCCCTCCGGCCGGCGGCGGACCCTGGCGTTGCCCCTGTGACGCCTGTTTCAGCTGTTTCGAGGAGCCCAGCGTCGCACCGGACTCGCTCGGCTGGCGCCCTTCCGAGCGAGCCTTCTGAGCCAGCCTGCGCCGGTGCGGGTTGTCGCCCTCCATCTGCTTGCTCATTGCCGCGGTTTTCCCGTTCGGCGCGCGGCTAATCGTCGCCGCCTGGAATCGAATCGCCCGTACCGCCAGGGGATCCGGGATCTGCGGGGAAGGTCCCTGAGGCGCTTCGGGGTCGCGCGTTCCTACCGTTGACGCGTGAACAGAGGTAAGGAGCGCATCGTGCGGAAAGTCCTGTTGGCGTTCGGTTGCATCGTGGGCCTGTACCTGTTCGGCCGTGCGGTCGTGGAACCGTTCATCATCACCTGGAACGACCCATCGACGTACCGGCACGACTGGGGCGGGCCGAGCCTGATCGGGGTACTCACCGTCCACTGTGGACCGGGCCTGCTCTTCGGGGCGGCCGTGGTGACGGCGTTGGTGCGCCGGTACGGGCGGGGACCGGCCGGCAGCGCACCGGCGCCGGTGGACAGCCGCGCGGCCGGCACCGAGTAGTGGTGAGTGGCCCGGCGCGCGTGACGCGCCCCCGCCACGGACTCTTGTCGATCGATCTCTATTGATGATATAAACCTATGAAACATTTAGGTTTATTAACGGTTACGGGGGCGGTTCGGGAAGGGAGTCCGATGCGCAGATCCATGCGCGTGGCCGCGGTCGCCGCGGCAGCGCTGGTGGCGGCGAGCGGTAGCGCGTTCGCCACACTCGCCACCGGTACCGCTGCGGCAGCGACGACGAGCGGTGGCGTGAAGTTCGCGTACTTCACGCAGTGGGGCATCTACCAGAACGCGTTCTACCCGAAGAACCTCGACACCGAGGGCATCGCGGGCCGGCTGGACTACCTGGTGTACGCGTTCGAGAACATCGATCCGACGAACCTGACCTGCTTCGAGGCCAACCACGCCGCCTCGCAGGACGAGAACAACCCGGACGCCGGCGACGGCGCCGGCGATCAGTTCGCCGACTACGAGAAGACCTACGACGCCTCGACCAGCGTCAGCGGCGTGGCCGACGCCTGGGGCCAGCCGATCGCCGGCAACTTCAACCAGCTCAAGCAGCTGAAGGCCAAGTACCCGAACCTGAAGATCCTGCTGTCCATCGGCGGCTGGACGTACTCGAAATACTTCTCCGACGTCGCGGCGACCGACGCCTCGCGCAAGAAGTTCGTCGGCTCCTGCATCGACATGTTCATCAAGGGCAACCTGCCCTCCGACGCCGGGTACGGCGGGCCGGGCACCGGTGCGGGCATCTTCGACGGCTTCGACATCGACTGGGAGTACCCGGGCACGGCCGGACACCTGGGCAACCACGTCAGCCCCGCCGACAAGCAGAACTACACGGCGCTGCTGGCGGAGTTCCGCACCGAACTGAACGCGCTCGGTGGTTCGCGGAAGTACCTGACGGCGGCGGTACCGGCCGGCCAGGACAAGATCGCGAACGTGGAGACCAACAAGATCGGGCAGTATCTCGACTACGCGAACGCGATGACCTATGACATGCACGGCGGCTTCGAGCCGACCGGCCCGACCAACCTTCAGGACCCGTTGTACGGCTCGCCCGACGACCCGTCCGCACCGGTACCGCCGGGCAACGGGAAGTACTCGATCGACGCGGCGGTCAAGGCGTACACCACCGGAGACGCGAGCTACGGCATCCCGGGTGGCTTCCCGGCGAGCAAACTCACCCTCGGGTACCCGCTCTATTACCGCGGCTGGACCGGCGTACCCGCTGGCAGCAACCACGGCCTGTACCAGCCGGCCACCGGCCCGGCGCCGGGACACGTCGACTCCGGCAGCGTCGCCGGCGTCTCCTTCTACAAGGAGTTGACCGGGTTCGTCGACAACCCGTCGCACACGTTCTTCGACCCGACCACGAAGGGCGCCTGGTTCTACGACGGCACCACGCTCTGGTCCGGTGACTCGGCCCAGTCCATCCAGGCGAAGGCCGACTACCAGCACTGCAACGGGCTGGCCGGCGCGATGATGTACTCGCTGGAGGCGATGGACCCAGCCGCCACCCTGTTCAACGACATCGTCAATGACACCAACGGCGCGACGGCCGGCTGCTCGACGGCGCAGCCGAGCGCGTCGCCGTCCGCTTCCCGGCCCGCGTCGCCGAGCCCGTCGCCGTCGAAGCCGGCCAGCCCGTCGCCGAGCCCGACCGGCGGCTGCACGGCCGCGGCGTGGAGCGCGGGTACCGCGTACAACGGCGGCGCCGTCGTCTCCTACAACGG
>JBDZVD010000143.1:0-15537 GCA_040255525.1 Micromonosporaceae bacterium | reverse complement strand
GTATGTTGCCGCCCGAGTCGACCTCGGCGGCGCATTGGTGCTGTCGGAGTTCGCCGGTGCGGCCGGCGAACTCCGACAGGCGTTTCTGTGCAACCCGCACGACTTGCAGAGTGTGAAGGACTCGCTACTTCGGGCGGTATATGTCGACCAGTCCGAGGCCTCCCGGCGGATGCGCGCGATGCGCCGGCACCTGCGGGCCCACGACGTCCGGCACTGGGCCAACTCGTTCCTGTCCGCGCTGGGCGTGCCAACCACGGCGCTGCCCAACCCGGAAGGAACTGTGTGAACGTCGCATGAGCGAGCGTCAGATGCCTGAGCGCGGCACGGCCGCACCTCCCGTGAGGATCAGGAATCGGAGTTGCGGCGAGGTCGCACGTCATGCCGGACCGCGGCGAATCGAGGTCCAGGCATGACCCACGCGATAAGCCCGGATCTGCGCACCGCGGTGGGCCAGATCGCGCGCGTGCCGCAACTGCTGATCGCCTGTGACTACGACGGCACCCTGGCGCCGATCGTCGAGGACCCGTCCCAGGCGGTACCGCTGCCCGAGGCGGTGGTCGCCGTGCGGGCGCTGGCCGCGCTGCCGCAGACCACGGTCGCGGTGGTGTCCGGCCGGGCGCTGCGCGACCTGGCCACGCTGTCCCGGCTGCCCAGCGAGGTGCACCTGGTCGGCAGTCACGGTTCGGAGTTCGACATCGGCTTCGTCCAGCGGCTCGCCCCCGACCTGGTCGAGTTGCGCACCCGGCTGCAGAAGGCGGTCGAGGAGATCGCCCGGGGCCGGGCCGGCGTGCGGCTGGAGCCGAAGCCGGCGAGCATCGCGGTGCACACCCGTACCGCCTCCGACGAGGACGCCGCCGCGGTCAACCAGGCGGTCCTGTCCGGCCCGGCCACCTGGGAGGGTGTGCACGTCACCCAGGGCAAGCGGGTGATCGAGCTGCTGGTGCTGGCCACCCACAAGGGCACCGCGATCGACCAGCTGCGCATGCAGCTGTCCGCGAGCGCGGTACTGTTCGTCGGCGACGACGTGACCGACGAGAACGCGTTCAAGTCGCTGCACGGCCCGGACGTGGGCATCAAGATCGGCCCCGGGGAGACGCACGCCGCGTACCGGGTCGACGAGCCGATCGACGCGGTACGGGTGCTGGGACTTCTGCTGGAGACCCGGCGCAGTTGGCTGTTCGGCGAGCGGGCCACCCCGATCGAGCGGCACACCATGCTGGCCAACGGGCGCACCACCGCGCTGCTGGCCCCGGACGCCACGGTGACCTGGCTGTGCCACCCGAACCCGGACTCCTCGGCGGTCTTCGCCGACCTGCTGGGCGGCTCGCCGGCCGGGCACTTCTCGATCCGCCCGGCCGACCGGGAGTTCCGCAAGCCGCTCGGTCAGCGGTACCGGCCCGGCACGATGACGGTCGAGACCCGGTGGTCGGGCCTGTACGTGACCGACTGGCTGGACGTCGGTGTGCCGCCGGGCGACAACGAGGAGGCACCGGAGTCGACCTCGCTGGTCCGGGTCCTGACCGGTAAGCACAAGGCGAAGGTGACGTTCGCGCCGCGGCCCGAGTTCGGTCAGGTCACCATCCGGCTCCAGCCGCTCGGCGACGGACTGCTCGTGCTGGGCTCCAACGAGCCGATGGCGCTGTACTCCCCGGGCGTCGAGTGGGACGTGTTCAACGACGACGGGCACGACTCGGCGCGGGCCGAGATCGACCTGGCCGCGATGGGCGGCCAGTGCGTGCTGGAGTTGCGGTGCGGGTCGACCACGCTGCGCGCCTGGGACGAGCCGGTGGAGGTGCGCCAGGCACGGGTGGAGCGCAACTGGAGCGACTGGGCGTCCTCGCTCAAGCTGCCCAGCGTCGCCCGCGATCAGGTGCTGCGCAGCGCGCTCACGCTGCGTGGGCTGGTACACCAGCCGTCCGGCTCCATCATCGCCGCGGCGACCAGTTCGCTGCCCGAGGAGCTGGGCGGCGTACGCAACTGGGACTACCGGTACTGCTGGCTGCGCGACGCCGCGATGAGCGCTCGGGCACTGGTGGACCTCGGCTCCATCACCGAGGCGGAGGCGTTCCTCGGCTGGGTCGACCGGTGCGTCGAGCGCACCGGCGGGCACCCCGAGCGGCTGCACCCACTGTACACAGTGGATGGTTGGGATCTGGGCCCGGAGGCGGTCATCGAGACGCTGCCCGGGTACGCCGGCTCCCGGCCGGTACGCATCGGCAACGCCGCCAACCGGCAGCTCCAACTGGACGTGTTCGGTCCGATCGCCGACCTCATCGCCGGGGTCGCCGAGCACCGCGGCTGGGTGCGCGACGAGGAGTGGCGGGTCATCGAGTCGATGGTCGCCGCGGTGGAGCGCCGCTGGCACGAGCCGGACCACGGCCTCTGGGAAGCCCGGCTCGCGCCCCGCCACCACGTGTACTCCAAGGTGATGTGCTGGCTGACCGTCGACCGGGCGGTGAAACTGTCCCGTGAGCACCGGGCCGAGGACCGTCCGGACTGGACGGAGCTGCGCGACCGGATCGGCGCGAACGTGCTGGAGCACGGGTGGCACGAGGAGGTCGGCGCGTACAGCGTCGCGTACGGCAACCCGGAGATGGACGCCTCCTCGCTGTGGATCGGGCTGTCCGGCCTGCTGCCCGACGACGACCCCCGGTTCCTGTCCACCGTGCTGGCCATCGAGGCGGAGCTGCGTAGCGGGCCGACCGTCTACCGGTACAAGTGGGACGACGGGCTGCCCGGCGCCGAGGGCGGCTTCCACGTCTGCGCCGCCTGGATGATCGAGGCGTACCTGCGCACCGGCCGGCGCGCCGACGCCGAGGAACTGTTCGACCAGATGCTCGACTGCGCGGGCCCGACCGGCCTGCTCCCCGAGCAGTACGACCCGGAAAACGAGCGCGGACTGGGCAACCACCCGCAGGCGTACAGCCATCTGGGTCTGATCCGCTGCGCGCTGCTGCTCGACGGGCGCCTCCGCTGATCCCGCGGCGTGAGCCCGACCGGCTCACGCCGCGACATCCGTACGATGCCGGCCGGCTACGGCGACTCGACACCGCCGTCCGGCCGGCGAACCGTGCCCGCCCACGCCGCGAACCCGCTGCGCTCCGGCGCGGGGAACCGGGCGGCCGCCTTTTCGTCCAGGTCCACGCCCCAGCCCGGCGCGTCGGACGGGGTGAGGTAGCCCGCGGTCGGCACCAGGGTCCCGGGGAACACCTCGTGCACCGGGTCGCCGTACACGTTGGCCTCCTGGATGCCGAAGGCCGAGGTGTTCACGTCGAGCGCGACGTTCGCCGCCGCGCCGATCGGCGAGACATCGCCCGGGTTGTGCCAGGCGGTACGCACGCCGAGCAGCTCACACATCGCGGTCAGCTTGCGGGCCGGGGTGAGGCCGCCGATCGCGGACACGTGCAGCCGCAGCAGGTCGACGCCGAGGTCGCGGACCAGCCGGACGGCATCGCTGACCGAGGCGACCTGTTCGCCGACCGCGATCGGGACCGGCGAGGCCGCCCGCACCTCGGGCAGCCGGTCGTAGTGCTCCGGCGCGATGACGTCCTCCAGGAAGAACAGCCGGTACGGCTCCAGCGCACGGGCCAGCACGACGGCCTCCTTGGGTGACAGCCGGCTGTGTACGTCGTGCAGCAGCTCGACACCGTCGCCCAGTTCGGCGCGCGCCCGGGCGAACAGCTCCGGCGTGGTGCGCAGGTAGTGCCGCACGTCCCAACCGTCGGGGTACGGGTGGTCGGGGTAGGCGCCGGAGGTGCCCGGGGCACCGTACGTGCCCAGTCCCGGCTGGCCGGTCTGCAGGCGCAGGTACCGCCAGCCGCCCGCCACCATGCCGGCGGCCAGTTCCAGCGTCTCGTCCACGGTCGCGCCGGACGCGTGGCGGTAGGTCAGCGCGGCCGCTCGGCATCGGCCGCCGAGCAGTTCGTACACCGGGGCACCGGCGCGCTTGCCGGCGATGTCCCACAGCGCCATGTCCACTCCGGACAGTGCGCTGTTGAGTACCGGACCGTTGCGCCAGTACGACGAGTAGTGCACGGTCCGGGTCAGGTCCTCGATGTCGGCCGGGTGCCGGCCGACGACCAGCTCCGCGAGTTCGGTCACCGCCGCCGCCACCGACCGGTACCGCTGGGTGAAGGTGGCGCAACCCAGCCCGTACAGGCCCGGTTCGCTGGTGTCCACCCGCACGACGACGAGGGCGATCCCGTCGGGCGCGGTGACCACCGGCCGTACCCCGGTGATGCGCAACGAGTCTCGACCGGGCCAGACCTCGATCACCACGGCTCCTTGGCGGGGGCGGGCAGCTCGTGCTCCGCGATGGGCAGTTCGTGCTCGGCGCGGAACGACAGGAGGTGCTCGGCCCGGGCCAGGTCCAGCGGTACTCGCCGGCCTGGAAAGACCGTACGCCGTGGCACATGAGGCAGGAACGCGTCCAGCAGGGCGCCGGTCGGGTACGGCGCCAGGGTCAGCGGGGCGGCCAGCCCGATCACCCGGTACCCCGGCTCGGGCCCGGACAGGGCCAGCCGGCAGGCCCGGGCGGCGTCCCGCAGGTCCAGGTAGCTCCACAGCTCCCGGGCGCCCGCCGCGGGGTCTCGCGCGTACAGGTCGGCCCGCGCCGCCAGCCGCTCGGGCGCGCCGAGGAACGGGAAGCGCAGCGCCACGACCGACAGCCCGTGCCGCCACCACATCATCGCGGCGGTGGCCTCGTCCGCCTGCTTGGACAGCGCGTACGGGTCCTCGACCTGGATCGGCAGCGCCTCGTCGACCGGCAGGTACGCCGGCATCCGGACACCCGGCGCGAACGGCAGTCCGGTCACCGAGTAGCTGCTCGCGATGGCGGCGCGCCCGATGCCGGCGAGGCCGGCCTGCTCCAGGACGGTGAACGTGCCCAGCGCGTTGTTGCCGAACACCTGCTCGCCGGGGTGGTTCTCCGGGGACGGGATCGCGGCGAGATGGACCACCGCCGCCGCGCCGTCCAGCGCCTTACCCACGGCGGCCACGTCGCGCGCGTCGCCGACGACGACCCGGTCCGCGGACAGCCCGGGTTCGGCGTCGGCAACCAGCGCGGTGACCGGGGTACCGGCGTCCGCGAAGTGCGCCAGTACGGCCCGGCCGAGCATCCCGCCGGCCCCGGTCACCAGTACCCGGTCGCCCGGCCGGAAGCGCCCCGGCGCGGTGGCCTCCCCATCCATGATTCTCGCTCCTTCCTCGATTCGGCCGCGGATCCCGCGTGCCGAAAGACCACGGGGTGTGCTCGGGAGAGGGGCCGCTCACCCCTCCCCCGAGCGTCTACCCCGTGCGCCCGGCGGGCGCGACGGCCGTCGCGGGCAGCCGCCGGACAGGAGCCCGGCTAGCGCCGCCGGGCCCGCCCGGTGCCGTCGGCGGGCCGGTCAAGCGGCGTGCGCATGAGAGGCCGGCCGCAGCCAGGCGGCGGTGTCGGAAGGCAGCCGGCCGTCGTGCAGCGGCCCACTGGCGAGAAGTACCTCACGGTGCGGCGGCAGGTCCACCGCCGCACCGGAGAGGTTGACCACACAGGCGAAGTCGTCGCCCCGGGTGAAGGCCAGCACGCCGCCCGTGGCGGGCAGCCAGGCCATCGGCCCGTCGCCGAGGTGCGCCTCGGCACGGCGGCGGTGCAGCGCGGCCCGGTACAGCGACAGCATGGAGTCCGGGTCGCCGGCCTGCGCCTCGGCCGTGTACCCGGCCCAGCTCACCGGCTGAGGCAGCCACGGTTGCGCCCAGGCACCGGCCGGGCTGAACCCGAACGGTGGCACGTCCCCCGACCAGGGCAGGGGTATCCGGCAGCCGTCGCGCCCCGGGTCGGCGCCACCGGTACGCCGGAAGATGGGGTCCTGGCGCAGCCTGTCGGGAATGTCCTCGACCTCCCACAGCCCCAGCTCCTCCCCCTCGTACACGTAGACCGAGCCGGGCAGCGCGAGGGTCAGCAGGGCGGCGGCCCGCGCCCGGCGGGTACCCAGGGCCAGATCGGTGGGGACGCCGTGCTGGTGCTGGCGGGTCGAGTGCTCGAACGAGGTGTCGGCCCGGCCGTAGCGGGTCACGTGCCGGGTCACGTCGTGGTTGGACAGCACCCAGGTGGCCGGCGCGCCGACCGGGGCGTGCGCGGCGAGTGTCTCGTCGACGCAGCGGCGCAGCGCCCCGGCGTCCCACGGGCAGGCCAGGAAGTCGAAGTTGAACGCGGCGTGCAGCTCGTCCGGGCGCAGGTACTGCGCGAAGCGGTCGGTGTCCGGCAACCAGATCTCGCCGATCAGCGCCCGCTTGTCCGGGTACGAGTCGGCGATCAGCCGCCAGCTGCGGTACACCTCGTGCAGTTCGTCCCGGTCGGTGTACGGGTGCGGCACCGGCGGGTGGTCCGGGTCGAAGTCGGCCAGCGTCGGGTCCTTGACCACCAGCGCCGCCGAGTCGATGCGCACCCCGTCCACGCCCCGGTCGAACCAGAACCGCAGGATCGACTCGAACTCCTCGCGCACCTTCGAGTTTTCCCAGTTCAGGTCGGGCTGCTCGGGGGCGAACAGGTGCAGGTACCACTCGCCGTCGCTCACCCGGGTCCAGGCCGGGCCGCCGAAGATGGAGGCCCAGTCGTTGGGCGGGCGCTCGCCGTGTTCGCCCCGGCCGGGCCTGAACCAGAACAGCTCCCGGGCGGCCGAACCGGGCCCTGCGGTCAGCGCCTCCCGGAACCACGGGTGTGCGTCGGAGCAGTGGTTGGGCACGATGTCGACGATGATGCCGATGCCGAGCGCGTGCGCCTCCGCGATCAGTTGCTCGGCGTCGGTGAGGGTGCCGAAGGCCGGGTCGATGTCCCGGTAGTCGGCCACGTCGTAGCCCGCGTCCGCCATCGGGGACGGGTACCACGGGCTGAACCAGATGGCGTCCACGCCCAGCTCACGCAGGTACCCGAGGTGTGCGCGGATGCCGGCCAGATCGCCCACGCCGTCGCCGTTCCCGTCGGCGAAGCTGCGCGGGTAGACCTGGTAGATGGCGGCGCTGCGCCACCACTCGGTAGACACCTTCTCGGGCACTGCGGTACCTGCTTCCTGTTCGTGAACTGCGCGTGGAGGGGCCCGGCGGTCGGCTCTGACCGTCCGCGAACCGGGGTGGTGCTGGCGGTCAGCCCTTGAGGCTGCCGGTGGTGAGGCCGGACATGATGTTCCGTTGGAAGATCAGGAAGAACACGAGGGTCGGCACGGCCGCGATGACGGCGCCCGCGACGAGCACGTTCTGCGTGATGCCCTGCGAGAACGCGTACAGGCCGACGTTCACGGTGCGGTTGCCGGGCGACGGTTCGACCAGCAGCGGCCAGAGGAAGTCCTTCCAGACGGCCGTGACGGAGAAGATGGAGATGACGCCGATGATCGGGCGGGACATCGGCAGGATGACCGACCACAGTTGCCGCAGCGGACCGGCTCCGTCGATGGCCGCTGCGGCCAGAAGATCGGAGGGAATCGAGTCGAAGAACCGCTTCAGCAGGAAGATGTTGAACGCGTTCGTGACCGCCGGAAGCCAGATGGCCCACGGCGAGTCGAGCATGTGCCAGTGGAAGATCGGCAGGTCGATGACCGTCACGTACTGCGGGATGATCAGCACCGTCGACGGAATCATCAGCGTGGCGAGCATCATGCCGAGAATCACGTTCCCCAGCACCGGTCGCAGTTTCGAGAACGCGAACGCCGCCCCGATGTCGAGCACCAGCTGGAAGGCGAGCGCGCCGAAGGCGTAGTAGAGGGTGTTGAGGATCAGCCTGCCCAGGCTCAGTTGAGCCCACGCGTCCGAGTAGTTGGTCAGCCCGGGGTGCTGGGGGAACAGCGTCGGCGGGATCTGGGCGATCTCCTGGCCGGACTTCAGCCCACCGGTCACCATCCAGTACAGCGGCCCGAGGAAGGCGACGGAGAAGACGATCACGACGACGATGACGATCGCCCAGTAGATCCGCCTGCTGCCTGGCCGGTTCAGCCGGGCAGAGGCGATCAGAGTACGAGTCGTCGTTTCATTCGATGCCATCTGGAGCTCGTACCCTTCTAGTCCTCGCTCGGGGAGAGCCGCGCGTACACCGCGGAGAATCCGATCAGCACCACCAGCAGCATCACGCCCAGCGCTGCCGCGCCGTTGAGGTCCCGTTCCTTGAACGCGTGCTGGTACATCAGGTACACGACCGACGTCGCGTGGTCCTCGACGCCGTCGCCGCCGGCCAGGATCAGCGGCTCGATGAACAGCTGCATCGTCGCGACGACCTGCAACAGAAACAGCAGCGAGAGGATCAACCGGGTCTGCGGGATCGTCACGTGCCAGATGCGGCGCAGCAGCCCGGCGCCGTCGAGTTCGGACGCCTCGTACAGTTCGCCGGGGATGTTCTGCAACGCGGCGAGATAGATGAGGACCGCGCTGCCCATGTTCATCCAGGTGGACGCGATCACCAGGGACGGCATCGTCATGGTCGTCGACTGCACCCATTGCGATGTCGGCAGGTGCAGGCTGTGCAGGAGGAAATTGAGGATGCCGGAGTTGTCGGGCTGGTACGCGTAGGCGAACAGGAACAGCGCCGACGCCGGCGGCAGCATCACCGGCAGGTAGACCAGCGCCCGCAGGTAACTCTGTGCGTGGCGCAACTCGTTGAGCAGGACCGCGATGAAGAACGGCAGGGCGTAACCGAAGACGAGCGCGAGGAGCGAGAAGTACGCGGTGTTCTTCCACGCCGTGGCGAACGCCGGGTCATGCCAGATGCGCAGGTAGTTGTCCCAGCCAACCCAGGTCGTCACACCGCGCCGGGTGCGCTGGAAGCTCATGATGAACTCCCGGACCATCGGGTACCAGGAGAAGAACGCGAAGCAGAGCACCGCACCGAGCATGAACGCGTGGCCGGTGAGGTTGTCGAGCACCTTGCGGCGAAGCCGGCCCCGCCTTCTGGGGGCGCCTTGCGATCCGGCCCCGTGGCCGGGAGCTGGTGCCGTGGTAACAGCGGTGGTGGCCGCCATCGCGAACTCCTGACTAGCGACGATCACTTCACGGGCAGTACCGGGCTGGTGCGGGGATCCGCCTGCGCGGATCCCCGCTCCCGGACATCAGGAACCCTGGGACAGCACCGAATTAATCTTGGTGGTCGCGTCTGTGAGCAGCTGGTTGATGTTCGCGTCCGGCTTGGTGAGCACCGCGGACATCGCACCGTCGAGCACCGCGTAGACCGCCTGCGCGTTCGGGGGCTCGAGCTTGACCGGTACCGGGTTGTTGACGTAAGCCGCGTAGTCGGCCAGGTTCAGGTTCGTGTTGGCCTGCTCCAGCTCGGCCGCCTTCTTCTGCGACGCGCTGCCCGGGGTCCAGAGGTCGCTCAGCGGCAGCCCGACCGGCTGGCCCATGCCCTTCTGCGCGGCGTAGTTGAACTGACCCTGGCCGGGGGTGAGCTCCTCGAAGCTGAGCCACTCAAGGCCGGCCTTGATCTGCGCCGGGGTGTCGCCCTTCTTGAAGAAGTAGCCGTTGCCGCCACCGAGCGTGGCCTTCGCCGGGCCGTCGGCGCCGGGCATGGGCGCCAGCGCCCAGTCGGAGTAGTTGCCGTGGAACTGGTCGACGATGGACTGGATCGAGTCGGGCGCGCCGATGTACATGCCGACCTTGCCCGCGGCGGCATTGGTCAGCAGGTCGGCCCAGCCGAGCAGCTGCTTGCTGCCCACGCTGTTGTCCTTGAACCGCATGTCCTGAAGCGTCTGCAGGACGGCCTGCCCCTCGGGCGTGTTGACGTTGGCGGTCTTGCCGTCCTGCGACACGACCGAGCCACCGCGCGAGTCGAGTTCGGCGGTGAAGTGCCAGCCGCCGGTGTTACCGGAGCTGTACTCCTCGTACCCGGCGGCGCCGCCACCGAGCTTCGCGATCGCCTTGGCGGCCGTGGCGACCTCCGCCCACGTCGCCGGCGGCTTACTCGGGTCGAGGCCGGCCTTGGTGAACAGGGTCTTGTTGATGACCAGACCCATCGTGTACGAGTAGAACGGGATGGCGTAGACCTTGCCGTCCTCGGTGAACGCGGCCTTGGCGCTGTCCGTGATGTCGCCCCAGTTCGGGACGGTCGTGCTGTTGATGTACGGCGTGATGTCCGTGGCCTGGTCCGCGTCGAGCACCTGGTCGAGGTCGGTCATGTACCCGTAGAAGACATCGGCCTCGGTGCCGCCCTGCAGGCGGGCGGTGAAGTCCGCCGGGGTGTCGCACTGGGCGCCAACGGAGATGCTCTTGATGACGATGTCGGGGTGGAGCTTCTCGAACGCGGCGATGTCAGCGTTCCACTGCGCGAGCCGCTTGCCACCGTTGTCGGTCTTCAACGGCGCGCAGTCGACAATGATCGTGGTCTTGCCGTTCGCCGAGTCGCTCGATGACTTGCTGGAGCATGCGGCCAAGCTGATGCCTACGGTGGTCACCAGCGCTAGCGCCGCGACCTTCCGGTATTGCCGTGCGGACATCTCCGTTCATCCTTTCCCGGGCGGGAGTTGCTTCAGCCGCGATGACAGCCACCACGGCGATGCCCTGTAACTGATCTGTCGGGTTCTGGTTGCGTGCAGCAGCGTTCTGCTCAGGCGTGAGTGCTCGAAGCGACCTGTGGACGGGCGACGCCCGGCACGGTCGCGTGCGGATTGGCCTCACCGTACTGATGCCGACAGATGACCGCAAGATGTTGGCAGAATTTCGCAAAGACACGACTCGGTCACGGCGATCGGCGAAATGCCCCGAGGATCCCCGCCAACCGGACTTTGGGTGGCGGCACGACCACGCGGGAGTGGCCCCGATGCTGACGGCATGCGTGCGGAAACTTGCACAGCCGAGACCCGCGGGATGCGGAAAAGAAGACGAGTCGTTATCTGCGGGCGGGCGGCGGCGCAGCGGGCAGGAACGTCCGCACAACCCCGGCGGCGTGGTGGTTTCTCCCCCACCGGAGAGGACGGGCGGGTAAGGCGCGGGCGGGTACGCCCCCGGCGGGTACCCGCCGGGGCGGACGACGCGAGTCGGTCAGGAAGCGGTCCGGTCCGCCCCGACCTGAGCCGCGACCCGCCCCTGCCGGCCGCCCGCCGGAGCCGCGCCCGTCGAGCCGCGCACCACCAACTCCGGGTCGAAGAGCATCTCGTCGGCCGGCACCGGGTTGCCCGCGATCTGGCTGACCAGCAGCGCGACCGCGGCCTGGCCCATCGCCTCGATTGGCTGGCGCACCGTGGTCAGCGGTGGATCGGTGCAGTTCATCAGGTGGGAGTCGTCGAACCCGACGACCGACACGTCCTCCGGCACGGACAGCCCCGCCCGCCGTACCGCCCGGATGGCGCCCAACGCCAGCACGTCACTGGCGCAGATCAGCCCGGTCATCCCGCGCTTGACCAGCGTGCCGGCCGCCGCGTGGCCGCCCTCCATAGAGAAGTCCATCGAATAGATGGTGCGCTCGGCCGCCTCGGGGTCGTCGGGTCCCGCCCCGACGCGCTTGAGGAACGCGCCCAGCTTCCGGTGCGACGGCACGTGGTCGGCCGGGCCGAGGACCAGACCGATGCGCTCGTGGCCGAGCGACACGAGGTGCTGGTACGCGCGGTCGACGGCGTGCGCGTCGTCGGTGGCGACCCGGGCGAAGCCGAGGTGCTCGATCGCGGCGTTGACCAGCACGGCGGGCAGGCCGCGCTCGTGCAGCCGGAAGTAGTGATCGTGGTCCGAATCCGCCTGCGCGTACAGCCCACCGGCAAAGATCACGCCGGACACGTGCTGGTCGAGCAGCATGTCGACGTAGTCCGACTCGGAGACGCCCTCGGCGGTGCGGGTGCACAGCACCGGCGTGAAGCCACGGATGGCCAGGGTACCGGCGACGACGTCGGCGAAGGCCGGGAAGATCGGGTTCTGCAGCTCGGGCAGGACCAACCCCACCAGCCGGGCCCGCTCACCGCGCAGTTTGGTCGGCCGTTCGTAGCCGAGCACGTCGAGCGCGGTCAGCACGGCGGCGCGGGTGGCCTCGGAGATCCCCGGCTTCCCGTTGAGCACGCGGCTCACCGTTGCCTCACTCACCCCGACATACTTGGCTACTTCAGCGAGACGTCGCGTCATGTGTGCAAGCGTAATGCATCATCCGTGCAAGTGTTTGCACTGGTGCCTGAGCCGGTTCAGCACCGCCCCGGCAGATCAGCCGAGCGCGCCGATCACCTCTCCGATCACGACGATGGCCGGCGGCCGGAGATCCGCGGCCTCGGCAACCCGTACCAGGTCGGACAGCGGGGCGCGGATCGACCGCTGGCCGCCGGTCGTTCCCTCCTGCACCACGGCCGCCGGGGTGTGCCCGGGGCGGCCGTGTTCCAGCAGTACCGACACGATCGCGGCCAGGTGCCGCATGCCCATCAGCACGCAGAGCGTGCCGCGCAGCCGGGCGAGCGCCGGCCAGTCCACCAGCCCGGCCGGGTCGCCGGGGGCGAGATGACCGGAGACCACCACGAACTCGTGCGCCACCCCCCGGTGGGTCACCGGGATACCGGCCGCGGCCGGTGCCGCTATCGCGCTGGTCACCCCGGAGACCACGGTCACCGGTACGCCGGCCTTCGCGCAGGCCAGCAACTCCTCACCGCCCCGGCCGAACACGTACGGGTCGCCGCCCTTGAGCCGGACGACGAACTTGCCGGCCCGTGCCCGGTCGACCATGATGCGGTTGATCTCGGACTGGGTACGGGCCGGCCCGTACGGGATCTTCGACGCGTCCACCACCTCGACGTCCGGCCGTACCTCGTCCAGCAGCAGGCCGGGGGCGAGCCGGTCGACCACCACGACGTCGGCGGCGGCGAGCAGCCGCCGCCCCTTGACGGTGATCAGCTCCGGGTCGCCGGGGCCGCCGCCGACCAGCGCGACGCCCGGGCGCACCGGCGACCGCTTCGCGTCGAGCGTGCCGTCGACCAGCCGCTGGCGGATGCCGTCGCGTACCGCCATCGCGCGGCGCGGGTCGCCTCCGCCCAGCACCGCGACGGTCACCGGACCGTGCCGGGTGACCGCGGGAGTCCACGCGGTCGCGGCGCCGCGGTCGTCGGCCCGCACGCAGAATACCCGCCGGGCCTCGGCCGCCTCGGACACCGCCGCCGCGGCGGCCGGCTCGTCCACCGCCGCCTGCACCAGCCAGGCACCGTCCACATCGGACGGCTCGAACCGGCGCGGTACCCAGTCGATCCGCCCGGCGTCGGACAGCGCCCGCAGCGCGGGGGTGATCTCGGGGCTGACCAGTACCACCTCGGCGCCGGCGTCGAGCAGGGCCGGTACCCGGCGGCTGGCCACCGCACCGCCGCCGACGACGAGCACCCGCCTGCCGGAAAGGCGCAGGCCGACCGGGTAGAGGCTGCTCACTTCTCGGACACCCCCGCGGAGTCGAAGGTGGCGACATCCCGGAGTACCCGGACCGCCCCGGCCACCACCGGCACCGCGAGCAGCGCACCGGTACCCTCGCCCAGCCGCATGCCCAGCGACAGCACCGGCTCCAGCCCGAGGTGCGCCAGCGCGACCGAGGCGCCCGGCTCCACCGACCGGTGCCCGGCGATCAGTGCCCCGAGCGCGTCCGGACACAGCGCGACGGCGGCCAGCGCGGCCGACAGCGCGATGACGCCGTCCACGATCACCGGTACCCGCCGCGCCGCGGCGGCCAGCATGAACCCGGCCAGCGCCGCGTGCTCGCAGCCGCCGACGGCGGCCAGTACGCCGACCGGGTCGGCGGGATCGGGCCGGTGCAGCGCGAGCGCGGCCGCGACCAGCGCGGTCTTGCGGGCCAGGGTCTCGTCGTCGATGCCGGTGCCCCGCCCGGTCACCTCCGCCGGCTCGGCACCGGTGAACGCCGCGATCAGGGCGGCCGCGGGAGTCGTGTTCGCGATGCCCATGTCGCCGGTGACCAGCACGCCGGCACCGCCGTCGATCAGCGTCCCGGCGGTGGCGATGCCCGCTTCGAGGGCGGCGAGCACCTCGGCACGGGTGAGCGCCGGCTCGACGGTGAGGTCCCGGGTACCCGGCCGGACCTTCGCGATGACCAGGGCGGGAGGGCGTGGCGACGGTTGGTGCCCGCCGCCGGCCGGTTCCGGCTGCGCCGCCCCCGGGTCCGGGTCGAGAGCCGCCGCCACCCCCACGTCGATCACCGTCACGGTCGCGCCGATTTGCCGGGCCAGCGCGTTGATCACCGCCCCGCCGGACCGGAAGTTCGCCACCATCTGCGCGGTGACCTCCTGCGGCCAGGGGCTCACGCCCTGCGCGTGGACCCCGTGATCGCCGGCGAACACCGCCACCGCCGCCGGCTCGGGCAGCGGGGGCGGGCACGTGCCGGCCAGGCCGGCGAGCCGGACAGACAGCTCTTCCAGCGCCCCGAGCGAGCCGGGTGGCTTGGTCAGGCGAGCCTGCCGGTCCCGGGCGGCGGCCATGGCCGAAGCGTCCAGCGGCCGGATCCGGCCAAGGGTCTGATCAAGCACGGGGTACTCCTCGGCTGAAGGGGACGGTGGCTCCGGCTCTCTAGCCTGCGCTATCGCCCCCGGCCGCCTCCTGCCGCCCCCTGGTTCCCGGAGGCGTCCGCACCCGGCCCGATGACCGCGTCCAGCGCCTCGACGAACGCGTCCGTCGTACCGGTGTCGCGCACGGCGACCCGCAGCCAGTCCGAACCGAGGCCCGGGAACGTGTCGCCCCGGCGCACCGCGAAGCCCCGGGCCCGCAGGTCCATCCGGACGCGTTCGCCGCCCCGCACCCGTAGCAGCACGAACGAGCTGGCCGGCGGGCCGGCCACCGAGACGCCGTGGACCTTCGCCAGGCGATCCACCAGGTACTCGCGGTCCACCGCCAGGTGGGCGGCAATGGCCCGTTCCGCGGCCCGCGCGGCGGATCCGGCACAGGCGAGCGCGGCGGCCAGAGCCGGGGTGGACACCGGCCACAGCGGCTGTACCGCCCCCAGTCGGTTCACCAGTTCGGGCTCACCCAGCAGGTACCCGATGCGCAGCCCGGCCAGCCCCCAGGTCTTGGTGAGGCTGCGCAGCACGACGAGTCCGGGCAGGTCACGCCGGCCGGCCAGGGACTCGGGCTCGCCCGGCACGGTGTCCGCGAACGCCTCGTCGACGACCAGCACCCGACCCGGCCGCGCCAGCGCGGCGACCGCCTCGGCCGGGTGCAGGATCGACGTGGGGTTGGTCGGATTGCCGACCACGACCAGGTCGGCCTCCTCGGGTACGGCGGCGGGGTCCAACCGGAACCCATCCTCCGCGAGCAGGATCAGCCGCCGTACCGGGTGGCCGGCGGCCCGCAGCGCCGCCTCGGGCTCGGTGAACTGGGGATGGACCACCAGCGGATGGCGTACCCCGCGCAAGGCCTGAGCCAGCAGCGTGAACGCCTGGGACGCGCCCGCGGTGAGCAGCACCTCGTCCGCCGGGCGGCCGTGCCGCCGGGCGAGCGCGTCGCGGGCCGGTCCGGGGTCGGGGTACCGGGCGAGGTCGCGCAACGACGCGGCGACCGGCTCGGCGAGCCAGTCCGGCGGGGCGTCCCGGCGTACGTTCACCGCCAGGTCGACCAGGCCGTCGGCCAGTT
>JBDZVD010000142.1:0-15584 GCA_040255525.1 Micromonosporaceae bacterium | reverse complement strand
CACCGCGCAGACCATCGCGGACAACTGACCACCAGCACCCAGGGCAGCGTCTAGCAGAACCGCAATCTCCACGCTCGGCCGCTTGCTTCCGGCCTCAAGATCCCATAGGTAGCCGTGCGAGCAATGAATCTGCTGCCCCAGCCTGCGGAGGGACAACCGCCGCTGTTCACGGAGTTCTCGCAACCGAGGGCCAAATCCGGGGTCAACGGCGACAGCCTGACGCGGCATGGCTCGCTCCCATCCACAACGCCGGTTCGCGGAGTGTGGCGCGCACCGTTGCGGCTTCGCCACTGCGTAGGAATTTACCCCTGTCTACTATCCACGGGTCGGACCGTCGCACGATCCAGTGGACCATGCGGGCACTCAGCTTCTACACACATCCGTCTCGTGAACCGACCAAGTCCAGACCGGCTCTGAACGGACGTCGCTGCTTGGTCGCTGGCGCACGACGCCGCGCGAGCCAGGCCGGCCCCTCGTCGCCGCTGGCTGCTGGATTGGCGCGGCAATGGCTCAGCCAGTACCACGAGCCCCTTCAGCCCGCAAAATCTTCAGCAGTAGGCCGGCGCGAGCATTGGAGACGCCATACCCGTCTTCTTTACCGGCGCAGACTCCCTACATAGATCGCGAAGTGTCACTGCCGTACCAGTGAGGCGACGCCTCTGACCGCCGAGGTGAGTGGTTGAGCTGGTCGTTCGCCGACGTGTGACGCACGCTTGCATCCAGAACAGTAACTGCCTTGGGGGCGGTCATGGGTGCTTCTGTGGTCACGGTCAACGAGGTTCTCGATGGGCACGTAAAACTGGATATCCAGTGCCTGGATCGGATCTACCTCAACGCCTACGTGCCGATCCTGCAGACCAGTGCCCAGGTGGTGGTGTTCCTGTCGGGGCATCTGGGGTTCCCGTTCCCGTCTCCGGCGTTGTTCAACAAGATCGGGCAACGGTTCCGTCGGGCGGTCGAGTCCTACGCCGCCAACAACGGCATCCCGTGGATCAAGTTCGGTAAGGACGATGACAAACTCGCGACGATGAGCCCGCATCTTCGCCGCCAGGCGTCCACCGGCCGGTCGGGAGTCGCCGCGATCGGGGTAGCTCAGGAGTTCCAGCGGGTGTGGGACGCGCACGAGGGCAAGACCTCGACCGGCACCCCGCGGTGGTCGTTCTTCAAGGCCGACCGGAGAGTAACCTGCTACTACTTCTACCTGTGGGACGAGGACTTCGGCCCCGGCTTCATCAAAATCTGCGCCTACTTCCCCTACCCCGGCAAGGTATGGATCAACGGGCACGAGTGGGCCAAACGTCAAGCCACCAAGGCCGGGATCGGGTTCACCGAGCTGTCCAACGGGTTCGCCGCCTGCGACGACCCGCAAGCGCTGCAAGACATCTGCGACCGGCTCGGGCCCGGCACGATCAACGTGTTCATCCAACGATGGCTGGCCCGGCTGCCGCTGCCATTGACCGAAACCGACCACGACCGCGGCTACTGGTGGGAAACCTCCATGCGTCAAGTCGAGATTTCCCGCACCATCGTGTTCGACGCCCCACGTCACGCCCGCGGTTTCTTCGAAGCGCTCATCGTGGACAACCTCGATCTGGGCCGGCCCCACAACGTGGAAATCATCTTCGGCCGGCGAGTCCGCCGTGACACCATCGGCACGTTCCGCACCGCCATCGACCGCCGCGACAACGGCGGTGTCCTGCTCAACGTGTTCTACCGGCACTCCCGCATCAAGCAGTATTTGAAGGACGGCCGGGCCATGCGCATCGAGACCGTCATCAACACCCCACGAGACCTGGGCTGCAACGCCCGCCTCCCGAACCTCGATGATCTGCAGGTCAAGGCCCGTGCCTGTAACCGCAGGATCCTGGACGCGCAACGTGTCGGTCAGGGCTGCGTCCTCGCGAGTCCAGCCTTTGAGCGGATCGCGCACCCCACCGTTGACGCGGCAGGATGTCGGACCCCGGCCCTACGGTTCGGCGATCCGAGAGTCATGGCCCTGACCGGCGCCCTCTGCCACACGCTGCTCGCCGCAACCGGCATCACCAACAAGAACCTCCGCGTCTTGATCGCCGGGCTGCTCGGCAGCGACTACCGCCCAGGGCAAATGACCTACGACCTGCGCCGCCTGCGCCTGGCCGGACTGATCCGCCGGCTACCCCACTCCAACCGGTACATGCTCACCGACGACGGCATCCGCATCGCCGTGTTCTACACCAAGATCTACAACCGGATGCTCATCCCACTGACCGCGGCCAACCAGCCCCAGGCACCACCCGAACTCCGCGCCGCACTCAACGTCATCAGCCGCCACGTCGATGACTACGCCGACCGCGCCCGCCTTCCCCAGCCAGCATGAAACTTGACTCAATCATGAAGAACCTAGCGACCAAAGATCGCTAGCGACCAAAGATCGTTAGGTGGCCGCCCTGAATCGGGCGATGACCGGGGCGTGGTCTGGCACGGTCGCGGGTCGTCGGGTTTCGGTGGAGGCGGTGATGGAGCCGATGTCGTCGACCAGGCTGTCCACGCTGGCCAGTCGTAGCCGTAGGTCGCGGGAGACGAAGATGTGGTCGATGAGTTCGCCTTTGCCTTCGTAGATGCGGGAGTACGCTCGGCCGGCCGGCAGCAGGCTGGCGAGGTTGTACAGCCGTACGGGGTCGCCTTTGTCGGGTTGGGTGACGCTGCCGTCGTCGGGTCCTGCGAGGAGGGTGGTGGTGACGGCGTCGGGTCCGTCGTTGAGGTCTCCGCACAGGATTGTCGGCGTCCCTGGTTCGCCGTCCTGTGCGGCGGCGGTCATGGCCTTGTTCAGCTGGACCCGTACTGCGACGGCTTCGGCGGCCCGGCGCAGCAGTGCGTATCCGGCGCCGCGGGCGCGTTCGTCCTCGCTGGTCGGGAACCGGCGACCGTCTGGGTAGGTCAGCAGTTTCGATTTCAGGTGCGCCGTCATGAGCCGGATCCCGCCGGCGACGTCGACGTGGACCTGCAGCGCGCCCCGGCCGAGTTCCGTCAGCGTGGTGCCGTCCACGTCGGGGACCTGGGGCAGGCCGGCCTTCGACAGGGTGACGAGCTGCTTCTCAACAGTGACCGGGTGCGGGGACAGCACGCCGACCCGGATACCGCGCCCGTCCGGGTGGGTGGACAGCACTGCCTTCCACCCGGAGCCGACCGCCTCGGCCAAGTCGTCGGCCGGTTGCTGGCCGCCGACCTCCTGCAACGCGACGACGTCCGGGGCCAGACCGCGGATCATGCTGGCCAGGTACTCGACCTTGGCAGTGTAGGTCTGCTCATCGGGTGACCCGGCCGGGTTCCCGGCTGGGAAGAAGTTCTCCACGTTCCAGGTCATGACCGTTAACGGGACGGTCGCGGCCGGCGTGGCTGCTCTGGGGCGCGCGGGCATGGCAGAACCACCTGACCTCGATCGGGCTACCCCGGCGACGGTAACGGAGCAGACACCGATCGGCGGAGGCTGCGGTCGCAACAACGACACCGGCGACGGGCCGGCCGCGCGGCGATAGACAGGGTGGGGTTTGGTCGCTGGCCGGGCGAGACGTCGCCGAGCAGAATCGGCGTATGGATGTTGAGCCGGTCTGGGTCGAGGGCTATCACGAGGTACTCGCGCTGCACCGGATGCTGTTCGAGTCGAAGTTCGACTACTTGAACAGTGTGTATGCCGGGAGCCCGTTCATCGCGGCAATCCAGGACCGGCTCGCTGACGCTCTGGAAGCCGCGGATCCGGGTAACGGCTGGCGGGACTGGCGCGACGCTGACCGGCACGGCCACCGGGTCGAGGCCGTCCGTCGTTCACTGGCCGATGCCGGTCGACGGTGGCGGGAGATGTCCGTTGAGCAGCGCGCAGCACACGTCCGTGTCCTGCTCGCGCCTCTGCGTCCGTCTGATCGCCTGGTCAACGAGTTGATCCAGGAACCGGCCACGTCAACGGCCGACACCGCTCCCGCCGGCGATGACGCATAACCCGCTGCTCCGCGCCTATAACACAAAGGCATAGGAGACGGGCGATGCTACTGTGCGTGTACCGCACTGCTACTCACGTGAGGAGCGTCGCAGATGAGGGCAGTCCGCCGTCTCGGTAAGACCCCTGAGGAGCTGGGCAACACCACCGGCGTCAGCGGCTCACCGGACATCCTTGAGCTCGACGACGGCGCGTTCGCGGTGATCGGCGTCGACATCACCGACCAGGTTGATGACCTGTCGGCGCTGGCGGCTCGGTGCGCTGCGAATGAGCGCGTGGTCCGGGTCCCCCGCAACACCCTCCTGGCGGCTAAGAACGACATTCCGGAACGCTGAATGATCCCACCGGCATGGGCGCTGGTGAACGCGACCCGCCTCGACCTCGACGAGTTCAGCGCGGCGTTCGCGAGCGCCTGGTCTCGCATCGAATCGCGGTTCCTGAAGCTCGAATGCTGGCAGGCGTACCAGGAGTCGGACACGAATGAGTCCCAGGCGGTCTACAACCGCGGGGACACAGAGACCACCCAGCATCTGCTGCGCCGCGAGGCGGACGCTGACCGGCCGCTTTACGTGGACGTGCAGCGCCGGGGGATCAAGTACGCGCGGGTCCGGCTCGTTCAGGAACCGCTCACGGCGTACCTGGACTACGAACTGCTCAGCTACCGAATCCGCGCCGACCTGGGCGAGCGCATCGAAGTCGTGGTTTGCGAGGCCGGCCAGCGCCTGCCCGACGAGCAACACTTTGATTTCCTGCTCTTCGACCGGCACACGGCGTTGATCCATGACTACGGCACCGCGGAGGTCGGCTGTCAGACCGGCGGATGGGTCACTCACCAGCCGGACGTGATCGCCTCGCTGGAGACCATCGTCACCGCACTTCGCCGGCAAGCCGTACCGCTGCACCAGTACCTCGCCCAGGTCTAGCCGCTCGGGCGAACTAACTGGCCATGGATGATCGGGAGTTACCGGTGTGGCAGCGTGTTCTTCTCCGGGATCGCCTTCATCGGTATCGCGTTGACACTCTTCCTCCAAGGACGCGAACTTCAGAACCAGCGGGAAGAGCTGACCATCACCAGGGAAGAGCAGCAGCGAAGCAGCGAGATCGCCATGCGGCAACTGCACACCGACCTGATCAAAATGGCGATCAGCGACCGCGAACTCCGCGAAGTGTGGCCCCCGATCGCCCCAGGCGTCGCCCGAGACGAAGAAAGACCACTACTGCAACCTCATCCTCAACCTGCAGAAGGTGGCGTACGAGGCCCACACGATCGAACTCGCCGAGCTTCGCGGCGCGCTCCAGAACCTCATGACCAGCCCCGACATGTACGGCTTCTGGCGGAAAGCGCGTGCGGCACGCGGCACCGTGACTGGTGGCGATGAGGCGGAAGATTTCTTCACTGCCGAAGTAGACCGAGCCTTTACGACCGTAGGCGCACCACAGCAGGTAGGTCGTCCCATGACGATCAGAGAGCTGTTGAGCAGACGGATCGCGGCGTGGCAAGCACGAGTCAAGTGAGCATCGATGAAAGTACGATGAGCCCTATTTGCATATGGCGTTTCGCCTTCGATGCCGGGGCCCTACTCCAGTTCGCGGCCCGGGTACACATGAGCGCCATTACCTGCACTGCCGTGGCGAAGGACGTCTCGCGACGTCAGCACCCCCTTCGCAGTTGTCCTTCTTCGTGCCGCGTCTGCAATACTTCCTACATGACGCTCAGCCTCGGAACTCTGGCCATGACGGCGCTTGTGGCCGCCTCGGTGGCTGTGCAGATGATGGGTGGCTTGACGACCGTACCCACATTGTTCCAGGCAGTGATGATATCGCTTGCCGCGGTTCTGTCAGCGCTGGTCAAGCTGCTAAACGACCAACAGGGTTTTAAAAAAGTCCGCACTGTAGAGTTTTACTCTACAGTCGATTGATCGATTGCGGGGACCGCGCCAATAGCCCGGGCGACTCCTTGTCGTCGCGATCGGCGCGCCGGAAACCGTACTCCAACCGGGAGCCCGTCTCATCGAGGCACGCGTTCGTGGCAGCGTCCAGATCATCGACATCGTCAGGCGTCGGCTTCTCGACGTCCCAAATGATCGAATGATCAACCGCGCTCGTCGTCACAGTTCCCGAGCGCGCGACCTCCGCCACAGTGGTGCGGCGTTCGTAGTCACGAGGCTGCGCCCCGGATTAAGCCCGGCATAGCCGATCAATGGGGCAAACCATGTGGCCGGGCCGCTGCGATCACGTGGCAGTGTGCGCGTGCTGCCGGTGTTCGAGTCTGCCCTCAGACACGCCGATTCGACGCCGTCGTGAGGCTGCGGCCGCGAACTTCGCGACAGTCGGCCTCGCGAGAGGCCTGGCACGCCGTGGCCGACGCGGCGATCAGTGGTTCCGGCAACGTCTTGCTGCTTCGGGGCTGCGGTGCTTCACGGCGCACTTGCCGTGCCGGTACACGGCTGCAGGCGCAGCCGACCGCTTCTTCAAACCGCTGCGAAGTGCCGTGGTGAGGGGCCGCTCGATCGCGTGGTACCTCACTGCGCTGGTCGGGTTGACGATCTGCGAGGCCGCATAGGTCACGCTACGCACGCTCTTCGGGACGACAGCCTTCCGGACAGCCCGCTTCGCCGAACGAACCGGATGGAGGGCACGCCGGACCTTGCGCGGAATGAAGAGACGCGACAGGAAACCCATGCGAAAACGCTAGTGGCTGGTCAACGCTCCTCGCGTCCGACGAATGGCGGAATGCTCGACCTGGTCGTCGGCGGAGATTGCTGATCGACCACTGCGGGCCCCCGTTCTGGGTCAGCGATGCGTCGATCAGGTGCGCGCTTATGCCGAGATGAGCACACGGTCGTATCAATTTAGTGCACAGCCGGCGGCCTTTAGGGCGCCTATTGTTGGATATGCGACAGGGTGCGCAGTTGGTCCGTCCCAAACCCTATCAATGAGGTAGCATACGCGCTGCTTGCCTTGCGTAGATGCCTGCCACGCTGCAACTGAGCTCTCACCGCATCCAGAGTGCATAGCCATTCTTACGTGTTGTTAAGAATAGGAAGCCACAATGCAAACTGACGAGAAAGACGGAGCTGAGGGTCTCACGTGTGGGGCGGAGGCAACGTCGAGGGATAGCTCGTATAAAGCTCCATCTAGATCTGCGTCAGCGGTCCGCGGCGTTGCCGTCGTGGGCCTCGTCCTACTCGCGGGTGGCGTAGCTTACTCATTTGTACCCCTATATCTTGATCGAGGTTACCTTCTAGGTCTTGCCTTATGCGTACTCGGCTTGACGGCGCTGATGCCCGGATATGCGATGAGCCGTGCTGGAGGCGCCGTGGAACGCTACGCGGATCGCATTCGGCAAAACGTCGACGACTCGGTCAACAGGCCATTGGTTGTGGTTCACGGGGGCGAGCCTCGTGTCACTATAAAGCGGGAAGCACAGCAGGACCCCGCGACCGCCCGCGCGGCCGAGTCACTTGAGCGGCAAGAAGCGATCCTGCGGGAGATGTACACGGAAGGACTGGCGCAGGCCAGAGCAAGCTTCAAGGCCAGCATTCGTTTCGCAGTTGTGGGCTCTTCGCTACTCCTTGTTGGGGTCGGGTTATCGATCTTCTTCGCGCAAACAAGTGGAGAACAGTACGCCTCGATCGTGGCGGGAACTGCTGGCGTCGTAATAAACTTGACTTCTTCGGTCTTCTATATCAACTCGAATCGCGCACAGAGCAATATGGTCAGCCAGGCGGCCAATTTGCGAGAGGAAAGCAGAGATGATCGGCGACTCAGTGCGGCCCGAGAGCTCGCTGGGGCTATCGAGAACCAGGGGTTGCGGGATACCGTCCGCGCTAAAGTTGCCCTTCTACTACAAGGGGATAATTCGGCAATCGGGTATGGCACCCAGGAACTATTGCAGCGAGAGAAGATGCTCCTCGCTGAAGAACGCTCGGCAGCGGACCTTAAGTCTCGGTTGCTCAACGAACTTATGCGTGGAGGATTGATTGAGCCGTCCGATCTGAGTGCTCCCACAGCCGATGCAATCAAGAACTTCACTCGCGATCTCGGCCCAGGTGATCAGCCGCCAAGCGGAACAACTCGTTGAAATTAGTGACAATTGCGTCGAAATCTGTGAGCGCTTACTACTCGAATGCAGGCCGATCCGCTCATTCATCTGCCGCGATCAACTCGCCGCCGGCCTTACGCCGATAGCCTGCCGACGCCTCAGACGAGCCGGAAGTCGAGTGCTTTGCGCAAGCTTCTGTGGGGTGTGCAAAGACAACCTCGAACACCCATAGCCGCCTTGGCTTACGATCTGTGCAGCCAGCGCCGCGGTGATCGTCGCGATCATTCGGAAGTTGAACTCGGACGCCGGTTGCCGCGCCATCATCGCGGCCGAAGGTTCAAGACTGAGGCCGATGAGTGTTAACGCACTCCAGAGGAGCACGCTTGACCCTCTCGGTGCTCACCGAGATCTCGAGTCGGAAAGCGGACAGTTCGGGGCCGAGGATAATCAACAACCCCACTCTCTCGATAGAGTCGATCTCCCAGCGTCACTGTTACCACTCCGACTTGTGCTGAACCCGTGGCCCAGCATCTCACGGGCACCCGGCGGTGGAGAACGCGCGAATGAACCGTTCAGGAATCCGACGTCCCGCTGCAGCGGCGAGCGACCCGACACGTCACCTCGCGCCACGACGCCTTTTCGCTACGGTGCGCAACATTGCGGCTACGCCTCGGCGCACAACGATGAGGCCGGTCGCACTCCGGATGGAATCCCGGAAGGAGGAAGTGTGGATGACGCCGAGCAGGACCTGATGGGGATCGACTGCCCCGATCCGATACGGGCTGCTCATGACCGGCTGGTCGCTGGCGACCGCGTGGCCAGCGAGGAGCTGGCCAGTCTCTTGCTTGATCCGTTGTTGGCACGGCTACGGCGACGGTGGCCACGCTGGAAACATACCGACGTCCTGCACGATGCGGCCGTGGACGTGATGCTGGACTACCTTCAAGCCCCTGAGCGTTACGACCCGGGTAGTGGGCCGCTCCTCCGGTGGCTTGAAGTCGCGGCACATCGGGATCTCACAAACACTTACCGGTCGGCGCGTCAACGTCAGGCTGTCGAACTGGTACCGCTTTCTGCCGTTGGAGATCCCAAGCGTGCGCCTCACGAGATCCCGAACGGTGCCGCGCCGATGGGGCAGGCTCGGCTCGCCCCGGATCCCGCCAACGCGGAACGCCTCGATGGCCTCGGCGCCTGGCGTCGCGTCCGACAAGCGTGTCCAGACAAATCTGAACGAGAGCTGATCTGGGCCTGTTGGGTGGAAGGCGAAAGATCCACCGAGGTACTCGCCAACATCTTGGGCGTTGACCATCTACCCGTCGAGCAACGCCGTCGACGGGTTAAAGACGCTAGAGATGTGGCGCGGCGCAAACTGCTGAGGATGGGGCTGATCGACAATGACTTGGACTGATACAGCGTTGCTCGAGGTTGCCGCGAACCGGGCTCGTAGTCGCGCTGGCTTTCTGGGCTACGACCTGGCCACCTTCCAGGAGTTGACCGGTAATGATCCCGCACAATGGCTGGAGATCGATCAGACGCGGTTGGACCGTTTGGCGCTTTGCCGCACGCCCCGCCGCGATGCGCGGTTCGGCCAGGACGTACTGGCGATCAGCGCGCATATGGAGGTCGCTCCGGTCTCGTTGGCCGGGCTCCTTCGGCTTGCTGACGCGTTCGCGGAGATTCAGGACGTAGGCCGGTCCATAGAAGAGCATATCGACCACTCCTCGACGCAGGTCCTCGCCGCGGCTCGTGACGAGGGCGAGGATCACACGGTAGTCGCCGATGTCGTGGGTGCCGCCGTGGGCCTGCCCGGCTGGTTGCACGAAGCAGTGGAACTATTCTGGGCGCAGGTCCCTACCAGTGGACGTTTCCCGCGCGACCTTGATTTCGCGGTACTCGCCGGCTTGCCGCTTGCGGTCGTGGAGTTGCCAAGATTGTCACTTAGGTCGATCTCTGAATGGCTCGGAAGAAGCCAGCGGATTGATCTTGGTATTGCCGGTCGGCGGGATCGACGGCTACATGCCTGCCTAGTGGCGCTCGGCGGCATCGGCCTGATCTTCGTAGACGCTGACGATGACGCGACGCAGCGTCGAGTAAGCCTGGCGCACGAGGCGGCTCACTTTATCGTCGAGTACCTGCTGCCTCGCAAGGAAGTGGCGCGCCGCCGTCCAGAGCTGCTTGACGTGATCGACGGACGACGGCCAGCCACGAGCCGGGAACGTTTGTCGGCCGTGCTCGGTGACGTGCCGATCGGGGTGCACACTCATCTGCTTGACCGAACGGACGCCGGGCACGCTGGGACCGATCGAGTGGAGGACGCCGAGTGGCGGGCGCGACGGGTAGCGCTGGAGTTGCTTGCCCCTCAGATGATGCTTCTAGAGCAGATCAGGCGATCGAAGCTGCGCGATAGAGCGAGCGTACGGATGCTGTTGGTCCACGAGTTCGGCCTACCTGCGTCCCTGGCCGACGACTACGCCGACCAACTACTGCGGCTTGCTTCCCCGCCGCAACCCGGTCTGTTGGATCTGCTCGACCGGCACCACGCGGCCGAAGGCCGGGAGGACAGGCCCTCCCCAGGAAGTGCGGACGAGGAACCGTCCGAGCCCGATCGCAGTTCCACTTCAGAGCCGGAAGAAGACCAATAGGGAGCGCCGCGCGAGGGGTCAACGATGGGAGTTACGTGGTGAGTCAGCCGGACCTCGAACCACACGCCCCGCTTCCGGGTGAGTACGGCGATCCGCTCGTTGGGCTCGACGAGTACAGCGCGGCGTACGGCGAGACGCTGACGGAGACGCTCAACCTGGACAACTGGGAGTCGGGTATCGACCTTGAGTCGCTCTACCAGCGGCTTGAGTCCGAGATCGCACCAGCGATCGAACAGGAGCGCCGGATCCAGGAAGTAGTGCGCAGGGAACTGTTTCCGATGCTCGCACAGGCCACGGATGCGCCGCCGGAAGCCGGCGTCCACAAAGCGATACCGGCCGACCTGCAGGAGGTAACCCGTAAGGTGCTTTTCAGCGGACAGTTGGAGACTTGCGACGGCACAACGGTTACCCATGACACGCTGCTGGTGACCGTCACGCAGATCGGCATCTGCCTGGTCAGTTATCAGGGCCACCAGATGGCCCTCTCGCAGCGACTATTCCGCCGCGACCTGCGAGTCGGTGCCCCGGATCCAACCGACGAGGTCCGGGCGCTTTTAGAGCGTCGCCAATCGCGCGCCGCAACCGGGGTGACCGACCGCAAGGACACACTGTCCGAACTAGGCCGACGCGGGATCATGAGCTACGCCGAACGAGCCACCTTACTTCGCCGATCCCAGGCGGCATGGCGAATGGGGCATGGCAATCCGGTCCCGTACGAGCTGCTGACCGGCAGCGGGAGCATGGACCTGCTCGGCGCCGCGATCTCGGTCCTGGATGAGCTGATCGACTACCAGCAGTTCGTGTTCGTCCCATCGGCGATCAAGGACAGAGTACTGCTCACACTGGGTGCCGCGCTT
The DNA here is from genome assembly GCA_040255525.1 of Micromonosporaceae bacterium. Taxonomy (GTDB): domain Bacteria; phylum Actinomycetota; class Actinomycetes; order Mycobacteriales; family Micromonosporaceae; genus Rugosimonospora. Next base: position 4,070 of record JBDZVD010000142.1, on the reverse strand, counting down.
TATCCGCTGGAGTACGTCGTGGTGTATTCGGGCGAGACGGCGATGCGTCGTGTGGTCAGCGGCGGCCACTACGGCGAGGGTTGGCATCGTCGCGCCGAGCGTTTCGTGGAACGCAACGGTCCAAAGATTGCCATCGGGGCATACCGGGCCGGCCCACACAGTCCCGCTACCCCATTCTTCGCGCACGTCGACCGAGTTCACGAGGCCGCGCATATCGCGATGGCGGATTCGCTACTTCAAGAACATCGTGGGTTCCCGCTCTCGATCGACCTAGCGGACGCTGCCTGCCGCGGGGTATTCGGTGGCGGAGCGTTCGATGACGCCGTCATCGCGGCATATCAGACACACGGTGAGCCGGCTCGCTATCTCACCGAACGACAGACCCGACCCAACTAGCGACATCAACTAGGAGTTGAGATGAGCGTTGAATCGGAGCAGGTCGTTCCCAAGGATGGTAGGTCACCTGCCGCCGAGGCGGCGGTGAATGGCGACCGGCTGGCTGGGATCCGTGGTCTGCCAGCATGGCAGGAACCCACCGCCTACGCGGGGTCCGTGGGGCGAACCATGTTCGACACGCCGGGCGCCAGGGACAACTCACTGACCGTGCTGTTGCCATTCGACTGTGTGCAGGAGGTCCCGGCGCAGTCGCTCGTACGTATCGTCAGCCAGCCGGATGAGCGTGAGTACCTGGGTATCGTGGTCGCCGGTCCCTTTGCCGAGCCTGACGGTCTGCGCGCCGACGCGCCAGCGCTGGTCACCACGGCGGTGCAGGGTGCCACGTTCATGCCCCGCTACCACGGACGCGTGCAGGTGGAACTACTCGGTGAGCGCAGCGACGAAGGCACTCTGATGCCGCCTCGGTTGCGGCCGTTGCCGAACAGTCCCGTTTTCCTCCTCGACAGCCAGGCAACGGCGGATGTGCTGCGCGTAGACGGCACGCTCCAACTCGGCGTTGCTGTTGGAGATGAGTCGATCGAGGTGAAGGTCGACGGGTCGAAGAAGGGCGTGTTGCCACGGCATACCGGCGTGCTGGGCACCACCGGTGGTGGCAAGTCGACCACCGTGAGCCGGCTAATCGAGCAGGCAGCCAACAGCGGGTGGGCCGTGCTGCTCTTCGATACCGAGGGCGAGTACACGCAGTTGAACGAACCGACCGAAGACCCGACGATGCTGGCAGCCTTACGCCGCCGCCAACTGGAGCCGCACGGGGTGGACAACACGATGATCTACCGGCTGATCGGCAAAGAGACCACCAACCCTCACCACCCCGACGTACGCCAGTTCAGCCTGCGGTTCGCGAGCCTGTCCCCGTACGTAGTCGAGGAATTGCTCGACCTCAACGACGCGCAGAAGGACCGTTTCGACAAGGCGTACGACACCACCAAGATGCTGCTACGGGACCTCGGCATCTTTCCTACGAAGCAGGGCGGCACCACTGATCCCGGGGAGGAACGAGAGGCATTCGAGCTCAACGAGTTCGAGACGGGATACCCCAGGATGCGCCTGGAGCACCTGTTGGACGTGGCCCAGATGATCCACGACAAGGTGAGCAAGACGGAAATTAGCCCGCGGTTCTGCCGCGAGTTCCGCTCCGCTTGGGAAGACAACAGAACCAAGGCGATCATGACACAGCGGGTCGACACCGCCGCCAGCTCCACCAGCAACGCCTTCTCCTGGCGAGCGATACTCGGTAAGCTCCACCGGCTACGTCGGCTCGGCATCTTCGATGTAGCCAACGTACCGCCGCCCAACTACGACACGCTACTCACCCCGGGCCAGGTTTCGATCTTCGACCTGTCCGACACAGACAGCCCGGAGGTCAACAACCTGGTCATCGCCGACCTGCTGCGCGGCACGCAGCGGCGCCAAGACGACAATTACAAGGCCGCCGCTGCAGGCGATGGTGAACTGGTTAAGACGCTCATCGTCATCGAAGAAGCGCACGAGTTCCTGTCGGAGGACCGTATCTCCGCCATGCCTAACCTCTTTCAGCAGGTCAGCCGGATCGCCAAGCGCGGCCGCAAGCGGTGGCTGTCGTTAATGTTCGTTACCCAGCTCCCACAGCACCTACCGCGTCAAGTTCTCGGTCTGGTCAACAACTTCGTCCTTCACAAGATCAACGATGTAGTCACGATCAACCGTCTCAAAGGCAGCGTCGCTGGCATCGATGAAGGACTCTGGGCTCGGCTACCCGGACTTGCCCCGGGGCAGGCGATCGTCAGCTTCGCGTCTATGGCGCGGCCGTTACTCGTCGCCGTCGACCCGACCCCGGCGCGACTGCGGATGATCGACTAGGCCCGGCGACCTGGTCGGGTCGTCGGCAGAACACCAACACGTACTCCTCGCGCATCCGCTCCCCGAATTTCGCCTCCAGATACGGCATGACCCGTCGGGCGTCGTGGATCGTCCGGCTGTAATGCGCCTCCAAATGAAGCCGCCCCTCGCTGGCCGCCGGCGCGAGCGTGTGGAAGATCTCGTGCGTCGGCACCGGCACCCGTCGAATGTTCGAGGGGCACACCACTACCACCACGTGGCCGCCCGGCCGCGTTACCCGGGCGGCCTCGGCGAACACGGCGGCCATGTCGGTGAAGTAGCGAGACACTACCCACGCCCGCTCGGGGGTCTCGGCCAACGCGTCGACCACCACGTCGACCGATTCGTGGCCGCTTGCAGCCGGAAGCGGTTGGGTCGGCGTGGCCGCGGCCAACGGGGCGCGATCGCTGCCGACGTACCGCCGAGCGTGTGACCGGTAGTTCTCCGGGCTGATGTCGAAAACGTCAGACAGCCAAGCCACCCCGAATGCGTGAGCGCGCGGATAGTCCAGTGCGGAAACGTACGGCGGTGAGAAGAACACCAGATCGACCTCGCCGTCGGGCAGGGTGAGGGCGCGGGCGTCGGACCCGACCAAGGAGGCGGGGTGCGTCACGTCAGGCAGTGCCGCAACGAACTCCGCCATCAGTCGCGACGCTCGACGCAGCCCGCGTATGAACCTGTTCACCGTCAAGGGATCTTCGGTCCATTCTCGGTAGTGGTGCCGGGAGTGGACTAAGTCCCGGGCGTTCGCCACGGATGTGCGGCCGACAATCAGAGATGAGAACACCGTCCAGGCCAGCCGCTGTAGCGGCCCATCGGGGGCGAGGTGTCTGATGAGCACGCGCAACCGGGCGAGGTCGGCGGCCACCTCAGGACGAAACCAGTAGTCGAGCCGCGGCAGGTTCGGTCGCCAGCCGTTATCAACGGTACTGGCTGCCAGTCCTTCCACCTCGTCCGCCAAGCGGTCGATCTCACCGACGTCGGTCGGGGTGGCTTTGGCGAGGGCCACCATCCGCGCCAGCGGATCGATATCAACACCCCGCCCGTACCGGCCGGTCAAGGTGGCCTCCACCAACGTGGTGCCCGACCCACACATCACATCGAGGACAACGTCTCCAGAGTCGGTAAATGCGTCGATGGCCCATCGAGCCAATGGAGGCGGGCATCGCGCGGCAAACGCGTGCAACGCGTGTGTGGCGTACAGATGCCCGGAGGCGGCGAAGTCCAGCGCGCCCGGGGGAAGCTTCTCCCGATGCCGGTGGCAAGCGACAACCGAGTCTCGAACCTCAACCGTGTCTGTCATCAGCCATCCCCTCGAAGACGGCCAGCAGCACCGCCTTGCCGACGCCGTTCGGACCCGTCATCAGCAGGTTCCTCGCCGACTGATGACGGCGTAGCTGCTCCAACTGGGTCGGGAACGCCGCCAAGTCTCGGTCCCGACCCTCGAAGCAGTTTGCGGACGGCCGCTCGGCCTTGGCGCGCGCACCGGATCCATCGGCGGAGTCTACAACGATCTCCAGTTGATCTACGGCATGGAGATCAGCTTCCGTTCGGCCTGCCGAGAACGATGCCCGTAGGCCGACAGTAGCTACCCAGTTGATCCCTACGGACCAGTGTGTAGCCGCGCCCGCTGCCGTCTCAGACAAGCAGCGTCCTCGGCAACTAACGACCGCCGGGCTCCCGGCGGAGTGGTTCCAACCGTGTAAGAGCCTGGTAAATAACCGGTTCTTGGTCGTCGGACGCGCGTGATCGTCGAT
>JBDZVD010000266.1:0-2886 GCA_040255525.1 Micromonosporaceae bacterium | reverse complement strand
GTCACAAGAAGTCCGGCCTGAGGGGTTGACACCGCCCCGCTCCCTCAGGAATGACAGTCCGACTAACAGCACGGCGCAGGACATCACAGCTCGCTGCGGAGTCTGTTTGAGCGACACATTCACCATCCTTTTGGTACAGCGCCAGCAGCGCGTGCCCTTGCGAAACGACCCGATCGTCAGCTCGCCGCATTACCTCTTCCCGATCCCAGCCCTCGGACAGCGGGTGTACACCTGGCACGCTAGGAACTCCGAGGTGGATTGTGTATCGACATGGCGCACCGTCAGCTAGACCCGTTTCGCCGGGCCGACATGCACGTCTGGTCGAAACACATCGACGGATGGACAGACGGACTGTGTGACGTCGGCGATGTGCGCTGACCCTCGGATGTGAATAGCCGCGGGCCGGTGCGACTCATTCTCCAACGGCACACTTACGGTGATCCGATAGCCACGAGCGCCGTTTGGTGTTTTGTGGCTCCCCTGTCTCTCAGGATGAAGGAGGCCAACGGCTCATAGCATGTTGCCGTTGACGACCTCGTCGGTGGCGGCCGGCGAGCGAGCCTGCGCTGCGTGGCCAGCGTGCCGCGGCACACCACGCACCACGCCGGGTCGGTTGACTCCCGCCCGCGTGCGGCGTGGGTCTCGTCAACTGCGCGGGAAACTCTCCGTTCCCGCCCGTGCATCAAAACCCACCCGGCCAGGTCCCGGCCGACCGCCTGGCTCCCGCAACAAGCACGTCACCACCCACCCACCGGTCGGCAAAACCCAACACCTCAACCAGAAAACCAACCCCAAACCACCGAAAAGGGTTTAACGACAAGCTGGGCCAAGATCTGCGACACTTGCGAACCGTGACGGATGAAGTGGTCGGTGGGCGGCAAGGGGTAACGGTCCTGTGGCGCCCGACAGGACCGAAGGAGTTGGAGCTTGTGGAAGCGTCGGGGTGGCGCAGGTGGCCACCGCGCCTGCCTGACCAGCCGATCTTTTACCCGGTTCTGAACGAGGAGTACGCGATCAAGATCGCCCGGGACTGGAACGTGCCGGCCTCCGGCGCGGGCTACGTCACCAGGTTCGCACTCGACACCGCATTCGTCGCGCGCTATCCGATCCGGCAGGTCGGCGGCGACACGATCCTAGAGCTGTGGGTGCCAGCCGAGGAGCTGGAAGAGTTCAACGACCACATCATCGGCACGATCGAGGTCGTTCACGAGTTCCATTGACGTCGGTTATGCCGCCAGCCAACAGGTGGGGGTAAGTCTCGCGGGCGATGTAGCGCTTGAGGCAGCGCAGGATGTCCGTCTTGGTCTTGCCTTCTGCGGTGCGGCGGGCGACGTAGTCCTTGGTTGGTGGCAGTGCATGCGGACCAGGGCGATGCGCCACAGTCCGCTGTTGGCCAGACGATCGCCGCCTCGATGCAGGCGGTGCCGGTCGGTGCGGCCGGAGGAGACGGGGATGGGTGCGGCGCCGCAGAGGCGGGCGAACGTGGCCTCGGAGCGTAGCCGCTCGGGGTTGTCGCCGGCGGTGACCAGCAGTTGTCCGGCGGTGTCCACGCCGACGCCGGGCAGGGCGATCAGTTGCGGGGCGGCGGCGGAGACGAGTGTGGCGAGGTGGGCGTCGAGTTCGTCGATCTCGGCCTGTAGGGCCTGCCAGCGACGGGCCAGCGCCCGCAGCGCCGTCTTGGTGGCAGCGGCCGGGTCGTCTACAGCGCCGGGGCGGAACGCGGCGCAGGTCCGGACTCGTTGCTTGGTGCCGAGCTTGGGCAGCCCAGCGCGCACGGCCTCCGGTGCGGATACCACGAGCGAGTCCAACTGGGTACCGGCCTGCACCCGGGCCTTCATTGCCCCGCGCCGGGCCACCCAGCGGCCAACAGGCGACGATCAGGCTGGTGGCTTGTTGCGGTGCGCCGTCCACGGGCGTTCGCCCCGGGGGGTCGGATGGGGCGGGTAGGTCGGGGTCGGTGAGGTCGTCACCGAACCAGGTGGCCAACTCCAGCGGGTCTTCGCCGTCGTCCTCCGGGCGGCTGCGGCTGGTGGCGGGCTGCTCGGCGGGTTGAACGGCCGGCCCGATGATCAGGCTGGACGCGTCGGTGAACCAGGCGGGGTGGTGCTGGCGCCGTCCGGCCTGGCAGGCGGCGGCGAGGCTGCGGTCGTCGGTGAGGTCGACGACCGCGTCGCCGGGGTGGCTGTAGGCGGCGACGAGCCGGGCCGCCAGCCGGGTCGGGATCGCCCGATCGGTGTCGGCGTCGGTGCGGGCGGTGCGCCACACGGTGATCGGCACCGGCGGTTCGCCGGGCACCTGGTCGATGAGGGGTGGGTCGAATCCGGCTGAGTCGGGATCGGCGGCGTGGCTGTGGTTGTGGTGCTGCGGCGTGTGCTCGCTCATGTGGTGTGCGTTCCGCGCCGCGCGGTGGTGCGCTGACACCGACAAATCTCGGCTTGTGAGTCCTGGCGAACGCGCCCGGCCGCTCACCACTGACTGACAGCCGCTCATAACCGCTCACAGTGCTCGGTGACTGTGCCCTCGCAGAAGGGCGCGACGATTCGCCGTGACCTGCGGCGGGCAAGTCCGCCGGTGACAGCGCCGGACTGATCTTGTCCGGCTGGTCGGGTCGTGAGCGGCGGTGTTGTCACCCCCGGGGTGCGCGTATCAGCGTGTCAGTCGTTGTCCCGCCGCGCCGGTGAGCCACGGCGGTCGCGTCCTGTGGGCGTGTGTCGGCCGGCTGTGAGCGCGGAGGGTGTCGGTGGCCGGGGCGATGACTCGACGACGCCGCGGCCGGGTCGGTGACGCCCATGCTGTTCGCGGTCCTGGTCGCGATCATCGCGGTGTTGGTGGCCTCGACCGTGCTCGGACTGCTGACCCGCTTCAGCGTGCTGCTGGTCCTGGCCG
>JBDZVD010000141.1:0-15664 GCA_040255525.1 Micromonosporaceae bacterium | reverse complement strand
AGTCGGGGTGGCGGGATTTGAACCCACGGCCCCTCGCTCCCAAAGCGAGTGCGCTACCAAACTGCGCTACACCCCGTAGCGTGGGTGAAGTGTAAGCGGTCGGGCGGGGTGTCCGCTTGTCGGGCTGGTCGGGCCGGTTCGACGGGAACTGATTCGGCACGGGCGGCACTCAACTTGTACGCTAGGGTGCGCTCCGCAACCGGGGCGACGCGGCCGTAGCTCAATGGCAGAGCTTCAGTCTTCCAAACTGACGGTGCGGGTTCGATTCCCGTCGGCCGCTCTTTCAGGCCCACCCCGATCCTTCAGGCCCAGTCCGATCCTTCAGGCCCACCTCGATCCTTCAGGCCCAGTCCGGGCGCACCTGGCCGGCCCACCGGCGGGTCCGGACGACGACCGGCGGCGTGGGCGCGCCGCCTCGGCCGCCCGCCGGCCCGGCTTCTGACCCGCCGCGCCGCTTTCCGGCCGGCCACGGCGTGAAAGATCTCATCAAACGGGCGTATCGCCGCCAGCCGGCGGGCGCCGGCACCGGCCGGATCGACGCCGACGGCCAGTGACGCGGCCGGGCGACGGCACGGCGGCCGGCCCCGCGCCGGCTGGCGCCGGAACGCGCCGGGCGGCGGACGTCACGATAGGACCGATCGGTGCAACAATCCGACCGTGACGCATGACCTGGCCGTTTGGGAGGGCGAGCAGCCGACCGCCGACGATGCCGCCGCCGCGATGTTCCGGGATCTCCACAAGAGCTACGTCGACACGGACAATGCCTGGCCGCCGGCCCGGCGGATCCGGGACTTCGTCGAGAGCTTCCTGGCCAGGTGGCCGGAGAGGGGCGAGCCGGGCGTGTGGGCCGCCGCCCCGTCCGACCGGGTTGCCGGACCGCTGGCGTACCTCCGGCTGACCGACAGCCACGCCGACGAGGCGTCGGCCTTCGCCGCGAGCCTCGCCTGGGCACACGGCCTGGTCTGCTTCGACCCCCGGCAGGAGCGGTTGCTGACCCCCCTCGCGGACCACGCCGACCTCGACCTGATGGTTGCGGCCGGGAAGAGCATCCAGGCCATCGCGAAGATCCGCGAGCGTTTCGGCTGTACGTTGTCCGACGCGGTCGGCATCTACGACCGGCGGTTCCGCACGCTCGCCGAGCAATGCAGGCCACCCGAGCACGAGCCACCGGCCTACGTCCTCACCACCGGCCAGGGCCGCACGATCAGCAACCCGTCGACCGCCGCCCTGCACCGGGTGCTCATCGAGTTGGCGCCGAGCCGGTGGTTCGCCAGCCTCAAACGGCGGGACGGCTGGTTCGTCCAGGTCGGTCTGGGCTCCCCGGCCGGTACCCGCCCCGGCTGGTACGCGCTGGAACGCCAGGAGGGCCGCGAAGACGCCCACTACCGCGCGATCCTCACCGACGTGCAGGAGGTGATCTCGGCGTTCAACGGATTCGCGGTCAACGACCCGAACTGGATCCGCCGCTTCACCTGGCAGCCCTACCGGCTGTAGGACCCCATCCCGGAAGCACTGCCCGGCGGCGCGCTCGATGTCGCGCAGGATGCCCAGCTCGCGGGCCGTCGCCGGACGGCTGCGCACGCCCGCGACCCGCGCGGCCCCGGCCGGATCCCGCGGGCGGGCCGGACCGCAGCGCGCCCGGGCCGCCGCACGTACGCGCTGGTCAGCCGGCTACCGGCTCGGTAGATTCCGGTGGTGATGCTGGACGGTTCGGCTCCGGCCGCCGGCGACCGGCACGCCGGTCGCGGCCGGGCCGTTGTTTTCGCGTGCGTGGTCGGCGCGCTCGCCGGCGCTGCGCTGGCCGGTCACTGGGCCGCCCCGGCCGGCGTCTTCGCCGCCGCCGGCGGAGCCGCCGTACTCGGTGTCGTGGACGCGGTGGCACGGGGCCGGCAGCGGCCCGGCCAGATCCCGGCGCTGTGGTCGCGCATCGTCATGAGCGGGGCGCTGGTCGTGCCGATCGGCTGGGTGGCGGGGCGCCTCGGCGCCGGGCAACTCGCGGTCGGCATCGGCGCCGGAGCCGTCGCCGGGCTGCTCGGAGTGCGGCCGCACAAGGTGGTGTTGGGGCCGTTCGTCGGCGCCGCGATCGGCGGGGCGGCGCTCGCGGTGGGCTCCGGCGTACCCACCTCGGCGGTGGCCGGCGCCGCGGTTGTCGCGTTCCGGCTGCTGTCGGCGGTGCTGTTCCGGGACGCTCAGGTGAGCCTGCTCGCCGAGCGGGTACCCGCCGCGGACCTGCCGTTCGTGGTGCCGTTGCAGGCGCGTACCCGGTATGTCGGGACCGGCTACGTCCGGGATCTGGCGGAGGTACTCGGCGGCACGTATCTGGCCGCCGCACCCGACGTCGGCATCGTCGCCTCGCTCGACGAACTCGCCGGCCCGGAGTTCGACCCGGCCCGCATCGACCCGCTGGTACGCGAGTTCTACGAGCACACCACCCGGTTCACGCTGGACATCGTGCCGCAGTGGCGGCTGTGGGTGCGGCCGGGCTACCTGCTGTACCGCACGCTCCTGGCCCGCCCCCTGGGCCAGGCGAACCTGCCGATGAACCAGCGGGAGACGCTGCGCGGGATCTCCAGCCGGATCGACACCATCACCACCAGCCTCCAGCCGGTGATCCGGGTACGCGGCTGGATCCGCTCGTTCACCGACAACGACGAGCCCATCTATGTCGGCATCTACACCACGTACCGGCACGGCGACCGTGGGTACGTCAGCGTCGGCTTCCCGCTGCCGGGGGCGAGCTTCACCGCGACACTGGAGCCCCGCCCGCGCGAGGATGGCGGCCTGACACTGCGCAGCCGCGGCGGGACGACGGCGCACCCGGGTCACTACCTGACCCACATCGACGAGGACGGCGGCGGGCTCACCACGCTCGCGGTGCACGGCTTCGCCGAGCGGCTGGACGTCTACGTACGCGACGGTGAACTGCGCGCCGAACACGCGTTCTGGGTCTTCGGGCTGCCGTTTCTGGTGTTGCACTACCGGTTGCGCCGCAAGCAGGTCACCGCGGACCCCCTGGGCCCGGCCGGAAACGCCGGGCGGGTGGGGTGAGGCGGCCGGCACGCCTGGCGGCACGGGCCTGCCGCCAGGCGCCGGCATCACGTCCGTCGTGCTGCTGAACCCCGCTCAACCGGGGCGTCCGCCGGACGCGGGCCGCCCGCGGGCCGTACGGGCGGGCGAGTGCGTACCGGTGCGCCGGCGGGCGGACAGCCCCGCCACCGGCCTACCCGTACGCGCAGGAACCCATCGACCATCATCTCATCATCGCGGAACACGGGTCCCGTGTTACACGACGGCCCGGCCGGCTCCGCGAACCGGGGCCTGCCCGGTAACCGCTTTAGCCCAGCGGTTCCAGGCGCACCTTGAAGTGGCGCAGGATCGGCGGGGCCGAGACGATCCGGTACCCGCTGACCCGCTCGGGATCCTTCGCGATGTCGGCGAGGACCGCCGCGACGTACTCCAGGTGGGTGTCGGTGTAGACCCGGCGGGGAATCGCCAGCCGGACCAGCTCGAACGGCGCCGGCGTAACGAGCCGGTTGCCGCCGTCCATGGTGCCCAGGTACAGCGACCCCAGCTCCGCGCACCGGATGCCGCCGTCCAGGTACAGCTGGCAGCCCAGCGCATGGCCGGGAAACTGGGCCGGTGACAAATGTGGCAGGAGCCTGCCGGCGTTGAGGTACAGGGCGTGAATCCCCGCCGGTTGGACGATGTCGACGCCGGCGTCGTTGATGAGCTGCGCCATCCGGGCGGTGGAGGCGGCCCGTGCCCGCAGGTACCGGGGATCGACGACCTCGCGCAGCCCCTGGGCCAACCGTTCCAGGTCGTGGCCGGCGAGGCCGCCGTACGTGGAGAAGCCCTCGGTGGCGATGAGGTTGGCCTCGCACATCGCGTGCAGCTTCTCGTCGCGCAGGCCGATCAGGCCACCGATCGCCGACAGGCCGTCCTTCTTCAGGCTGATCAGGCACCCGTCCGCGTACCCGAACGCCGCGGTGGCGATCTGCCGCGGCGTCCAGTCACGGAACGCCGGTTCGCGCTCGTGCACCAGCCACGCGTTCTCGGCGAACCGTGCCGCGTCGAGAAAGAACGGCACCCGGTACCGGCGGCACAGCTCACTGGTCGCCTTGAGGTTCGCCATCGACACCGGCTGCGCACCGAGGCCGTTGTTGGTGATGGTCATCAGGACCAGTCCGACCCGGCCGCCGTCCGGCCCCTCCAGCATCTGTTCCAGCGCTTCGAGGTCGATGTTGCCCTTGAACGGCTCGGCGCTGTCCAGGTCGGCCGCCTCCCGGCACGGCAGGTCGATTGGCTGCGCGCCGGCCAGCTCCACGTTGGCGTGGGTGGTGTCGAAGTGGGTGTTGCTGACACAGAGCTGGCCGGGCCGGAGCAGGCTGGACAGCAGCACCCGTTCACCCGCCCGGCCCTGGTGCACCGGCAGCAGGAACGGGTACCCGGTCAGCTTCGCGGCCTCGTCCCGGAACCGGAACCACGACCGGGCACCCGCGTAGGACTCGTCGCCGAGCGCGGCCGCGGCTTCCTGGGCGTCGGAGGTGGCGCCGGTGCCGGAGTCGGACAGCAGGTCGACGGTGATCTGGTCGGCCCGCAGGTTGAACGGGTTGTAGCCGGCCCGGGTGATCGCCGCGCGCCGCTGTTCGGCGTCGAGGAACGCGATCGGTTCGACAACCTTGATCCGGTACGGCGGCAGTACCCGGCCTGGTTCTGGTGACATCGTTCACTCCTTGCCCTGGTGGGATCGGCCCGCGGTCAGCCGTCCGAAGCTCGGCACTCCTGCGGCACCGGCCGCGCGAGTACGCGCGGTGGATCGACCCGGTACGCCTCAGCGGACAGGTACACGGTTACCCCCGGCCGGGGCGGTCCGAGCCGGAGCGAGACGTGCGCGATGAGCCCGACGCCGTCGCGGAGCGGCCGGCGAGTGATCGCGGCAATCGCGCGGTCAAGTCGACCGCTGTCGAACCCGTACCGTCCGAGCAGCATGGTCACCCGGCGGTGGGCTTCCTCGTCGTCGGCGACGTAGCTGCGGATCGGGACGTAGACGCTGTACCCGACCGGTCGGTCCTGACCCGACAGGAACGTGTAGCTGTCCACCAGCGGCCGGCCGGCGAAGGTGTCGGTTCCGCCTCCGGCCGACGCGCAGAATTCGGCGGCTTCGTCCGCGTCGATGCCGTCGACAGCCCGAGCCGCCCGGGCCACGTGCCGGGCCTGCGCGTTGTAGTGGCTCAGGTAGAGCTTGACCCGTGCGTGCGGGCGGTCGTGCAGGTCCACGGCGAAGAACGTGAGCCGGTCGTCCCGCCCCAGTTCGCCGGGGCGGGTCGCGCATTCCAGCGCCCGGTCGTACGACCGCCGGTGGCCGAGCCGCCTCAACGCCTCGGCCACCAGGCCCGGTGCCTGGTTGACGCCCTTGACCTCGGGATTGAAGTACACCTTGAATTCGGGTCGTCGCCCCGGGCGGAACACCAGCGAGTGCCACATGCCGAATCCGCCGCACGGATCGTCGGTAGCGAATACCTCACTGATCTCGTAGAAACGGGACAGCGCCAGACCGAACCGGTCGGCCTGCGCCTTGATGAAACGGTGCGCTGCGGAGACGTTGCTTGTCGCAGTGGGTGCCGGATCGAGCGCCTCACCGAGGATACGGAGAGTGGGCCGTTCCGCCTCGTCCTTGTCGAAAGCGATCGAGTATTCGATCGGAGTGTGGTCGTCGGCCACATCCGACGGCCACGCCGGAGGGTCGGACAAGGGACGCGAGGCGGCGGGCCCAAGAAGGTCAGCTACGAGGTCTCTGGCTGGTTCCGGATCTGTCCCGACGATCTCGCATAGGCCCTTTAACTGAAGATCCAGATGCTCAAGAAGGGACAGGTCATCCATTCTTTGCTCCACTCACGGGGGGAATTCCGCTCGCGCCGTCCGTGACGATAACGCATCCGGCAAGATCCGTAACCTGTCGTAACGATCATGAACCGGCTCAAGATCTCGCGGGGCGGCACTGGCCCACCGGATCAAAACCCGCGGTATGCAGGGGCGTTATTCGCACACGCCGTCGCGGGACATGACCAACTGAAGCGGATCTGTCCAATTTGTGTAGAGGCACACTCTCCGCAAGATCAGCCGAAACCCCGGGCCCATCAATGAGGATCCCGTCCTGCACGGTCCCCTCCCCCGCTCACACGCCCGACCAGGTCCCGACCGGTAGTTGGGACATCGCGTGCTCAACCAGCCTGATCAGCGTGAGCGCGCTGGAGTCCCGGTCCCGGGCGTCACACCACACCAACGGGGCGTCCGGCCGGAGCTTGAGCGCGTGCCGGATCTCCTCCTCCTCGTACGGGCACTCCCCATAAAACTTGTTCACCGCGGCGACAAAAGGGATCCGGCGCTGCTCGAAATAGTCGATGGCGGGGAAGCTGGCGTCCAGCCGCCGGGTGTCCACCAGTACGACCGCGCCAATGGCGCCCTGCGAGAGTTCGTCCCACATGAACCAGAACCGGTCCTGCCCCGGCGTGCCGAAAACATACAACACGATGTCGTCGGTGATCGTGATGCGACCGAAATCCAACGCGACCGTCGTGCTGTGCTTGTCCTCGATTCCGCGGATGTCGTCCACCCCGACACTCGCCTCGGTGATGCTCTCTTCCGTGGTGAGTGGGGAAATCTCGCTGACCGATCCGACGAAAGTGGTCTTTCCGGTGCCAAACCCGCCCGCCACTATGAGCTTGACCGATTTACGAGCCACGGCTATCAGTCCCTCTACGTTCTCTACAGACTCTTCAGGCGGACGAGAATCTTTTCCAGTATTCCGCGATCCACGATCGTCTCCTGCGCCGGCGATCCGACAGCGAGGAACTGCCGCTCCAGGAGGACGTCAACCAGAATTCTGGTCAAGGTGAGCGGGTACTTCAGATAGGAAGATATCTCCGCGATGGAAATCCAGGTCTGGCAACGCTTGACGATCGCGTCGTACTCCGGCTCCAAGCCGCCCGAGTCAGCCTTGAGGGCGATGACCTGAGTTGCGAGATCCAGGCCGACGGTACGTGGGCTGGTACGCCCGTTGACCAGGACGTACAGGGGTACGAGCGGCACCCCGTCCCCATGGTCCGCGCCGTTCCAGAAGTCACGACTCATCCGCGCCAACCTCAGGGGCCGTTCGGTGTCGGTACGCCGCTGCGTACTTCCGATCCGAGGTGCGGCCGGAGTCGGTCCACCAGCCGGCCGATCTCGTACGCGACTGTGCCCAGTTCCACCTCGGCATCGCACAGGACGGCCAGGCGGCCGTTGCGCCCGGCGGCGGCGACGAACAGAGTCCGGTTGAGGTACTCGATCATGATGTGTTGAACCGGTCCGCTGCCGAAGTCCCGGCCGGCGGCCAGGGCCAGACTGTACATGCCGGATGCGCTGGCAGCCAGCCGGTCCGCGTCGTCCCGGGTCAACTTCGACGACTTCTGCAGGAGCAACCCGTCGGTAGATAGCACAGCGGCGTAGACCACGCTCGGAACCGCCGCGAGCTCGTCCAGCATCGACGTCAGAACATCACGATCACTGTGTGGGGTCAGGTCCATCATGGGTTCCAGTCGTAGTCGTTGCTCGTGGGGGTTTCAGAGGTGTTCTGGGTGCGTCCGGCCTGCCGCCCTCGCTGGTACTGGGCGAACCGGTCCCGGTTCTCCTCCGGCGACCGGGTCGGCTCGGCGGGCTCGGACGGCGGGGGGTTGTCACCACGCAGCTGGGGCGCGAGATGCCGCTGCGGCTTGCGCTCCGGCAGGGGTGGTCTGGTCGGCCGCGGCTTGCTGGGAACGCTGGCGCTTCCCACCCAGGAACTCGAAGGGTCGGTGCCGCCACCAGGGTCCGCGGGGGTGTCGCCTGACTGTCGATCGTCAACCATGCTTCCCACATGCTCCGTGCGCAGTTGCCCGCCGTTGGGGGGGCCGGAGGTTGGCCGGGTGATGCCGTACGCGTCGGTCGCGACGGTCGTTGCCCCGGCCGGGGGCGGCTGGTGACGGCTTTCGTTGTGGTTCGACGCGGCCATCGCGAACGCCGGGGCTCCCCCGCCCTGGCCGGACACGGCCGGATGGATGCCGGCGGAGCCGGGCATTGAGGTCGCGGCCGTGTCTGCTGTGGACAGTTGTTGAGGGTCGGCGACCAGGCGGTCGGGCAGCAGCACGACCGCCAGCAACCCGCCGTACGCCGACGTGCGCAGGGTGACCTGAATCTTGTCGCGCTTGGCCAACTCCGCCACGACCCACAGGCCGACCTGCTTGCCGTCCTTGATGGTGTTCAGGTCGGGGGTCGGCGCGTCGGCCAGCAACCGGTTCGCGCGTTCCAGGTCCTCCAGGGGCATGCCGACGCCGGCATCCTCGATCTCGATCACCGCACCCCGGTGCGGTCCCATCGAGCGGCACGTGACCAGCACCTCGGTCGGCGGCCGGGAGAACGTCAGGGCGTTGTCGAGCAACTCGGCGAGCAGGTGGGTGGTACCGGCGACCGCGTGGCCCGCCAGCGCGATCTCGTCGGTGTAGCGAATCTTGATCCGCTGATAGTGCAGCGTCTCCGCCTGTGCCGCGAGCAGCACCGAGCGCACCGGCACCGGCTTGGCGAACCGGCGTCCGGTCTGACCGCCGGCCAGGATGATGAGGTTCTCCAGGAACCGGCGGGTCTGCGCGAGCTTGTGGTTGACGTCGAACAGCTCGCCCAGCACCTCGCCCTTCTGATCGTCGAACCGCTTCTGCAACCGCTCGATGACCTGGAGGCTCTGCTGGAGTGGCCCCTGCGGGCGGCGCGCGACACCCTCCAGCATCGCCATACTGGCGGTACGGGTCTTCGCCTCCTCGATGACCGCGCCGACCGCGACCTGGAGTGAGCCGTTCAGCGCCTCGGCGAGTTGCCCGATCTCGTCACCGCCGTAGTCCCGGCCGGGCAACTCGACCGCGGGGTCGACATGTTCCTGCCTGCGCAGCCGCTCCATCATCTCGGGAAGCCGCTGCTCCACCGCAGTCACGGCGTCCTGGCCGAGCCGGCCGAGCCGGACGACCAGCGCCTTGCCCACCAACTGGTCGGACTGGCGGACCGCCCACCAGATCGCGCTGGCCGCGATCAGCAGTGCCAGGACACTACCCAGCACAGCGGTCAGGAGCTGGACGTTGCCTGTGTGCAGCGCCCGCGCCGACACCCCGTCGGCCTGCGCGATGGTGAGGTTGATGAGGGCGTTGGAGACCTGCGTGGTCAGCGCCCCCCAACTCTGCGCGGTAGAGGACAAGAGCAGAGGTACCCCGTCGGGCCACCGTCCGGCGGTGATCAGCGTGTTCTCCGCGGCGATCAGCTGTCGCCACGCGCTGCCGGCCGTGAGCTGCTCGTACTGCCGCCGTACGTCGGGAAGCAGGTGCGAGGACACCTCCGACAGCTGAGCGTGGTACGCGCCCACCAGGCTGACGAATTGGAGGTAGTCGGCCTGGTTGAGGGTACGGGAACCGAAGGCGCCGGTCATGATGGAGCCGGCTCGCGACATCAGGTCGCTGGCGCGGAAGGTCTCGGTCGCCGCGAGGCCGCCCTGGCTCGCGGTGACGTCGGGTACGACGCGGGCCTGCGTATCGAACAGGTCGGTCGCGCTGTCGAGGAGTCCGTCGAAGAAGTCGTACACGTGCTTGCGGTTGGCCGTACCCGAGTCGATCGTGGTACGCACGCCCTGCAACTGGTCCAGGTAACCGGTGAGCGACTTCCACCGGGTCTTGATGGACGCGGGCGCGAACCTCAACGCCGAGCCGGCCACCGAACGCAGGGTCGCCAGCCGCGCGTCGGTCTGCCTCCGCTGGTCGATGAGTTCCTGCAGCCCGCTGGACGGATGCGCCAGGTAGGCGATGCTCAGGCTCCGCTCCTGCTGGATCGCCGAAAGACCGGTGACCGCGGGAATCGAGACCTGGCGGACGCTGCTGGCCACCTCCCGGTCGTAGAAGCCGGTGG
This sequence comes from Micromonosporaceae bacterium, assembly GCA_040255525.1. GTDB lineage: Bacteria > Actinomycetota > Actinomycetes > Mycobacteriales > Micromonosporaceae > Rugosimonospora. The sequence goes on along the minus strand of JBDZVD010000141.1, from coordinate 5,707 downwards.
AGACCAGATAACCGGACGCGACCAACCACAGCACCACGGCCGCGGCACTCGGGATGAGCACGAGCTGGATGACCCGCCTGCGGATCGTCTTCTGCCGACCGCCGCTGCGCGCGGACTCGTTAGACTGATGGCGGCCATCGGAATCAGATTGCTGGCTACTCACGACGCCCCGATTCATCATAGTCGATGGAGGTTTGTGGCGATCAATCATCCCGGTGTGGACTCATGCGGTCGGTAGGTTCGGCCTCATCGTTGTCCAATCGCTACAGCCCTATGGGTGCGCCAGCGGGTTTGCCGCGCGCACCGACGCCGACACGAAGGCACACCTTACCCGGGACAGCCCCGCTCGTCACTACTTCATATTCCGGACGAACCGTGGCCGACGTTTGCCCAGATCACCGGACAAAGGGCACCGCCGGCGGCGCCGGAGCACCGGTGTGGCCGGGCATTGGCGCCCGCGCAAAACACCTGCTACAGCCCCATGTCTCGGCACCTCATGGGGGCCGGCCGAGGCACCGGAGCGCCATCGTGATCGTGGTCACGGAAGAATCTCGGGCACGGCTGTTTCATTCCGAAATGCCGCGGCGATAAGCACGTCGGCGGCCCCGCCGGACCGTTTCTTCCGCTCGCCCTGACGGGAGAATTGACCATGCGGTCGCCGGAAAAGAAGACCTTCGGAACGGGGGCCTATGACGTTGGTGGAGACGGTGGCCGGGTACGCCTGACGACCGGGCGCATCAACGCGGAGCGCGCGGGCCGTGGCTCGGCACTCCGGCTGACCGTCCACGCCCGACTGTCGGGTATGGACAGTCGGCTGTGCGCGCTCGAGCGCCGGCTCAGCCCTGCCTGGTGATGCGCAGCGTCAGCACGTCGCTGCGGACCAGGATGTGGCCGTGGAACAGCGGCACGTTCCCCGCCCCGAACCCGAGCTGAACCGCACTGATCAGCGGATGACCGGCGGCCACCGCGAGCCGGTCGACCGCGTCGCCCTCGGCGAGTACGGCGGCCATCTCGATGTCGGTGCGCCGGACCGGCATGCCGGTTTCCCGGGCGAGGAACTGCACCGGCACCCCGGCCGGCGGCTGGCGCACGAACGTGCCGACGCCCCAGGTGCGCGCGACCATCCCCCCGACTCCAGCGAGTGCTGCGGGTGGGCGGCCGACAGCGCGCGGATGTCGGAAAGCGAGGTGGCGTGCACGATGTGGTCCTGCTTGGCCGCGTCCGACAGGCGCGTCCCGAGCGCGTAGATCAGGTCGTTCCACTTCCAGCCGTTCTCGCTGGTGACGCAGGAGGCGCCGGCCATGAAGTTGTCGAAGACCGCGGTGAGGCCGGTCGATCCGCCCGGATTCACGGGACAGCACTGAGGGAGGGCGACTCGTATACTCCCCGTCTGGGAGCGCTTCCACAGATGCCGGGGAGGGGTCGTGACGCGACCGAGAGTATGGGTACGGGCACTGGCGATCGCACTCGCGATGGTCGCCTTGAGCGGCTGCTCCACCACCCCCTCCCCGGCAGCGACGCCGGCCGAGTTGCTGGTCGGCGACGACTGCCCCGACCTCGTGGCGGGCGGGACTCAGGTGCACTTCACCGACGCATACGGTGCGTCGCTGTCCGGCGTGACGCTGGGTACCGGCCGCACTGGCGTGGTGCTGGCCCACATGGTCGACGGGGACGTGTGCGGCTGGCTGGCCTACGCCAGGCAACTGGCCCGTGGCGGGTACCGGGCGATGGTCTTCTACTTCCACGGCTTCGGCACGTCGGGAGCGGGCGCGGACGGCAGCTCCCTGGACGGCGACGTGGTCGCCGCGGCGAACTACCTGCGCGGACACGGCGTCCAGACGATCGCCCTGATCGGCGCGTCCATGGGGGCGACGGCCACCGTGGCGGCGGCCGCCGAACTCACGCCACCGCCGGCCTTGGCGATCAGCCTCTCCGCGCCGCAGGTCTTCCGGGGCGTGGACGCACTGGCCGCCGCGCGGAAGCTCACCGTGCCCATCTTCTACGCCGCCGGCCAGACCGACGGCGACTTCGCCGCGCAGGCCAAGGCACTGTACGACGCGACACCCGCCACGACCGACCGCACCATCTTCATCGCTCCCACCACCGCACACGGCGTCGGGATGGTCGGCGCACCCGGCTCGCAGGTGCGCGACTGGATGGACAAGGCGCTGCGGGAGCACGCACCCGCCTGACGGCGCGGCCGTCCGGTTCGCCGGCCCGGGTGCGAACGGCGGGTACCGGACGAACGAGGTGGTCACTCCGGACGGCGGCCGGTACCCGACGTGACCGGGACAGCCGCGTCCTGCTGGCGCGGTACGGCCGGCGCCGGGGCCGCCGGTGCCACCGATGAAGGCGCGCCGCCGGCCCGCCTCGCCGCACGCGGGGCCGCCCGCAGCACCACCCGGGCCAGGCGCAGCTCGCGGACCCGCGTGACGGCCCGCCCGAACAGCCGAATCAGCGCCTCCAGCGGCGGCAGGAGAACGAGCAGGAACAGTACGCTCCACGCCCAGCGCTGCTCGCGCATCCACGGTACGGCCGAACGCTGCAACCACCCGAACAGCCGCTCGTCGACCCAGGGCAGCCAGGGGGCGACGGCGACGAGCACGAGGACGGCGGCGACGAGCGACGCCAGGATCGTCGGGGTCGCCCGCCACAGCGCGATCGCGAGCATCACGGCTCCGGCGCCGAACAGGGCCAGCCCGGACAGCCCGAGCACGACATTGTGCGTGATCATTGCCAGGACGCCGAACGCCATCATCGCGCCCGCGGCCGCGAGCACCCCGGCGCGGGAACCGTGCACGCGGTCGGTGGCCACGTACGCGGTACGGGTGATCGAGCGCGCGGCCGCGAAGGTCGGGCGCAGGAACGCCGGCGGGCTGGTCAGCGCCGTGGCGGCCGCGGTGGTCACCGCCACGGCCTGGGTGAGCGTCCGGACGAACAGCGGGGACTCGGTCTGGTCCCGGTCGGTGAGGCGCTGCGCGGATACCGGGCAGGTGGCCAGCAGGGCGGCGGTCGCGGCGGGATCGCCCGGCGGTGCCGCGTCGTAGCTGGCCAGCCACTCCCGTTCGAGCCGGCTCGGTGCGCCGTCGGTGGCGGCGCGCACCTGCCGGGCCACCGTACCCAGTTCCTCGGCCGCGATGGCCGCCTGGGCGGGACGCGCCACCCACAGCGACAGCAGCGGCAGGCTGGCGGGAAGCGGCGCCGTGTCGGCACTGAGGAACGCCAGTTCGGCGAGCAGTTCGGCGCGGGTGGGCAGCGCACCGTCCGGGCTGGTCGCGGGTGCCGGCCCGGTGATGCCCTCGACTCTTGCCAGGAACCAGCCGGCCCGGTCGGCCGCTTCGACGCCGGCGGTCTCCAGGACGGACAGGATGCGCCGCGGGTCGAGCAGGAGGTGCACCAGCCACCCGGCGCCGTCGAGCCTGCCCCACATCCAGTCGTTGGCCCGCCAGGATCCCTTGTAGAACGCGCCGAAATGGTGCAGTTGCATGCCGGTGAGCTTGTCCTGGGCGGTCGAGCGCCCGGGGGCGAGCAGGGTACGGGTGTCGGCGCTGACCTGGACCAGTTCCACCCGCTGCTGCACGTCCACGCCCACGGGCAGGACGGAGCGCTCGGCGACGTGCAGGTCGAGCAGGCGGCCCACGGTCCGCGGCACGTCGCGGGCGAGCAGGAAGTCGAGGTACGTGTTCACCCGGTACGCCGCCTCGCCCCGGCGCTGCGCCAGCGACCGCCGTAGCGGGGCGTCGACCACCTCCTCGTCGCCGGTCGGGCGGCCGGCCGGCGCCCCGGCGGCCAGTTCGCGCAGCAGGTCGCGGACATCGATCAGGGCACCGGCGAGGGTGCGCCACGCGGCCAGGTACGACTCGACAGCCGCTCCACCGGCGCCGCCGGTGCCGGCCCGGGCCCGGGCGGCGCTGCCCCCGGTACCGGCGGCCCCACCGGCGGCGGGACCGGACTGCCCGATGAACTCGCCGGCGAGCCGTACGACGGCGTGGTCCAGCGTCTCGGCCCCGTCGCCGGCACCGAGCCGGCTCACGACGAATGCCGGCAGGTCCGTGTCGTGCACCGGAGCGCACGCACGGTGGACACGCGCGCCGCACGCGGCGAGCCTCGCACGGGCGTCGTGGTCATCGGTCAGCACGTACCCGGACACCAGGATGTCCAGGATCGTGGCCTTCGCGGCGTCCAGAGCGGGGCGCCCCAGAGACGCCGCGACGCGGACCACCGAGCGCACCGAGGCCGGCGGCCGCGCCGGCCAGTCCCGGACGATGGCGGCTCCGGCGGCCGCCCTCAGCCGCTGCTCCGCGTCCGAACCGGGGGCCAGCCTGTCCCGCCAGCGACCGCGCAGCACCGGGTCGGCGGCGACCTGGCGCATGATCGCGGCGGTCAGCGGGCGGACCAGCCACTCCGCCTGGCGCTGCCGGTAGTCGCGCCAGGCGGCCGCGTCGCCGAGGACGGTCAGGCCGGCGGCACCGGAATCCGGATCCCGCGATCCGCGATCGAGCCGCACGCCGAGCGCGGCCAGCCGCAACCGCGTCTCGGCCACGGCGGTGACCCGGTCGTTGTGGTCGCGGATCGCGGAGAGGTCCGCCGCGATCGACTGGTTGAGAGTGGCGCTCAGGTCCCGCATCAGCGCCTCGCCGAGCGTCAGCGGCTTGTCGAACCGGTCCGGCCCGGGAGCCTGCACCGGCCGGGAGGACGGCACGATGTACAGCAGGACGCGCCGTACCTGGCCGCTGGCCGCCCGCTCGAAGATCTCCTGGAGCAGGGGTGCGATCGGCCGGTTCACCAGCAGGCCGCCGTCCGACGCCCAGTGCGGCGCCGTGGCGTTGAGGTACGCGGACATGTCCGGATGCGCGGCGTCCGGCTCCGCCCCGTACGGCAGGAAGGCCGGCTCGAACGCGCCCGGGAACGAGGCGCTGCTGCGCGCGGCGAGCGCCAGCCGGGGCGCCAGGTACTCCGGTGCCGCGCCTGCCAGAAGCTCCTCGGTGAAGTGGAACAGCCCGTGGTGGTCGGCGTCGGCGATGAGCGTCCCGTAGTTGTCGGTGAACGTGCTCAGCTCGGCCGATAGCAGCGTGGTCGTGATGAACACGTGCGTGGGCCGGGGATCCGGGGGCGGGGTACCGGCGGCAATCGCCCCGATCGCGTCGCGCAGCTTGCTGAGCAGGAAGTCGTCGCCGCGCAGCAGCGACGGCGGGTCCGGCCGGCGCGGGTCGCGCAGCAACTGGTCGAAGGCGCCGGCATCCATCCACAGGTCGCGTACCGCGCCGGTGTCCCGCCGCCGGGCGTTGGCCATGCCCAGCAGCGCCGCGTTGATCCCGCCGGCGCTGGTACCGGAGAGCACGTCGAGGCTGACCCGTACGTCGAGCAGGTCCAGCAGCCGCCGGTACAGCTCGCAGACCCGCCGGTCGCTCTCGCTCCGGCCGGCCGGAGCCGCGCCGTCCGGGTCGCTCGCCTGGTTCAGCAGGTCGATCTCGCGGCACACGCCGCCCATCCAGATCGCCAGGCTCACCCCGCCGGTGAGCACCACGGCCAGGCGCAGCTCCTGGGTGGTCGGCGACGCCGGGGCGGGATCGGTCCGGCCGGCAGGTCCGGCACCGGCAGGCCGGTCGGCCGGAGCCCCGGCCGCGGCGGATCGGAGCCCGGCGGACCCGGCCGCGGCAGATCGCGGCCCGGCCGACCCGGGGGCGGCGGATCGGGGCGCGGCGGC
>JBDZVD010000265.1:0-2909 GCA_040255525.1 Micromonosporaceae bacterium | reverse complement strand
AACCCGCCTCGTCCCCGGCGATCGCCTTCGTCAGCGCCTCAGCGAGATCATCGTCGGATAACACCGTTTCCAGCCGATTCCCCGTCCTTGCCCGCAGCCACCCCAACTGACAAGGCCAGCACCGTACACCTCCGGGTAGGCGCACGCACCCTCCGGCTCTGGCCGGCGCTGCTCATGACCGCCAATGCACGGATCATGCGATTCGCCCGCTTTTGAGCGCATCGGTGCCGCCAGACCACAGCCGAAGCGCCGGCTCCCCCTCCACGACGGCGCTCCTCGCCGGAGAAGGGCCGCATACTCGCCGTCGTTGCGGGTACACGCCGCGAAGCGATCAAATTGGCAGGCGTTGCCTGCGGCATTTCAACGTACGGCGAGTCCAGTGCAGCTAGCCGGAAGGTACCCGCGTTTCAGCCGCGGAAGCGGCAACCGCGCCGGTAGCACCGCGATGTGTCGTCGAGGCCGGCCGGTTGCCGGCGCACCGATCGACGGCCAGCCCGCGGACCGGAAGCATGACGCCCGCGCCCTACGTGAGGAGGAGCAGTGGGGGCAAACAGCCAGTCAGGCGCGTCCAGCGGCCAGAAATCGGCCGGAACCGCAGTGAAGGAGCAGGGCACGCAGGTGGCCCGAGGCACGTCGCAGACCGGCAGCCGGGTGGCTCACTCGGCGGCCGAGCAGAGCAAGCATGTTGCCCAGGAGACCGGGCGGCAGGCACACGAGGTGGTGAACCAGGCGCAGGCGCAGCTGACGGAGCAGGTGAGCACCCAGCAGAAACGGGCCGCCGGCGGGCTGCGCAACCTGGGTGACCAGTTGCGATCGGCCGTCGACAAGGGCGAGCAGCCCGGGCCGGCGACCGACCTGATCCGCGGGGCGTCGGACCGGATCGGCCGGGTGGCCGACTGGCTGGAGCAGCGCGAGCCGGGCCAGGTGGTCGAGGAGGTGCGGGAATTCGCCCGCCGCCGCCCGGGGGCCTTCCTGGGCAGTGCCGCCGTGGCCGGGCTACTGCTCGGCCGGCTCACTCGCAGCATGACCTCCGGCGGGGACGGTGGCGGTGGCGAGCCCCAGCCGGGTACGGGCGGGCCGCAGCCGAGCACTCGGGCCGCGCAGTCCGGTCCCGTCCTGGCCGGTACCCCCACGCCGATCCTGGCGGATGCTCCGTCACCAAACCCGGAGCGTGCCCGGTGAGCGCCCCGTCCGGAACCGCGCAACAGACGGGCACCACCGGCTCGCAGTCCTCGATCGGCGACCTGCTCACCGAGCTCAGCCAGGACGTCTCCCGACTGGTCCGCCAGGAGGCGGAGCTGGCCAAGGCGGAGCTGCGGCAGGAGCTCAAGAAGACCGGCAAGGTCGGCGGACTGTTCGGCGGCGGCGGCTTCGCCGGCTACATGACGCTGCTGTTCGCATCGATCGCCGGCTGGTGGGGTCTGGCGAACCTGATGGATCAGGGCTGGGCGGCGCTGATCATAGCCGGGGTGTGGGCGGTCATCGGCATCAGCCTGTTCGCCGCCGGCCGCGTTCAGGCACGCCGGCTCACCGGGCTGCGCCAGACCAGCGCGACCGTACGCGAAGTGCCCGGCGCACTCAAGCCGAGCCGCGACCACAAGGGAGAAACATCATGAGCACCGATCCCGACCAGATCCGCCAGGACATCGAACGCACTCAGGGCGAGATCGGCGGCGACGTCGACGCCCTGACCGACCGGGCGGGCTCGATGGCCGATCGGGCGAGCGCGATGGCCGACAAGTACAACCCGCGCAAGGCAGTCAACCGGCGGGCCAACCGGATCCGCGAGGCGTTCTTCGGGGCGCGGGACAAGGTGATGGGCACGGCCAACGCGGCCGGCCACGCGACCACCGCGAAGGCCGGAGAGATGCGCGACCGCGCGTCGCACACCGCGTCGGACGTGGGCCACAAGGCATCCCAGACCGCCTCGGACGTCGGGCACGCCGTTGGTTCCGTTCCCCAGAAGGCCCGCGAACAGGCCCAGGGCAGCCCACTGGCCGCCGGGCTGATCGCCTTCGGGGCCGGCATCCTGGTCTCATCACTGATGCCGGCCAGCGACACCGAGCGACGCATGGCGGGACGGGTCAAGGACACGGCCATGCAGCACTCGGATCAGCTCAAGCACGGGGTCACCGGCGCCACGCAGCAGATGCGCGAAGGCTTGCGCGAGCCGGCCCGGCACGCGGCCGAGTCGGTCAAGTCGGCAGCGGGGCAGGCGGCCTCGAACGTCCGTGACGAAAGCCAGTGGGCCGCCAAGGACGTCAAGGAGAAGGCCCAACAGGCCGGGCAGAACGTCAAGTCCCAGCAGAGGTGACCGCGAGACCGCGCCGGATCGGGCGACCGGGCGCCGCTGCGGGAGCACCCCGTACCGGGCGCACCACCGCGTGCACGGCGGCGCGGGGGGCCGCAGCGGGCCCGGCGCGAGCCGGGATCCGGGCCTGGCTGACCGATCCCGGCCGGAGCCGACCGCGCGCACCGGGCAGGCCGGGTTTGCCATCACCCGGCTTGCCATCACCCGGCACACCGTCGCCCGCGCCGTCCTGCGCCCGACCGATCGGCGTCCCTGACCCTTCGACGACGCCGGCAGTAACACCGGGCCAGACGACCAGCGCCGCCCGCCGTGCGCCGCCCGCCGGGTCAGCCGATGCGTCCGCGCCCGACGGCGTCGGCGTGGCCCCAACGGCCGGGAATCTTCAACAGTTCGAGGCGGCCCAGCTTGCTTGGCACCGCGGGCCTGGTCACCAGGTGCTTGCCGCGCGGATCGAGGCCGAGCATCGTCCTCAACAGCAACAGCGGGGCCCCGGTAGACCACGCCTGGGGACTGCACGCGGTCGGGTACTGCACCGGGTACCGGGTCAGTTCGCGGTCATAGCCGCCGAAGGCTTCGGGGAGGCGGCCGTCGAAGTATT
>JBDZVD010000140.1:0-15785 GCA_040255525.1 Micromonosporaceae bacterium | reverse complement strand
CGCCGCCGTCGGGGTGGCTCGCACAAGTGTCAGAGGCGGCTGGTAGGAATTGCCCAATCAAACGAATGTACGGAGGCCAACGATGAGCACCGCGACGGGCGCCAGGCAGGGTCTGTCCACCGAGGACATCCAGTCGATCCGCGACGGGTTGGCCGCGGGACGCAGACCCAAGGTGGTGTTCACCGAAGCCGCCGGTCAGATCGTCGGCCAGCTCGGTCAGGTTGTCGAGCTGACCGACCCGGCGGGCGGCGACGACTATCTGGTGGTCCGTTTCGGCCGCGACGAGTTGCCGTTCTCCCCCACCGACCTGGCCATCGCGCCGAAGACCCCGCCCCGGAAGCCGGCGAAGCCCGCCCCGGAGCTGAAGCTGACCGAGCCACCGACCCCGATCGTCCCCGAGGAGAAGGAACCGATGCCCACCTCGACCGCGGATGGCGGCCCCGCCTCCCCCGCCGGCGACGCCCCGGCACACGTCGACGTCCCGGCACAGCGGGGCCCGGCCGGGCGTAAGGCCGCCAAGCAGGCCAAACCAAAGTCGCAGCCGGGCCTGACCGTGACCGTGTCCTACGCCGACAGCGAGTGGACCGTCGCGGCGCAGCAGGGCACGAAGGTGCTCGCGAAGCCGTACGTCATCAGGGCGACGGAGGCGCTGAAGATGGTCTGCATGCTGGACGTGCCCGGGGTGCAGGAGGCCGTCGAGCAGATCGTCGCCGCCGAGCGGGCCGAGGCGCAGCAGCAGGCTGAGCGGCTGCGCGCCGAGCTGGCCGAGATCGAGGCGAAGCTCGCCGAACTCGGCGAGACCGGCGAGGCGGCCTGACTCCCCGGCCGGGCACCGCCGTCACCGCGGCGGCCGCGGCGTGCGGTGCGCCGCCGTACCGCTTTCGCGGCGGTGCCCGGCCGGGGAAGGCGCTACGGCCGCCCGCTGGCCCGAACCGGTTCGGCGGGCGGAGCCGGCAGCATGACCCGCTGGCGGAACACCCAGTAGCTCCATCCCTGGTACAGCAGCACCAGCGGGGTGAACAGGCCGGCCGCCCAGCTCATGACTTTCAGGGTATATGGGCTGGACGCGGCCTGCGCCACGGTGAGGCTGTCGGCCGGGTTCAGGGTCGAGGGCAGCACATTCGGGTACAGGCTGGTGAACAGCGCCGCGAGGGTCAGGGCGATGGTCACGGCGGTGCCGGCGAAGGACCACCCGTCGCGTCCCCGTGCCGTGGCGCCGATCGCGGCGGCCAGGCAGGCGGCCGCCGCGGCGGCGAGGGCGACGGTGACCCCGGTGTGGTGCGGGTGGACCGTCCAGGCCAGGAACGCCGCGAGCAGCGCGACGGTCGGCGGCCCGACGCGCAGCGCGGCGCCACGGGCGCGGGTTCGCAACTCCCCCGTGGTTTTCAGGGCGAGGAACAGCGCACCGTGGGTGGCGAACAGGGCCAGGAACGTGGCTGCGCCCAGCAGGGCGGCTGGCCGCAGAATCCAGGACAGGCCGCCGGTGACGGTGTGGGTGGCGTCCATGGGTACCCCGTGGACCATGGTGGCGATGATGGCGCCCCAGCCGAGGGCGGCCAGCAGGGAGCCGGCGGCGACGGCGATGCCGGCGCGCCTGCGCCACCGCGGCTCGGGGCGCTTGCCGCGGTACTCCAGGGCGACGCCGCGCACGATGAGCGCGCCGATGATCAGCACCAGGGGCAGGTAGAAGCCGGAGGTCAGGCTGGCGTACCAGTCGGGGAACGCGGCGAACGTGGCGCCGACGGCGGTGATCACCCACACTTCGTTGCCGTCCCAGAGGGGTCCGATGGTGTGCAGCAGGGCGCCGCGGTGGCGCTCGTCGCGGCCCAGTAGCGGTGCGAGGATGCCGACGCCGAAGTCGAAGCCTTCCAGGACGAAGTATCCGGTCCACAGGAACGCGATGACGGTGAACCAGATGGTGGTCAGGTGCATGGTGCCTTCTCCCCCGGGGGTCAGTAGGCGAACGCCAGCGGTGGTTCGTCGGGTGCCGCCTCCCGCGGCGGCGCGGGTGAGGTCAGCGGGGCGCGGGCGTAGCGCAGCAGCAGCCGGGTCTCGATGACCGCCAGGCCGGCGTAGAGCAGCGTGAACAGGATCAGTGAGGTGAGCACCTCGGCGGCGGACACCCCGGGTGAGACGCCTTCGGCGGTGCGCAGTTCGCCGAAGACGACCCACGGTTGGCGGCCCATCTCGGTGAAGATCCAGCCGAAGGCGCTGCCGAGCAGGGGCAGCAGCGGGGTGACGAGCGCGGTGCGCAGCAGCCACCGGGACGACGGGGTGCGGCCGCGGCGGGTGGCGTACAGGGCCCAGGCGGCGGTGAGCACGGCCAGCATCCCGGCGCCGATCATGAGCCGGAACGTCCAGTACGTGACCGGGATGATCGGCGTGTACGAGCCGGGGCCGTACAGCTGCTGGTACTGGGTCTGGAGGTTGTCGATGCCCTGGACTTGGCCGGAGAAGCTGCCCGTGGCCAGGAACGACAGCAGCCGGGGCAGGTCCAGTGACAGCAGCGGGTGGCTGCCGTCGAGGGAGCCGATGGTCAGCACGGAGAACGGCGCGGGCGAGGCGGTGTGGTAGAGCGCTTCGGCGGCGGCCATCTTCATCGGCTGTACGTCGGTCATGATCTTGCCCTGGGTGTCGCCGGTGATGGCGAGGGCGGCACCGGCGGCGAGAGTGACCCAGGAGCCGAGGCGGATGCCGGTACGCAGGGCGGGGGTGTCGTCGGGGCCGCCGGTGCCGCGCATGAGCCGCCACAGCGCGACGGCGGTGAGCATGGCGCCGGCGGCCAGGAAGGCGCCGGCCACGGTGTGCGCGAAGGTGATCAGGGCGACCTTGTTGCTGAGGACGGCGAGGAAGTCGGTCATCTGTGCCCGTCCCGTGGCCGGGTTGATCCGGTACCCGACGGGATGCTGCATCCAGGAGTTGGCGGCGAGGATGAAGTACGCCGACAGCAGGCTGCCGATCGCGGTGATCCAGATGGTCGCGAGGTGTATCCGGCGGGGCAGCCGGTCCCAGCCGAAGATCCACAGTCCGATGAAGGTGGATTCGAGGAAGAACGCGCCGAGGCTTTCCAGGGCCAGCGGGGCGCCGAAGACGTCGCCGACGAAGCGGGAGTACGCGCTCCAGTTCATGCCGAGCTGGAACTCCTGGACAATGCCGGTGACCACGCCGAGGGCGATGTTGATGAGGAACAGTTGGCCGTACAGGCGGGTCAGTTGGTACCAGCGCGGGTGGCCGGTGCGTACCCAGGCGGTCTGCATGGCGGCCACGAGGAAGGACAGCCCGATGCTCAGCGGTACGAACAGGAAGTGGTACACGGTGGTGATGCCGAACTGCCACCGGGCGACATCGAGCGAGTTCACCGCACTCCCCCTATCTCTTAGTTCGCTACATGTAGGCTACCAACCTATCCCGGGGGTGGGTGCCACCCGCCGCCGCCGCGGCCCGGTGTGCGGTGGACCACTGCCGGCCACGGCGGGGTGGCGGTGAACGCGCCCCCCTCGGCCGGGAGGGTGCCGGCCGAGGGGGCCGCGGCCGGGGCGCGCCGGCCCGCCACCCCGCCGTGGCGGCCGCCGCTGCTGTGGCGGGCCCTGCTGCTGGCGGCCCGGGGCCTGCTGACGCCGTTCTGCCGCCTGCGGGTGACCGGTCCCCCGCTGCCCGGCTCCCCGCCCGACGCTGACCGCCGGGCAACCGGCGGTTCCGGCTACGGCGACCCGGCCGGCCACCGGGCAAGCACGGCGGCCAGCAGCGACCCGCGCACCACCCGGCGCGGTGGCGAAGCGGTGATCCTCGCGGCCAACCACATCGGCGCCCTCGACCCGATCGTGCTGATGGCCGCGTGTCAGCTACGACGGATCGCGCCCCGGTTCATGGCCACCGGCGGGGTGTTCCGGGTCCCGGTCCTCGGCGCGGTCATGCGTCACTGCGGGCAGGTCCGGGTCGACCGGCGCCACGCCGAGGTGACCGCAGCGCTGCCGGCCGCCCGCGCGGTACTGGACCAGGGATCGGTGCTGCTGGCCTACCCGGAGGGCCGGATCACCCTCGACCCCGGGGCCTGGCCGGAACGCGGCCGCACCGGCCTGGCCCGGCTGGCCCGCGACACCGGAGCGCCGGTCGTGCCGATCGCGCAGTGGGGGGCGCACCTGCTCGTACCGTGGGGCGCCCCATGGGGTGCGGCGGGGCGACTGCTGTGGGCAATGATCCACCGGCCGGAGGTACGGGTGCACTTCGGCGCGCCGGTCGACCTGACCGGCCTGCGGATCCCCCAGGCAACCGAACAGATCATGGAGACGATCACCGAGAACCTGCGCGGCCTGCGCCCCGACGAGCCACGCCTGCCGGCCTGGATCGACCCGGTACGACCGGTGTCCACCGCCCGGTCACGGCGCCGCCGGCCGGCGTAGCCGACCCGCGGCGACCGGTTCAGCTGGGTCTGCGCTGGCGCACGAAGGCCAGCACCGCCTCCCGGGTGGTCCGCACGCCCAGCGTCTGCCGGGCCTGGGCGATGCGCCGGTTCGCGGTGCGCAGCGACAGGTACTCCGCCGCCGCCGCGGACGCGATCGTCTCACCGTTGGCCAGCCGTTCCAGCAGCGCCCGCTGCTCCGGCAGCAGGCCCGGTGTCCCCGCCCGGCCGCCTGCGCCAGCGTCGGCGTCGGTATCCGGGTCGCGCATCACCGGACCGAGCCGGCCCAGGTCGGCCAGCAGCACCCGGCCGACATCGCTGGTGATGTCGGCGATGGCCACCACCCCGGCGCCCCGGGCGGCGGCATGGACCGCCAGCTGCACGGTGTCCAGGTCGGCGACCCGGCCGTAGAGCACCAGCCGCTGCACGGTCACGTCCCGGGCCGGCTCGGCGAGCACGAAGCCTTCCCGGGCACGCCAACCGGCGCGGCTGAGCCGGCGCAGGGCGCTGACGGCCTCGGTGCCGGTGGGGACCACGTAGCGGGGGGTACTCATCCGAGAACCTCCTGGGCGATGGCGGCAGCCCCCGCCCGGGTACGAGCCTCCAGCGTGCGCGTACCCGAGCGGATGTGCGCCTCCACCGTCTCGCGTGGAACACCGAGCTGTCCAGAGATCCCGCGGGTCGGCTCGCCGAGTGCCACCAGCCGTGCCCGCGCCGCACCCGCCTGTGAGCCTGCTCGTCGTTTCTCGACCCGTCCACCGCCGGCCGCGCCCCCCATCGGGGCCCGCGCACTCACCACCGCCGATGGCGGCAACGCCGCACCCCCAGCCGGGCAACCCCGCAGACGCACCCCGGCATGGTTTGCCTCACCGGTGACGGGGGACCCCCAACCGGTAGCGGCGCCCCACCCGGCGCCGGGCACAACCGGCACCCGGCAGGAGCGATGCGAAACGGCGACGGCGAAACCCGATGGCGGCGCCGCCTCGCCGGACAACTCATCACACTCCTCGGCGGCCCCGCCCGTGCCCGCGCCATCGCCGTCCTCGCCGGCGTCCTCGCCCTCAACTCCGCCAACGCCGGAACCATCGGCGCCGTCGCCAACCAGCTGGAAACCGACCTCCACATCAACCACGGCCAACTCGGCCTGCTCTCCGGCGTGTCCGCCGCGATCGGCGCACTCATCAGCCTGCCCGCCGGGATACTCGCCGACCGCACCATCCGGGTACGGATCCTGATCGTCACCATCCTCATCTGGACCGGATCGATGCTGGCCGCCGGCCTGGCCACCTCGTACCTGTGGCTCCTGCTGTCCCAGATCGCCCTCGGCGCCGCCCTCGCCGCCGCCGGACCCGTCGTCGCCTCCCTCGTCGGCGACCTGTTCCCACCCACCGAACGCGCCCGCGCCTACGGCTGGATCCTGTCCGGCGAACTGCTCGGCGCCGGCTTCGGACTACTCGCCGGCGGCGACATCGCCGCCGCCCTGTCCTGGCGGTACGCGTTCTTCCTCCTCGCCCTCGCCAGCCTCGGCCTCGCCGCCGCCCTCCGGCGGTGGATGCCCGAACCCCGCCGCGCCGGCGCCAGCTGGATCCCCCACGGCGCCCCGACCATCCCGCTGCCCACCAACGACCAACCCCCGGCCGGCGACCAACCACCCACCGGCCAACCCGGCGACAGCCACGTCACCGCCATCATCGGCCACGCCGGCATCACCCCGGTAGCCGCCCGGATCCTGCACGAACCAGCCCAGCAACTACCCCTGTGGCGGTCGGTCTGGTACCTGCTGCGCATCCCCACCAACCGGATCCTGATCTTCGCCTCCGCCGTCGGCTACTTCTTCTTCGCCGGACTGCGCACCTTCGCCGTCATCTTCGTCCAACGCCAGTTCCACATCTCCCAAACCGCGCTCAGCGGCCTGGTACCGCTCGTCGGTCTCGGCGCCCTCGCCGGCGTCATCCTCGGCGGCCGGCTCACCGACACCGCCCTGCGCCACGGCGCCATCGCCGCCCGGGTGACCGCCCCCGCGATCGGCTTCGGCGCCGCCAGCATCCTGTTCGCCCCCGGACTGTTCAGCTCCACCCTCTGGATCGCGATCCCACTGTTCACCGCCGGCGCCGCCGCGCTCGCCTCCGCCAACCCGCCACTGGACGCCGCCCGCCTCGACATCGTCCCCGGCGGACTGTGGGGCCGGGCCGAAAGCGTACGCACCGTCCTGCGGCTGGTCGCCGAAGCCACCGCACCACCCGCGTTCGGACTCATCGCCGACACCCTCGGCGCAGGCACCAACCGGGCCGCCGGCCTACGCGACGCATTCATCATCATGCTCATCCCGCTCCTGGCCAACGGCGCCCTCTCCCTCGCCACCCGGCACACCTACCCACCCGACGTCGCCACCGCCGCCCGCTGCCAGCGGTGACCGCACCACCCCTGTACCCGCGGCACACCACCCAATAGATCGACCGCGATGATCAGGGAGGCGGCGGCGTGAACCCAGCGGATCTCCAGACCCACATCGCCCGGCACGCGCCTGACCCACCCCGCACACCCGCGCAGGGCCCACCGGTTACCGCGACACCGGATGCACCCGCACCGCGGTCAGCTCACCGCCGGCCACCTCCGCCGTCATAAACGTCGCCACCGGCTGCCGGCGCCGGTCCGTCGGCGAACCCGGATTCAGCAACCGCAGCCCACCCGGCGCCCCACTGTCCCACGGAATGTGCGAGTGCCCGAACACCAGCACATCACAGCCCGCAAACCGGGCCGCGCACCGCCGCTCCCGGCCCACGGCCGGCCCCGTCTCGTGCACCACCGCGAACCGCAACCCACCCAACTCCACCCGGGCCACCTCCGGCAACCGCGCCCGCAACCCGGCACCGTCATTGTTGCCGTACACCCCGACCAACCGCGCCACCCGCCCCTCCAGCGCGTCCAGCAGCGCCTCATCGACCCAGTCACCGGCGTGGAACACCACATCCGCGGCGTCGACCGCAGACCACAACGCCGCCGGCAGATCCCGGGCCCGCACCGGCACATGGGTATCCGCCGTCATCACCAGACGCACCCCACCACCGTACGTGCCGGCCCCCACCCAGCCGGAGCCCACCACCGACCGGAGACAGCCACTACCTCCCGTTTGAGCCGCCCCAACCCGGAAAAAGAGCCCCCCGTGGCCAGGAACCACCGGCACACCCAGCCGGCACCCGTACCCGCACTCGACCACCTGCTGCGCGACATCGAAACCGGCCGGTTCGAGCGATCCATGTCCGCCCTGACCGCCGTCGGCGCACTGGTCACCGCCGGAGAAATCTTCCTCGAACACGACCGCGCCAGCTTCGGCAACAAAATGATGTGGCTACCCGTCGCCCTCGGACCCGTCGGCGCCCTCGCCGGCATCGCCGGCGTCGTCAGCCGCAAAGCCGCCAAAACCGCCCTCCCCCTGGCCTCCCTCGCCATCGTCGCCAACGGCATCCAGGGCACCTACCTCCACGTACGCGGCATCGCCCAGCGCCCCGGCGGCTGGGCACTGGCCCGGTACAACATCGAAATGGGCCCACCGCTGCTCGCCCCCATGCTCATGACCATGGTCGGCGGCATGGGCCTGCTCGCCGCCATCCTGCGCCGGGAACCCTGATGGCCACACACCGAATCCCCCAGGAACGCGCCCGCACCCCCGGCAACCAGCCCGAAAAATTCCCCGGGTACGACGTCGTCGGCCAACTACCCACCTGGGACGCCATCACCGCCGGCGTCGTCCTGCGCCGCCTCGGCCCGCCCCCACCCATCCGGTACTTCACCACAGACGAAGAACCCATCGCCCGCGCCCTGCTCGACCAGATCCTCGACCAACGCGAGGAACCCCGGGTACCCGTACTCGCCATGATCGACGCCCGGCTCACCGAAGAACGCACCGACGGCTGGCGCTACCACGACCTACCCCCCGACGGCCAAGCCTGGCGCGACAGCCTCCACGCCCTCGACGACGACGCCCACCACACCTACGGCACCGGCTTCCCCCTGCTGACCTGGGAGCAACAGGCCCACATCATCGACCGCATGCACCGCCACGGCACCCAACACTGGCACGGCATGCCCGCCACCCGGATCTGGAACCTCTGGACCCGGTACGCCACCGCCGCGTTCTACGCCCACCCCTGGGCATGGAACGAGATCGGATTCGGCGGACCCGCCTACCCCCGCGGATACAAGAACATCGGCCTGGACCGCCGCGAACCATGGGAGGTCCCCGACAGCGACCCCAGCCGCGACCTCGTCCAACTCGCCCACCAGGTGGAGGAGGCCCGCCACCGCGAAGCCATCCAGCGCAACCCGCCGGTCATCGGACTGACACCTGAACCGGCGCGAGACGAACCCGACCGGTGAACGCCGCATGACCAGCATCCCCTCCCGCATCAACCGGCGACTGTTCGCCGGCGCCGGCGCAGGCGTCGCCGCCCGCAACGCCTCCGCCTGGCTGCTGCCCACCGGCGACACCCGCACCAACTACCCGCTACGGCACACCATGCGCCGGTACCGCGACAACGACGAGGTCGACGCCGTCATCGTCGGCGCCGGCGCCGGCGGCGGCACCCTCACCCAGCGGCTCGCCCGCGCCGGATGGCGGGTCGTCGCCCTCGACGCCGGCCCCTTCTGGGACCCCGACGTCGACTGGGTCAGCGACGAGGCCGGCTCCCACCACCTGTACTGGACCGAGCCGCGGGTCATCGACGGCGCCAACCCGGTACCGCTGGGCAGCAACAACTCCGGCCGCGGCGTCGGCGGCTCCATGGTGCACTTCGCCGGGTACGCGCCGCGACTGCACCCGTCCGACTTCGCCACCTACTCCCGCGACGGCGTCGGCGTCGACTGGCCGATCACCTACGAACAGCTGCGCCCGTACTATCGCGACCTCGAAGAGGAGCTACCCGTCGCCGGGGAACACTGGCCATGGGGCGAACCCCACTCGTACCCGCACTCCCCCCACCCGGTCTCCGGAGACGCCCTGCTGTTCCAGGCAGGCTGCCACGCACTCGGCATCCCCAGCAAAGTCGGCCCGGTGGCCATCACCAACGGCCGGTTCGGCAACCGGCCGCACTGCATCTACCGCGGCTTCTGCATCCAGGGCTGCAAGGTGAACGCGAAAGCGTCCCCGCTGATCACCCACATACCCGACGCCCTGGCCCACGGCGCCGAGATCCGCGCCGACTGCATGGTCAGCAGGATCGGCTTCGACGAACGCACCGGACTGGCCACCGGGGTGCACTACCTGCGCGGCGGCGTCGAACACTTCCAGGCCGCCCGGCTGGTGGCCGTCGCCGGGTACTCGATCGAGACGCCCCGGCTGCTGCTCAACTCCGCCAACCGGCGCTTCCCCGACGGCCTGTGCAACGACCACGACCAGGTCGGCCGGTACCTGATGGTGCAGGGCGCGCCGCAGGTCGCCGGCCGGTTCACCGCCGAGGTACGCGCGTACAAGGCTCCCCCGCCGTCGGTGTCCAGCGAGCACTTCTACGAGACCGCTCCGGGCCGCCCGTACCGGCGCGGATTCTCCATCCAGACAGTCTCGCCACTGCCGATCACGTTCGCCGAGCACGTCCTGGCGGAGGGGCACTGGGGTGCGCCGTTGCGCGAGTACATGCGCGACTACGTGCACTGGTCGACCTTCGGCGCGCTGTGCGAGTTCCTGCCCCTGCCCGACAACCGGGTCACCCTCGACACCCAGACCGACCGGCACGGCCTGCCCGTCGCCCGGTTCACCTACGGCGAGTGCGACAACGACCGGGTGATGGCCGAGGCGGCGATCTCCACCATGCGCGACATCCTCAACGCGGCCGGAGCGACCGAGGTGATGACGATCAGGCGGTACGCGCACCTCGTCGGCGGCGCCCGGATGGCGACCCGCCCCACCGACGGCGTGGTCGACGCCGACCTGCGCACGTTCGCGATCCCCAACCTGTACATCACCGACGGCAGCGTGCTGCCGACCCAGGGCGCCGCCAACCCCGCATTGACGATCATGGCACTGGCCGCGCGAGCGGCGGACCACCTCGTTCGCTGAGGTGGTCCGGTGGCCGGGGGTACATCCCCTACGGCATCCTAGGACGCTAGGTCGTGAATGCGACGGCCCCCCATCGAACGCTGGCCCGGGGCGCAGCTCACCGCCGGACGCGGGCAACAGGCCACTCCACCCGAGTCCGTCCACGAAGGACAGTCCAGGAACGCCCACCGTTCCCCTGCTCATCGATGGGGAATCGTGACCGGCAGGCGCTTGCGGAAATTGATCGTTTATGATATGCTTTGCTCGATGCGGTCTACCATCGTCCGCGTGACTCACTCTGCCTGGACGACGCCCCTCTCCCCCGACGTCGACGCGTTCCTCACCGAGTACGAAGACCGGGGCGCCAACCCCGACGCGGATCCCGGCGACCACTTCGCCGAGGAGTTCCTCACCCTGGACCCGACCCGGGCCCGGACGCTCGCCCGCGCCACCCTGGTGGCCTCGCTGCCCGCGCGGCGCCAGATGTTCGCCAACGCCGGGGTCGGGCCGCTCCGGCTCACCGACGCCAGCCAGCTCGACCTCGACGCCCGCCACGTGCTGGTGCGCACCACCTGGACCGCCGACCGCACCGGCGGCCAGCGGCTCCGGTTGGAGTCCACCTTCCTGCTGCGGCGCGACGAGGACCGGCTGCGCATCGTCGTCTACCTCAACCACCACGACGTGGCGGCGCTGCTGTCTCAGGCGGCGAGGTAGGGGGCGACGAAGTCGTTGCGGAACTTGCCCGCCGGATCGTACCGCTGGGCAAGTTCCACGAAGTCGGCGTGCCGCTCGTACCGGGAGCGCACCGTCGCCGGGGCCATGGTGAACACCTTGCCCCAGTGCGGCCGCGGCGCGAACGGCTCCAGCAGCCGCTCGATCTGTCCGACCACCGGCGCCACCGCCGCGATGTCGGGCAGCCAGGTGAAGTGCAGGCCGACGCTGTCCCGCCGGTAGTGCGGGCTCAGCCACAGCCCGTCGGCGGCGATCGTGCGGATCTCGCAGATCTGCAGCACCGATGCGATCCGCTCACGGATGCCGGCCAGCGCGGCGACCGCCGCCGCCGCCTGCTCGCGCGCCACGAAGTACTCGGTCTGCAACTCCTCGCCGCTGCTCGGCGTGAACTCCATCCGGAAGTGCGGCAGCCGTTCGTGCCAGGGGCCGGGCCGGCCCTGCTGCGCCGTGGCGTACGTGGCCGACATGCCCGGTACCGGATGGCGGGGCCCGTCGGCGAGCGTGCCGCCCAGCCACGGACCCTCCGGCGACCCGGCCGGGTCGCCGACCCGGTGCTTGACCCAGACCTGGTTGACCCGCTCGCCGGCCCAGTCGGTGAACAGGCTCACGCTGTACCCGGCGGACAGCACCTCGTCCCACCGTGGCACCAGCCGGTCCAGCGGCACGCCGTCGTACACGTACTGGCGCACCTCGAAGGTCGGCACGATGTCCAGCGTCAGGCTCGTCACGACGCCCAGCGCGCCGAGCGCCACCACGGTGCCGTCGAACGACTCGTCCTCGCCACGGCGCACGGTGCGCACCTCGCCGTCCGCGGTCACCAGCCGTACCGCCGACACCGCCGCGGCCAGGTTGCGGTTGCCGGTGCCGGAGCCGTGGGTACCGGTGGCGACCGCGCCGGCGACCGAGATGTGCGGCAGCGACGGCAGGTTCGCCAGCGCGTACCCCTCGGCGTGCAGCCGGGTCGCCAGGTCACCCAGCCGCACCCCGGCGGCCACCGTGACGCCGTGCCCGTCCGGGTCCACCTCCACCGACGGGGGCAGCCCCGCGACCGACAGCAGCACGCCGTCGGTGTCGGCGATGCGGTTGAAGGAGTGGGCGGTGCCCAGCACCCGAACCCGGGGCGAGTCCGCCACCAGGCGCCGCAGGTCGTCGACCGAGGCCGGACGGTGCAGGCGAGTTGCCGTGAATGTCACATTGCCGGCCCAGTTGGTGATGTGTCCCCCGGACACTCCGCCGGCCGGCACGATCGCGCTGTCCATCGCGGCCAGCATACGACCGCGCGCCGGGACCGCGCCGGCCGGCGTCGGGTGCCCGGGGCCGTGCTACCGCCTCCGGCGACGGGTCGGCGGAGGCCGGTCAGAGGCGGCGGCGTCAGGGCACGGCGCGCTCGGGCGCCGGGCGGGCGGGAAACCACGGGACGACCGCGGAGGTGCTCGCCTGGTAGTCCGCGTACTCCGGGTACCGAAAACGGCTGATGCTCTCGGTGAACCGGGTCGAGCCGACGAACAGCGCGGTGAGCAGCACCGCCCCGAGTACCGTCCACTGCGCCGGCGATCCCGCGGCCGCCGCGCCGAAGCCGAAGACCAGCCACCACTGGGCCTGCTCGAAGAAAAAGTTCGGGTGCCGGGAGTACCGGAACAGTCCGGTGCGCACGAATCGCGGGTACGGTTCGCGGCCGGCGGCGACCTCGGCCTTCTTCCACTGCTGGAAGTTCCACTGCTGCTGGTCGGCGACCGTCTCACCGGCCAGGCAGGCGAGGAACGCCACGGCCAGCGCCACGTCGGCCGGACCGAACGAGCCGCGGTGGCGCAGCGCGGTCAGCGCGGGCAGGCAGATCAGCAGCAGGATCAGGTTCTGGTAGATGGTGATGAAGAGCAGGTTGAACAGCTGGAACTGCCAGCGTCCCATCCGGGCGCGCAGGATGACCCAGCGGTAGTCCTCGCCGCCCGGCGCGTACCCGCCCTTGCGGGCGAAGTTGAAGGTCAGCCGCGCTCCCCACAGGGCGACCAGCACGAACATCGTGTCCAGCCTCGCGTCGGCGAACCCGGCGGCCCCGGCGAACACCGCGACGTAGACCACCGGCACGATCGACCAGATCCGGTCGACCCAGGAGTACTCCCTCGTGATCAGCGACACCACCCAGACGACCGCGCAGACCCCGGCGACGATCGTGAGGCAGGCAACGAACGCGGACATGCCCGCACCCTACTGACGAACCGGCGGCAGGCCCACCCCGGGCGGCGTGCGTGCTGTTGCGGTGCCGGGTGGGCCGCGCTGATCCTGCTGACCCAGCTGGTCTTCGGGTAGCCGGACGGGCCGCCACGCGCGGCGGCCGCCACCCTACGATGGGCGGATGCACACGGATCCCGTGAACCTCTCCGAGGCGTTGGCCTCCTTCGACGACGTGTACAGCCCGCGCATCGTGGCCCGGATGAACGACTACGACGTGCGGATCGCCCACGCCAAGGGCGAGCACGTGTGGCACGTCCACGACGACACCGACGAGTTCTTCCTGGTGCTCGACGGCCACTTCGACGTCGCGCTGCGCGACGCCGACGGCGTCGAGACCACGGTCGCGCTGCGGGCCGGCGACACGTTCGTCGTGCCGAGGGGCACCGAGCACAAGCCGTCGTCGACCGGCGGGTCGATCCTCATGTTCGAGCCGTCGGGCACTCTGACGACCGGCGACCGCCACGAGAGCGAGATCCCGGACCACGTGGACAGCACGACCGGGCACGAACTGGCCTAGCCGCGCGGCGTCGGGCCCGCCGGGCCGGACCGGTCGCGGTCAGGACTTCGACCGCGAGAACAGGCCGAACAACCGCCGCGAACCGGTCCCGGAATCCCCGCCGGCCGCCGCGCCCACCAGCTCTTCGCCTGCGCCGTCCACCACCAGCTCGGAGCCGCCCAACCGGGACCACTCCTCCTCCGACAACACCATCAACCGCTGCCCGTTCCACGGGGAGAATCCGCCGGCGGCCACCCGCTGGCCGAACCGCGCCAGCGCCTGGTTGCGCGTCTGCGCGGACCAGGCGCGAAGACCCCCGCCCTCGCCGCGCAGCACGACCCGGTACCGCTTGCCCATCCCCAACATGCGCTCGTCCTCCCGAGGTCCCCGTTGCGGTCCCCTACGCTAGCGGGTCGGCCGGCCGTCCTCCGAATCGCGTCGGCGAACCCGGTCGCCGGTCAGGCATTCGCCCGGCACGCGCGCGGCTAGAGCCGGGCACCCGGCCGCAGCGTCGGCGGCGGCCCGGAGATGGAGCCGTCCACGAAGTCCAGCGGCGCGGGGATCCCGGCCAGGTCATCCACTGTGGACAGAGCGACGGCGTTCAGGTCGGCGACCAGCGGGGTGGCGCCGGTACGGGTGGACCGCCGCCGCCAGGTCGGCCGCGGCGGACCGGGCCGCGCCGGGCGGCGTGACGACCAGGACGACGCCCGCCTCCCGCACGGTCGACGATCATGACAGTTCACCCTACCGGCGGACCGGCCCCACCCCGGCGACAACGCGTGTCGCACACGTGTTCTAATCACGTGGTACGGTGTTCTCGCAGGTCAGCAGGTGTGTGGTGGCGTTCGGCAATCCGGATGTGCCGTGGTCGCGGCTGGAGGCGGTGCTGTCCGGACTGCCCGGGTCCGGTCCGCTGCTTCCCGATCCGCCATCCGGCGGCGGGCCGGCGCTCGTGCGCGGCACCTCGTCGGTGGACTACGTCGAGCTGCACTGCCACACCAATTTCAGCTTCTCCGACGGCGCCAGCCACCCCGAGGAGCTGGTCGAGGAGGCGTACCGGCTGGGCCTTTCCGGGCTGGCGGTCACCGACCACGACGGCCTGTACGGCGTGGTCCGGCTGGCCGGGGCGGCCCGGGACCTGGACCTGTCCACGGTCTTCGGAGCCGAGTTGTCGCTGGGCCTCGACAGACCGCGAAACGGCGAGCCCGACCCGCTCGGGCGGCACCTGCTGGTGCTGGCCCGCGGCCGGTCCGGGTACGCCCGGCTGTCCCGGACGATCTCGCTGGCCCAGCTCGCCGGCGGCGAGAAGGGCCGGCCGGTGTACGACCTCGACGAGACCGCGGCCACCCTGCGCGACCACGCGGTGGTGCTGACCGGCTGCCGCAAGGGGCACGTGCGCGCGGCGCTGCTCACCGGCGGCGTTCCGGCCGCCGCCCGCGAACTGGACCGGCTGGTGGCCCTGTTCGGCCGCGACGGCGTGGTGGTGGAGCTGACCGACCACGGGTACCCGGGCGACGGCGAGGCCAACGACGCCCTGGCCGGCCTGGCCCGCCGGCACGGGCTGGCCACGGTGGCCACCGGCAACGTGCACTACGCCCGGCCCAGCGGGCACCGGCTGGCCACGGCGCTGGCCGCGGTACGGGCCCGCCGGTCGCTGGACGAGATGGACGGCTGGCTGCCCCCGGCCGCGGTCGCGCACCTGCGCGGCGGCGACGAGATGGCCGCCCGGTTCGCCGCGTACCCGGGTGCCGTGGCGCACACCGCGGTGCTGGGCGCGGAGCTGGCGTTCGGCCTGAACCTGGTCGCGCCGGCGCTGCCAGACTGCGAGGTGGGTCCGGGGCACACCGAGATGAGCTGGCTACGCCACCTGACCGAGCAGGGCGCCCGGCGGCGCT
>JBDZVD010000264.1:0-2929 GCA_040255525.1 Micromonosporaceae bacterium | reverse complement strand
TCGCCGGACTGGTCTCCGACCGCTGCGCCGACCGGTAAAAGATCACCCCAATCGCGCCCGTCAGCTCCGCACGTCCAAACCCCTACCGTGCACAAGCTCGTTACGTCGGTCAGGTCGGGGTACGCCGGCCGTGGCGTCGCCGCGACCTGGCCGCCGCCATGCTCGCCGATGTGCTGACCGCGTGCGCTGAGGACGGATTCGAGGTGGTGTCCCCGGCCGTGGACGCGGAGAGCTCGACCCGCGCGGCCGGCGTCTACGAGCGGGTCGGGTTCGCGGTCAAGTCCCGCGCTGTCACCTATGCGAGGGCCATGCCAGCGCGACACCCAGCAGCGCCTCCACCGTCCTAGCCGCCAGCTCCGGCGCGGCCTCGTCGTCGTCACCAGCCAGTACCGCAGTCGTGTCGTCCAGGCGGAGTCGGTTGACGCGCTTCTTGCTGCCCGCCGTCAGCCGATCGAGCGTAGCCAGCCGGCGGTCGGTCCGTGCTGTTGTGCCACCAGGTCGCGCAGGCCGTCGGACCCCAGGAATGCACCCAACAGGTCCTGCCCGTCCTGCCGAACATCGTCGCACTGGAGTACGAAAAAAGGTGCGAAAGACGAAGGCCCACTCGACCTTCGCGGTTACGCGGCCGGCTGGGCCCAGGCCAGCTGGACGGCGTAGAAGCGGAGACGCACGCTCATGCCGATGAGCGCGCACCGACATCCGACGAAGGTCATGATATCAGGGCACTACGACGAGCCTGCTGCCCTGGAGATCGGTGCGTTGCCAGGCGGTCTCGATATCGCTGAGGGGGACCTTCACCACGTCGAAGGTCAGTTCGCCGGACCGGGTCCACGTCACGACCTGGCCGTACACCTCCTGCATGGTCTGTGGGCCGAGTCCCTTGGCCGCGCCGTAGATCTCGACTCCGGAGGTGCGCAGGCTCTCCGCGGCGAGAACGAGTCCGGCGCCGGCGGACTCGCCGACCTGGATCATTCGGGTTGGCTTGCGGAACGCGAACGACTGCGGGACCAGCGATCGCAGCAGGATCTCGGTGGGCCGGCCCCAGAGGTAGTCCAGCACGACGTCGTAGCCGTCCCCCTTGGCATCGAGGTACGCCTGCGCCAGCGCTTCGTCCACGAGGGCAGTGTTGATCACCGTGTCGGCGCCAAGGGCTTGTACCTGCCGCAGTTGGTCGTCGTCGCGGCCGGTCGCGACGATTCGTCCGGCGCCAAGCAGTCGGGCCACCTTCACCGCGAGTCGCCCCGCGACGCCGGTGGCGCCCTGCACGAGCACCGTCTCGCCGGGCGTGAAGCCGGCGGCGGTCTTGATGGACATGCCGGTGATCGCGGTGCCCAGCACGGTCGCGACCGCCGGGTCGATCCCCTCCGCGATCGGCATGTACGCGCCTGTGGGCACCACCGTCTTCTCAGCGAGCGCGCCGTAGGGCGGGCGGGGGTTGCCGAACCCGACCAGGGTGCCGTCTGGCAGTGCGCCGACGCCGTCGAAGGCGGGAATCGCTGGCAGCTGTGCGGTGTACTGCTGGCTGGCGTAGTGCGTGCCGGCCGCGATGCGCTTGTCGACGTTTTCGACCGCGACCGCCTTCACGGCGATGACCACCTCGTCGTCGCCGGCCACGGGATCAGGGAAGTCCTCGTAGCGAGGGATGCCACCGATCTCGTGCAACACCGCCGCCTTCATCCCAGCTCCCGGCCGAAGAACGCCGCGATTCGGCGCTGCCAGGCCGGCATGAACCGGGCGGGGCGGTCGGGTGAGTGGTTCCATCGGTGGTTGGGCGAAGGGTGAGTAGCGGTGCTGGCGGAGTGCGGGGCGCGGCCGTGGACCGCCGTGCCCTGGTGTCCGGCTGGCCGCTGCGCGTGCGCTGGGACTCCCGGAATGCGATGTGTCGCCCGGTGTAGCAGGCCCCGCAATGAGCGCTTGTTTGTCATCGCCATCTCCGTCTCTCTATCGGCGATAGAGGACTCTAGCACTGATAGAGTGCCGACGGGAGGTACCGAGTTGGCGCTGGATCGACAGCGGATCGTCGCCGAGGCCGTGGCCCTGCTGGACGCCGAGGGTCTCGACGGCGTGACGACCCGCAAACTCGCCGCGCGGCTCGGTGTGCAGTCGCCGACCCTCTACTGGCATTTGCCCAACAAGGCGGCCCTGGTCACCGCGATCGCCGACGCGATCCTCGACCAGCAGTTCGCCGACTTGTCACCGCCCGCGCCAGATCAACACTGGCCGCGCTGGTTAAGCGGCCTGGCCCAGCGACTGCGCCGAGCACTGCTCGCCCATCCCGACGGCGCCCGGGTCATCTCCGCCTCCCAACTCTCCCGCACCATGGCAGCGATTTCCGAGTTGGCCATGAGCACCCTGGTGGCGCGCGGTATTCCGCTGCGGCAGGCCCGCGTGATCGTCTTGACCGTCGAGCGCTTCACGGTCGGCCACGTCCTCGAAGAACAGGCCCCCCGCCCGGACGCGGACACGCTGAAGGACTTCGACATGACCGCATTCGCCCAGCAGCACCCGACCCTGGTCACCGCGATCACCGAGTACTTCCAACCCGGCCGCACCGTGGACGACCTGTTCCTCGACTGTCTAGAGGTGGTCATCGCGGGTGCTGCGGCAAAAGCCGGGACTTCCTCCTGACCGGTCGCACCCTGCCGCGCTTCGGCTAACGTCCAGGCAAGGTGCGAAACGCCGCCCCCGATCGGTGGACGCCTCTCAGAGAGTGTTGAATAACTGATCTGTGACGATGCGTATCAGCGTGGTCGGGTGATGTGGCGGATAAGTTCTTCGATGAAGGGTGCTTTGCCTGCGCGATAGGCGGGTCGGTCGTGCTGGTTCGTGGTGGCGAGTTCGCGTTTGATGCGGGCGTATTCGGCGGCGTCTGTTAGAGCCTGGTAAATAACCGGTTCTTGGTCGTCGGACGCGCGTGATCGTCGATACA
>JBDZVD010000023.1:10228-71183 GCA_040255525.1 Micromonosporaceae bacterium | reverse complement strand
CGGCCGACCGGGCGGCGGCACGGCTGGCCGCCAACGGCGGCACCGACCTCCGACGGGCCTGGCGCGACCTGGCCGAGGCCGATGCGGGCCTCGCGAACGCGGTCGGTACCGCCATGCGTCACCGCGCCGCCAGCGCCCGCCGCTGGAACAAGCGGGCCCGGCGCAGCGTCGCGGTCCTCGCGACGGCGCTGCGGGCCGGGCGTAACCGCCGCCGGAACATGCTCGCGGAGTTGGACGGCGAGGCGCTGGTGCGGGCGCTGCCTCTGTGGATCGGCACCATCACCGACGTGGAGGACCTGCTACCGCCGGTACCGGGCCTGTTCGACCTCGTCATTGTCGACGAGGCAGCCCATGTCGATCAGATCCGGGCCGCGCCGGTGTTCGCCCGGGCGAAGCGGGCCGTGGTCGCGGGCGATCCGCGGCAGCTGCGGTTCGTCTCGTTCGTCGCGGACGTGGACATCTCCCTCGCGGTGGGCCGCCATCGGCTGGACGGCATGGCCGACCGGCTCGACGTACGCCGGGTGAGCGCGTTCGACCTCGCGGCCGGCGCCACGGCGGTGACCATGCTCACCGACCACTACCGGTCCGCGCCGCACCTCATCGAGTTTTCCGCGCAGCGCTTCTACCGCGACCGCATCGCACTGGTCACCCGCCATCCGCGCAACGACGGCGCCGATCTGATCGACGTGGTGCGGGTGGCCGGCGGCGTCGTCGACGGGGTCAACCGGGCCGAGGTCGACGCCGTCGTCGAACAGATCCGCGCGCTGACCGCGGGCGGGCACACCGACATCGCGGTGGTCACCCCGTTCCGGGCGCAGGCCGACGCGCTGGAGGCCGCGCTGCTGGCGGCGTTCACGGTGGAGCAGATCGAGGCGCTGCGACTGCGCAGCGGCACGGTGCACGCGTACCAGGGCAGCGAAGCCGACATCGTGATCGCGTCGCTCGGCCTGGTCGACGGGGACTCGCCGGCCCGGCGGCGGTTCGTCGCCGACCCGAACCTGTTCAACGTCCTGGTCACCCGCGCTCGCCGGAAGATGGTCGTGGTCACCTCCCTGACGTCGGCGGACGGGATCATCGGCGACTACCTCGACTACGCCGGTACGGCTCCGGGGCCGGCGCCGGCGGACGCGACGGCGCACGACGCGGGCGAGTGGGCCGCGGCGCTGGCCGCCCGGCTGCGCGAGAGCGAGGTGCCGGTCCGGGCCGGGTACCCGGTCGGTAGGTGGCGCCTGGACGTGTGCATGGGTTCGGGTACCGACGCGGTCGGCCTCATCTGCGGCGTGCACCCGGACGGCCCGCAAGCGCACATCGAGCGCCAGCGCACCCTGCTGACGGCGGGCTGGCGGCTGGTCGACGCGTTTCCCAGCCGGTGGGCGGGCGACCCGCTGCGGGCCGCCATCGACCTGTCCACCGGCTGATCGCCGCGCTACCGGGCCCCAGCGGTCGCCGCTTCGATGCGCTTCGCCATCTTCACCAGCGGAACCGGTTCCCCGCCGGTCGCGTCCTGGACGTACTCCACCGGCGCGAAGCCGTACGCCGCGTACAGCGGCCGCCCGGCGAGGGTCGCCATCAGCTCCAGGCGGGTGAAGCCCTCGGCCGCGGCCGCCGACTCGCAGCGGGACAGGACCAGCCGGCCCACGCCGCGCCGGGCGAACGACGGGCTCGTGTACATCGCCCGTACCCGGGCGGCGTCGACCGCCGGATCGAGCAGCCGGGCGTTGCGGCCGGGGGTGGCGTCGCTGCCGTACAGCGTCGCCCGCCGGCTCCAGCCGCCGCAGCCTGCGACCTGCCCACCGGACTCGACGAGGTAGTACGTGCCGTCCTCGATGAGCTGGGTGTCCAGGCCCATGATGGCGCGGCTGGAGGCGATCTGCGCCTCGGTCAGGAAGCCGCGCTGCAGATCTGCGATGGCGGCGTCCATCACGGCACGCAGCGCCGGGACGTCGTCGAGACCGGCCGGCCGGATGTCGAGACTCATGCGGGCCCTCCGTGGATCTCGTGGTGCGGCTGGCTGCCGGGGTCAGGGTAGCGACGCCCGGGGCCGGTGCGTCCCACCGGCTCCGGGCGTCGGCCATACCCGCCCACCCTCTCCTGGAGCCGCAACCGCCGGAAGGCCAGGCCCGACCCTCCATTACCTTGACATTCATCGATGTTATCGATAACAATTTCGGCGAGTCCGGGTGCTCTGCCGGCGAGGGAGCCGCACGCGCGGGGCCTCCCGGAGTGGACGAGCGGTCGACGCGAGGCACGCAGGGCAGCGGCGCGCCGACCGACGGTCCGTCGCACCTGCCGCGCGCACGTCCGCCGCCGGCCCCGGATCCGGGCGGCCGCCGGCCGATCCCCGACAAGGAGACCCGCATGGCGAGTACCAGGAAACGACGCATCCTTCTCGCACTCGCGACGGTGGCGGCCACCGGCTCGGGTACGGTGGTCGCGGTCGCGGCCCAGGCCGCCAGCGGGGCCTGCCGGGTCGACTACACGGTGACCAACCAGTGGCAGGGCGGGTTCGGGGCCGGCGTGACCGTCACCAACCTCGGCGACGCCGTCAATGGGTGGACGCTGACCTGGTCGTACCCGGCCGGCCAGACGGTGACCCAGGCGTGGAACGCGACAGTCACCCAGGCCGGTGCGGAGGTGACCGCCCGGGACGCCGGGTACAACGCGACGATCGCTACCGGCGCCAGCGTCTCGTTCGGGTTCAACGGGTCCTGGAACAACACGGCCAACCCGGCACCGGCGAGCTTCGCGCTCAACGGCGCGACCTGTACCGGCGCCGTCTCCGCCTCACCGACGCCGACCCGCACCAGCCCGTCGCCCGCTCCCGCCACGCCGACCACGCCCCCGGCCGGGTACCCGAATCCGGGCGTCGTGACCGGTGACACCGCGGTCCACGATCCGTCGGTGGTCAAGACGCCCAGCGGCGGTTACATCCTGGTGCACACCGGAGCGAACATCAGCATCAAGACCTCCACCGACCGCACGGCGTGGCACAACGCCGGATCCGCCTTTCCCGGCGGAGCGTCCTGGACGCTGCCCTACACCGGTGGAAGCAACCAGTTGTGGGCGCCCGACATCTCGTACCACAACGGCCAGTACTACCTGTACTACGCCGCCTCCACGTTCGGTTCGCGGAACTCGGCCATCTTCCTGGCGACCAGCCCCACCGGCGCGTCCGGTACCTGGACGAACCAGGGCCTGGTCATCTCGACCAGCAGCGCCGACAACTACAACGCGATCGACCCCAACCTCATCGTCGACGACCAGGGCCGTTGGTGGCTGGACTTCGGCTCGTTCTGGACCGGCATCAAGCTCATCCCGCTCGACCCGGCCACCGGCAAGCGCTCCGGCACCGGCATCACCGGCCTCGCGCAGCGTACCGGCGCAACGACCGCGATCGAGGCGCCGTACATCTTCAAGCACGGCGGCTACTACTACCTCTGGGTCTCGTTCGACCTGTGCTGCCAGGGCGCCTCCAGTACGTACCGCATCATGGTCGGCCGGTCGACGAGCGTGACCGGACCGTACGCCGACCGGAGCGGCACCGCGATGACCGCCGGTGGCGGCAGCCAGGTGCTTGCCGGACACGGCAGCATCCACGGCCCCGGTCACGAAGCGGTGTTCGCCGACGTCGACGCCAACGTCCTCGTCTACCACTACTACGCCGACAGCGGCGCCTCGTACCTCGGCATCAACCTGCTCGGCTATGACACGTCCGGCTGGCCATTCGTGTACTGAGCCCGGCGGCCGGCACGCCCACCCGAGGCGCCGGCCGCTCGAGTTGCCGGCCGTGCCGGCACTGCTTACGTTGATCGGCATGAACCCCGAACCGGACGAGGCGCGGGTCGCGTTCGACTACCGGCCGCTTGCCGCGGCCCGCGCCCTGCACCGGGGGCTGGCCGTCGCGGTGCTCGCCATCGCGCTGGTCGGCCTCGCCGGGGTACTGGTGCTGTTCGCCGTGTCCTGGGTTCTCGGGCTGATCGTGGCCCTGCCGTTCCTGGCGTTCTTCGGTGCCGTGCTGAACACGGTGCGCGGCTTCGTCGACCCGAGGCGGTGGACGAGGCCGTTGCGGTCGGCGGCACCCGCCCGGCCGTACCTGCTGCGGATCGGCACCGACGGACTGGTCGTGGAACTCGGTGCGGAGGGCCGGGCGGTCGTCCCGTGGCGTCGCGTTGAGTCGATCGACGTGGCCGGCCGGGGGTCGGGCGCGGCGCTCGTCCTGCGGCTCGCACCGGCGGCCGCTTACCGCGCCCGCCCGCCGTTCGTGCGGCCGTTCGCGATCCGGTTTTGTGACATGGACACCGAGCCCGCACGCGTACTGGACGCGCTGCGTCACCACGCCGCGGGTCGGGTGCCGGTTCCGGCCACGCTGCCGGTCCGCTCCTGAACCCCGCCGCCCCGCGCGGGGTGCCGGCGTGACCGGCGGGGTGGCGGGAATCACTTGAACCTTCAAGTACCGCCGGTACGCTCGGAGTCGTGACCAGCGAAGCGGAGCGGGCGGCCGGCGAAGCCGAGCCACGCTGGCTCGCGCCCAGCGAGCAGGCGGCCTGGCTGTCCCTGGCCGGCATCCTCATCAGGCTGCCCGCCGCGCTGGACGCCCAGTTGCAGCGCGACGCCGGCATGAACACCTTCGAGTACTTCGTGCTCACCGGCCTGTCCCAGGCGCCCGGTCACACCCTGCGGATGACCGAACTGGCCGCCTTCGCCAGCGGCTCCGCGTCGCGGCTGTCGCACGTCGTGAAACGGCTGGAACAGCGCGGCTGGGTGCGCCGCGAGTTCGACCCGCAGGACGCCCGCTGCACCAACGCCGTGCTCACCGATGCCGGCTGGGACACGGTCGTGGCCAGCGCCGCGGGGCACGTCGAGACGGTCCGGCGCCTGGTCATCGACGCGTTGACCGGCGGGCAGGTCCGGCAGTTGCACGAGATCGGCGAACGCATCCTCAGGCGGCTGGCCCCCGGCGAGCCATGCACCGCCTACCGGCCGGCGACACCGCACAACCCGCCGGCGACACCTCACCCGACGCCCACGACACGGCAGGCGAAACCGACGACGCGTCGGGCGAAGCCAGCGACAGCCCGATCGACGGAGGAACCGGCATCATGACGGACTACGGCCACGAACTGCTCTTCGGCACGTTCCTCACCCCGTCGGCGCAGCGCCCGGACCGGGTCGTGGCGCTTGCGAAGCTGGCCGAGCAGGCGGAGCTGGACCTGGCCACGTTCCAGGATCACCCGTACCAGCCGGCGTTCCTGGACACCTGGACGCTGATGTCGTACCTCGCCGCCTCGACCTCCCGGATCCGGCTGTCCGCCAACGTGCTGAACCTGCCGCTGCGCCAGCCGGTCGTGGTGGCCCGCGGTGCCGCGAGCCTCGACCTGCTCACCGGGGGCCGGGTGGAGCTGGGCATCGGCGCGGGCGGCTTCTGGGACGCGATCGAGGCCAACGGTGGCCGGCGGCTGACCCCGGGGCAGTCGGTGGACGCGCTGGAGGAGGCGATCCGGATCATCCGTGAGGTCTGGGACGCCGGGCAGCGCGGCGGTGTTCGGGTGGCCGGCGACTACTACCGCGTGACGGGCGCCAAGCGCGGGCCGGCACCCGCGCACGACATCGGCATCTGGGTCGGCGCGTACAAGCCCCGCATGCTGCGGCTGATCGGGCGGCTCGGCGACGGCTCGTTGCCCAGCCTGCCGTACCTGCGCCGGGGCCCGGCCGAACTGGTGGACCTCCACGCGCACATCGACGAGGGTGCGGCCGCCGCCGGGCGCGATCCCCGGTCGGTGCGGCGCCTGCTCAACATCGCCGGACGGTTCACCGCCACCGCGTCCGGGCTGCTCGACGGCCCGGCCGCCCGGTGGGCCGAAGACCTCGCCGGGATCGCCCTGGACCATGGCGTCTCGGGCTTCATCCTGATGGGCGACGACCCGTCCGCGATCCAGCGATTCGGGCAGGAGGTCGCGCCCGCGGTACGGGAACTCGTCGCCGCCGAGCGGTCCGGTCCCGGTACGGGCAAGAAGACCAGCGACGGCCCGGCGAACGGCGAGCCCGCCCGGGAGCTGATCGAGGCCGGCGCCCCGGCGGCCTTCGCCACCACCCCGCCGCCGGCCACCCGCCTGACCGGCCACCGGCTCTGGGACGAGTCCGAGCGACCGGTGCGGCCGCCGGCTCCGGCCGGTCAGGTCTACTCCGAGCACGCCCGGGCCGTCGGCAACCAACTCATCGAGGTGCACGACCACCTGCGCGGGGAGCTGGCACAGATCCGTGACCTGATCGACCAGGTCAAGCGCGGCGCCGCGTCGGTGAGCCGTGCCCGGGCGGCGCTCAACGAGCTGACGCTGCGGCAGAACAACTGGAGGCTGGGCGCCTACTGCGCGTCGTACTGCACCATGCTCACCCAGCACCACGGGATCGAGGACAGCTCGATCTTCCCGCACCTGCGCCGGGCCGATCCGGCGTTGGCGCCGGTCGTCGACCGCCTCCAGCAGGAGCACGTCATCATCCACGAGGTGGTGGAGACCGTCGACCGGGCCCTGGTCGATCTGGTACGCGTCGCCGACGGCAGCCAGCCGGCGCCGGAGGACTTCGACCGGATCCAGGAAGCCGTGGACCTGCTCACCGACACCCTGCTGTCCCACCTCAGCTACGAGGAGCAGCAGATCGTCGAACCTCTCGCGCGCCACGGGTTCTTCCCCGGTCAGCTCTGACCGGCCGCCCCACCGTGCGGTCGACCCGGCGGACGCGATCAGGCCGAGGCGGCCTCGGCTCCCCCGGTCTCGGACCGGTCGCCGGCCCACAGCGTGTGGAAGCTGCCCTCGCGGTCGACCCGGCAGTACGTGTGCGCGCCGAAGTTGTCCCGCAACCCCTGGATCAGGGCGGCCGGCAGCCGGTTGCGGCGCAGCGCGTCGAAGTACGCCAGCGAGGAGGAGAACGCCGGGGTGGGGATGCCGGCCCGGACCGCGTCGCCGACCACCCGGCGCCAGCTCGGTACGCCGTCGAGGATCGCCTTCGCGAAGTACGGCGCGGCCATCAGCGTGGCCAGGTCGGGCCGCTCGTCGTAGGCCTCCCGGATCCGGTCGAGGAACCGGGCCCGGATGATGCAGCCGCCCCGCCAGATCGTGGACACGGCGCCCAGGTCGATGTCCCAGCCGTACTCCTGGCTGCCCGCGCGGATGTGGTCGAAGCCCTGCGCGTACGCGACGATCTTCGACGCGAGCAGCGCCTTGCGCACGTCCTCGACGAAGGTGTCCCGGTCGGGGACCATCCACGAGTCGTTGCCGGTGCCGGCGAACGTCCGGGCGGCGATCCTGCGCTGGTCGGCGTGGCCGGACAGCGACCGGGCGAACGTGGCCTCGGCGATGCCGGTGATCGGGATGCCCAGGTCGAGGGCGCTCTGCACGGTCCACCGGCCGGTGCCCTTCTGCTCGGCCTGATCCAACACGATGTCCACGAACGGCTTGCCGGTGCCCGGGTCGGTGTGCGCCAGCACGTCGGCGGTGATCTCGATCAGGAACGATCCCAGCTCACCGCTGTTCCAATCGCGGAAGATCTCCGCGATCTCCGCCGGGCCGGCCGACAGTCCCGCGCGCAGCAGGTCGTACGCCTCCGCGATGAGCTGCATGTCGGCGTACTCGATGCCGTTGTGCACCATCTTGACGAAGTGCCCGGCGCCGTCCGGGCCGATGTGCACGCAGCACGGCACGTCGTCGACCTGCGCCGCGATCGACTCGAAGATCGGCCCGAGCTTGGCGTAGGACTCGTCCGAGCCGCCCGGCATGATGCTCGGCCCGTGCAGGGCGCCCTCCTCGCCGCCGGACACGCCGGTGCCGACGAAGTGCAGCCCGTGCTCGCGCAGCGCCTCCTCGCGGCGGCGGGTGTCGGCGTAGTGCGCGTTGCCGCAGTCGACCACGATGTCGCCCGGCGAAAGCAGCGGCACCAGCTCGTCGATGACCGCGTCGGTCGGCCCGCCGGCCTTCACCATCACGATGACCGCCCGGGGCCGCTCCAGCGAGGCGACGAAGTCGGCCAACGACTCGCTGGGCAGGAACGTGCCCTCGTGGCCGTGCTCGGCCACGAGGCTGCGGGTGCGCTCCACGGACCGGTTGTGCAGGGCGACCACGAAGCCGTGCCGGGCGAGATTGCGGGCCAGGTTGCGACCCATAACCGCCAGTCCGGTCACCCCGATCTGCGCTGTGCCCCGAACCGGAGTCGGCTGCTCACTCATCGCGTCACCCGCCTGTCGCCGTGGCCGTCCCGTGACCGCCGGACCAGTCGAGCCTAGTGGAACCGGCCGGCGTCGGGTCGCCGGCCGCCGACTGGTGGGACGGCTCCGGTCCGCACCCCCGTGCCCTGCGAGATTCCCGTTACCCGCGAGATTCCCGCCCCGCGCACGGGGTTCCGCGAGCCGTCGGGCGCCGGTCACAGCCCCGGGGCGAAGGCGTACGAGGAAGGAACGTCGCGCTGCCCGGCCGCGGTCCCGTAGACCAGGGCGATCTCGTCATGCGCGTGCAGCACGATCGCGGCGGGATCGCCGTCGACCGCCTTGCCGTTGACGTACGCGCGCAGTTGGTGGGTGGCGTCGGCGGTCAGCGAGCCGATGTGGTCGCTGGACAGGGAGACCTGCCACTCGGTGAAGAACTGTCCGAGCGTGAACGTGGCCTGCATCGGCGACTCGACGTGGATGACGCCCGTCGTATCGTGCGTGTGCAGGGGGCTGATCTGCTGGGTCGCGCCGTCGATGCCCACCTCGGCCGGCACGCTCACCGGCTGACCGTTGACGATCACGTCCAGGTGGGCGTGGATGTGCAGGGTCGTACCCTCGGCGCCGAGCATCGGCAGCCCGGCGGCCCGGACCGCCGCCGGGACGTCGGCCGGTGCCGGCCACGGCGGAGCGCTGTCCCGGCCGCCGGCCGTGGTGGCCGGAGTGGCCGGAGTGGCCGGAGTGGCCGGAATCGCGGTGCTGGCCGGCCTCCCACCGGTGAGGACCACCAGGCCCACCACGATCAGGGCGACGATCGCCGCCGCCACCCCGCCGCCGATGCCCCACCTGGTCAGCCGGCCCCGGCGCCGGGTAGGTGCGGCGGGCGCCTTGGCGGCGGCGATCCGGGCGCGTCTGTCCGCTTCCGTGACGGGACGGCCGGCACCGCCGGACCGCCCGGCCCCGTTGGGCATCTTTGTCGCCATCGTGCGCCCCCGCCGTCGCGAATGGTCTCCAGCGGCGACCAAAGCTACTCCGGCGGGTCGGTGACGGTCAGTGCTGCGCCTTGGTGACCTGGGCCACCTCGTCCGGGGTCAGCGCGACGGCCGCGGCGGCCAGGTTGTCCTCCAGGTGGGACACCGAGCCGGTCCCGGGGATGGGCAGCATCGACGGCGACCGGGCCAGCAGCCAGGCGAGCACGATCTGGCGCGGGCTCGCGTCGTGGTGCCGGGCGATCTCCTGGATGGTGGTGTTGCCGTTCAGGTCCTGGATCGGCGCCCAGGGCAGGAACACCATTTGCTCCTGCTCGCACAGGTCGACCAGCGACTCCGACGCGCGGTCCGCCACGTTGTACCGGTTCTGGATGGACACCACCGGGGTCAGCCGCTGGATCCGCCGCAGCTGCTCCTCGGTGACGTTGGACACCCCGATGTGCCGGATCTTCCCCTGCTCCTTCAGCGTGAGCAGGGCTCCGATCGAGTCCTCCAGCGGCACCGCCGGGTCGGGCCGGTGGAACTGGTACAGCGGGATCTGCTCCAGCTTCAGCCGCCGCAGGCTGCCCTCGCAGGCCTGGATCAGGTGCTCCGGCCGCCCGTTGCTGGGCCACTGCCCGGGACCGGTCCGTTCCAGCCCACCCTTGGTGGCGATGACCAGATCGTCCGGATACGGGTGCAGTGCCTCGGCGATCAGCGCCTCACTGATGTACGGACCGTAGGAGTCCGCCGTGTCGATGAAGTTGATCCCCAACTCCACGGCGCGGCGCAGCACGGCCCTGGCTTCGTTGCGGTCCGCGGGGTCGCCCCAGATGCCGTCGCCCGTGATGCGCATCGCACCAAAGCCGAGGCGGTTGACGGTCAGGTCGCCGCCGAGGTCGATGGTGCCAGCGGCGCCGGCACTGACGGGCTTGTGATCGGGCATGGGACACGGCTCCTTCGATCCGATGGCCACGTGGTCGCGGTGCGGCGCCGATCCGTGCGCCGCCGGCACGAGGCTGCCGGGGTAGGTCATTCGCGATCGAGCTTAGGGCGGGGCTCGCCGCCTGGACAGCAGCGGGGACTGAGAGCCAGCGCACTCGACCTCGCCGCGACGGGATCAACGGGCCGGCCAGACAGGACCAAGGTCCCGGCCGCGACGGTGCCACCCGGATCTGGCTCAGGCATGCCGGGATCGATCAGCCTGGCGGCAGGACTTGATGAGAGAAGGATGTGATCCTCGATGCGCCGCAAGGTCTTCGACATTCTGGCCAGCCTCGGCGGCCTGGTCACCGTTGTCATGCTGCTGGTCACCGGGGCGCTGGCCTTGTGGGGCTACAGCTTCGCCAACTCCAACGTGCACAGTCAGCTCGCCCAGCAGCAAATCGTCTTCCCGGAGAAGGGCAGCCAGGAACTCGCCGATCCCCGGATCGGCCCGTACCTCGACCAGTACGCCGGACAGCCGCTGACCACCGGCGCCCAGGCCAAGGCGTACGCCGACCACTTCATCGCCGTGCACCTGTCCGAGATGCCGTACGGCGGCGTCTACTCGCAGGTCAGCGCCGCCGCCCGGGCGAACCCGGACGACCCGAAACTCGCCGCCGAGGTGCAGACCAGCTTCCAGGGCACCACACTGCGCGGCCTGCTGCTCGAGGCGTACGCGTTCTCGGTGTTCGCCACCATCGCCCTCTGGGCCGGGGTCGCCGCGTTCATCCTGGCGGCGCTGATGGCCATCCTGGTCGCGTTCGGCCTCTGGCACGCTCGCCGGGTGCCGGCCGAGGCCGACCTGCTGGGCAACCGGCAGCCCGTCGCGGCGTGACCGGACGGCGGCCAGCCTCCGATCCCCGGTCCGGCGCGTGTCCCGGCCCCCGCGATGAGGGGCCCGGACACGCCCGGTCAGATCCGCCGGCGCTCCCGCCCGAACAGGGCCAGGAGACGGTCGGTGTCGGTACGCACCGTCGAGGGCCGGACCTCGTTCCCGAACAGCCCGGTCCGTTCGACCTCGCACAGCACGCGCGGCGCGTAGACGTCCGCGGTACGGCCGGCCGCCGGACCCGACCTCGAACCGGCGTGGACCGGTCCGATCACGCGGACCGGCAGTCGATGACGACAAGACCCGACGGCAGCG
This sequence comes from Micromonosporaceae bacterium, assembly GCA_040255525.1. Lineage (GTDB taxonomy): Bacteria > Actinomycetota > Actinomycetes > Mycobacteriales > Micromonosporaceae > Rugosimonospora. The sequence continues at coordinate 59,893 of JBDZVD010000023.1, read as the reverse complement.
TCCGGACGCCGGTCGCCGCCAGCCCAGCCGCCTCCGCCAGCGCCCGGTAGTCCTCCACGCCGCGCTCCCGCCCACCGGAAAGTACCAGCATGCGAAGGCTCATCTCGGCGAACATGGCGGGATCGTCGCCGGCGGTGCCGTGCGACTCGACGATGACCACACGGCCGCGCTCACCGGCGGCCTCGGCACACCGCCGCAGGATCGCGGTGGCCTGCTCGTCGTCCCAGTCGTGCAGCACGGCGGCGAGCAGGTACACGTCCGCACCGGCCGGCAGCGGGTCGAAGAAGCTCTGCCCGACGAAGTCGCACCGCCCGTCCAGTCCGCGCTCGGCAAGCAGCCGGCGCCCCCGGGCCACCGTGTCGGGCAGGTCGACGAGGGTGCCCCGGATGCCGGCATCGGCCCGCAGCACCTCGGCCAGCAGCGCCCCGGTTCCGCCGCCGACATCGACGACGTGCCGCACCCCCGACCAGTCGTACGCGGCGGCGGCCGCGGTCCGCGTCGAGCCCGCCATCATCGCGTCGAACGACGCTGCCAGGGCGGGTTCGGCGGCGAGGTAGTCCCAGAACGGCATGCCGAAGGCGGCCTCCCACGCGGGTCGGCCGGTGCGGACCGTGCTCATCAGCTCGGTGAACACCAGATCCATCCGGCCGCCGAACTCATTCAGGTCGAACATCGCCCGCATCCCGGCCGGGTGATCCGACCGGAGCAGTTCGGCGAGGTCATTGAGGGTGAACCGCCCCGGCGAGGGCTCGGCGAACACCCCGTGGCAGGTCAGCTGCCGCAGCACCCGGCCCAGCGCGTCGGCGTCGGTACCGGTTCGCTGTGCCAGGTCGTCGACCTGTTCGGTACCGCCGGCGATCAAATCGGCCAGCCGCAGCGTGGCGGCCACCCGGACCGCCATCGGGGTCACCAGATCGGTGAGCGGCACCAGCAGTTGCCAGGCCGAGGGCTGGCTTACGTTCGATGTCATCGTCCCACGTTAAGCCCCGGCGGCACCGACTTGCCGCAGGTCCTGCGGCACACCGGGTGATTTCGCAGCCGACTACACTGGACGATCCGGGCGGCTACCCCGCGGCCCGGGTGCGGCCACCCGGCCTCAGCAGTGCGCACCGAGCGAGGATCGATGCCGAGAAGCCCCCGCGAGCCGGCGATGACCGACGTGGCCAGGCTCGCGGGCGTGTCCCACCAGACCGTGTCCCGGGTGCTCAACGGCCACCCGAACGTCACGGCGCAGACGCGGCTGCGGGTGCACGCGGCCATCACCGAACTCGGCTACCGGCCCAACCGGGCCGCCCGGGCGCTGGCCACCGGCCGGTCGCAGGTCATCGGGGTGGTGACGCAGTCCTCGACGCTGTACGGTCCGGCCGCCACGCTCACCGCGTTGCAGCAGGCGGCGGTGGCGCACGGGTACACGGTCAGCGTCGAAAGCGTCCGTGAACTCGACAAGAAGCTCATCACCGAGGCGATCGACCGCCACCTCGACCAGCGGGTGGCCGGGCTGGTGGTGATCGCCCCGGTCGAGTCGGCCAACGCGGCGCTGGACCACGTGCCCGAGGACGTCCCGCTGGTCACCATCGACGGCGACCCGCGGCGGACCACCGAGCTGGTCACTGTCGACCAGGAGGCGGGCAGCCACGCCGCCACCCGCCACCTGCTGGAGGCGGGGCATCGCAGCGTCTGGCACGTGTCCGGGCCGCAGGACTGGTTCGACAGCCGTGACCGGATCGCCGGCTGGCGGCGAGCGCTGTCGGAGGCGAGTGTGGAGGCTCCACCGCTGATGCCGGCGGACTGGTCGGCGGCCTCGGGCTATCACGCCGGGCAGGTGCTCGCCCGGATGGCCGAGGTGACCGCGGTCTTCGCCGCCAACGACCACCTGGCGCTGGGCATCATGCTCGCGCTGCACGAGCGCGGCCGGCGGGTGCCCGAGGACGTCAGCGTCGTCGGGTTCGACGACGTGCCGGAGTCGGCGTTCTACATCCCGCCGCTGACCACGGTGCGTCCCGACTTCGACGCCGCCGCGGCGGCGAGCCTCGACCTGCTGTTGGCTCAGATCTATTCGGACGAGCGTGCCGGCGGGCGCCGCGTCATCCCGCCCCGGCTGGTCGCCCGCCGCAGTGTCGGTCCGCCGCCGGGTTGATGCCGGCGGTAGTAGCCCAGTGACCATCTAGTCATCGACGGAGGCGGTTGTTAGCGTACTACAAAACTGAATTCGGCAACGGCGACGCTCCCTGCGGACCGCAGCAACGAGGCCCGCTGCTCCACGGCGACTCGATCCGCACACCTCCCAGAAAAGCCCACGTAAGAACGGGTTCTGACGCCGGTAGCCCACACCGGCCGGCAGCACCCGCGCCGATCAGGCAAGATCTGCGCACCCATTGACTCCACCCATGTTAGCGATAACAATCGACGGCGTACCGGAGCGTGTCATCCGACCGCGCTCCCGGCCCGGCATGCCGGGCGGCCGTCCGGACACACACGAGGAGATGACGGTGACTGATGCTGTCCCTGTCGTCGTCGGTATCGACTTCGGCACCCTGTCCGGGCGCGCCGTCGTGGTACGCGCCGACGACGGCACCGAGCTGGGGCACGCGGTGCACGAGTACCGGCACGGCGTACTCACCACGGCGCTGCCCGACGGCACGGCACTGCCCCCGGACTGGGCGCTTCAGGTGCCGTCCGACTACGTCGACGTGCTGCGCCACGCGGTCCCCGGGGCGGTCGCGGCCGCCGGGGTCGACCCGGCCAGCGTCGTCGGCATCGGCACCGACTTCACCGCGTGCACGATGGTACCCACGCTCGCCGACGGTACCCCGCTCAACGAGGTCGACGGCCTGGCCGGCACCCCGCACGCGTACGTCAAGCTGTGGAAGCACCACGCGGCGCAGGGCCAGGCCGACCGGATCAACCGGCTCGCGCACGAGCGGGGTGAGCCGTGGATCGGGCGGTACGGCGGCCTGATCTCCTCCGAGTGGGAGTTCGCCAAGGCGCTGCAACTGCTGGAGGAGGACCCGCGGACGTACGCGCGGGTCGAGCGCTGGGTCGAGGCGGCTGACTGGATCATCTGGCAGCTGACCGGCCGGTACGTGCGCAACGCCTGCTCGGCGGGGTACAAGGGCATCCTGCAGGACGGCGCGTACCCGGGCCGGGAGTTCCTGGGCGCCCTGCACCCCGGCTTCGCCGACTTCGTCACCGACAAGCTGGAGGCGCCGATCGGCCGGCTCGGCGAGGCGGCGGGCCGGTTGAGCGCCGAGGCGGCGGCGTGGACCGGGCTGCCGGAGGGCATCGCGGTGGCGGTCGGCAACGTGGACGCGCACGTCACCGCCGCGGCCTGCAACGCGCTGCGGCCGGGCCAGATGGTCGCCATCACCGGTACGTCCACCTGCCACGTGGTCAACGGCGAGGCGCCGCTGCCGGTACCCGGGATGTGCGGCGTCGTGGACGGGGGCATCGTCGCGGGCAAGTGGGGGTACGAGGCCGGGCAGAGCGGCGTCGGCGACATCTTCGGGCACTTCGTCGAGCGGTTCGTCCCCGCGCGGTACACGGAGGCGGCCGCGGCGGCGGGCGTCTCGGTGCACGACCACCTGACCGGCCTGGCCAGCGCCCAGCGCCCCGGCCAGCACGGGCTGATCGCGCTGGACTGGCACTCCGGCAACCGGTCGGTGCTCGTCGATCACGAGCTGTCCGGCGTGCTGGTCGGCGAGACACTGGCCACCCGGCCCGAGGACGTGTACCGCGCGCTGGTCGAGGCGACCGCGTTCGGCACCCGTACCATCATCGAAACCTTCCGCGCCGCGGACGTGCCCATCACCGAGCTGATCGTCGCCGGCGGCCTGGTCAAGAATTCCATGATCATGCAGATCTACAGCGACGTGACCCGCATGCCGCTGTCGGTCATCGACTCCGAGCAGGGGCCCGCGCTCGGATCGGCGATCCACGCCGCGGTCGCGGCCGGCCTCTACCCCGACGTGCCGGCGGCCGCCGCCCGGATGGGCCGCGCGAAGCCGGCGGTGTACCAGCCGGACGAGGCCGCGGCAGGGGTCTACGACGCGCTGTTCGCCGAGTACACCACGCTGCACGACTACTTCGGCCGCGGCGCGAACGACGTGATGCACCGGCTGCGCCGCATCGCCCGGACAGGAGCCCCCCGATGACCATCACCCAGGACGTCACCAACCAGGTCGCGCGGATCCGCCAGTACGTCGCGGACCTGCACGCCGAACTGCCCCGCAACGGTCTGGTCGCGTGGACCGCGGGCAACGTCTCCGCCCGGGTACCCGATGCCGACCTGCTGGTGATCAAGCCGTCCGGGGTCGGGTACGACGAGCTGTCGGCGGCGAACATGGTCGTCACCGACCTGGACGGGCAGCTGGTCGACGGGGACTTCAAGCCGTCGTCGGACACTGCCGCGCACGCCTACGTGTACCGGCACATGCCGCACGTCGGCGGGGTGGTGCACACCCACTCGACGTACGCGACCGCGTGGGCGGCCCGGGGCGAGGCGGTGCCGTGCGTGCTGACCGCGATGGCCGACGAGTTCGGCGGCGAGATCCCGGTCGGCCCGTTCGCGTTGATCGGCGACGACTCCATCGGCCGGGGCATCGTCGACACCCTCAACGGGCACCGCTCCCCCGCCGTGCTGATGCGCAACCACGGGGTGTTCACCATCGGCCGCACGGCCCGGGACGCGGTCAAGGCCGCGGTGATGTGCGAGGACGTCGCGCGCACCGTGCACATCGCGCGTCAACTCGGCGCGCCGCTGCCGATCGAACCGCGGCACATCGACGCGCTCTACGCGCGCTACCAGAACGTGTACGGCCAAACCCAATCCGCCTAACAGGAGAACCGCGTATGGCACCCGGCGACAAGCCCCAACTCTGGTTCCTGACCGGCAGCCAGCACCTCTACGGTCCCGAGACGCTGCGACAGGTCGCCGACCAGTCCCAGCAGATCCAGCGCGCGTTGCAGGAGCAGGCCGCGTTGAGTGTGGAGCTGGTCTGGAAGCCGGTGCTGACCGACTCCGCCGGCGTGCGCGCCGTGATGCAGGAGGCCAACAACGACCCGTCCTGTGTCGGGGTCATCGCGTGGATGCACACGTTCTCCCCGGCGAAGATGTGGATCACCGGTCTGGACGCGCTGCGCAAGCCGCTGCTGCACCTGCACACCCAGGTCAACGCGGCGCTGCCGTGGGGCACCATCGACATGGACTTCATGAACCTCAACCAGGCCGCGCACGGCGACCGCGAGTTCGGGTACGTGCAGACCCGCATCGGGGCGGTGCGCAAGACCGTGGCCGGGCACGTGTCGGATCCCACGGTGGCCGCGCGCATCGACGCGTGGGCCCGGGCCGCGATCGGCCGGGCGCACCTGGACGGACTGCGGATGGCCCGGTTCGGCGACAACATGCGGGACGTCGCGGTGACCGAGGGCGACAAGGTCGAGGCCGAGCTGCGCTTCGGCCTGTCGGTCAACACCCACGGCGTCAATGACCTGGTCGCCGTCGTGGACGCGGCGCCGGAGTCCGCGGTGGACGCGCTGGTCGAGCAGTACGCCGAGGCGTACACCCTGGCGCCGGAGCTGGCCAGGGGCGGCGAGCGCCACGATTCGCTGCGCTACGCGGCGCGGATCGAGGCCGGGCTGCGCCAGTTCCTGGGCGACGGCGGGTACGGCGCCTTCACCACCAACTTCGAGGATCTGGGCGGCCTGCGACAGCTGCCGGGCATCGCGGTGCAGCGGCTGATGGCCGACGGGTACGGGTTCGGTGCCGAGGGCGACTGGAAGACCTCGGCGCTGCTGGCCGCCGTGAAGGCGATGGGTGACGGCCTGCCCGGCGGTACCTCGTTCATGGAGGACTACACGTACCACTTCGCCCCCGGCGAGCCGAAGATTCTCGGCGCCCACATGCTGGAGGTGTGCCCGTCGATCGCCGACGGCCGGCCCAGCTGCGAGATCCACCCGCTGGGCATCGGTGGCCGCGAGGACCCGGTACGGCTGGTGTTCAACGCGAACGCGGGGCCGGGCGTGGTCATCGGCCTGGCCGACCTCGGGGACCGGTTCCGGCTGGTCGCCAACGCCATCGAGGTGGTACCCCCGGACGAGGACCTGCCCCGCCTGCCGGTCGCGCGGGCGGTGTGGAAGCCGGCCCCGTCGTTGTCCACGTCGGCGGAGTCGTGGCTGATCGCCGGCGGCCCGCACCACACGGTGCTGACCCGCGCCGTGTCGGCCGAGACGCTGGCCGACTTCGCCGACATGGTGCACACCGAACTGCTACTCATCGACGCCGACACCACCACCCGCTCGTTCGCCGACCGGGTCCGGTGGAACAGCGCCTACTACCGGATCGCGCAGGGTCTGCCCGGCCGCGGCTGACCCTGGCCCCCGTACCGGCCGTGCCACCGCGTGGACACGGCCGGTACGGGGGCCGGGCCGGGCCGCACCGCAGCCACCCGGGGTGCCGCATCCCAGGTATACGCCCGGTGTATATCCGTAGCGTATGCTCCCCGGCATGAGTGTTCCGCTGACGCTTCTCGGCCTGCTCGACCGCGAACCCAGCCACGGCTACGACCTCAAGCGCGACTACGACGCCTACTTCGCGCGCGGCAAGCCGCTGCCGTTCGGCCAGGTGTACGCCACCCTCGGCCGGCTGGCCCGGGACGGCAAGGTGGTGATCAGCGAGGTCGAACCGGGCGAGGGCCCGGAACGCAAGCGCTACGTCATCACCGACCAGGGCGCCACCGAGGTGCGGACCTGGCTGTCCGAACCGCTCGAACCCGAGCCGCACCTGCAGACCGTGCTGTTCACGAAGGTCGTACTCGCGCTGATGCTGGACCGCCCGGCCGGCGCGTACCTCGACCTCCAACGGGCCGCGCACATGCGACGGATGCGCGAACTGACCGAGCTCCGGCGCACCGGTGCCACCATCGACGCGCTGCTGGCCGACCACGCCCTGTTCCACCTCGAAGCCGACCTGCGCTGGATCGACATGACCGCCACCCGGCTCGACGCGCTGGCCCGGGAGGTGCGGTCGTGACCGTGCCCGGCGCCACCGCCCGGCCCCGCCCGCTCGTCGAGGCGCGCGAGGCCGTCCTGTCGTTCGGCCCGACCCCGGCGCTTCGCGGCGCGAGCCTCACGGTGAACTCCGGCGAGATCGTGGCCGTCATGGGCCCGAGCGGATCCGGCAAGTCCACCCTGCTGCACTGCCTGGCCGGCATCCTGACCCCGGACTCCGGCGAGATCTGGTTCGACGGACAGCGGGTGGACACCCTCGGCGAGGCCGCGCGCAGCACGCTGCGGCGGGACCGGTTCGGGTTCGTGTTCCAGTTCGGCCAGCTCGTGCCGGAGCTGACCGCCGAGGAGAACGTCGCCCTGCCGCTGCTTCTGGCCGGCACCAGGCGGGCCGCGGCGCTGCGGGCCGCCCGGGAGTGGTTCGAACGCCTCGACCTGGCGGGGCTGGAGCGCCGCCGGTCCGGGGAGCTGTCCGGCGGGCAGGCCCAGCGCGTGGCGCTGGCCCGCGCCGTCGTCTGCCGACCCGAGGTGCTGTTCGCCGACGAACCGACCGGGTCGCTCGACTCGTTCACCGGTGAACAGGTCATGGACTTGCTGATCGCGACCGCCCGGCAGGCGGGCACAACGGTCGTGCTGGTCACCCACGATCCCCGGGTGGCGGCGCACGCCGAACGTGAGGTCATCGTCCGCGACGGCAGGGTGACCTCGCTGGCGCCGGATGCGGTGGCGTCGTGATCCGGCTCGGACTGCGGCTCGCGGTCAGCGGCGGGCGGGAGGCCGTCGCCCGCCTGGTCATCATCACCGCTGCCGTGGCCCTGGGCGCCGGCATGCTGCTCACCGTCCTGGCCGGCATCAACGCGGTCAACACCCAGAACCACCGGTACGCGTGGCTCAACGCCGGCGTCGCCGCGTCCACGCACGCGGCGGGTGCGACGGCGGCGGCAACCGGCACGTCCGCGGACCCGCTGTGGTGGTCGGCCACCGCGGACTTCTTCCACCACGCCCAGCTGGGCCGTGTCGAGGTCGCCCCGACCGGCCCGACCTCGCCGGTCCCGCCGGGCATCCCGCGCCTGCCCGGCCCCGGCGAGTACTACGCCTCGCCGGAGTTGAGCAGGCTGCTGCGCACCACCCCGGCCGGCCAGCTCGGCGACCGCTTCCCCGGACACCAGATCGGCACCATCGCCAGCGCGGCGCTGCCCGCGCCCAACTCGCTGATCATCGTGATCGGCGACCGGCCGGACCAGCTCGCCGGCGTGCCCGGCGCCGTGAGGGTCACCAGCATCCCGGACGTGTCGCCCAGCGACTGCGTCAGGTGCGTGGTCGGCATCAACGCCAGCGGGATGCAGCTCGTCCTGTCCGTGGTGGCCGGCGCCCTGCTGTTTCCGGTACTGATCTTCATCGGTACCGCGACCCGGCTGTCGGCGGCGCGCCGGGAACAGCGGTTCGCCGCGATGCGCCTGGTCGGCGCGACCCCCCGGCAGGTGTCGACCATCTCGACCGTGGAGTCGACGGTGGCCACCGTCGCCGGTGTGGCCCTGGGCTTCGCGTTGTTCTCGCTGCTCCGCGACCCGCTGGCGGCATTCCCGTTCACCGGGGCGCCGTTCTTCCCGTCCGACCTGTCCCTGAACGTGCTCGACATCGTGGGCGTCGCGGTGGGCGTGCCGGTGGCGGCGGCCACCGCCGCGCGGGTGGCACTGCGCCGGGTGCGCGTCTACCCGCTCGGCGTGACCCGGCGGGTGACGCCGAAGCCGCCCCGCGGGTACCGGCTGATCCCGCTGCTGGCCGGATTCGCCGAGCTCGGGTACGTGCTGGCCGTCGGGGCGCCCAGGGGCGACTCGCTGGCTCAGGTGGCGGTCTTCCTGCCCGGCTTCCTCGTCGTCATGGCCGGTCTGGTCATCGCCGGGCCGTGGCTGACGATGGTCGGCAGCCGGGTGATGGCCCGACGCGCCTCGCGGCCCGACGCGCTCATCGCCGCGCGCCGGCTGTCCGACGACCCGAAGGCCGGCTTTCGGGCGATCAGCGGCCTCATGCTCGCCCTGTTCGTCACGAGCGTGGCCGCCGCCGTGATCACCACGATCGTGGCCCACCGCGGCGCCCCGACCACCGGTACGGCGGTCACCGCGCTTACCGACGACTTCACCACCGGGCACACGGATTCGGGCCGGATGCTCACCTCGGTGCCGCCGGCGCCCGATCCGGTACCGGCCGCGCTGCGCTCCCTGCCCGGAGTCCGCGCGATCGCCGTGGTCCGGGCCTCACCCGACGCCCCGCCGCCGGTACCACCACCCGCCGCACCGGTCGGGTCCGCCGTCGCGCAGGCACCGTGGTTTCCCGGCCTGGTCTCCTGCGCCGAGCTGCCGGCAAGCCACGCCTTCGGCGAGTGCGCACCCGGCGCGGTCGTCGCCTCCGTGGTCCAGAACCTGGGCTCCATGCCCGATGTCGCCGCGCCGCGAGGGCGGGCGGCCACGCACGGGCGGGCGCGGCCGGTCTGGCCGACCGCCGACCTGTCCCCCGACCGCCTCGCCCTACTGCCGGTCATGTCCATCAACGTGGACACTGACGGATCGGCGGCGGCGATCGAGGCCGCCCGTACCATCCTGGAGAACGCGTACCCGGGCCACCGGATACCGGCCACCGAAGCGGACCACGACGCCGACTTCTCCCGCGACCTGGTCGGCTGGCGGCAACTGGCCAACGTGGTCATCCTGACCAGCCTGCCGATCGCCGGATGCAGTCTCGCGGTGAGCGTGGCCGGTGGCCTGTCCGACCGCAAGCGCCCGTTCAGCCTGCTGCGGCTGGCCGGCGTACCGCTGGCCGTGCTGCGCCGGGTCGTCGCCCTGGAGACCGCGGTACCGCTGCTGGTCGCGGCCATCGTGGCCACCGGTGCCGGCTTCGTGGCCGCACACCTGTTCCTCCGCGCGCAGCTGGGCTACACGGTGCGACCGCCCGGGGTGGAGTACTGCGTCATCGTCCTGGTCGGGCTCGCCGCGTCCATCGGGATCGTCGCCTCGACGCTGCCGCTGTTGCGCCGGATCACCGGGCCACAGACCGCTCGCAACGAGTGACGCGCGGGCTCAGGGCCGGCTTGCGCGTTGCGCGGGCCGGCCCGGCGCGGCGGGTACCGCGGAAGCCGCGTCCGGCTCGCCGATGCGCACGGCGAGTACCGCGACGTCGTCGGTTCTCGGCTGGTCGCGGATCAGCGTGGCCATCGCCGCGGCGCAGACGTGCTCCGCGGCCCCCGGGGCCACCACCTCGAGCAGTTCGCCGAGGCCCACGTGCAGCGGGCGGTCCCGGCGCTCGATCAGACCGTCGGTGTAGAAGAACGCGACCGTTCCCTTCTCCAGCGGCACCTCGACGGTCCGGCGGGGCGCGTCGGGGTAGGCGCCCACCGGCAGGTCCGCGGGAGCGCCGAGCACCCGCGCGGGGACGCCCGGCGCGGCGAGCACGGGCGGCGGGTGACCCGCGAGCGACACGTTCATCCGCCGCCGCGACGGTTCGATCACCGCGTAGATCACCGTGGCGACCGCGTCGGGCTCGAAGAGCTGGATCTTGCGGTCGAGCCGGCTCAGCACGTCGGCCGGGTCGTCGCTCTCCAGGGCGTAGGCGCGCAACGCGCTGCGGATGCGCCCCATCACCACCGCGGCGCGCAGCCCGTTGCCGACGACGTCGCCGATCACGATGCCGACGTAGCCGGACGGTAAGGCGAACACGTCGTACCAGTCGCCACCGATGCCGACCTGCGCGCCCGGCACGTACCGGGCCGCGACGTCCAGCCCGTCCAGGGCAGGCAGTCCGGCCGGCAGCAGGCTGCGTTGCAGGGCGACGGTGGCGGACCGGTCGATGCTGGCCGCTCTCGCCTGGGTGGCCAGGCTCGCCCGGTCGGCGACCCGCTGCAGCAGGTCCACGTCGTCGTCGGTGAACGTGCGCGCGGCGAGCGTGCCGACGTGCAGGACGCCGATGACCCGGCCGGAGGCGATCATCGGTACGCCGAGCAGCGAGACGACTCCCTTGCTCAGCAGCAGCGGGTTGACCACGTCGGCCGGCTCCACCCGGTCCAGCAGCACCGGGCGCCCGAGCGAGGCGACCTGCCCGGCGAAGCCCTGGCCGACCGGCAGCCGTACGCCCTGGTGGACCTCCTCCTCGATGCCCCGGGCGGCGGTGGCGATGAGGTACCGCCCGGTCGGGTCGAGCAGCATCACCGCGGCGGTGTCGACCGACAGCAGTTCGCGGACCCGCTCCAGCAACTCGACGAGCAGGTCCTCGACGTCGAGGCGGGACAGCCCGGCGTCGGTCACCGATTCGAGGCGGGACAGCCCGGCGTCGGTCACCGATTCGAGCCGGCGCAGCCGCTCGTCGTTGCCCGAAGTCTCCACGCCCGCCCTCACGAGTGCATGCTAACCGCTGATGTTGGAAACGCGACCGACCAGCGACCGGTGGTCGGCGGAGCGCGCCGAAGGGTCACGGTCAGGCCCCGGACAGGTGCTCCCACACTCCGGTGATCGTCAAGACCTCGCGCACCATGCCCTGGGCGCCTTCCACCCGGAAGCCCTTGCCCGCGTCGTCGGCCAACCGCCTACCCTTCAGCAGAGCGCTGATGCCGCTGGAGTCCAGGAAGCTCACCTCGGCCAGGTCGACGACCACGAGCCGGGTCTCGCCGGATTCCAGGGCATTGGCGACCTCCGCCTGCAACGCCTCGATGTTACTCAGGTCAATTTCTCCGGCGACCCGCAGCCGGAGCGCATCGTCGCAGCGGTGCGCCGAGACGGAAATGGCCATCACGCCCCTCCTCGGGTCACGCTGGCGGGCCCGCCCGGCCGGCGTGAAGCGGAACTGGTCGCGGCCATTTTAGAATGATCGCCGGCACCCGGAGTCGGATGCCCCGCACGAGTTGCGCGACGGCCACTGTCGGGATGAGGCTATGCGCGGGAGGAGGTCCGACTCAGGTGGCATCGGGCAGCGCGAACGAGCAGGAGCCACCGCCTGTAACTCTGCGGCGACTCACCGCGACTGATCTTGATCGGGTACGCCACGTGGTCGCCCGAATCACGAGTCTCGCCGGACTCAATTCCGACCGAGTGGCGCGGCTCACACTGGCGGTGAACGAGATCGCCACCAACGCGATCCAGCACGGTGGCGGCGAGGCCGGCGTCACGATCCAGGTGGAGGACGCCAAGGTCGTCATCGAGGTCCGGGACGCCGGGCCGGGCATCCCCGCGGGGGTCACCGCGAGGCTGCCCGAGCCGGAAGCCACGCACGGCCGGGGCCTGTGGCTGGCCAACCAGCTGTGCGACGAAGTGCACCTGCGCACCGGCGGCGGTGGCACGCTGATCCGGCTGGTCATGGCCCTCGCCTGATCGCTTTCCCAGGCCGACCGGTCTGTACACCGAACTGTGCGCCCACGCCACCACCAGGCTGCTGCCCGACCACCCGACCGGCGACGTCGCCATCCTCGCGGTCCGGCGCCTGACACCCGCGCAGCCCGATCCGTTCGGTCCGCGCGGCGGCCGCACCCAGCACCGTCCAGGCGACGGGTGAGCCCGTTCGACGAGATCGCCTACCGCCCCACGGCCTTTTCCAGCTGCGCCTTGGACATCTGCGAACGGCCCTTGACGTTGCGGCGCTTGGCTTCCTCGTACAGCTGGTCGCGGGTGCGCCCGCCCGATCCGGCGTGGGAACGCAGGCCGCCCCGGCGGCTTGCGGAGATGTCCTTCGTGGAGGTGCGGCTGGCGGTCTTCGACTCGCCCGCGCGTGCGCGCTCCTTGTTCACCGTGCGCGCCGCGATCTCCTCGGCCACGTCCTCGGACCGGCCGCGCCGCTTCACACTGTCCTTGACGTGTTCGTACTGGCGCTCGCGCTTGGCGCTCCACTGCCGCTGCGGCATCTCTGGCACTCCTTTCACTGTCCGTTCGTCGCGTTGCCTGTCGCGCCGCCGCCATCGGACGCGGACCAACCGGACCGCTGCGCGTTGACGGCGGCGGCCACCACCTCGGCCAGGTGCCGCGCCTTTCGCCAGGTACCCGCCTCGCGGATCTGGGTACGGCAGGAAAACCCGTCGGCCAGGATCAGGGTGTCCCGGTCGGCGTCGCGCACCTCCGGAAGCAGTACCCGTTCGGCACAGGCCAGCGACACGTCCCGGTGGTCCGGCGTCATGCCGAAGTCACCGGCCAGGCCGCAGCACCCCGAGTCGAGGACCCGGGCGCGCAGCCCGATCCGGTCCATGACCCGGCGATCCGCCTGGTCGCCCAGGGTGGCGTGCTGGTGGCAGTGCGTCTGGACGATCGCCCGGGGCTGCTCGCCGTTGCACTCCGGCAACCGCGGCGCGAAGTCCGGCGCGTCCTCGTCGAGCAGCTCGGCGAACGTCCTGGTCTGCTCGCGCAGCCGCACCGCGTCCAGGTCACCGGTGCCCAGCAACCTGACCGCGTCGTCGCGCAGCACCGACGTGCAGCTGGGCTCCAGCCCCACCACGGGCAACCCCGCGCGCAGCAGCGGCGCCAGCGTGCGCAGCGTACGCCGCAGCACCCGCTGCGCGAGGTCCAACTGCCCCGTGGAGATCCAGGTCAGCCCGCAGCAGACCGTACCCTCCGGTACCACCACCCGGTACCCGGCCGCCTCCAGCGCGCTCACCGCGGCGGCCAGGATGCGCGGGTCGAACGCGTTACTGAACGTGTCCGGCCACAACACGACGCGGCCGCGCCGGCCGCTGCCCCGGCTGCCCCGCCGGCGAAACGCGTCGGTGAACCGGCGCGGGGCGAAGCGCGGCACGTCGCGTTGCGGGTCGACGCCCGCCGCCCACTTGGCCACGCGGCCGAGGCCGGGCGCGTGGGTGGCCAGGTTGGCCGCCCACGGCGCGGGCGCCGCCAGCCGCGCCCACAGCGGCAGCCAGCCCAGCGAGTAATGCGCCCTCGGCCGGATCCGCCCGGCGTGGTGATGCGACAGGAACTCGGCCTTGTACGTGGCCATGTCCACGCTGACCGGGCAGTCACTCTTGCAGCCCTTGCAGGCCAGGCACAGGTCGAGAGCCTCGTGAACCTCCCGGCTGCGCCAGCCGTCGCGGACCGTCTCGCCGCGCATCATCTCGAACAGCAGCCGCATCCGGCCGCGGGTGGAGTGCTGCTCCTCGCGGGTGACCATGTAGCTCGGGCACATCACGCCGGTTTCGCTGTCGTGGCGGCGGCACGCGCCGACGCCGAAGCACCGGGTGGGCACGCCGGTGAACCCTCCGTCGTCGGGGAACTCGAAGTGCGTGCGCTGTACCGGCGGCGCGTAGTCGGTACCCAGCCGCAGCTGCCCGTCCAGCGGGTTGGGATCGACCACCTTGCCGGGGTTCATCCGCCCGTCCGGGTCGAAGACGGCCTTGAACTCGCCGAACGCGCGCACCAGCTCGTCGCCGTACATGATGGGCAGCAGCTCGCCGCGTGCCTGGCCGTCGCCGTGCTCCCCGGACAGCGAACCGCCGTGAGAGACGACCAGGTGCGCGGCCCGGGTGACGAACGACCGGAAGTCGGCGACGCCGGCCGCGGTGACCAGGTCGAACGGGATGCTGGTGTGCACGCAGCCGTGGCCGAGGTGCCCGTACAGCGACGCCGCGCCGTACCCGTACTCGTCGAGCAGCCGGGTCAGGTCGCGCAGGTAGTCGCCGACCCGCTCCGGGGGTACCGCGGAGTCCTCCCAGCCGGGCCAGGTGTCGGCCATGCCCGGTACCCGGGCCGTGGCGCCCAGTGCCGCCTCCCGTACCGAGTCCAGTTCGGCCTGGTGCCCGGAGTCGGTCAGCAACCGGTGGGTGCGCAGGCTCCCCTCCTTCTCCAGCGCCTCGCGCAGCCGCTCGGCGCGGGTCCGGGCCTGCTCATCGCTGTCGCCGGCCAGTTTCACCATCAACCAGGCGCCGGCCGGCGGCAGTTCGTGCAGGGCCACGGTGTTCATCCGGCGGTCCCGCTCGTACTCGATGAGCTTGCTGTCCAGCCCTTCCAGGATGTACGGCTGGTGTTCGTTGACCAGCGGCACCCGGTCGGCGGCCGAGGCGATGTCGTCGTAGCCGGCCAGCAGCAGCGCCACGTGGGTCGGCTCGGGCAGCAGGTCCAGCTCGGCGCGCAGGATCGTCACGCACGTCGACTCCGAACCGACCAGCGCGCGGGCGAGGTTGAACCCGTTCTCCGGCAACAGCTCAGGCAGGTTGTATCCGGAGATGCGGCGCGGCAGCCGCGGGTAGCGGGTGCGGATCTGCCCGAGGTACCGGTCGCGGAGGTCGCGGACCTGCCGGTAGATCTCGGCCCGCCGGCCGCCCTCGTCCAGGATCCGCCGGTACTGTTCGTCGCTGGTCGGGCCGACCCACATCCGTACCCCGTCGTAGGTCAGCACCTCCATCCGCCGCACGTTCGCGGCGGTGGTGCCGCTCCACTGCGCCGTCGATCCGCAGGAGTTGTTGCCCAGCATGCCGCCGATCGTGCAGTGGTTGTGCGTGGCCGGCTTGGGCCCGAACACCAGACCGTGCTGGCGCGAAGCCTTGTTCAGTTCGTCCAGGACGATGCCGGCCTGCACCACCGCCGTGCGGTTGTCCGGGTTGACGGACTCGACGGCGTTGACGTACTTGGCCATGTCCAGCATGACCGCGGCGTTGGTGCACTGGCCGCCGAGGCTCGTGCCGCCGCCGCGGGAGAAGACCGGCGCGTCGTAGCGGCGGCACACCGCGACCGCGGCCACCACGTCGTCGAGGTCGCGCGGGATGACCACCCCGATCGGCACCTGACGGTAGTTGGACGCGTCGGTGGAGTACGCGGCGCGGGTACCGAGGTCGAACCGGACCTCGCCGCGCACCGCCTCCCGCAACGCCTTCGCCAGCTCGACAGGCTCGACTCCCCCGGCCCCGCCCGGCTTGCCGGCAGACTGCTCGGGCAGGTCGCGCGGCGCCGGACGCGCCGAACCGGACCGGCCGGGAAGGGGAACGGGCACCGTGACGGCCGCCATCAGTGGTCCTTCAGCTGCTGGATGCGGTCCTTGAACAGGGTGGTGGCGATGGCCGACTTGTGCGGCTGGCCGCGCAGGAACGCCGCGGTGAACTTCTTGGCCTGCTCGTAGGTGACCTTTCCGGGCATCGGCGGCTCGTTCGGATCCACCGCCACGTCCACCAGCGCCGGCCCGTCCACAGCGAACGCGGTCGCTAGCGCGTCGGGCAGCTCGGCCGCCTTCTCCACCCGCACGCCGTACCCGCCGGCCGACCGTGCCCAGCCGGCGTAGTCCGGCTGCGGATCGCCGAAGCGCACCCCGTGCTCGGGGTAGCCCAGCACCATCTGCTCCCACAGGATCTGGCCCAGACCGGCGTTGTCGTTGATGACGACCTTGACCGGCAGCCCGTGCCACACCGCGGTGTGGAACTCGGCCATCAGCATGGCGAAGCCGCCGTCGCCGATGAACGCCACCACCTGGCGGCCCGGGTACGCGTGCTGGATGCCGATGGCGTACGGCAGCCCGGGCGCCATGGTGGCGAGGTTGCCGGACAGGTAGAACTCCCGCCCGCCGCGGATGTTCCAGTGCCGGGCGGCCCACGTCGCGATGGTCCCGGAGTCGCAGGTCATCACGGCGTCGTCGGTGCACAGCTCGTCGAGCACGTGGGCCAGGTACTGCGGCGCGATCGGGGCGCGGTCCGGCGACTCCAGCGCCGCCATCTTCGACCGCCAGTCGCTCATCTTCTCCTGGTACTTCGTCAGGTGCGCGCGGTCCTCGCGGCGGCGCAGCAGCGGGAGGAGGTCGGTGAGGCTGGCCGCCACGTCGCCGACCAGCGGCACGTCGGTGGGCATCCGGGAGCCGATGCGGGCGGCGTCCGTGTCGATCTGCACGACCGCGACCTTGCCGGGCTCGGGCAGGTGCTTGGTGTACGGGAAGTTGGTGCCGAGCATCAGCAGTGTGTCGATGTCGTCGACCAGTTCGGCGCTGGGCGCCGTGCCCAGCAGGCCGATGCCGCCGGTGGCGTACGGCGAGTCGTCGGGGATGACCATCTTGCCCGACAGCGTCTTGATGACCGGCGCGCCCAGCACCTCGGCGACCCGCTCGACCAGCGCACCGGCGCCCCGCGCCCCGATCCCGGCGAGGATCGCGATCCGCTCGCCGCGGTTGAGCACCTCGGCGGCGGCGTGCAGGTCCTCCTCGCGCGGGCGTACCGGCGGGGACAGGTACACCGGTGCGGTGGCCGGGGCGTGCGCCGGGGCGACGGTCGGCCACGGGTTCTTGCCCGCGTCGGCGACCTGGATGTCGTTGGGGATGGTCAGGTGCGCCACCCCCCGGCGGGCGTACGCGGTGCGGACGGCCAGGTCGACCAGGCCAGGCAGCTGGGCCGGGTTGGTGACCATCTCGTTGTACTCGGCGACGTCCTCGTACAGCCGGTCCAGGTGGACCTCCTGCTGGTACCCGGTGCCCAGCACGCTGGTCTCCTGCATGCCGGTGATGGCCAGCACGGGGGCGTGGTCCAGCTTGGCGTCGTAGAGGCCGTTGGCCAGGTGGATGCCGCCCGGACCGGAGGTGGCCAGGCAGACACCGACGCGGCCGGTCGCCTTGGCGTGCGCGGTGGCCATGAAGGCCGCCGCCTCTTCGTGGTGCACCAGAACGAACCGGACCTTGTCCTGGTTGCGCCGCAGCCCTTCCATGATCCCGTTGATGCCGTCGCCGGGCAGGCCGAAGACGGTGTCCACACCCCATTCGGCCAGCCGGGCGATCAAAGCTTCAGATACGATCGCAGTCATGGCGCCGGGTACCCGACCGGTTGCTCCACCAATCACGGCGAACCCGGTCGATTTCTCACATCGGTGCGCGTGGTTTGGCTGATCCGGCGGGCGGGTAGCCGGCGACCGGGACCGTGCCCGATACCGCGCCGCCCTGCCCGGACCACCGCTTGGCGATCGGCCGGCACGGCCCAGACGCCGGCGGCGTGGCGCGACGTTTGTCCCGGGCGGCGACCGGGTAGCGCTCGAAGGAGAACGAGCCTGCTCGGGAGGGAGCGCGGAGGTGAGCATCGACCTTCAGGTCTCGGCGTACCGGTTCCCCACCGACGCGCCCGAGGCCGACGGGACGCTGAGCTGGGACAGCACGACGCTCGTCCTCGTCGAAGCCACCGGCGACGGCGCCACCGGGATCGGCTACACCTACGGCCCAGCGGCCATCGCCGGCCTGATCCGGGACCTGCTCCTGCCGGCGGTGCGCGAGCAGAGCCCGGACGACGTCCCGGCCGCGTGGATGGCGATGAACCGGCGGCTGCGCAACACCGGCCGTCCCGGCGCGGCCGGGATGGCGCTGTCCGCCGTGGACTGCGCGCTGTGGGACCTCAAGGCACGCCTGCACAACCAGTCCCTGGCCCGGCTGCTCGGTGCCGCCCGCGCCGCCGTGCCGGTCTACGGCAGCGGCGGATTCACCACCTACGACGAGAAGCAGCAGCACCGCCAGCTGTCCACCTGGGTCCACGACGAGGGCATCCCGCGCGTGAAGATCAAGATCGGTGAGTCGTGGGGCACGAACCCGGGCCGTGACCTGGCCCGGATGGCCGCCGCCCGGCGAACCATCGGCGACAACGCCGAGTTGTTCGTCGACGCCAACGGCGGCTACACCCGCAAGCAGGCCATCCGGGTCGCCCGGCGGGCCGCCGACCTGCGGGTCGACTGGTTCGAGGAGCCGGTCTCCTCCGACGACCTGGCCGGGCTCGGTGTGGTTGGCGCGGCGGTGACCTGCGATGTCACCGCCGGCGAGTACGGCTACGACCTGACCTACTTCGCCCGCATGGCGCCGTACGTGGACTGCCTGCAGGTCGACGTCACCCGCTGCGGCGGCATCACCGAGTTCCTCCGCGCCGCCGCCGTCGCCGCCGCGCACGGCCTGCAGGTGTCCGGGCACACCGCGCCGCACCAGCATCTGGCCGTCGCCGCCGCCGTGCCGAACCTGCGCCACCTCGAGTGGTTCCACGACCACGTGCGGATCGAGAACCTCATCTTCGACGGCGCCCTGCCCGCGACCGGGGGCAGCGTCACCGTCGACCGCGAGCGCCCCGGCAACGGGCTGGCGCTGCGCCGCGGGGAGGCCGACAGGTACCGGGTGGCGTCCTGAGCGTACCGGCGAGCTGAGATCGCGGACGCGGGCCCAGCGCACTCAGCCGGGCCGGCGCGGCCAGCGTCCGGGCCGGCGGTGGCGTGGACCCGCGAACGAGCGGCGCCGGGGTTCATCCGCCGGCCGAAACATGCCGCGCCACGCAGACCGGGCCGCCGGGTGCCGGTGCGGCCGCCGGTCAGCGGTCGAGCATCGCCCGCCACTGCTGTCGCCGGACCCGCTCCGGCGTCAGCACGCAGTCGCCGCACGTGCCTCCGCCCGGGATCCGGTAGTACAGGCAGCAGTTGCGGCGGACCAGGAACCAGCGCGGCCGCTGCGGATCGGGGCGGATCAGAGTCGCGGTGCCGCGCAGCGGGGGCCGGGACAGCGCCCGCTCGACGATGGCCGCCGCCCTCGCCGCGTGACCGGGCGCGGTGTCGGCGATCATGCCGGCCGCGCCACCGAGCGCCGAGGACACGTTGCCCCACAACACGTGCGGCGAGAGGCCGAACCGGTGCCGGAAAGCGTCGAGCACCGGTTCGACCAGGCCGCGGGTCGCGGTGCGGGTCAGGGTGGACGCGACGGCGGCGGCGTCGCGGCCGGCGCAGTCCACGGCGGCCAGCCCCCGGTACGCGATCGGGATCGGCCCTCCGTCGACCGGGCGCCACCACATCCGCTCCCCGTCGGGTACCGGCAGAGCCTCCCCGACCGCGGCGGCGGCCAGGACCGGCGACAGCAGCCGGGATGCCAGGCCGAGGAAGACGATCGAGGCGAGCACCCGCTCCCCGGTCTCGGCGCGGCCGCGCCCGGACATCTGGGCCAGGATCAGCCGCGCGGCGTCGACCCGCTCCGCGATCACGCCGGCGTCCGTCAACTGCCGCAGCGGCCGCCAGCCGGGCCCACCCGGCTCCGGCTCCGGCCACGGCTCCGGCCACGGCTGCCAGGCGAAGTACGGGCCGATCCGCGCGGCGGCGCGCAGCGCCGGTCCGGCGTCGACCTCCGGGGCCAGCGGCTCGGGACACACGGCCTCCACCCTACGGGTCGCCTGACCAGCGGGTAAGCGCCGTGCAGCGCGTCACATTCCCGGTCGCCCGGCCACGGGTGACCACGGCCACGTCGGCTATCGTCCCGGTGGCGCCGGTTCACCCGCCCGGGCCGGGCGAGGCACGAGGGAGTCCGGTACGCAACCGCGGCCGCGGCCGTTGCCGGCGCCGCCCTCCGCACTGGAACGGATCAGACCTCGATGAGCGCACCGGGCCGGCCACCGTCGGCATCACAGCTGACGCTGTCGCAGATCATGGATCAGCATGACACCAATCTGATGGGCACCGTGCACGGCGGGCGCATCCTCAACCTCATCGACTCCGTCGCCGGAGTCGTCGCCGCCCGCCACTCCGACGGCCCCGCGGTCACCGCCGCCATGGACGAAACTCTCTTCCTGCAAGCCGTCCGCGTCGGCGACGTCGTGCACGTACACGCGCGGATCACCTGGGCCGGGCGCAGTTCGATGGAGGTCGCCGTGACGGTGACCGCCGACCGCTGGGACCGCGCCGTGCCGGCGACCACCGTCGCCACCTCCCACCTGGTCATGGTCGCCGTCGACGACCAGGGCAGCCCGCGCCCGGTGCCGCCGGTGCTTCCCGAGACCGCCGAGGACCACGAGGCGTTCCACCAGGCCCAGATCCGCCGCAAGCACCGGCTGGCCCTCCGCGACGCCCTCGCCGCCCGCCACGCGGACACGCCACCGGCCTGACCCGCCGGCCGGTGCGCGCGGGGTGCGCCGCCTCACGCCGGAGGCGGCCACGCCCCGGCCGGTCCGCGCTTCCGGCCGCCGCGAGGACGCTGGGTGATCGGCCGGGGCGGGCAACGCTCGTGCCACGGCGGGCGGCGGACCCGATCCGGGCGCGAAGCAGGGGGCTCAGGTGCCCACGGGGTGGAATTCGATGCGGTAGCGGCCGCCGGGCCTGACCATGGGGCGCCGCCAGAGCCGGAAGGACACCGAGGTCGCCGGCCAGCACCGCGTCCCGCAGCTGCGCGCTGAACTCCACGGCCCGAACCTACCCCCACCGGGCGGGCGAGGGCGGACCCTCGCTGCCGGCGGGCCGGGACGCCGACCCGTGGTCCGGTGGCGCGGGATGCGATAGAAAGGGCAGCATGCCGTTGCCATGGTCGGCCGACTTCGCCGGACGCATCGACGAACTCGTCATCGACAGTGCCCTGCTGTGCGACAACCCGCTGCGCGACCCGGCGCAGCGGCCGCTGTGGGTCTACACCCCGCCCGGCTACGACGCCGAACCGCGACGGCGCTATCCGAGCGTCTACGTGCTGCAGGGTTACACCGGCCTGCTGACCATGTGGCGCAACCGCACCCCCTTCCGGCAACCCTTCCCGGAGACCGCCGACGCGCTGTTCAGCTCCGGCGAGGCACCGCCGTGCGTGGTGGTCTACGTCGACGCCTGGACCTCCTACGGCGGCAGCCAGTTCGTCAACTCGCCCGGCACCGGGCGCTACCACTCGTACCTGTGCGACGAGGTGGTCCCGTTCGTCGACGAGCACTACCGGACCCTGCCCGACGCCGCGCACCGCGGGGTGAGCGGGAAGTCGTCCGGCGGGTTCGGCGCGATGATCACGCCGATGCTGCGGCCTGACCTGTTCGGCGGCCTGGCCAGCCACGCTGGCGACTCGCTGTACGAGATGTGCTACCTGTCGGAGTTCGCGAAGGCGGCGCGGGCGCTGCGCGACCAGTACGACGGCTCCTACGAGGCGTTCTGGGCGGACTTCCGCAGCCGCCCCCCGATGAGCAAGGACTCCGACGGCACCCTGACGATGGTCTACGGCTGCGCCGCGGCGTTCTCGGCCGACCCGGACGGCACCGTCCGGCTTCCGTTCGACGTGGCGACCGGGCAGCTGGTGCCCGACGTGTGGCAGCGCTGGCTGGACTGGGACCCGGTGCGGATGGTCGCGGGGCACGCCGACGCGCTGCGCGGGCTGCGCGCGATCTACCTGGACGCCGGGCGGCGGGACCAGTGGTACCTGGACCTCGGGGCGACCGCCGTGCGGGCCGAGCTGGCGAAGGTGGGCATCACCGACGTGTGCCTGGAGCTGTTCGACGCCACCCACGTCGCCATCGACTACCGGTACCCGGTCGGCCTGCGCTACCTGGCCCAGCGGCTGGCGCCGGCGGAGTGAGCCGGCGAGTCCGCGGGCGCCGGCCGGCCGGCGCCCGCGCCTCGTGCCGTCCTGGCGTGCCGGCACCCGAATCGGGCGCGGGCCACCGGTGCCGCCGTTCGGGCGCCACGCCTATGACTCGCCGCCGGTCTTCGGCTCGACCGTGTAGTGGATGGTCTGCGCGACGATCCAGCCGTCCTCGATGACGTACGAGTCGACCCCGTCGCGTACCCGTGCCGGCCCGGCGTCCGCGGTCCACTCCAGCAGGAAGACGCGCCCCTCGGCGACTCGCCGGACGTAGCTGTACCGCGCACCGGGCACCTCCTCGGCCAGGTACCGGGCCAGTTCCCGGGCACCCTCGCGGCCGTGGAACACCCCGCGTCGCTCCAGGACCACGCACTCCGGCGACACGTTGCGCTCGATGTCCTCCTCGAACCGTCCCTGCGCGGACAGCCGGAGGTGCTCCTCGAACACCTCGGCCGGCGGGCGTGCCCGCAGGTCGTCGACGCGATCGGTGGTCACAGCGTCCACCATGCCAGAGCCCACCGGCCGATACCGTCGATTCGCGAGGCGTACCCGCACCGCAGGTCGCCAGCTACGCGCCGCGGTGTACCGCGGCGCGGCCGCCTCCGCCGGCGGGCGTAGTCGCGTTTGCGACCGTGAGCCGACGACCGGGACCGGTGACTCGGGCATGGTGTGGTCGAACACGAGAACGGCACCTATCCGACGGGTGTCGGTAGACAGGAGGCGACGTGACCACCGACGCGCCCAGCCGGATCGATCACCGGCACCGGCGGCCCCCGGTAGCCGCCGGAGTGTTGATGGCGTTCGCGGCGGCGGCATTCGCCGTGGTGTCCACCGTCCACTTCGGGGTCGACATCCCGCTCGGCTTCGCCACCGTCAGCGACTCCTTTCCAGGTGCCGCCCCTCCGGAGGCGGTGATCGCGGCCGTGGTCGCGACCGGAGCGGCGGCCGTGCTCACCCGGCGGACGAAGAGTCGGGCGATCGCCCTCGGCACGACCGGCTTCGCTCTCCTGGGCACCGCCTACGGGCTGAGCATCACGCTGAACAGCACGCGTACCGGTGATGTCGCCTACCACCTCAGCATTCTGGTCACCCTGCTCGTCATCCTTGCCCTGCTGCTCGTGCCGGGCCGGCCGGGTACCCGCCCGGTTCCCCGAGTCCGGGAGTGAGGCCCATCCGTCCCGGTAGCGCCCGCCGGAGTCCGGCCGGAGTGCGTCGGCGGTTTGGCGGCGGTCGGTGGCCCGGCCCGAACACGGATCGCCACATCCGGCACTGCCGCCCCAGGGCTCCCGACTTACCGCGTTGGGCTGCGCCGCCGCCCGCCCGCGTCCGATGCTGAGCGTGCCCGGCGGCGCCACGCCGGGGTGGCCGCGCGGGTGGGGAGAGCGGCATGGCGACGTACGAATACCGGTGCCCGGTCCACGGACCGTTCCAGGTCCGTACCCCGATCGGAGAGGCTGAGCCCAGCGCCGGCTGCGGCGTCTGCGGCGCGGCGGCCGCCCGGGTCTTCTCCGCGCCGATGCTGGCGTTCACACCACCGGCGCTGGCGGCGGCGCTCGACCGGGCCGGACGCAGCGCCGAATCACCGCAGGTGGTGTCCCGGATCCCGGACCGGCGACCGGCGCACCGGCACTGACAGGAGGCGGCGATGCCCGAGGTCCTCTTCTCCCTCGATTCCTCGCGCAAGTTCCCCGACCAGGACGTGGTCGGCCACAACCGGTGGCACCCGGACATCCCGGCGGTCGCCACGGTCCGGCCCGGGCAGTCGTTCCGGGTGCACTGCCGGGAGTGGTTCGACGGCGAGATCCACAACGACGACTCGGCCGAGGACGTACGCGACGCGCCGCTGTCGATCGTGCACGCGCTCAGCGGACCGTTCGCGGTCCACGGTGCCGAGCCGGGGGACCTGCTCGTCGTCGACATCCTCGACGTCGGCCCGATCCCCCAGGAGACCGGACCGCTGGCCGGTCAGGGCTGGGGATACACCGGGATCTTCGCCAAGCAGAACGGCGGCGGCTTCCTCACCGACTACTTCCCCGACGCGTACAAGGCGATCTGGGACTTCAGCGGGCAGAAGGCCACCTCGCGGCACGTTCCTGGGGTGTCGTTCACCGGGATGGTGCACTCCGGGCTCATGGGTACGGCGCCGTCGGCCGCCCTGCTCGACACGTGGAACAAGCGCGAGGCGGCGCTGCGGGCCACCGACCCCGACCGGGTGCCGCCACTGTCCCTGCCGCCCCTGCCGCAGGACGCCATCCTCGGGTCGCTCACCGGCGCCGACTTCGACCGGGTGGCCGCGCAGGCGGCACGGACGGCTCCTCCCCGGGAGAACGGCGGCAACCAGGACATCAAGAACCTGACGAAGGGGTCCCGGGTGTTCTACCCGGTGTACGTCCCCGGCGCGAACCTGTCCGTGGGCGACCTGCACTTCTCCCAGGGCGACGGCGAGATCACGTTCTGCGGCGCGATCGAGATGGGCGGGTTCATCGACCTGCAGGTCGACCTGATCAAGGGCGGCATGGACACCTACCGGGTCTCGGAGAACGCGATCTTCCTGCCCGGCAACAACAATCCGCAGTACTGCCAGTGGCTGGCCTTCTCCGGCATCTCCGTGACCACCGGCGGCGAGCAGCGGTACCTGGACTCCCAGCTGGCATTTCAGCGTGCCTGCCTGCACGCCATCGACTACCTGACCACGTTCGGCTACACCCCGGAACAGGCGTACCTGATCCTGGGCGCGGCCCCGATCGAGGGCCGGTTCTCCGGCGTGGTGGACATCCCGAACTCGTGCGCCACCATCTACATCCCGACCGAGATCTTCGACTTCGACGTACGCCCCTCGGCACACGGACCCGTGAAGATCAATCCAGGCAAGGGAGCGCCGACCGCGGCGTTCTGAGCCGGCGGCCCGATCCCGCCCGGCGCTACCGCTCCCTCGCGTCCGCGCCACTCGCCCTGCTGCTGTTCGCGCGCGACTCGATGAGCCTCGCGATTGCCGGGGCCCTCGTCGGCGGGTACATCGCGGGTACCGCCGCCGGCCAGCCGCTGCTGGCCCGGGCCGCGGACCGGTGGCGGATCGGGCCTCCTCGCGGCCGGCCGGCCGGGCTACGCTCGGCCGATGGCGACGCTGGATTGGGTCCTCGACTCCGACCCCGCCATCCGCTGGCAGGCTCTGCGCGACCTCGCCGGCGCGCCCGCCGAGGTGGTGGCGGCCGAGCGGGCGCGGGTGGCCAGCGAGGGGTGGGGCGCCCGGCTGCTGGCGCTGCAGGGCGACGACGGCCAGTGGGACGGCGGTGCGTGTTTCCCGGCCCGGTGGGGTGAGATCGCCGGCAGCGGGTCCGAGAGCCCGGGCCAGCCCTGGACGTCGACGCTGCCCACCCTGCAACTGCTGCTCGACTTCGGGATCGACCCGGATGACGACCGGGTACGCCACGCGGCCGACCAGGTGCGGCTGCACTGCCGCTGGGAGCACGCCGGGCAGCCGTTCTTCAGCGGCGAGGTCGAGCCGTGCATCAACGGCAGGACCGTGGCGCTCGGTGTCTACTTCGGACAGGACGTCGATGGCGTGGTCGAGCGGCTCGTCGGGGAGCAACTCGACGACGGGGGCTGGAACTGCTGGACGGAGCACGGCTCGGTGCGCTCCTCGTTCGCGAGCACGATCTGCGTACTCGAAGGGCTGCTGGCACACGAGCGCGCGACCGGCGGGTCCGCGCGGTCCCTCGCGGCCCGGCACCGGGGCGAGGAGTACCTGCTCGAACGGCGGCTGTTCCGGCGGCTGAGCACCGGTGAGGTGGTCGACCCGGCCTGGCTGGCCTTCTCGTTCCCGACCCGCTGGCACTACGACGTGCTCCGGGGCCTGGAGTACTTCCGGGCGGCCGGAGGCCCCCCGGACGAGCGGTTGGACGAGGCGGTGCGCCTGCTGGAATCCAAGCGCCAGCCGGACGGCACGTGGCTGCTGGAGAACACCCATCCGGGCCGGGTGCACTTCGCGCTCGACGACGGTGACGGCCGGCCCAGCCGGTGGAACACGCTGCGGGCGCTGCGCGTGCTCGACTGGTACCGGCAGCCGGCGGGCTAGACAACGCGCATCCCACGAGTCCGGTGAAGGCGCTGACCCGGCGCCGGATGGACGGGTACGATCCGGACAAGCGCGCGTGCGGGACGTGAGCAGCGCGGGGTGTGAGCAGCACGGGACGTGAGCAGCGCGGGGTGTGGGGAACGCGGTGGACGAACCGGGGTCACCGGACCAGCCGATCGCGGGATGGGTCCTGATCTCAGCGGCCCTGTGCGCGACCGTGCTGACCGCCGGGTGGCTGGTCGCCGATGCCGTCCAGCCCGCCACGTACAGCCCGGTACACCAGACCATCAGCATCCTCGCCGGGCACGCCGGCGCGCACCGGTGGATCGCCACCACCGCGCTGCTGCTCGTCGGAGCGTGCTATTTGGCGACCGCGGCCGGGATGGCCGCGCTGGGCCCGCCGGCCCGCATCGGCCTGGCCGTCGCGGGCACCGCCGCCGTCGGCGTCGCGCTGTGCCCCGAGCCGGTTGTCGGGACGACCACCCAGCACATGGCGTTCACCACCGTGGGCGCGGCCACCATCGCGGTCTGGCCGGCGCTCACCGCCCGGCGAGGAGCCTGCGCGTGCGCGGTCGTGCGGGTACCCGTCGCGGCGGCGGTCACCGTCGTGTTCCTGGCGCTGCTGGCCTGGCTGTTCATCGAGGCGCAGACCGACGGCCGGGTCGGCCTGGCCGAACGCGTCGACTCCTCGGTCCAGGTGTGGTGGCCGTTCGTGGTCGCGCTCGGGTTGCGGCGGTCCGCCCGCGCCGCCCCCGCGCGTCCGGTACCCGAAGGCGCCTCACCTGCCCGGTTGGCCGATTAGGCGGATGTCACTCGACACCGTGCAAACCGAGCCCGCCCGCCGTCCAGGTTGTACCGTGGCCGGATGAGTCACGGAACGACACGACGCTCCCTGCTCCTGCTGGGCGGCGCCGCACTCGCTTCGACCGTCGCTGGCTGTAACCGGTCCGGCACCGATACCGCCGCCAACTGGATGCAGCCGGGAGGGAAGGTGCCGGGGAGCACGCCGTCCCCGAGCCCGTCGCCGAGCCCGGCCGGCGACCCGGTACACGTGTCCCTGCTCAACAGTGACGGCGACGTCCGTGGCGTGGGCATGCCGATCATCGCGTTCTTCAACGTCAAGCCGACCGACGTGAAGAAGTTCAACGCCGCCACCAAGGTCACCGTGAACGGTTCCCCCGTCGAGGGCAACTGGTACTTCGAAGACACCGCTCGCGAGGGCGCCGCGCTGGAGGCGCACTGGCGCCCGCAGACCTACTGGCCGGCGCACGCCAAGATTCACATGGATCTGCCGGTGAAGGGGATGTCGGCCGGCACCGGCCTGTACTTCGACGACAGCCTCACCCTGGACATGTCCACCGGGGTCGCGTACATCGGCACGATCGACGCCACCACCCTGCGGATGACGGTGACCGCCGACGGCGCCCAGTTCGGCACGTTCCCGGTCAGCCTCGGCGCGCCGGACACGCCGACCTCCAGGGGCATCAAGGTCATCATGGAGAAGGGCCTGGACATCCCGATGCGGGGTCCGGGCTACTACGACCCGCACGTCAAGTACACCCAGCGCCTGACGTACGGCGGCGAATACCTGCACTCCGCGCCGTGGAACGTCGCGAACATCGGCCACCGCAGCAGCTCCAACGGCTGCACTAACCTGCTGCCGGCGGACGCGCAGAAGCTGTACAACACGTTCGAGATCGGCGACGTGTTCATCTACCCGAACGCCAACGGCCCGGCCATGACGATCGGCATGGGGTACGGCGACTGGAACGTCCCGTGGTCGCAGTGGCAGACCGGCGGCGCGCTGCCGATCTGACGGGCGGCCGGCGGGTCGGCGCCTCGGGCGTGAGGTCGCGGCGCGGGGATACGATCCCGATCCCCACGCGCGGCCGGGCTACCACAGCTCGGCGCTGGCCAGTTCGGCGCCCCTGACCAGCGACTCCAGCTTGGCCCAGGCGATCTGCGGGTGTACCCGCCCGCCCAGGCCGCAGTCGGTGCCGGCCATCACGTTCTCCCGGCCCACGCACTCGGCGAAGCGCACGATCCGGTCCGCCACCACCCGCGGATGCTCCACCAGATTGGTGGCGTGGCTGACCACGCCCGGGACGATCGTCTTGCCCTCCGGCAGGGTGACGTCCCGCCACACCCGCCACTCGTGTTCGTGGCGGACGTTGCCCGCCTCGAACAGGTATGTGCCGGCATTGACCGACAGCATCACCTCGACGATGTCAGCCATCGGGATGTCCGTGACGTGAGGACCGTGCCAGCTGCCCCAGCACAGGTGGAACCGGATCCGCTCCGGCGGGAGGTCGCGCAGCGCGTGGTTGAGCGCGTCGATCCGCACCATGGTGAAAGCCTGGTAGTCCTCGACGCTGGGCTCGGGGTTGATCTGGTCCCAGTTCTCCGCGATGCACGGGTCGTCCACCTGGAGGATCAGGCCGGCGTCGATGATCGCCCGGTACTCCTCGCGCAACGCGTCGGCGCACGCCCAGAGGAACTCTTCATCCGAGTCGTAGTACTCGTTGGCGAAGCGGGCGGCGCTGCCCGGCGCGACCGAGTTCAGGAACGCCTCCCCCACGCCGGTGGCGGCCATCGCCGCCTTGAGGTTGGCGATGTCGGCCCGCACCGCGTCGCGGCCGGTGTAGGTCAGCGGGGCACGGCACACCGGGAACTTCACCGGGTTGTGGCCCACGGTCACGCCCGAGTCGGGGTCGTCGTACGCCTCGGCGAACCGCGTGCGGTCGCGGCGGTCGGCGAACGTCGACAGCACCACCGACCCGGGCGCCGAGCGGCGCGGCGGCATCTGCCACAGCTGCGCGGCGTCGTCCAGCTCCAGCCCGCCGAGGCGCGGGAACACGTACGTCCACCAGGCGCCGTAGTCGATCTGGTGGCCCATCGCGTGCCCGTACTCGCCGTTGTTGGGCACGTCGACGCCGATCTCCCGTTGCCGGCGCACCACGTCCTCGACCGAGTCGCGCAGCCGGGTGTGGAACGCCTGTTCGTCGGTCGCCTCGCCGACCAGGCGGGCGCGGTTGGCGTCGATCAGTCCCGGCGGCCGGGGCAGGCTTCCCGCGTGGCTGGTGAGGATGCGCCCGTTGCTGGTACCCATGGCGAGATGCTACGCCGATCACCGTCCGATCGAGGGATCGGCATCGCGCTATGCACGGCGCGCGGCGCGTCAACCCTCGATGGCCACGCGCAACTGCCGAAGGATGCGGGCGAGGGTGTCGCGGTCGTCCTCGCTCAGCGTCCCGAAGACGCGTTCACTCTCCGCCTGGCGCGCGACCTCGATCGCCTCTCCGGTCGTGCTACCCGCCCCGGTGAGCGCCACCAGCGTCACCCGCCGGTCGCCCGGGTCGGCGCGCCGCTCCACCAGGCCCAGGCTGGACAGGCCGTCGACGAACTCGGTGGCCGACCGGGGTGCGATGCGCAGATGGTGGGCCAGGTCGGACACGCGCATGGCGCCGTGGCGCAGCAGGACAGCGAGCGCACGGGACTGGGACGGAGTCAGGTCCCACGGTGTGAGCGTGAGCCGCGACTGGTGGCGCAGCGCGCGGGCCACGCTCCAGAACGTCTCGGACAGGCTCTCGTCCCCCTCGGGCGGCTTCACGGAAATACCGTAGCACCCGATCTTGTTGTAGCCTCATAATGAGGTAACCTCAGCATATCCCATCGACCGGGTCCGGCCGGGCGTGCCTGCGCCGCGCGGCGATCCGGCCAGTCTCCCGGAGGGCTCATTGGCATTGGATCTTCCCCGCCGTGGCCACGGAGGTGGCCACTCTTCCGGACGTACCGTCACCGCCGAGGAAAAGGCTCAGGCGAAGTCGGTTTCCCTGCGCCGTATCGGCCGGTTGTTCGCGCCGTACCGAGCCCAGCTCGCGCTCGTCGTCTCGATCATCGTCGGCTCCTCGTTCGTCTCCATGGCCTCGCCGTTCCTGCTGCGTGCCGTGATCGACCGCGCGCTGCCCGAGCGCGATCTCCGGCTGCTGGTCTGGCTGGTGATCGGCATGGTCGCCGTGGCCGCGGTCACCTCCGCGCTCGGCGTGATCCAGACCTGGATCTCCACCCGGGTCGGCCAGCAGGTCATGCACGTGCTGCGCACGTCGGTCTTCGAGCACCTGCACCGGCAGTCGATCGCGTTCTTCACCCGCACCCGCACGGGCGAGGTCCAGTCGCGCATCACCAACGACATCGGCGGCATGGAAACGGTGGTGACCTCGACCGCCACGTCGATCGCCGCCAACCTGACCACCGCGGTCGCCACCGCCGTGGCGATGGTCGCGCTGTCCTGGCGGCTGTCGCTGGTCTCGCTCGTGGTTCTCCCGCCGTCGATCTACCTGACCCGCCGGGTCGCCCGGATGCGCCGCGCCATCACGGCCGCCCGCCAGCGCGAACTCGCCGACCTCAACGTCACCATCGAGGAGGGCCTGTCGATCAGCGGTGTCCAGCTGTCCAAGACCATGGGCACCGGCGCCTCGCTGATCTCCCGGTTCGCCGCCTCCTCCGCCCGGCTCATCGACCTGGAGTTGCGCTCCGAACTGGCCGGTCGCTGGCGGATGGCGTCGATGAGCGTCATCTTCGCGGCGATCCCCGCCGTCATCTACCTGGCGGCCGGACTGCCGGCCAGCGCCGGCGCGATGACCATCGGCACCCTGGTCGCCTTCACCGCGCTGCAGTCGGGCCTGTTCCGGCCGCTCACCGGGCTGCTGAGCGTCGGCGTGTCGCTGACCAGCTCACTCGCGCTGTTCGCCCGGATCTTCGAGTACCTCGACCTGCCGGTGGAGGTCGACGACCCGGCCGCCCCGGTCGCCGTCGACCCGGCGGCCGTCACCGGCCACCTGCGGATCGAGGACATGACGTTCCGGTACCCCGGGGGCGACCGGGACGCGCTGTCCGGCGTCACCCTCGACGTGCCGGCCGGTACGACGCTGGCCCTGGTCGGCGAGACGGGCTCCGGCAAGAGCACGCTGGCCGCCCTGGTCGCCCGCCTCTACGACCCGGCCGGCGGCCGGATCACCATCGACGGCGTGGACATCCGCGACCTGCGGCTGGCCGACCTCGCGGCCATCGTCGGCGTGGTCAGCCAGGAGACGTACCTGCTGCACACGACCGTGCGGGAGAACCTGCGGTACGTGAAGCCGGACGCGACCGACGGCCAGATCGAGGACGCGGCCCGGGCGGCCCAGATCCACGATCTGATCGTCGGGCTGCCGGACGGGTACGACACGGTCGTCGGCTCCCGCGGCCACCGGTTCTCCGGAGGCGAGAAGCAGCGCATCGCCATCGCCCGCACACTGCTGCGCAACCCACGCGTCCTGGTGCTGGACGAGGCGACCAGCGCCCTGGACACCCGGACCGAACGCGCGGTCCAGCGGGCCTTCGACGCCCTGGCCGAGGGGCGGACCACGGTCACGATCGCCCACCGGCTGTCCACTGTCCGCCATGCGGACCAGATCGCGGTGCTGGACCACGGCCGGGTGGTCGAGACGGGTACGCACACGAGCCTGGTCGACCACAACGGTCGCTACGCGGCTCTCGCAGCGTAGCGACCGGCCGCTACGCCACAACAAACCCCCACCCGCGCCGCAGCGACCCGCCGCTACGCCACAACAAACCCCCACCCGCGCCGCAGCGACCCGCCGCTACACCACAACAAACCCCCACCCGCCGGGTAGCGACCAGGAGTGCGGAGATCCGGGCGCACGGAAACGGATCGGGGATTCCGCTCCGGGGCGGAAGGCGAGCGAAGAAGATGGCCGTATGTGGCGAATTCTCCGGTCCCCGCCCGTCCTGACCGAGGAGACCCACCGCGCCACGTCGTTCGAGGTCTTCTTCGACCTCGTCTTCATCTTCTCGCTCACCCGGATCATCGCGTTCATGGGGCACCCGCCCACGCCGCTGCGCATGCTGCAGGGGCTGATCCTGCTGTTGCTGCTGTGGATGGCCTGGACGACGTACACCTGGCTGGGCAACCAGGCGCGAGCCGACCTCGGCCTGGTGCCGGCCGGTACCGTCGCCGCGATGGCGGCCCTGTTCATCGCCGCGCTGGTGATACCGGACTCGTTCCGGCACACCGACGGGGGCGTCGACGCGCCGCTGGCCCTCGCCGTCGCCTACGTCGTGCTGCGAGTACTGGACATCGCCCTCTACTTCCACATCGCGGCCGACGACCGGCAGATGCGCCTGACCCTGCTCATCTTCTCGGCCACCGCGACCCTGGCCTGCACACCGTTGCTGATCGGCGCCGTCCTCAACGGCATCGAACAGACCGTCCTGTGGGCGGCCGCGTTCGCCATCGACTTCGGCGGCGGGTTCCTCGCGTCGACGTTCAGCGGATGGCGGCTGCGCAGCCCCAGCCACTTCACCGAGCGGCACGGCCTGGTGCTGATCATCTCCCTCGGCGAGTCGCTGGTCTCCGCCGGTGCCGGCGCCGGGGCGGCGGTCACCCACGGGTACGTGCTGCTGGCCGCGATGTTCGGCTTCGTCACAGCGGTGTGCCTGTGGTGGTTGTACTTCAAGAACTCCGCGGCCGCGGCCGGCGAGGCGCTGGGCCTGATGCCCACGGACGAGCGCGGCCGGGAGGCCAGCAACGCCTACAGCCTGGCCCACTTCCTGCTGATCGCCGGCATCATCTACACCGCGCTCGGCATCGAGCAGGCGCTGTCGGATCTGGCCCAGGACCTCCCGCGGGACAGCAGGCAGCCATGGCTGGACTGGATGTCGGTCGTCGCCCTGTACGGCGGCGTGACCCTCTACCTCGCCGGCCGGGCACTGTTCCTGCACTTCACCGTGCACTCGGTGCCGCGCGGCCAGACAGTCGCGATCGCCGTGTCGCTGGCGCTGCTGCCGGTCGGGCACAGCGTCCCCGCCCTGGCCGCGATCGGGATCCAGACCGCGTTCCTCGTCGCGTTGGTGAGCTACGAGTGGCGCCACCGTACGCACGCCGGTCCCCGGCACGGACACGACGCGCCCACGATGATGTCCTGATCGGTCGGACGGTCGGCAGAAGGCCACCCGCCGGGGCGAGCCCGTGCGAGCCAGCCGGCCGGTCACCATGGCCGGAGGGGCTGCTGCGGGCGTTGGGCACCATCGACCGTTTCGGCACGCCGAGCTGCAGGACCCTCTCGCCCTCTCGCCTTCTCGCCGGCGCCGGACCGGTGACGCCCGGTTGATCGACCCGTCTGGGCCGGCGGGCCACCCCGGTGCGGCCGGTGTGACCGCACCGTCGACCCGGTGCTCTGCTGCCAGCAGATTGCTTTGGTTCGGCGCCCGGCCGGCACTCATGATCGGTCGTAGCGCCGGGTTCCTCTGGCGCCGAACCGAGGGAGTGATCATGCGGATGGCCGTTGCCGACCCTGCCAGAACCGGAACCCTGGACGACCAGTTGGCCACGAGGCTGCTGCACCAGCGCATCATCGTGCTCGGCAGCGAGGTCGACGACCAGGTCGCCAACCGGCTGTGCGCCCAACTGCTGCTGCTGTCGGCGGAGGACCCGCGCGGCGACATCAGCCTGTACATCAACTCTCCCGGTGGCTCCGTCAGCGCCGGGCTGGCGATCTACGACACCATGCGGCTGATCCCCAACGATGTCAGCACGCTGGCGGTGGGGCTCGCCGCGAGCATGGGGCAGTTCCTGCTGTGCGCGGGTACCCGCGGGAAGCGCTACAGCCTGCCGCACGCGCAGATCCTGATGCACCAGGGGTCGGCCGGGTTCGGCGGTACGGCGGCCGATGTCGAGATCTACGCCGGGCAGTTGGAGCGGGTCAGCGCCACGCTCACCGGGCTCATCTCGCAGCACACCGGTCAGCCGGCGCAGGCGGTCGAGAACGACAGCCTGCGCGACCGCTGGTTCAGTGCCGAGGAGGCGCGGGACTACGGCATCGTCGACCAGATCGTCGAGCGCCTGGACGACGTGCGCCCCGCGGCATCCCGCCGAGCGATTGGACTGTGACGATGGGCCAGTACACCATCCCCACCGTGATCGAGCGGACCCCGGCCGGTGAGCGGGCCTTCGACATCTACTCGCAGATGCTGACCGAGCGGATCGTGTTCCTCGGTACCGAGATCGACGACGGTGTCGCCAACGTCGTGATGGCCCAGCTGCTGCACCTGGAGTCGGCGAACCCGGAGTCGGAGATCCGCCTGTACATCAACTCTCCGGGCGGTTCGTTCAGCGCGCTGACCGCGGTGTACGACACGATGCAGTTCGTCCGCCCGGACATCGCCACGTTCTGCATCGGGCAGGCATCCTCGGCCGCGGCGGTGCTGCTGGCCGCCGGTACGCCGGGCAAGCGCTCGGTGCTGCGGCACGCGAAGGTGATGCTGCACCAGCCGTCGAGCCACGCCCAGGGCACCCTGCCGGATCTCGCCATCCAGGCGAAGGAGCTGGCCAAGGTGCGCGCCGAGATCGACGAGATCCTGAGCCGGCACACCGGCCACCCGGCGTCGAAGATCCGGGCCGACACGGACCGGAACCGGACGTTCAGCGCCCGGGAGGCGGTCGACTACGGGCTGGCGGACCACGTCATCACCAGCCGCGAGGCGAGCCGGGCCGGGTCGGTCCGGGCCCGGTGATCAGGCGGCGAGCAGGCAGGTGACGTTGCCGGGGCCGGCCGGCCGGGATGCCGGGATCCCGCCGGGCCGGCCGAACCCGGACGGTCCGCGGCGGGCCCGGACGGCGTCCAGCCGCACGACCGCGGCCCGCTGGGCCCGGTCGTCGACGAGGTCGCGGCGGGCCTCGGCGAGCACGTCGGACAGCTCGATCCGCAGGGCGTCGCACACCGCGGCGAGCACCTCGGAGGATGCCTCCTTGCGGCCGCGCTCCAGCTCGGACAGGTACGGCATGGACACCTTGGCGGCCTCGGCCACGTCGGCAAGCGTGCGGCCCTGCTGCCGGCGGGTCCGGCGCAGCACGTCACCGAGGACCGCCCGCAGCAGTGGTCTCGGTCGCCGATCGCTCGCCCCGAGGTCGATCACCGTCGGATCCGACATCACGCATTCCCCTCCGACCCGCCGCCGTCCCTGCCGGACACGTCGCACGATACCGGCGGCCGGGCTGCCGGAGGAGATCGTTTCGCCACCGGCGTAAGGCACGTGCCTCGATCGCCTGCGCCGGTGTCCCCTGGGGTCGCGCCGGCCCGGACACGGACACCTGGGGCTGCCCGCGAAACCGGGCCGCGGCGCCGCCCCCGCCGGACGTACCGGCGGGGGCGCTGCCCGGCAACCGCCTCAGCCGAGAGTCCAGCTCTGGTTCGCCGCGCCGGTGCAGCTCCAGATCTGCAAACGGTTCCCGTCCGCCGTGCTCCAGTCGGTGTCATCCAGGCACTTGCCCGACCCGGTGTTCACCAGGCTGCCGTTCGCGCCCACGGTCCACTGCTGGGCGCCCGTGCCGTTGCAGTCGTACAGCTGCACCTTGGTGCCGTTCGCGGTGCCGGCCGCAGTCACGTCCAGGCACTTGCCCAGCGCCTGGAACGCGTTGCCGCTGTGCGTCCAGGACTGCGCGTTCGTCCCGTTGCAGGTGTACAGCTGCACGGGCGTACCGTTCGCCGAATTCGCCCCGGCCACGTCCACGCACTTGCCGCCGTACCCGTGGATCGGCGTGGCGCCGCCGTTCGGTGGCGGCGTGCCGGTACCGCCGGTGATCGCCTTGAAGGTGTTGGTGAACTGGTACGGGCTCTGCGACGTGCCGCTGGCGGCCTGGTTGTCCCGGCCCAGCGACCAGAACGACAGTTCCTGGATACCGTTGCTCGCCGCGAAACTCTCCACTGTGGACGCGTTGCCGGTGGTGAAGACCTCGGCGCTGGTGTCGTTGACTCCGATCATCGGGGTGTTGCCCTCCATCGCCCACAACTGTGCCGAACTCTTCGTGGTCCAGATCCGGCCGAGCTGGGTGTGCAGCGCGTCGGCCGCCTGGATCGCCGCCTGGCCCATGTCCATCGCCGGACCGTAGTCCATGGTCATGATGTTGACCAGGTTCACGTTCAGGTTGTGAGTCTTGGCGTTGTTGAGCAGGCTCAGCGAGTTGGACTCCAGGCCGGTCGGGTTGACCGGCAGGGTGTAGTCCACGGTCAGCGTCCTGCCGGCCGCCGCGTACTGCTGTTGCAGGTTCGCCAGCGCCTGGTTGCGGCGGTCGTTGGCGGCCGCGTTGTCCAGAGTGGACCCTTCGATGTCGAGGTCGATGCGGGTCAGGTTGAACTGGTCGATGACCCGCTGGTACTGAGCCTGCATGGTGGAGACCGAGCCGCACGAGGTCAGTTCGGTGCCGGACGCGCCGCCGAACGAGGCGATGACGTCCCCGCCGACCGCCCGCAGGCTGTTGATGGCGCTGTTCCAGCCGGAGTCGGTGATCGGGGTGTCTCCGTCGATGCTGGCGTTGCAGGTGCCCTGGCTGATGATGAAGGCCAGGGTGTAGTACTTGTTGCCGGTCGCGTTGTAGGCGGCCATCAGGCTGGACGGCGAGTTCCACATCTCGGCGTAGGGCGCGGCGTAGTGTGCCGGGAATCCGGGTCCGGGGTTGGCCGCGGCCCAGGCCGGGCTGCCGGACCCGAACGCGATACCGGCCGCGGCGAGCGGGACGGCGACCGCGATCGGCAGCAGTCTCGTGGGGATCTGACGGAGCACGGGGAAACCTCCTGGTCGGGGTGGGAGGGGACGCCGCGGGTGGCGGCGCGCGGCGACCGCGACCGGGGCACGGTCGCGTCAACCTCAGGCATTGACCGCGGGCGGGCACCTCGGCCGCGGTCCGGCCGCCGGCAACGGGCCGGCAACAAACAGTATGGTTACTTAACAGATTGACCAGAGGCTATTCCGCCGGTGCGGCGAAGTCAACACGGGGCTTGAATCAAGTGGTACGCGGACCGCTCGCACCCGACCCGCCCCGGGCCCGGAACGGCGACGGCCTCCGCGCACGCTGCCCTCCACCGTCAACGCCCGAGCGTCGACGAGCGCCCCGGTGGCGCGGCTGCCGAACCGCGCCAACCACCGGCGTCCGGCAGGGCACCGGCGCCACGGCCGGTGCGCTCAGATCGACTGTTGCGCGAGACCGTCCAGGGCCCGCAGATCCTCGGGTTAACCGGGAGGCGCAGTTCTCATCGCGCGTCGATGCCGCCGCCTTGACCTTTCGTCGGAACGGCGACGGCGCTATAACTCGTACATGCCCCCTCAGCACGACGCGACGGCGTCCCCGGCCCTACCCCGAAGCGCCCCCGCCGACCAGGGTGTCGACGGCCGCGGCATCCGGGCCTTCATCGACGGGGTGGCACCGATGAAGGGCGCGGAGTTGCACAGCCTGATGGTGGTGCGCCACGGCTTCGTCGTCGCGGAACAGTGGTGGCGCCCCTACACCCCGCACACGCCGCAGCTGATGTACTCGCTCAGCAAGAGCTTCACCTCGACCGCGCTGGGGTTTGCCGTCGCCGAGGGCCTGGTGGACCTGGACGCCACCGTGCTGTCCTACTTCCCGGAGTACGACCGGGCGGTGACCGACGAGCGTGCCCGCTCGATACGGGTGCGGCACGTGGCGGCCATGGCCAGCGGGCACGAGACCGACACCGTCGACCGGGCCACCGAAGCCGGCGACGGTGACATGCTGCTCGGCTTCCTGCTCATCCCGCCCGACCGTGAGCCCGGCAGCGTCTTCGCGTACAACCAGCCGTGCACGTACGCCCTGTCGGCGATCGTCCGGAAGGTCA
The DNA here is from genome assembly GCA_040255525.1 of Micromonosporaceae bacterium. Classification (GTDB taxonomy): domain Bacteria; phylum Actinomycetota; class Actinomycetes; order Mycobacteriales; family Micromonosporaceae; genus Rugosimonospora. Next base: position 21,871 of record JBDZVD010000023.1, on the reverse strand, counting down.
GCGGCGTCTCGCTGACCGAGTTCCTACGACCCCGGCTGTTCGGACCGCTGGGCATCGACTCGTTCGGCTGGCACACCGACGCCCTCGGGCGTGAGCTGGGCTACACCGGGTTGCACGTACCGACCGAGGCCGTTGCCAAACTGGGCCTGCTGTACCTGCGCGACGGCGAATGGAACGGCCGCCGCCTGCTGCCCGCCCGGTGGGTGGCGGAGGCCACCCGCTCCCACGTCCGCACCGGTCAGCCGGACCCCGACTGGGACCAGGGCTACGGATTCCAGTTCTGGCGCAGCCGGCACGGCTACCGCGGCGACGGCGCCTACGGGCAGTTCATGCTGGTCCTGCCGGAGGCCGACGCCGTCGTCGCGATCACCTCGCAGAGTCCGGACATGCCGGGACTGCTGGAGGCGGTGTGGACCCACCTACTTCCGGCGCTGGATGCCGGCACCGGGGGCGCCTGGGCGCCGTCTTCACGGAGCCTGCCCCTGCCGCCGGCCACGGACGCCGCCGGGACACTCCACCCGATGACCTTCCTGCCCGGGCCGGACAGTCAGCTCTCCGCCCTCCGCACCGTGCGGGTCAGCGGGAACGAACTCGTTCTCGCTGACGGCGGCGGGGAGCTGACCGCCCGGCTGGGCGAGCCGTACGCCTGGAGCACGACCGAGCCGCTGGCCACGGCCCACGGCTGGGCCGAGGGCAGGCTGCACGTGGACATCGTGTTCGTCGAGACCCCGCACCGGTTGCGGGTGACGCTGGATCCGTCGACCAAGCGGTTCGACGCTCGCTGGCAGACCGTTCCGCTCCGGGAACCACCGCTGTCCACGTTGCGCATGCCCCGCTGACCCGGTCGCGGACCGCGCCGGCGGGACCGGGTACCGGGTCGGGCAGCCGGGCCGGCGTCGATGTTCCCGACGTCGAGCGGTTCCTGGTGTCCGCCGAGCGGACCTACCGGGACCGGCGGGCGGACGCCGCCGGTCTGCCGCCACGGCTGGTCTGCTGAGCCGGCACGCGCGCCGCCCGCCGTGCCGGCCCGGCGCCCCGCCGCAACCGCCACCAGTGCACCGAACCCAGCGCCGCCAGCCCGGCGCCGGCCGCGTTCACCAGCACGTCGTCCACTGACGAGACGCGCCCGAGGTCCAGGACGTACTGCAGGGTCTCCACCGTCATCGAACCGGCCGTGGCACACGCGAGCACCGCGGGCACCCGTGCGGCGAAGCGGATCGGCAGGAAGAACCCGAGGGCGGCGAAGACCAGCAGGTTGCCGCCGACCTGGACGACCACGTCGGCGGGCGCGAGCTGGATCAGGTCGCGCAGCGGGACCAAGCTGAGCCGGCGTGGGGTGCCCGGCGAGGGGGTGAGGATCATCCAGAGCCACGGCACGGTGCCGGCCACGATCGCCACCTCGGCCACCGCGTACCGGACCGGGCGCTGTGGCCGGGTCACGGCCAGTACCCATGCCACGAGGCCGGCCACCGGCAGCCCGGCCGCCGACGCCAGCAGCACGCCTCCCCAACTGCGCCAGACGCCGCCCACGGCGTGCACGGTACCGTGCACGCCGCTGGCGGCGGCGGCTCGCCGGACCGGCGGCCAGTCCCACCCACGTCGCCGGCCGCCTGCCTCGGCGGATCAGCCGGACGGGCATCCGGTCCGGACGGCCTGGCTCGCGGCCGGGTAGCCGTAGGCGGCCGCGCTGCGCCAGTCGGTACACGCCCCGGCCGGATCGTTCATCCGTTGCCGGGCTTCGCCCCGGTGGAAGTACGCCTCCCCGTACCGCGGATCCAGCCGGATCGCGGTGCCGAAGTCGCCGGCCGCCGACTCCGGGTCGCCGGACGCCAGCTCCGCGACGCCCAGGTCGTCGTACGTGCCCGAGTAGTCCGGGTCGAGCTGGGCAGCCCGGCGGTAGTCGCCGATCGCCTCCGGGTACCGCCGCAGTGCCTCGTACACCCGCCCCCGGTTGAGGTACGCGTCGACCAGGTACCCGTCCAGCGCGAGGGCGTGGTTCAGATCAGCCAGCGCGTCCTGGTAGCTGCCCAGCGCCAGTTCGGCCTTGCCCCGCTCGTCGTAGGCGGCCTCGAAGCCCGAGGACAGCGAGATCGCCCTGTCGTAGTCGGCGACCGCGCCGGTGTTGTCGCCGTCGAGGCTCCTGATCACACCCCGGTAGTAGTAGCTCAGCGCGAACGACGGGTCCAGCGAGAGGGTCTTGTCGAAGTCACGCAGCGCGGCCGGGTAGTCGCCACCGGCGTACTCGGTCATGCCGCGGCTGTTGTACACGAACGGTACGCCCGGCTGGTGCGCGATCGAGTCGTCCAGCACCCGTACCGGTTCGCGCCACAGCACGGTACGGCCGAACGCGGCGACCGCGAACAGCACAGCCACCACGGTCAGCACCGACGGCCACACCGGAAGCCATCGGGCCCGCCAGCCGCCGGCCGCCTCGACGAAACCGCGGACGAGTTCGGCGAGCACCAGGAACAGGCCGACGGAGGGCAGGTACAGGTAGCGGTTGGCCGCGTAGTTGTCCTCCAGCAGCGCCGCCTGGGTCAGCACCACGTTCGCCAGGAAGAACGACAGGCCGAACAGCAGCAGCTTCCTCGGCACCGGCGCCCGGTACAGCGCGACGCCGACCGCGGCCAGGAACACCGGCGTCAGGTAGAGGTACCACGGCAGGAACGCACCGGTCTTGGCCGGGTACGCGTAGGCGAACGCGAGCGGGTACGGGAAGACCAGCCGGATCAGGTACCCGGTCAACGCGGAGCAGACGAGGATGGCGCGGTCGGCGACCGTGTAGTGGTACGGCGAGCCGGTGTCGACGCGGAAGTGCAGGGTCAGCAGTCCACCGGCGAGGGCCACCACCGCGAAGGGGAGCTTCTCGGCGACCAGTCGCCAGCGCGGCCTGCGGCCCCGGCAGTGGTCCAGCACCGGCAGGCACGCCGCCAGCGCCACCGCGGTGGACTTGGACAGCACCGCCAGGACGAACAGCAGCACGGCCAGCGCCAGCCAGGGCCACCTCCGGCGGCGCGAATACCGCAGGTAGGCCAGCAGGGTGGCGAGCGAGAACAGCGTGGCGAGCAGGGTGCTGCGGGTGGACACCCAACACACCGTGTCCACGTTGACCGGGTGGACGGCGAACGCCACGGTCACGAAGTGCGCGATGAACGCCCGCCTGGTCAGCGCCCGGCACAGCCGGTACACCAGTACGACGTTGGCCAGGTGCAGGCCGACGTTGGTGACGTGGTACGCGGCCGGGTCCAGCCGCCCGACGTGGTAGTCCAGGGCGTACGACAGGGACACCAGCGGGGTGTACATGTACTGCAGCGGTGTGGTGAACCAGTGCTCGACGTTGGGCCAGGACAGCGTCCGGATCGAGTAGTTGTCCAGCACGTTGTCGGGGTCGTCGAATTCCAGGAACCCGCCGTGGAACACGCCCGCGTAGAGCGCGGCGGTCAGCACGAGCGTACCGGCGACGATCAGCGCGTTGCGCTGGCGCCCCTCGGTGGCGGAGCCGGGCACGGCTTCGAATGATAGTCGATCGTCAATGCCTATGGGAGTGCCCCGGGGACCTCATGTTACCGGTCGGTAGGGTAATGGCATGACCGACCTGGAAACGTTGAGCGCCGGCATGCTGGGCGCCGTACCGTTCGCGCGCACACTCGGCGTGGAGTTCACCGCGGTGGCCGACGGCGGTGGCACCGTCACCGCGCGGTTGCCCGACGCGGAACAGTTGCACAACCACGTCGGCGGGCCGCACGCGGCGGCCATGTTCGGGTTGGCGGAGACGGCCTCGGGCGCGGTCGTCATGGCGGTGTTCGCCGACCAGCTCGACCGGGCCGTGCCGCTGGGCGAGGATGACGCGCCCGCCGCCCAGCCGGGTCGGTCGGCGCCGCCGTTTCAGGATCCGCCGCGTACCGCGCTGCGCCGGCGCCGCGCGGCCGCGGCCAACTCCCCCAGCAGCCGCTCGGTCTGCTCCCAGCCGATGCACGCGTCGGTCACGCTCTGCCCGTAGGTGAGCGTGTCCCGCGGCCCCGGCTCCTGCCGCCCGGGCACCAGGAAACTCTCCATCATCAGCCCGGCGATCCCCGACTCGCCGCCGGCCACCTGCTCGGCGATCTCGCGGACCACCACTTCCTGGCGGATGTGGTCCTTGCCGCTGTTGCCGTGGCTCGCGTCGATGACCAGGCGCCTGGGCATCTCGGCCTTCGCCAGCAGCGCGAGCGCGTCGCGGACATTCTCCGGGTAGTAGTTCGGGCCGCCGCGACCGCCGCGCAGCACGATGTGGCAGTCCGGGTTGCCGGTCGTCGAGACGATCGAACCGCGGCCCTCGTCGTCGACGCCGAAGAACACGTGGCTGCCCGCCGCCGTGTGACAGCCGTCGATGGCGGTCTGCACGTCACCGTCGGTCGCGTTCTTGAAGCCGATCGGCATCGACAGTCCCGACGCCAACTGGCGGTGCACCTGGCTCTCCGGCGTACGGGCGCCGATCGCACCCCAGGAGACCGCGTCCGCGATGTACTGCGGGCTGGTCGGCTCGAGGAACTCGCAGCCGACCGGCAGCCCGGTCGCCAGGACCTCCAGCAGCACGCCGCGCGCCATCCGCAGCCCGCGCTGCACGTCGTGGGTACCGTCCAGGTCCGGGTCGTTGATCAGGCCCTTCCACCCCAGCCTGGTCCGGGGCTTCTCGAAGTACACCCGCATCACCACGCAGAGGTCGTCGGACAGCGGCGCCACCGCCGCGGCCAGGCGCTGTGCGTACTCACGCGCCGCGGCCGGATCGTGCACCGAGCACGGCCCGACGACCAGGAAGAGCCGGTCGTCCTCGCCGCTGAGCACGCCGCGCACGGCCCGGCGGCTGTCTCGCACCAGGCGCGCGCCCGCGGCCGGCAGCGGCTGGGCGGCGCGCAACTGTCCCGGCGGCACCAGCGGCTGGAAGCTCGCGATGCGCAGATCGTTCGTGGGGGCCGGATCGGTGGAGGCGGCTGGGGTCATGATCTTCCCGTCTTCTCGGGGGCGGGCCCCGGCCGCGATCGTCGCGTTGCCCGGAGCGTGCCCGCCACAATGACGAAAGGCAGAGGCGATGGCCTCTGCCTGGCTGGCTCCGGGTGGTTGGTCGGTCAGCGCACCTGACTACCGGCTCCACCCGGAGCCGGTATAAAGCGCCGATAGCAACGAATCCACGCGGGCATGGTGGGCAGGCTACCACGGCCCCGGCACGGCGGACAAACGGTGCCATCCGAGCCCGTGCCCGCCTCGCGGGCACGGGCTCGGGCCGCGCCCAGGCGCCCGGCAGACCGCCGCCGCCGCAGTGATCGACGGGCATGCGCCGTCCTGCGCCCCGCGCCGGGTACCCGCCATGCCAGATGCCATTCACCGGCGTCTTGGCGGCACCGCCCCGGCGCCCGCGCCGAGGCTCCGCCGCACGTCACAGCTATGACGCGATCTTTCAAGTGGTCAAGGCAAGGCGTGAGGCGATCCGCCGGGCCTGACCGCCAGCGATCCACGGCTGTCTCTTGACAGGTCTGGGGCGGACCCGTACACATCTGTTGGTAGAGAGCGCTCTCCCATTCCGTCCCACACCATCCGGCCCTCATGACCGACCGCGTTACGGCACAGCCGTGCCGTGGCTGCGCCATGCCCGGCCGGAACGAAAGAGCGCGCTCCGCGCTGAAGGGAAGCCATCGTGTTCCGCATTCCGCGCATGGCCGAGCAAGCCAGTCACCATCCGGGGCCGCAGGACGGCGGGGGTGCCCACCCGCGTCGCACCGGCCTGGCCGGTAGGAGCCGCGCGGCCCTCGCCGCGCTCACCCTCGTCGCCGGGTGCCTGACCGGCGTCGCGACCGCCACACTGGTCGCCGCGCCCGCGGCGCTGGCCGACACCGTGCCGCCACCCCCGTCCGGCTGGACCACCGTGTTCGGCGACAACTTCGCCGGTACGGCCGGGTCGCCGCCGTCGTCGGCGAACTGGTTCTACGACATCGGTACCGGCTATGGCACCGGCGAGAGGGAGCAGACCACCAGCTCCACGAACAACGTCTACCTCGACGGCAACGGGCACCTCGTGCTCAAGGCCATCAACAGCGGCGGCACCTGGACGTCGGCGCGGATCGAGAGCACCCGGGACGACTTCCAGGCTCCGCCCGGCGGCAAGCTGGAGATGACCGCGTCGATCCAGCAGCCCAACCCCGCCAACGGACTCGGGTACTGGCCGGCGTTCTGGGCGCTGGGCGCCCCGATGCGCGCCGGCGGCGGCTGGCCGCAGTCCGGCGAGATCGACATGATGGAGGACGTCAACGGCCTGAACGAGGCATCCCAGACCCTCCACGACTCGGCGAACAGCCCGGGGCACGCGCTGATCCCCTGCCCCGGCGCGGGCTCCACCTGCCAGACCGGGTACCACACCTACTCGGTCATCATCGACCGCACCAACACCAGCGCCGAGACGCTCCAGTTCCTGATGGACGGCGTGGTGGAGAGCACGATCACCGAGGCGTCGGTCGGCGCCGCCGCCTGGCAGGCCGCCATCGATCACGGGTTCTTCATCATCTGGGACCTGGCGATGGGCGGGAACTACCCGGACGGCATCTCCGGCCAGACCACCCCCACGTCGGCCACCTCCTCGGGCGCCTTCATGAGCGTGGCGTACGTGGCCGTGTACGAGCAGGGCGGCAACTCCACGCCGACCGGGACCGCCACAGCCACCGGGCAGGTCAAGGGGATCAACGGCCTGTGCCTGACCAACCAGAACTCGCTGAACACCGAGGGCAACCCGATGGGGGTCAGCGCGTGCAACGGCAGTGCCGGGCAGCAATGGTCGCCGTACACCGACGGCACCGTACGGGTCGAGGGCGGCTGCCTGGACGTGGTGGCGGCCGGCAAGACCAGCGGCACCAACGTCGACTGGTACCCGTGCAACGGCACCAATGCGCAGAACTGGACGCACCAGTCCAGCGGTGAACTGGTCAACCCGAACTCCGGCCTGTGCCTGACCGACCCGGGCGGCAACACCGGCGCCCGGCTGGACATCGAGACCTGCACCGGCTCGCCGCAGCAACTGTGGACCCTGCCCACCGGCGGCGGCGGTGGCGGCAACACCGTCACGGTCACCGGCCCGGGTAACCAGAGCGGCACCGTCGGCACCGCGACCAGCCTGCAGATCCACGCCACCGACTCGGCGTCCGGCCAGGCGCTGACCTACAGCGCCACCGGCCTGCCCGCCGGGCTGTCCATCGACGCCTCCACCGGTCTGATCTCCGGCACGCCGACGGCCGCCGGCACGTCGAACGTCACGGCGACGGCGCGGGACACCACCGGCGCCACCGGGTCCGCGTCGTTCACCTGGGCCATCACGGGCGGCGGCAGTGGTGGCTGCGGCACCACCAACGTCGCCCAGGGCAGGACCGCCACCGCATCGTCGACCGAGAACGCCGGCACCACCGCCGCCAACGCGGTCGACGGCAACACCGGCACCCGCTGGTCCAGCGCATTCTCCGACCCGCAATGGCTACAGATCGACCTCGGCTCGGTCCAGAACATCTGCAAGGTCGTCCTCAACTGGGAGACCGCGTACGCGACCGCCTACCAGATCCAGACCTCCACCGACGGCACGAACTGGACCCCCATCTACACCACCACCACCGGCACCGGCGGCGTACAGACCCTCAACGTCACCGGCTCCGGCCGCTACCTGCGCATGTACGGCACCGCACGGCACACCCAGTACGGCTACTCCCTCTGGGAGGTGGGCGTCTACACCGCCGGTACCGGCGGCGGCAGTGGTGGCTGCGGCACCACCAACGTCGCCCAGGGCAGGACCGCCACCGCATCGTCGACCGAGAACGCCGGCACCACCGCCGCCAACGCGGTCGACGGCAACACCGGCACCCGCTGGTCCAGCGCATTCTCCGACCCGCAATGGCTACAGATCGACCTCGGCTCGGTCCAGAACATCTGCAAGGTCGTCCTCAACTGGGAGACCGCGTACGCGACCGCCTACCAGATCCAGACCTCCACCGACGGCACGAACTGGACCCCCATCTACACCACCACCACCGGCACCGGCGGCGTACAGACCCTCAACGTCACCGGCTCCGGCCGCTACCTGCGCATGTACGGCACCGCACGGCACACCCAGTACGGCTACTCCCTCTGGGAGCTGCAAGCCTTCGCGAGCTGAGCCGCGCACCCGGGCGGAGGCCGCGGACCCCGGTCCGCGGCCTCCGTGCCGCGCCGGGTCCGTGCCGTGCAGCGCCAGATCCGTGCCGTGCCGTGTCTGTGCGCGCCAGGTCCGTGCCGACCGGGGTGGGTGGCGCCCTCAGCCGACGAGCAGGGCGGGATCGGCCCGGAGGCTAGCCGGGCGGTTCCGGCAGTCCCGTCCCAAGCCACGCCGATCAAGACTTCCCGAGATGTTTCAAGGCGTAAACTTTCCGGCCCCGAACCCTTGACAGGACATCGACACTGCGACGACTCTCTATCTCCAAAGAGCACTCACTCCCCCAGATCCGTCCCCATCGCGCACCTCCGCTCCCGGCCCGCCATCCACGGGCCGCGGAGACTCCACCGCCACGCCACGGCGCGCCGCACCCCCTACGGCCGCCCGCGCGTCCGTCCCCCTTGGAGTCTTCATGCGCCACGCCAGACGCATCCTCTCGCGCGCCGGCACCGCCCTGCTCCTGGCGATCGGCGCCGTCGCCGTCGCCGCACCGCAGGCGCACGCCGCCACCCAACCCTGGATGAACACCGCACAGACCCCGCTCGACCGGGCTGGCGAACTGCTTTCCGCGATGACCCAGGCGGAGAAGCTGACGATGCTGCACGGCGGCGCGTCGTGCGGCTATGTCGGGTGTGTCGACGGCAACACCCGGCTGGGCATCCCGCCGCTGCACCTGCAGGACGGCCCGGTCGGGGCCGGCGACGGGTTCACCGGGGTGACCCAGTTGGCGGCGCCGGTGGCCGGCGCGGCGACCTGGGACACCGGGTTGATGCGGCAGTACGGGCAGGTGCTCGGCGCCGAGCAGTGGGGCAAGGGCACGAACGTGGTGCTCGCGCCGACCATCAACATCGTCCGGGATCCCCGCTGGGGCCGGGCGTTCGAGTCGATGGGCGAGGACCCGTACCTGGCCGGCCAGATCGGCGCGGCCGACATCCAGGGCATCCAGAGCCAGGGCCCGATGGCCCAGGTGAAGCACTACGCCGTCTACAACCAGGAGACCAACCGCAACAGCAGCGCCGACAACGCGATCGTGTCCGACCGCGCCGAGCGGGAGATCTACCTGCCGGCGTTCGAGACCGCCGTCCAGCAGGGCCAGGCCGACTCGGTGATGTGCTCGTACTCGGCGATCAACGGCCCGTTCGCCTGTGAGAACGGCCCGCTGCAGAACGGCGTCCTCAAGGGCGACCTCGGCTTCACCGGCTTCGTCACGTCCGACTGGGGAGCCACCCACTCCACTGTCGCGTCGGTCAACAACGGCCTGGACATGGAGATGCCGGGCAGCACCTACTACGGCAGCGCGCTGGCCTCCGCCGTCTCCTCCGGCCAGGTGTCACAGTCCACAGTGGACGACCACGTGCGGCGGATCCTGGTGTCGATGTTCCGGCAGGGGCTGTTCGACACCACGCAGACCGGCTCCGCCGGTGCGGTCGTCACGTCCGCCGCGCACGCCGCGGTCGCCCGGCAGGTCGCCGAGGAGGGCAGCGTCCTGCTGAAGAACTCCTCGGTGCTGCCGATCGGCACGTCGGTGCACTCGATCGCGGTGATCGGCGACGACGCGGGTACCGACGCGATGTCCCAGGGTGGCGGCAGCGCCGGGGTCAACCCGCCCTACCTGGTCACGCCGTACCAGGGCATCCGCACCCGGGCCGGCAGCGGCGCCACGGTCAGCTTCGCGCAGGGCGTCGCGTCCTCCAGCGGCCAGTTGCCGCCGGTGGACCCCTCGTACCTGACCCCGTCGTCGGGTACCGGCACCGGCCTGTTCGGCCAGTACCACAACACCACCGACCTGTCCGGAGCGGTTGTCGCCAGCCGGGTCGACCCGGGGGTGGACGTGGTGTACGGCGGCGCCTCCCCGGCGCCCGGCGTGAACGCCACGAACTGGTCGGTGAAGTGGACCGGCACCCTGCGGCCACCGGCCACCGGAAGCTACCAGTTCTCGCTCAACAGCGACGACGGCAGCCGGCTGTTCGTCAACGGCCAGCAGGTCATCAACAACTGGTACAACCAGGGGCCGACGACCCGCACCGGCACGGTCTCGCTGACCGCGGGCCAGCCGGTCAGCATCGAGGTGGACTACTACCAGGCCGGCGGCGGCTCGAACGTGAGCCTGGGCTGGCAGGTCCCGGGGCAGTCGCTGCACGACCAGGCCGTCACCGCGGCGCGCAACGCCAACCTGGCCGTGGTGTTCGTCGACAAGTTCGAGTCGGAGGGCGGCGACCTGGCCGACATCAACCTGTCCACCGACCAGAACCAACTGGTCGCCGACGTGGCCGCGGCCAACTCGAACACCGTGGTCGTGGTCAACAGTGGCTCGGCGGTCACCATGCCGTGGGCCGGGTCGGTGAAGGGCATCATCGAGAATTGGTACCCCGGCCAGGAAGACGGCAACGCCATCGCCGCGCTGCTGTTCGGGGACGCCAACTTCTCCGGCAAGCTGCCGGTGACGTTCCCGCAGTCGCTGTCCGACGTACCGGCGCACACGGCCGCGCAGTGGCCCGGCCAGAACGGCACCGTCCAGTACTCCGAGGGCATCGACGTCGGGTACCGGTGGTACGACAGCCAGAACAAGACGCCGCTGTACCCGTTCGGGTACGGGTTGTCCTACACCACCTTCGGGTACGCGAACCTCACCGTCGGGGCGCCGGACGCGAACGGCAACGTGGCGGCCGGGTTCGACGTCACCAACACCGGTACCCGCGCCGGCGCCGAGGTCGCCCAGGTCTACGTCGGACAACCGGCGTCGACCGGCGAACCGCCGAAGAGCCTGCGCGGCTTCCAGCGGGTGAGCCTCAACCCGGGGCAGACCCAGCACGTGAGCCTCACGCTGGACACGCGCAGCTTCCAGACCTGGACGAGCAGCGGGTGGGCGAACTCCGCCGGTACCAACCGGATCTACGTCGGCTCGTCCTCCCGCGACATCCGCCTGACCGGATCGACCACGGTCGGCGGCGGGGGCGGCGGCGGGCAAACCGCCCTGCCGCGTACCGGCTGGACCGCCACCGCCTCGGTCAGCAGCACCACCGACGTACCCGCCCGCATGCTCGACGGCGACACCACCACCCGCTGGAGCACCGGAACCCCGATGACCAACGGACAGACCATCACCATCGACATGAACACCACCCACACCATCGACCAGATCACCATGGACTCCGCCGGCAGCGCAGGCGACTACGCCCGCGGATACCAGGTCAACCTCTCCACCGACGGCACCACCTGGACCACCGTCGCCACCGGAACCGGCACCACCGCACAGCTCACCATCGGGTTCACCGCCACCAACGCCCGCTACATCCGCGTCACCCAGACCGGAACCAGCACCTCCTGGTGGTCCATCGCCGAATTCAACGCGTACACGGCCGGCACGGCCCCGCCGCCGTCCGGTCCGCTGCCGCGTACCGGCTGGACCGCCACCGCCTCGGTCAGCAGCACCACCGACGTAC
>JBDZVD010000023.1:0-10128 GCA_040255525.1 Micromonosporaceae bacterium | reverse complement strand
CACCCAGACCGGAACCAGCACCTCCTGGTGGTCCATCGCCGAATTCAACGCGTACTCCTGATCCGCCCCGCCACAGCCGGAGGCCGGGTCGCCCCCCGCGGCGGCCCGGCCTCCGGCTACCGGGGCAGGCCGGCGAGCAGGTTGATGATGGCGGCGATGATGACGGCGCCGAACAGGTACGACAGCAGGGCATGCCGCAGCGCGGTGGCCCGGATCGTCTTCCTGGTCAGGTTCGTGTCGGAGACCTGGAACGTCATGCCGACCGTGAAGGCCAGGTACGCGAAGTCGACGTAGTTCGGCGGTTCCGTCTCGTTGAAGTTCACCCCGCCGATCGGTTCGCTGTAGTAGAGGCGCGCGTACCGCTCGGCGAACACCGTGTGCACCAGGGACCAGGACAGGACGACGCTGGCGACCGCGAGGGCGGAGGCCGGATCTTGCTCGACCGCGCCCCGTGAGCCGGCCGCGTCGATGACGATGCCGACCCCGGCGAGGCTCACCACGCTGGCCGCGAGGAGCAGGGTGTCGAACCCGGCCCGGCCGGGGTCCTCGCTGACCGCGACCCGCCGGGTGGCCGCCGGGTCGAGCCGGCGCGCGCCCAGCCAGGTCCAGACGACGTACGCCGCGGCCAGCAAGTCCCAGCCGACCAGGGCGGCGACCACTGGCTTCGCCCACAGTCCGAGCACGGCGCCGACCACCACGGCGACCACGCTCAGGATGCCCAGCCGCATCCGTGCCGAGGCCAGCTCGCGATTGCCCGGGTGCGTCAGGTCCTCTCCCACCGCGCTCAGCTTAGGCCCGGCCCGGCCACACCACGTCCGCCGCGCCGTGGGGTGGTCCGGCCGCCACCGGCGACCGGACCACCGGTGCCACCGGGCTACCGGAACGCCGCGACGTTGCGCGCCGCCCAGTCGGCGAAGGCGCGGGGCGGGCGGCCCAGCAGCCGCGACACGTCGCCGTTGACGCGCTGCTCGTCGGCCGACGGTGCGCCGAGCGCACCGAGGGTGGCCTCGACGACCGGCTCGGGCAGGTGCCCGAGCATCTGATCGCGCGCCTGTTCGCGGCTCTGTTCGACGAACCGCACCGGCTCGCCCAGGACGTCCCCGATCGCCGCCGCCTGCTGTCGGGGCGAGATCGGTACCGGTCCGGTCAGTGTGTACACGCGGCCCGCGTGGCCCGGCTCGCGCAGGGCGGCGGAGGCGACTTCGGCGATGTCGGCCGGGTCGACGGCCGGCAACGCCACATCCCCGAACGGCGCGGCGACCACCCGCCCGGTGCGTACCGACTCGGCCCACTGGAGCGCGTTGGAGTCGAAGTTGCCCGGCCGCAGCATCGTCCACTCCAGACCCGACCGCCTGACGGCGTCCTCCAGGTGCGGGGGGTGGCGCCGGGTACCCACGCCCTGGGAGGACAGCAGCACGAGCCGGCGGACGCCGGCCGACCGTGCGACGTTCATGACCGCACCCAGGTCGCCCCTGGCCATGAAGTCGCCGGAGGTCAGCAGGAACAGCGCCGCGGCGTGGTCGAGGGCCGGCTTCAGGCTCTCCGGCTCGGTCAGATCGGCCCGGTGGAACCGGACCCCCGTGGGTACCCCGGTCTGCCCGCGCGCGACGGCCGTCACCTGCTCACCCGCTTCGACGAGGGCCTGCACGAGTGGCCGCCCGACATTGCCGGTGGCTCCCGTCACCACGATCATGTTCGCTCCCCTGCGTGGTTTTGCGGTCTGGCCCGGCGCGGCTGGCGTCCCGCGACGACCCGACCGGTCGTGTTCTGTACGGACTCGGCGAAGCTACTGTCGGGAAGCCAGTAGGCACCTAGAGGAAAGTGGGCCGAATGTGATCGAGACAACAGCGGACACCGCTCCGGAGCTGGCCTGCCCGATCACTCCGGTGGTCGACATCGTGTTCAGCCGGTGGACCACGCCGATCCTGTGGGTGCTGCACACGTACGGGCGGCAACGGTTCGTGGAACTGGAGCGCCGCATCACCACGATCACACCCAAGGTGCTGACCCAGCGGCTGCGACGGCTGGAGCGCGACGGGCTGGTCGTGCGCACCTATCACGCCGGGGTGCCCCCGAGGGTGGAGTACGAGATCAGCCCGCTGGGCCGCAGCCTGGCCCCGCTGTTCGCGACCCTCGCCGAGTGGTCGGCCAACCTCGACAAGGTCGAACAGGCGCGGCAGAGCTATGACGCGAAGCGGCAGCTGGAGAGCCGGCGGAGCTGAGCCTGGGCCGGTCAGCGTTCCGCCCGTCGCGACGGGGGAACCCGGTCATGCGACCCGTGCGGCCCGGGTACCATCATTTGCTCCATGACAAATATGCCGGGCGCGACGCGACCTGCGAGAGGAGTAGCCGATGTCCAAGACACCCCATCGGTCGGTGAACTCCTGCGCCGCGCCGCGCGCGCTGCGGGCGACGCGTCTGCAGCCGGCCGCCGAAGCCGTTGGTAGCGTGATGCGCAGTCTGCACGATTACCACGGAGACGACGAACTTGTCGACGACGCCGTGGTGCTCTGCCTGGACTGGCACGGAAAATCCGGTGACGGCAGGCGGTCCTGTAGACGCGAGGAGTTGGTGGCATGCAGCGCCTGGAGACCTTGGCGGCCCGCCTGGAGACCGCGGCCGAGGCGCTGTCCGCCGCGCTCGACCCGGCCCGGATGCAGCCGCCCCTGCCGGTGTCGCCCACCCAACTGCGAGTGCTGACGCTGGTCACCGTGAGACGCGACATCAATGTCAACGGCCTGGCGGAGGCGCTCAACGTCGGAGCGTCGTCCGCGAGCCGGTTGTGCGACCGGTTGGAGGCACTGGGGTACCTGCGCCGCGCGCCGCACGCGGGCGACCGGCGCGAGGTGCAGCTGATCCTGACGCCGGCCGCGGTCAACGTGCTCGACGAGCTGAGCCGCCACCGCCGCTCGGCGCTGGAGTCGGTACTGGCCCGGATGCCGGAGATCGCCCGCCAGGAACTGGTGCGGTCGCTCGACGCGTTCAGCGCGGCCGCCGCCCGGCCGGACCGGGCCGGCGGGGCACGGGACCGGCCGAACCGCCGGACCGCCTGACACCCCTCGCGGAAGCGTCACCGTGCGGTACGACAGACCTTTGCTATAGTGCAAACAATGTACCCACCAGCCCGCCCTGGGCCGGGCGGTCGCGGGCGCCGACCGCAGGCCGCCCATCAGGCAAGGAGCCGGCGATGCCCTTTCGGATCCACGTCGAGACCGAGGGCGGGACAGCGACGGTCCGCCCTGCCGGAGACGTGGACCTGACGACGGAGCCGGGCCTGCGCAAGGCGATCGGCTCGGCGCTCGACGACGCGGGTACCCGGCGCCTGATCGTCGACCTCAGCGGCGTGACGTTCCTGGACTGCCGGGGACTGGGCGCGCTGGTCGAGGGGCGGCGGCGGGCGGACGAGCGCGGAGTGTCCTACCGGGTCACGGGCGCCCGCGGCGTCGCGAGAACCCTGCTGCGCCTGACCGGTACGGCGGCTCACCTCGGCGGCGACGCGGGGGCCCGCCGGTCGACCGGCTGACGCGGGCAGACGCGCCGGTCGTGCGCATGCGGCGACCGGCAGCGCGGCAGTCGAGCGGTCGCAACAGCGAGCGGGCCCCGGCGGTGGTCAGCGCGGCGGCACGGCCCCGGGATTGCGCCGCCCCCGGGTTCCACGCGCGGGTCCTCCCAGGCCAGAGGGCCATGCTGACCAGTTTGCTCCGTCTCGTTCCGCGACAGCCCGGGCAGGCCAGTCTTGACGCCTGCTGGGCGGGGGCTTAATATGGCGGTCTATGAAACGTTTCATGAGCCGGCGGCTGGGGAGCATGAGAGGGTCATGACTGAGAAGGAAACGGTCGGCGCGTTGCTGGCACGGTCCAACCGGCTGGGAGCCGACCCGCGTAACACCAACTATGCGGGTGGCAACACCTCGGCGAAGGGGACCGGCCTCGACCCGGTGACCGGTGGCCCGGTGGACCTGTTGTGGGTGAAGGGATCCGGCGGCGACCTGGGTACCCTCACCGAGGCCGGCCTGGCCACGCTGCGACTGGACCGGCTGCGTTCGCTGGTCTCGGTGTACCCCGGCGTCGACCGGGAGGACGAGATGGTCGGCGCGTTCGACTTCTGCCTGCACGGCCGGGGTGGCGCGGCGCCGTCCATCGACACCGCGATGCACGGTCTGGTCGACGCCGCGCACGTCGACCACCTGCACCCGGACTCCGGCATCGCGTTGGCCACCGCGGCCGACGGCGAGGCGCTGACCCGGGAGTGCTTCGGCGACCGGGTGGTCTGGGTACCGTGGCGGCGACCCGGCTTCCAGCTCGGCCTGGACATCGCGGCCATCGAACAGAACCATCCGCAGGCGATCGGCGCCATCCTCGGCGGGCACGGCGTCACCGCATGGGGCGACACGTCGGCGGAGTGCGAGGCGAACTCGCTTTCCATCATCCGGACCGCCGCCGCCTTCCTCGAGGCGCGGGGCAGGGCGGAACCGTTCGGCGCGCCCCTGCCCGACTTCGCCCCGCTGCCGGAGGCGCAGCGGCGCGAGCGGGCCGCCGCGCTGTTCCCTCTGCTGCGCGGGCTTGCCTCCGCCGACCGGGCGCAGGTCGGCCACTACACGGACAGCGACGCGGTGCTGGAGTTCCTGTCCCGGGCCGAGCACCCCCGGCTGGCGGCGCTGGGCACCTCGTGCCCGGACCACTTCCTGCGCACCAAGGTGCGCCCGCTCGTGCTGGACCTGCCGCCCACCGCGCCGCTGGCGGGGGTCACCGCGCGACTGCGGGAGCTGCACCGGGCGTACCGGGACGACTACGCCGCCTACTACCACCGGCACGCCACCCCGGACTCCCCCGCGATGCGTGGCGCCGACCCGGCCATCGTGCTGGTACCCGGCGTGGGCATGTTCTCCTTCGGTGCCAACAAGCAGACCGCCCGGGTGGCCGGTGAGTTCTACGTCAACGCCATCAACGTGATGCGCGGCGCCGAGGCGGTGTCGACCTACCGCCCCATCCCCGAGTCGGAGAAGTTCCGCATCGAGTACTGGGAGCTGGAAGAGGCCAAGCTGCGCCGGATGCCCAAGCCGCTGTCGACCCGGGTCGCGTTCGTCACCGGCGGCGGCTCCGGCATCGGCCGGGCCACCGCGATCCGGCTCGCCACGGAGGGTGCCTGCGTGGTGGTCGCGGACCGGGACGCGCAGGCGGCCCAGGCGGTGGCGAAGGGCATCGGCGGTCCGGACGCGGCCGCCGCCGTGGCGGTCGACGTCACCGACGAGGCGCAGATCGCGGCGGCCATCGCCCGCGCGGTGCTCGCCTTCGGCGGCATCGACCTGGTGGTGAACAACGCCGGGCTGTCCATCTCCAAGCCACTGCTGGAAACCAGCGCGCAGGACTGGGACTCCCAGCACGACGTGATGGCGCGCGGCTCGTTCCTGGTCGCCCGCGCCACCGCGAAGGTGATGTCCGAGCAGGGCATCGGCGGCGACATCGTGTACATCGTCAGCAAGAACGGCGTCTTCGCCGGGCCGAACAACGTGGCGTACGGCGCGGCGAAGGCCGACCAGGCGCACCAGGTACGGCTGCTCGCCGCCGAACTGGGCCAGTACGGCATCCGGGTCAACGGCGTGAACCCCGACGGCGTGGTGCGCGGCTCCGGCATCTTCGCCGGCGGCTGGGGCGCCCAGCGGGCCGCGGTGTACGGCGTCAAGGAGGAGGACCTGGGCGCTTTCTACGCCCAGCGGACCCTGCTGAAGCGGGAGGTCCTTCCGGAGCATGTGGCCGCGGCGGTGTTCACCCTCGTCGGTCCGGACCTCACGCACACCACCGGCCTGCACATCCCGGTCGACGCCGGGGTCGCCGCCGCGTTCCTGAGATGAGCGGCCGCGCAGGATCCCGGGCGGGTCGCCGGTACGCGGCGGTCGACCTGGGAGCCGCCAGCGGTCGGGTGATGCTGGGCGAGGTCGGCGACGGCCGGCTGAAGCTGACCGAGGCGCACCGGTTCCCCAACGAACCGGTGCGCCTGCCCGACGGCCTGCACTGGGACATCGTCCGCCTCTACCGGGAACTGCTGGCCGGCCTGCACCGCTGCGGCGACGGGCCGGTCTCGGTCGGCATCGACTCGTGGGCCGTGGACTACGGGCTGGTCGACCGGCGGGGTGCCCTGCTCGGCCTGCCGTACCACTACCGGGACACCCGTACCGAGGCGGTCGCCGTACCGGATCCGCAGCGGTACGCCGTCACCGGCACCCAGCACCTGCCGTTCAACACGGTCTTCCAGCTGCTCGCCGAACCCGGTGAGCGGCTGGCCGCGGCCGAGCGCATGCTGCTGATCCCCGACCTGCTCGGCTACTGGCTGACCGGGCGGTACGGCGCCGAGCGCACCAACGCGTCCACCACCGCGCTGTACGACGCCCGTACCGGCGAGTGGGCCGGCGGGCTGATCGACGGGCTGGGGCTGCGCCGCGACCTGTTCCCCGCGCTGCGGGACCCCGGGTCGGCCATCGGCACCCTCGCGCCGGACACCGGCCTGAACCTGCCGCTGGTCGCGGTCGGCTCACACGACACCGCGTCGGCGGTGGTCGCGGTACCGGCGACCACGGCCGATTTCGCGTACGTCAGCACCGGCACCTGGTCGCTGGTCGGCGTCGAGCTGCCCGCCCCGGTGCTGACCCAGGGCAGCCGCGCGGAGAACTTCACCAACGAGCTGGGGGTCGGCAACACCATCCGGTACCTGCGCAACGTGATGGGGTTGTGGCTGCTGCAGGAGTGCCAGCGCGGCTGGCGCGAGCCGGACACCCGCGCGCTGCTGGCCGCGGCCGCCCGGGCGGCGCCGTTCCGCTCGCTCGTCGACCCCGACGACCCGGGCTTCCTGGCGCCGGGAGACATGCCCTCGCGCATCGACGCATACTGCGCCCGCACCGGCCAGCCCGCGCCGGCGGGCCGCCCGGCATACGCGCGCTGCGTCGTGGAGAGTCTCGCCCTCTCGCACCGGGCCGCGCTGCGCGCCGCCGCCCGCCTGTCCGGGCGTAGCATCGGGGTCGTGCACCTCATCGGCGGCGGCGCCCGCAACGACCTGCTGTGCCAGCTGACCGCGGACGCCTCCGGCCTTCCCGTCGTCGCCGGCCCGGTCGAGGCGACCGCGCTGGGCAACGTGCTGGTCCAGGCGCGCGTCGACGGCGGCCCGGCGGATCTGGCGGCGATGCGCGAACTGGTCGCGGCGACCCAACCGCTGCGCCGTTTCGAGCCGGCCGGCGACCCCGCCGCCTGGGACGCGGCCGCGGCCCGGATCGGACGGGAATGACCGATGCGCGTGGCGCTGTTCATCACGTGTTTCAACGACTCGTTGTTCCCGGAGGTCGGCAAGGCCACGGTCACCGTGCTGGAACGGGTCGGCGTGGCGGTCGAGTTCCCCGCCGGGCAGACCTGCTGCGGCCAGATGCACTTCAACTCCGGGTACCGGGCCGAGTGCGCCCCGCTGGTCGCGAACTTCGCCCGGGTGTTCGCCGGGTACGACGCGGTCGTCACCCCGTCCGCGTCCTGCGCCTCGATGATCCGCCACTACCACCCGGTCGTCGTCCCGGACGCGAGCCCGCCGCCGGTGTACGAGCTGTGCGAGTTCCTCACCGATGTGTTGCGGGTGGAGGACGTCGGCGGGTACTTCCCGCACCGGGTCGCGTTCCACCGCACCTGCCACTCGCAGCGCATGCTGCGCACCGGTGACCGCCCGCAGCGCCTGCTGTCCCACGTCGAGGGTCTGGACCTGGTCGAACTCGCCCACCCCGAAGCCTGCTGCGGCTTCGGCGGCACGTTCAGCGTGAAGAACCCGGACACCTCCGCCGCGATGGGTGCGGACAAGACCGCCGACGTGCACGCCACCGGCGCGGCGTACCTGACCGCCGCCGACACCTCGTGCCTCATGCACATCGGCGGCATGCTGTCCCGCCAGCAACCGCCGGTACGCACGGTGCACCTCGCGCAGATCCTGGCCGGTACGGCGTGACCGCGCCGCCGATCCCCACCAGGGCGGGGCATCCGACGTTCCTGGGCATGCCCCCGTTCCCGCGGGCCGCCCGGGACGCGCTGGCCGACCCCCAACTGCGCGCGAACCTGCGGCACGCCACCACGACCATCCGGGACAAGCGCGCCCGCGCGGTCGCGGAGCTGCCCGACTGGGAGGCCCTGCGCCTCGCCGGCGCCGCCATCAAGGACGACACCCTGGCCCGGCTGCCCGAGCTGCTCCTGCGGCTGGAGGAGCGGGTGACCGCGGCCGGCGGGGTGGTGCACTGGGCCCGGGACGCCGCCGAGGCGTGCGGCATCGTCACCGCCATCGCCCGGCAGCACGGAACGACGGAGATCGTCAAGATCAAGTCGATGGCGACGCAGGAGATCGAGCTCAACACCGCGCTCGCCGAGGCCGGAATCGACGTCTGGGAGACCGACCTCGCCGAACTCATCGTCCAGCTCGGCCACGACCTGCCCAGCCACATCCTCGTCCCCGCGATCCACCGCAACCGCGCCGAAATCCGCGACATCTTCGCCCGGGAGATGAGCAAGGTCGGCAGGCCGGCCCCGGAGGACCTCACCGACCACCCCGGCGACCTGGCCGAGGCGGCCCGCCTCCACCTCCGGGAGAAGTTCCTGCGCAGCAAGGTCGCGGTGTCCGGCGCGAACTTCGCGGTCGCCGACACCGGCACCCTGGTGATCCTGGAGTCCGAGGGCAACGGCCGGATGTGCCTGACCCTGCCCGAGGTCCTGATCAGTGTCGTCGGCATCGAGAAACTCGTCCCCACCTGGACCGACCTCGAAGTCTTCCTCCAACTGCTGCCCCGGTCCTCGACCGCCGAGCGGATGAACCCCTACACCTCGACCTTCACCGGCGTCACCCCGGGCGACGGGCCACAGGCGTTCCACCTCGTCCTGCTCGACAACGGTCGCACCGCGACGCTGACCAACCCCATCGGCCGCCAGGCGCTGCGCTGCATCCGCTGCTCCGCCTGCCTCAACGTCTGCCCGGTGTACGAGCGCACCGGCGGCAAGGCATACGGCTCGGCCTACCCGGGCCCGATCGGCGCGATCATCACGCCGCAACTGCGCGGCATCAACCAGCACCCGGTGGACGAGCAGACCGCCTCCCTGCCGTTCGCGTCCTCGCTCTGCGGCGCGTGTTTTGACGCCTGCCCGGTACGCATCGATATTCCCGGCGTGCTCCTCGACCTGCGCGCCAGGGTGGTCAGCCACCAGCGCGGGCACCTGGGTGAACGGGCCGTCATGTCCGCCGCCGGAGCCACGTTCGCCAGTTCCCGGCGGCTGGCGGCCGCGCAGCGGATCGGCGGCCTCCTGCTCGGGCACACCCGGCGGCTGCGCGGCGGACCCGGGTGGGCACGCACCCGCATCCCCGGCTGGGCACGCGCCTGGTTCACCCACCGCGACCTCACCCCGCCCGCCACCGAGCCCTTCCGCGCCTGGTGGAAGAGGACCCGCGCGTGACGCGGCGGAAGACCGGTGGATGACGGGAAGAAGACCGGCGAATGACCCAGACTCCCGACGCGAAGAGCGAGATTCTCAGCCGGATCCGGGCGGCCCTCGGGCCGAACCCCACGCCGGTGGCCGTCCCGCGCGACTACCGGCGTTTTCTGCCCGAGGGCACCGACCTCGTCGCCCTGTTCATCGAGCGTGCCGCCGACTACCGGGCCACCATCACCCGTACCCCCGAGGCGGACCTGCCCGCCGAGATCGCGCGGGCCGCCGCCGGCCGGACCCTCGCCGTCCCCGCCGACCTTCCCGCCGGGTGGGTCTCCGGCGTCAGCACGGTCACCGACGACCCGCCGCTGGCCAATGACGAACTCGACCGAAGCGACGGCGTGCTCACCGGGGCCGCCGCCGCGATCGCGCTGACCGGCACCGTCATCCTGGACACCGGACCAGCGCAGGGCCGCCGCGCGCTCACCCTGCTGCCCGACTACCACCTCTGCGTCGTGCGCGCCGACCAGATCGTCGGTACCCCCGCCGAAGCCCTCCCCCGCCTCGCCCCGGGCCGGCCGCAGACCTGGATCAGCGGCCCGTCGGCGACCAGCGACATCGAACTCAACCGCGTCGAGGGCGTCCACGGCCCGCGCAGCCTGCACATCATCGTCGCCGGATAACCGGCGGCATC
>JBDZVD010000263.1:0-2946 GCA_040255525.1 Micromonosporaceae bacterium | reverse complement strand
GCAGCCGGACCGCCGGGGAACTGCACGACGTGGTGGCGCATCACATGTCGATGATCGCGATTCAGGCCGAGGCCGCACCGTTGAAGATCCATGACCTGCCGCCGGCGGCGCAGGCCACTCTCGTCGCGATCCGGGCCGCCGCGAGGGAGGCACTCGCGGAGACCCGCAGGGTCGTGGGCCTGCTGCGCAACGGGGACGAGTTGCCCGAGCGGGTGCCGCAGCCGGGCCTGGCGCGGCTCGACGAGTTGGTCGAGGCGGGCCGGCAGTCGGGACTCGTGGTGGAGCCGACGGTGGTCGGAGTGCCCCGTCCGCTCGCGGTCGGCGTGGACCTGTCGGCGTTCCGGATCGTCCAGGAGGCGCTCAGCAACGCGGCACGCTACGCATCCGGCGCGCGGGTCAGCGTGGTGATCCGCTACGGCCCGAACACCCTGCGGGTCTCGGTCACCGACGGTGGCGGCGACGCGCGCCCGGTGAGCCCGGCGAGCGGTGGCGGGCACGGACTGGTGGGGATGCGGGAACGCGTGACGATGCTCGGCGGGACGCTGACCGCGGGGCCGCATCGTGGCGGTGGGTTCGCGGTCGTGGCCGACCTGCCGTGCAGGTGATCCCCGGTCCGGTATCGGGCGGGCGGCCGGGTGGGCCGGGATAGGGTGGCGGTGTGACCATACGGGTCCTGGTCGTCGACGACCAGGAAATGATCCGGGACGGGCTGGCCACCCTGCTGTCCGCCGCGCCCGACATCGACGTGGTCGGTCTGGCCGGCGACGGGCAGAAGGCCGTCGAGCTGTGCCGGAAGCTGCGCCCCGGAGTGGTCGTCATGGACGTGCGCATGCCGGTGCTGGACGGGCTCGCGGCCACCGCGCGGATCGTGGGGCAACCGCTTCCGGACGGTCCCGATCCCGGCGGCGACGGGCAGGCGCCGCGCCAGGGATCCGCGCCGCGCGCACCGGACGCACCGTCGCGGCCCAGAGTGCTGATCCTGACGACGTTCGATCTCGACGAATATGTGTACGAGGCGCTCGGCGCGGGTGCCAGCGGCTTCCTCCTCAAGGACGCGTCCGGGGCCGACCTTGTCGCGGCAGTGCGGATCGTGGCGGCCGGCGACGCGCTGCTGGCACCCTCGGTCACCCGCCGGCTGATCGGCGACTTCGCCCGCCGGCGGCGGCATGAGCGCCCGAGTCCGCAAGCGGTCGCGACGCTCACGCCGCGCGAACGCGACGCCCTGCGACTGGTCGCTCGTGGCCTGTCCAACGCGGAGATCGCCGCCGAACTCACGCTGGCGGAGCAGACCGTCAAGACGCACGTCGGCAACATGCTCACCAAGTTGGGGCTGCGGGACCGCACCCAGGCCGTGGTCTATGCCTACGAGAACGGGCTCGCGGGCTGATACCGGGCACCGGGCACCGGCCCCGCCGGCACCGGAGTAGCAGTCGAGCGGACCCAGGCGATACCTGAGTACCGGATCCGATCCGGTGCCGCGGCGGGACGCGGTGGGGCGGGCCGGCCCGTAGCGTTCGTAGCGGTGCGCCTGGCCATCAGCACCGCGTCCCCGCCGGGAGAAGTTGAGGTCCGTTCAGCATGTCAATCGCCACCGTGAAACGACCGCCCGCCGCCCGGAGCGACTTCGCGACCCTGTCGCGCCGCGTCGCCGCCGCAGGGTTGATGAGACGCCGCGCCGGCTACTACCGCGCCCGGATCGGCCTGGTCGCCAGCGCGTACCTCGGGGGCTGGGTGACGTTCGTCGTGGTCGGCGACTCGTGGTATCAGCTGCTCGTCGCGCCGGTGCTGGCGGTCGTCTTCGCGCAACTCGCACTCGTCGCCCACGACATCGCCCACCGCCAGGTGTTCTCCACCCGCCGGCTCAGCGAGCTGGCCGGCCTGGTGGCCGGCAACCTCGGCATCGGCATGAGCTACGGCTGGTGGATGGACAAGCACACCCGGCACCACGCCAACCCCAACCATGAGGAGCGCGACCCGGATGTGGTACCGGACGTGCTGGTCTGGTCCACGCGGCAGGCTGCGGCGAGCCGGGGCGTGCCACGGCTACTCGGCGGGTGGCAGGCGTACCTGTTCTTCCCCCTGCTCACCCTGGAGGGGCTCAGCCTGCACGTGAACAGCTCGCGGGCGTTGCGCCGGCCGTCGCTGCGGCACCGGTGGGCGGAGGCCGCACTGTTGTTCGTGCACTTCGGCGCCTACCTGGCGGCCCTGCTGCTGGTGCTGTCGCCGGCCAAGGCCCTGGTCTTCCTGGCCGTCCAGCAGGGACTCTTCGGGGTGTATCTCGGCGCTACGTTCGCGCCGAACCACAAGGGCATGGAGATGCTCTCCGACGACCGGCAGCAGCCGGACTTCCTGCGCCGCCAGGTTCTCACCTCACGCAACGTGCGCGGAGGCCATCTCGTGAACGTGCTGCTCGGCGGGCTGAACTACCAGATCGAACACCACCTGTTCCCGAGCATGCCGTCGGTGAACCTGCGCCGGGCCCGGCCGATCGTCCGCGACTACTGCGCGGAGATCGGCGTGGCCTACACGGAGTCCGGCCTGATCGACTCGTACCGGCAGGCGCTGAGGTACCTGCACGAGGCCGGCGCGCCGTTGCGTCGTACGGGTGCGAGGGCGGGGTCCGCTGACCCCGCATGACGGCTAGGACGTGAACACACCGAGACCGTTGGCCACCGCACGCTGGGAGCCATCGGAGGGGGTGTTGCGGACACTGACCGAACTGCTGCCCGCTTCTGCGGGCGACCGGGGGTGGTCGACCCGCCGCCAGCGAAGTTTATCGCGTTTCGGGTAGCGCCCAGGCTGGTCATGATGTCGGCCATCGTCTTCAGCGTCGCGGCGCCGTCCCCGCTCTCCACGTGGTAGTCGACGCTGACCGGGTCGCCCACGGCCGCCCGCCGGGCGGCGGCCAGCCGCCGCGCGCCGAGCCGGGGCGCGCCGAGCTGGGGC
>JBDZVD010000022.1:0-71825 GCA_040255525.1 Micromonosporaceae bacterium | reverse complement strand
GAGCCGCCGTACGATCCCGACTACGATCCGCCGGTCCACGACGCCCGGACGCACGAGGGCTTCGACCCCGGCGACGAGCCGCTCGACGAGATCGTCGATGAGCAGACCGCCCGCCAGACCACCGAGCAGCAGGCACTCGCGTTGCTGCAGCAGACCCTGGGGGCCGAAAAGATCGACGAGGTCGATGTGCGTTGACCTCGCGCCCGAAGTGGACGGTCCGGGCAGCCCGGCCCGGGTGTGAGGGCTACGCTTGGCCCGCTGAGGAACCAACGACAGGAGAGTCTCGTGCGCCCCGGTGGACAGCCCAACCTGCAGCAGCTGATGAAGCAGGCCCAGAAGATGCAGCAGCAGATGGCCGATGCGCAGGCTGAGCTGGCCGAGGCCGAGCTGACCGGCACCGCCGGGGGCGGCCTGGTCACGGTCACCATCAAGGGCACCGGCGAGGTGTCGGCCGTGAAGATCGACCCCAAGGCGATCGACCCGGATGACGTGGAGACGCTGGAGGATCTGGTGCTCGCCGCGCTGCACAACGCCTCCGAGGCGGTACGGGAGCTGACCGAGCAGAAGATGGGCCCGCTGACCGCCGGCCTCGGTGGCATGGGCGGCCTGGGCCTGCCCGGGTTCTGACGGTTCCGACATGTACGAAGGCGCCATCCAGGACCTGATCGACGAACTCGGCCGGCTGCCTGGCGTCGGACCCAAGAGTGCCCAGCGCATCGCGTTCCACATCCTGTCGGCCGACCCGACCGACGTGAAACGGCTCGCCGTTGCCCTTCAGCGGGTCAAGGAGCAGGTCCGGTTCTGTACCACCTGTTTCAACGTCGCCGAGGCCGAGCAGTGCCGCATCTGCCGCGACCCGCGCCGGCACGACGACGTGCTGTGCGTCGTCGAGGAGCCGAAGGACGTCGTGGCGATCGAGCGCACGGGCGAGTTTCGCGGCCGGTACCACGTGCTGGGTGGCGCCATCAATCCGCTGGAGGGCATCGGCCCGGATCATCTGAAGATTCGTGAGCTGATGGCGCGGCTCGCCGAGGGTTCGGTCAAGGAGCTGATCCTGGCGACCGATCCAAACACCGAGGGCGAGGCGACGGCCACGTACCTCGCATTGCTGGTGAAGCCGATGGGGATCGCGGTGACCCGGCTGGCGAGCGGCCTACCGGTCGGTGGTGACCTAGAGTACGCGGACGAAATAACCCTAGGTCGGGCATTTGAGGGCCGCCGAGTGATCTGAGTCACTCATTCATTGGTAACGCTTCATCGATATTGCGGCGCAGGTCACATCTCCATCACGGGGTGGCCTGAACTTGATTACGGGGTCGTCCGGACCTTGACGGCCGTGGTCTCCGGAGACGAAGGTTTCTTCCCACCAACGGTGAAGCCATCACCGTTGATATCGCGTCTCCGTGAGTGACCACAACTCATTTAACGGAGGGCGGGGAGTCCACGCGGAAGACAACCCATCGGTTGCCAACTGCCACGGACCCGGTCAGGCCGGTTCACGGTTGATCCGGCTTCGCTCGGCACCGGGCGGCGGCTGCCAAGGAAGGCAGTGCCCTAGATGGTCCTGGCACCGGAGCCGCCGGCCGGCGACACCACCACACTGAGCGGCGACCAGCTCCCAGCGGAGTCGGAGATCCGGGCCATCGAGGGCCGCTCGCTGGGCCGCATCGCCTGGTCACGCCTCCGCCGAGACAAGGTCGCGATGACCGGCGGCGTGGTCGTGGTGTTTCTCATCGTGGTCGCCATCTTCGCACCGGTGATCGTCAAGTACTTCGGCCACCCACCGAACGAGTTCCACCAGCAGTTCATCGACCCCGAGTTGCAGACGCCGATCGGCAAGTTCGGCGGCATCAGCTGGAAGTTCAAGTTCGGGCTCGAACCGCAGAACGGACGCGACCTGTTCAGCCGGGTCGTCTACGGCTCCCGGATCTCGCTGCTCATCGCGTTCCTGGCCACCGGGCTGTCGGTCACGATCGGCACCCTGCTGGGGGTGACCGCCGGCTTCTTCGGCGGCTGGGTGGACGCGTTCATCAGCCGGTTGATGGACGTGTTCCTGGCCTTCCCGCTGCTGCTGTTCTCGATCGCGCTGGTCGGCGTGATCCCGGACCACGCGTTCGGCCTGCACGGCGACTCCCTGCGCATCGCCCTGCTCGTGTTCATCATCGGCTTCTTCAGCTGGCCGTACGTCGGCCGGATCATCCGCGGGCAGACCCTGTCGCTGCGCGAGCGCGAGTTCGTCGATGCCGCGCGGAGCCTCGGTGCCCGCGGCAGCTACATCGTCTTCCGCGAACTGCTGCCCAACCTGGTGGCGCCGATCCTGATCTACACCACCCTGCTCATCCCGACGAACGTGCTGTTCGAGGCAGCGCTGTCATTCCTCGGGGTCGGCGTCGCGCCGCCGACCGCGACCTGGGGCGGGATGCTGTCCGACGCGACGACCTACTACACCTACCCCTACTTCATGCTTCCCCCTGGCTTGGCCATCTTCGTCACCGTGCTGTCCTTCAACCTCTTCGGTGACGGCCTGCGCGACGCGCTGGATCCACGGGCGCGCTAACAACTCGGCCACGCGGTGGCCGCAACTCCACCAGAGAATGAAGGGGTGTTGTGAGCAGATGAGAAAGAGAATGGCGGCCGTGGTCGCCGCGGGCGCCGCGCTTGCACTGGCTCTCGCCGGCTGTGGCGGCTCCAAAACGCCGTCAAGTAACAGCAGCTCCGGTGCCGCCGCGTACAACGCGGCGATCGGCAAGGTGGCCGCCGTGTCCACCAAGAAGGGCGGCACCCTGACGTTCGCCGACTCCGGAGACTGGGACTCCCTCGACCCGGCGGACACCTACTACGGATACTCCTGGGACTTCATCCGGCTCTACGGCCGGGCGCTGACCATGTTCGCGCCCAAGCCGGGCAACGCGGGCGTGCAGTTGGTACCGGACCTGGCGACCTCCCTGGGCAAACCCAGCGACGGCGGCAAGACCTGGACCTACACGCTGCGCTCGGGCATCAAGTTCGAGGACGGCACCCCGGTCACCTCCAAGGACGTGAAGTACGCGGTCGAGCGGTCGCTGGACAAGAACGTTTTCGTCAACGGCCCGACGTACTTCAACGACTTCCTCGACCTGCAGGGCTACACCAGCCCGTACCACGACCCGACGCCCGGCAAGCTCGGCTGCAAGTGCATCGACACGCCGGACGACCACACCATCGTGTTCCACCTGATCAAGCCGTTCGGTGGCTTCGACTACCTGGCCATGCTGCCGGCGACGATCCCGGTACCGCAGGCCAAGGACACCGGCATCAAGTACAAGGAGCACGTGGTCTCCACCGGCCCGTACGAGTTCGACACGAACAACCCGGGCAAGAACTTCAGCCTCAAGCGCAACCCGAACTGGGACGCGTCCACAGACCCGAACCGCACCGCCCTGCCCGACAAGATCGAGGTGTCGCTGAACGTCAACTCCGACGACATCGACAACCGGCTCATAGCCGGCGACCTGGACGTCGCGGTCGAGGGCACCGGCCTGGGGACCGCCGCGCAGGGCCGGGTGCTCGCCGACCCGAACCTGAAGAAGAACACCGACCTGGCGTCGATCACCCGGTTGTGGTTCTCCGTCATCAACCCGGACGTGGCTCCGCTCGACAACATCCACTGCCGCAAGGCCGTGGAGTACGCGGTGGACCACGAGGGCTACCAGCGCGCCTATGGTGGCGCGGTGGGCGGTGACATCGCCACCAGCCTGTTGCCGCCGACGATCCCGGGCCACAAGGACATTGACCTGTACAACTTCAAGTCCAAGCCGAACGGCGACGACGCGATGGCGAAGCAGGAGCTGCAGGCGTGTGGCCACCCGGACGGCTTCGAGACCAACATCTCGTACCGGGCCGAGCGGCCGAAGGAGAAGGCGACCGCGGAGTCGATCCAGCAGGCGCTGGCCAAGGTCGGCATCAAGCTGACCATCAAGCCGTACCCGCTCGGGGACTACGCGAAGCTGTACGCCGGCAAGCCGGACTTCGCCAAGAACAACAAGCTCGGCATCATCGTCTACGGCTGGGGCGCCGACTGGCCGGACGGCTTCGGCTTCCTGCAGCAGATCGTGGACAGCCGCGTGATCCGCGCCGCGGGCGGCAACACGAACCTGGGCATCAAGATCCCCGAGGTCGACCAGCTGATCGACAAGGCGCTGAGCACTACCGACGCCTCGGCCCGCAACGCGATCTGGGGACAGATCGACGAGTCCGTGATGGAGAACGCGGAGGCCCTGCCCGGCATCTGGGCGAAGTCGCTGGACTACCGCTCGCCGAACGTGACCAATGCGTACATCAATGACGGGCTCGGCGGGTTCTACGACTACGCCTGGATGGGCGTGAAGTAGCTCGGCTCCGGTTCTTCGAAAGAGGAAGGTGAAGGCCACCGGTGGCTGGCGGGCAGCGCCCGCCAGCCACCACGGCCGACAGTTGTGATCAGATACCTCATCCGCCGCCTGCTCGCCGCGGTCCTGCTGCTGCTCATCGTGAGCATGGCGACGTTCGCGATCTTCTTCCTGGTGCCGAGGCTGGCCGGAGCGACACCGGAGGGCCTCGCCTCGCGTTACATGGGCAAGTCCGCGAACTCCAGCGAACTCCACGCCACCGCGCAGCGCCTGGGCTTCTACGACCCGATCTACGTGCAGTACGGGCGGTTCGTCAAGGGCATCGTCGCGGGCGAGGACTACAACCTGGGCCCCACCACCGAACACTGCCCGGCGCCGTGCTTCGGCTACTCGTTCATCACCCAGAACCCGGTGTGGCCGGAACTCACCGACCGCATCGGCGTGACCTTCTCGCTGGCCGTGGGCGGCGCGGCCATCTGGTTGCTCGCTGGGCTGAGTACCGGCGTGCTGTCCGCGCTGCGCAAGGGCAGCGTCTTCGACCGGGCCGCGATGGGCGTCGCGCTGGCCGGTGTGTCGCTGCCCATCTTCTTCACCGGCCTGGTCGCCCTGGTGATTTTCTCGTACACGCTGCACTGGACCGCGCCGGGCGGCAGCTACACGCCGTTTACCCAGAATCCGGCCGAGTGGGCCTATGACCTGATCCTGCCGTGGCTCGTGATCGCGTTCATCAACGCGGCGGGGTACGCCCGGCTCACCCGCGCCGGCATGCTGGAGACCATGGGCGAGGACCACATCCGTACCGCCCGGGCCAAGGGGCTGGCCGAGGGCCGTGTGGTGATCAGGCACGGGCTGCGCTCGGCGCTGACTCCCATCCTCACCATCTTCGGGCTGGATGTCGGCCTGCTGCTGGGTGGTGCGATCCTGACCGAGACCACGTTCTCGCTGCCCGGTGTCGGCCAGTACGCGGTGCTCGCGGTCACCAACAACGACCTGCCGAAGGTGCTCGGAGTCACGCTGGTGGGCTCGTTCTTCATCATCTTCGCCAACCTCGTCGTCGACCTGCTCTACGCGGTCATCGACCCACGTGTGCGGCTGGCATGACCGGCGTTCACAGTTCACGGTCCACCGGCCGGAAACGAGGCTAGTCACAGTGTCGGGAACTCTCACCACTGCCGGCGAATCGCTCTCGCCGACCCGGGTGCCGTCGTCTTTCCTGGAGGTACGCGACCTGCGGGTGCACTTCAAGACCGACGACGGCCTGGTCAAGGCGGTCGACGGGCTGTCGTTCGCGGTGGAGCGCGGCCGCACCATGGGCATCGTCGGCGAGTCAGGCTCGGGCAAGAGCGTGACCAGCCTGTCCATTCTCGGCCTGCACCGGGGCGGCAACACCCGGCTCTCCGGCGAGATCTGGCTCGACGGTGAGGAGCTGATCTCCGCGTCGCGGGAGGAGGTGCGCCGGCTGCGCGGCCAGAAGATGGCGATGATCTTCCAGGATCCGCTGGCCGCGATGCACCCGTTCTACACCGTCGGGGCGCAGATCATCGAGGCGTACCGGGTGCACAACCACGTCTCCAAGCGGGTGGCCCGCAAGCACGCCATCGACATGCTGGGGCGGGTCGGCATCCCGCAGCCCGCCCGCCGGGTCGACGACTACCCGCACCAGTTCTCCGGCGGCATGCGCCAGCGCGCCATGATCGCCATGGCACTGGTCAACAACCCGCAGCTGCTCATCGCCGACGAGCCCACCACCGCGCTGGACGTTACGGTGCAGGCACAGATCCTGGACCTGATCCGGGACCTCCAGTCGGAGTTCGGCTCCGCCGTCATCATCATCACCCACGACCTCGGCGTGGTCGCCGAACTGGCCGACGAGCTGCTGGTCATGTACGCCGGCAAGTCCGCCGAGTACGGCCAGGCCGAGCAGGTGTTCAACCGGCCCGAGCACCCGTACACCTGGGGGCTCCTCGGCTCGATGCCGAGACTGGACCGCGATGTGCGGGAGCGGCTCATCTCGATCGAGGGCACACCGCCGAGCTTGATCAACGTTCCGCCGGGCTGCGCCTTCCATCCCCGCTGCCGGTACGCCGGACGCGACGGGATCCCGTGCCGGACCGTGGTGCCGGAGCTGCTGGGCGAGGCTCACCGGGTGGCCTGCCACCTGCCGTCGCCGGTCCGTACCCGGATCTTCGGCGAGGACATCGCCCCTCACCTGTGAGCACCGGCGTCACAGCGGCGCCTGCAGAAGGAGTACAACGTGACCGACAACCCTCCCCCGGCCCGGCCGGCCGAGCCGGTGGCCACGGCCGACCCGGCCGGCCCGGTGGCGCCGGCCGAACCGGTCAGCCCGGAGGCACCTGCCTCGCCGGACCGGCCGAACGAGACTCTGCTTGAGTTGAGCGGGCTGGAGAAGCATTTCGCGATCAGTCGCGGGATCATCTTCAGACGCAGGGTCGGGGCGGTTCGCGCGGTCGACGGCATCGATCTGGCCATCCGCACCGGTGAGACGGTGGGGTTGGTGGGCGAGTCCGGCTGCGGCAAGACCACGACCGGTCGGCTGGTCACCCGCCTGATCGAGCCGAGCGGCGGGAAGATCGTCTTCAACGGGCGGGACATCACCCACCTGTCCACCGGCGCCATGCGACCGCTGCGCCGCGAGATCCAGATGATCTTCCAGGATCCGTACTCCTCGCTGAATCCGCGCCACACCGTCGGCAGCATCGTGAGCGCGCCGATGCGGATCCAGAACGTGCCGACCCCGCAGGGGCGCAAGCGGGCCGTGCAGGAGCTGCTCGAACTCGTCGGCCTCAGCCCGGAGCACTACAACCGGTACCCGCACGAGTTCTCCGGCGGGCAGCGCCAGCGCATCGGTATCGCGCGTGCTCTCGCGCTCCGGCCGAAAATGATCGTCGCGGACGAGCCGGTCTCCGCGCTGGACGTGTCGATCCAGGCGCAGGTGGTCAACCTGCTCGACGACCTCCAGCGCGAACTGGGCCTGACGTACCTGGTCATCGCGCACGACCTGTCAGTGGTCCGGCACATCTCCGACCGGATCGCGGTCATGTACCTCGGGAAGATCGTCGAGCTGGCGTCCCGCGACGACCTGTACGAGCGGCCGCGGCACCCGTACACGCTGGCGCTGCTCTCGGCGGTACCGGTGCCGGACCCGGCCCGCCGGGACAGCGCCCAGCGCGACCGCATCCTGCTCACCGGCGACGTACCCAGCCCGATCGATCCGCCCTCCGGCTGCCGCTTCCGTACCCGGTGCTGGAAGGCGCAGGACATCTGCGCCGCCCAGGAGCCCGCGCTGGCCGAGATCGCGCCGGGGCAGCGGGTGGCCTGCCACTTCCCGATCCGGGACGCAGAGCGGACCGGCCGTGGCGTTCAGGCCGCCCGGGAAGCGGCCGCCACGGTGGCGGAGGAGTAGCGGCACCCGCCACCGCGACCCGCCGGGCTCGGGCCTCAGCCCTCGGGCCGGTCTAGTACGCCGAGCACCAGGCGGTGGACCGGCCCCAGGTCGCCGGCGTCGCGCAGGGTGGCGTGGCCGCCCCGGACCACATACCACTCGTCCGCGTCCTTGTACTGCACCCTCAGCGTGAGGGTCAGGTCGTCGGCCAGTTCGGTGCGCAGCGTCAGCTGGCCGGTGATGACGCCGACCTCCTCGGTCCACACGCCGCCGGGCGCGGCCGTGAAGTCCCCGGTCCGGTATGCACTCATGAACACGTCCCCAACATGTCGGACAGCGTCCCCTTCTCGGCGGGCGTCACGGTCAGCTGCCAGTAGTGCTTGACGGAGATCCAGTCCTCGGCGTACGAGCACCAGAAGCTCCGGGCCGGCGGGCGCCACTGGGACGGGTCCTGGTCGCCCTTGGCCTCGTTCAGCGACGACGTGACCGCGAGCAGCTGCGGCCGGGTGAGGTCGTTAGCGAACTCCCGCCGCCGCGCCGTGGTCCAGTTCTTCGCGCCCGACCTCCACGCGTTCGCCAGCGGTACCACGTGGTCGATCTGGAGCTTCTCCGGATCGCTGTAGGTCTTGCCGTCGTACGGGCTGGTCCAGGCGCCTGATGTGATCTTGCAGGTGTCCGTCGCACGCACCCCCGTACCCTGATGCTCCAGCACCACGTCGCGGGTGTCGCAGCCGTGGCCCTGCGAGATCCAGTGCGGGAACTTCTTCCGGCTGTAGCCCGACATCGTCAGGCCGCCCGACACGGTCAGCTCCGCCAGTTGCTGGCTGGCGGCGGATGGCGCCGGGCCTGGCAGCCCGCCGGCGCCCGTG
This sequence comes from Micromonosporaceae bacterium, assembly GCA_040255525.1. Lineage (GTDB taxonomy): Bacteria > Actinomycetota > Actinomycetes > Mycobacteriales > Micromonosporaceae > Rugosimonospora. Next base: position 63,186 of record JBDZVD010000022.1, on the reverse strand, counting down.
CCGGTGCCAGGCGGGTTCAGAACGCTCGGATCGCACCCGACCAGGACACCGAGCGCGACAAGTGCGACGAGGGCACGGATGGTACGCATGGGTTCAGCTTGAAGGCCAGTTGCCGGTTGCGCCAGTCGGGCGGGCAGGATGGGAGCCATGGCTGAGGCTCTGCGACTGTCGACCGGCCGGGGCCGGGGCGCCGTGTTCGCGTCGGTCGTGGCGTCCGGGATGGCCTTTCTCGACAACACGGTGGTCAATGTCGCGCTCCCGCACATCGGTGGCGAGCTGCACGCCGGTGTCGCTGGTCTACAGTGGACGATCAGTGCGTACACGCTCGCGCTGGCCGCGCTCGTGCTGCTCGGCGGCGCGCTCGGCGACCGGTACGGGCGGCGCAGGGTGTTCCTGCTCGGTGTGGCCTGGTTCACCGTGGCGTCCGTCCTCTGTGGACTTTCGGTGAATGTGGGCATGCTCACCGCGGCCCGGGCGTTCCAGGGCTGCGGCGCCGCGCTGCTGACGCCGGGCTCGCTGGCGCTGTTGCAGGCCTCGTTCGCCAGCGAGGACCGGGGTCGGGCGATCGGCGCCTGGTCGGGGCTGTCCGGCGTGGCGACCGCCGTCGGCCCGTTCCTCGGCGGCTGGCTCATTGACGCGCTGTCCTGGCGCTGGATCTTCTTCATCAACGTGCCACTGGCGGTGCTCGCGCTCATCGCGGCGATGATCTGGGTACCGGAGAGCAGCAATCCCGGTGCCGGCCGGTTCGACGTACCCGGCGCCGCCCTCGCCGCGGCCGGGTTGGCCGGGGTCACGTACGCGCTGATCCAGCGCGGCACCTGGGCGGCACCGGCCGCCGCCCTGGGCGCGCTGGCACTGGTCGCGTTCGTCCGGGCCGAGCGCCGCCGCGGCGACGCCGCGATGCTGCCGCTCCGGCTGTTCCGCGACCGCCAGTTCACCGCCATCAACCTGGTCACGTTCTTCGTCTACGCCGGGGTGTCCGGGATCAGCTTCTTCCTCGTCGTCGAGTTGCAGGTGGCGGCGGGGTATTCCGCGCTGGAGGCCGGGGTCTCGATGATCCCGATGACCCTGCTGCTGATGGTCGGCTCGTCCCGGGCCGGCGCCCTCGGTGCCCGGATCGGCCCGCGCTGGCCGCTTTCGATCGGCAGCCTGGTGGCCGGCGGCGGCATCCTGCTGATGCTGCGCATCGGCCGGCAAACCGACTACCTGACCGAGGTACTGCCGGCGGCGATCCTGCTCGGGCTCGGCATGACGCTGGTGGTCGCCCCGCTGACCGCGGCGATCCTGGCCGCGGCCCCGAGCGAACAGGCCGGCACGGCCAGCGGCGTGAACAACGCGGTCGCCCGGTCCGGCGGGCTGCTCGCCGTCGCCGCTCTCCCGCTCGCGGTGGGCATCAGCGGGCAGGAGTACCGGCAGCCGCTCGCCCTGAACCACGGGTTCCACCTCGCGGTGCTGGGCTGCGCGGCGCTGTACGCGGCGGGTGCCCTGATCACGCTGGTACTCGTGAGGAGGGCACCCGATCCCGGCGGCGCGTCGCCGGCGCCGGCCACGCCCGGCGGGTCTGTCTCGCCCGTGCCGTGCGGGCGGGACGGCCGGCTCAGCCGCGGTTGACGGCGCGGGACGGCCGGCTCGGCCGCGGTTGACGGCGCGGGACGGCCGGCTCAGCCGCGGTTGACGGCGCGGGACGGCCGGCTCAGCCGCGGTTGACGGCGCTGGCCACCGCGCGCAGGGAGGCGGTGACGATGTTCTCGTCCACGGCGACGCCCCACCGGGTCTCGCCGTTCACGTCGCACTCCACGTACGCCGCGGCCCTCGCGTCACCGCCGGACGTGAGCGCGTGCTCGGCGTAGTCCAGCACCCGTACCGAGATGTCCATGTTGGACAGTGCGTGGACGAACGCGTCGATCGGCCCGTTACCGAGGCCGGTCAGGTCGTGCCGCACGCCGTCCACCACGACGGCGAGGCTGAGCTCGACCTTGCCGTCCACTGTGGACGTCGAGTACGTCGACACCTCCACCCGGGGCGACGCCGGGCGCAGGTACGTCGCGGAGAAGATGTCCCACATCTGCTCGGGCGTGACCTCGCCGCCCTCGTCGTCGGTGTGCCGCTGGATCACGCCGGAGAACTCGATCTGCAGCCGGCGCGGCAGCTCCAGCTGGTGCTCGGTGCGCATGACGTAGGCGACGCCGCCCTTGCCGGACTGCGAGTTGACGCGGATCACCGCCTCGTACGTGCGGCCGACGTCCTTCGGGTCGATCGGCAGGTACGGTACGCCCCAGGTGAACGCGTCGACCTCCACGCCGGCGTCGGCGGCGTCCCGGGCCAGCCACTCCAGGCCCTTGTTGATCGCGTCCTGGTGAGAGCCGGAGAACGCGGTGTAGACCAGGTCCCCCGCGTACGGGTGCCGCTCGTGCACCGGCAGCTGGTTGCAGTACTCGACGGTGCGGCGGATCTCGTCGATCTGCCGGAAGTCGATCTGCGGATCGATGCCCTGGCTGAACAGGTTCAGCCCCAGCGTGACCAGGTCCACGTTGCCGGTGCGCTCGCCGTTGCCGAACAGGCAGCCCTCGATCCGGTCGGCGCCGGCCATCAGGCCCAACTCCGCGGCGGCCACCGCGCACCCGCGGTCGTTGTGCGGGTGCAGGCTCAGTATCACCGAGTCGCGCCGGGGCAGGTGCCGGTGCATCCACTCGATGGAGTCGGCGTACACGTTCGGGGTGGCCATCTCGACCGTTGCCGGGAGGTTGACGATCAGTGGCCGGTCCGGGGTGGGGTCGATCACGTCGATCACCGCGGAGCAGATTTCCAGCGCGTACTCCAGCTCGGTGCCGGTGTAGCTCTCCGGCGAGTACTCGTAGAAGATGTCCGTGTCCGGCGTGTGGATCTCCTGGTACTTCTTGCACAGCCGCGCGGCGCTCGTCGCGATGTCGGTGATGCCGTCCTTGTCCAAACCGAAGACCACCCGGCGCTGGAGCACCGAGGTCGAGTTGTAGATGTGCACGATCGCCCGCTTGGCGCCGCGCAGCGACTCGAAGGTCCGGTCGATCAGGTGTTCCCGGCACTGGGTCAGCACCTGGATGGTGACGTCGTCCGGGATCAGGTCCTGCTCGATGAGCTGGCGGACGAAGTCGAAGTCGGTCTGGCTCGCCGCCGGAAAGCCGACCTCGATCTCCTTGTATCCCATCTGTACCAGCAGCGTGAACATCCGCCGCTTGCGCTCGGGGGACATCGGGTCGATCAGCGCCTGGTTACCGTCGCGCAGGTCCACAGCGCACCACCGGGGCGCGGCCGCGATCCGTCGGGACGGCCACCGCCGGTCCGGCAGGTCGACCGTGAACTGCTGGTGGTAGGGCTGGTAGCGACCGAACGGCATCGCGCTGGGCCGCTGCCGGGCGATGGGGTCGCCGGTCACTTCGCCGGCGGTCATGGTGCTGGGAGAAGTCGTGTCGCTGGTGATCGTGGCGTCAGTCATGTCGGAAGCTCCAAAGCCGGAAGGACGTGACCGGCTGGGTCCGCATGCTCAGGAGGCGAGGACGCGCGCCAACTCCGCGGCGGGGTGCCGGCCGGATGGAGCCCCGCCGCGGCACCCAAGAAGCAGTACCCGCGACATAACACCGGACACTGTACGCCTCGATCCGCCGACCGATGCCCGGCTCCCGGGATCTGAGAAGGTGGATCACCCTCGCCGGGGACTCGCGCGCCCCGGCCGGCGGGTGGAGCCGGTACGCCACGGCCCGCCGGCCGGCGACCGGGCGGGCGCTCATGGCGCGCCGGCCGGCGGTGCCGCGCTCGGCGACGGGGACGTCGTCGGCAGCGGGGTGCCGGCCACGACCGGGGCCGGCAGCGTCACCGTCGGCGGTGCCGGCCCCGGCGCTCCGGTCAGCGTGAGCGTGCCCAGCGCCAGCGCGGCGGCGGTGAGCGTGCCGTCGGCGCCGTAGCAGTAGATGCCGGCGTCCACCGGAGCGGCCAGCGCCGCCGAGTTGGGCTCGACCGAGAAGCACTGGCCGGCGGCGCCCTTCAGGGTCGCGTTGTTGACCGCGATGGCCTGGTCGCGGTCGGCGAGGATGGGCAGCCAGCTGGTGAACAGGTACTGCACCCTGGGGTCGTTCTTGGCCGGCAGGGTACCGGTCGGGTCGGCGACCCGTACGCAGCCCGGAGTCACGCCCGGCGTGGTGGCCAGGGCGCACTGGTACAGCCCGGCCGCGGTGTCGGCCACCGCCACGTCGGCGGTGCCGCCCAGGGCTCCGCCGGGCACCGTGACCAGCCACGATCCGTCGGCCGCCACGGTCACCGCGACGGTACGCACCGCCCGCCCCCGGGTGGCCAGCGTGTACGTCGCCACATACCGCTTGTCCTGGGCGGCCGCGACCCGGGCGGCCAGCTGGCCCCAGGCATCGGTCGGCCCGGTCGGCCCCGGGCTCGGGCTGGGGTCCACCGGCGGTGGCATGGTGGTGCAACTGGTCGTCGATAGCACGCCGACCAGGATGATAGCGGCGGTTCCGGCTCTCAGGCGCACCGAGCCATTGTGGGTCACACAACGGCCGGATCGTGGGATCGACTCTCCAAGGTGCCGCGACGCGCCGGTACCCTGGGGCTGTCCCACTAGCGCCGCCGGCCTGACGAAGGCTGTCGCCCCGCGACGGCCGCAGTGACCGGCGGCGTTGTCGCGATGGAGGAGGAGTCACTCGCGTGGCGCTCATGGTGCAGAAATACGGCGGCTCGTCGGTTGCGGACGCCGAACGCATCAAGCGGGTAGCCGAACGGATCGTGGCGAGCCGGAAGGCCGGCGACGATGTCGTCGTGATCGTCTCCGCGATGGGTGACACCACCGACGAACTGCTCGACCTGGCCCACCAGGTCAGCCCGCTTCCGCCCGGCAGGGAGCTGGACATGCTGCTCACCTCGGGTGAGCGCATCTCGATGGCGCTCCTGGCGATGGCGATCCACAACCTGGGGTACGAGGCCCGGTCGTACACGGGTTCGCAGGCCGGTGTGATCACCACGTCGGCGCACGGCAAGGCACGGATCATCGACGTGACTCCGGGCCGGCTGCGCAGCGCGCTCGACGAGGGCGCCATCGCGATCGTCGCCGGATTCCAGGGCGTGGCCCAGGACACCAAGGACATCACCACGCTGGGCCGGGGCGGCTCGGACACCACCGCGGTGGCGGTGGCGGCGGCCCTGCGTGCCGACTGCTGCGAGATCTACACCGACGTGGACGGCGTGTTCACCGCCGACCCGCGGATCGTGCCGAACGCCCGGCGGATCGAAACGATCACCTACGAGGAGATGCTGGAACTGGCCGCCTGCGGCGCCAAGGTGCTGATGCTGCGATGCGTAGAGTATGCACGGCGTTACGGCATGCAGATCCATGTCCGCTCGTCGTATTCGAACAAGCCGGGGACCATCGTCACCGGCTCGATGGAGGATCTTCCCGTGGAGCAAGCACTGATCACCGGCGTCGCGCACGACCCCAGCGAGGCCAAGATCACTATTGTCGGGGTCCCGGACGAGCCGGGCGAGGCCGCCCGCCTGTTCGAGACCGTGGCGCTGGCCGAGACGAACATCGACATGATCGTCCAGAACGTGTCGACCGAGGGCACCGGGCGTACCGACATCTCGTTCACCCTGCCCAAGAGCGACGGCCCGGCGGCGATGGCGGCACTCGGTAAGGTCCAGGAGAAGGTCGGCTTCAAGGGCCTGCTCTTTGATGATCACGTGGGCAAGGTTTCCCTCATCGGCGCCGGGATGCGTTCGCACCCCGGGGTCGCCGCGAAGTTCTTCGCCGCGCTGGCCGAGGCCGGCATCAACATCGAGATGATTTCCACGTCCGAGATCCGGGTTTCGGTAGTCTGCCGCGACACCGATCTGGACGCCGCGGTGGTCGCCATACATGATGCGTTTGACCTGGGCGGGGACGAGGAAGCCGTGGTCTACGGCGGGACCGGGAGGTAACAAGTGGTCGACAGGGATCTGCCGAGCCTGGCCGTTGTCGGGGCGACGGGCGCGGTCGGCGCGGTGATGTGCGACCTGCTCTCCTCGCGCAAGAACGTGTGGGGCGAGATCCGTTTGATCGCCTCGGCGCGCTCGGCGGGGAAGACGGTGCTGGTGCGCGGCGAGGAGTTGACCGTGCACGCGTTGACTCCGGAGGCGTTCGACGGCATCGATGTCGCGATGTTCGACGTACCCGACGAGGTGTCCCTGGAGTGGGGCCCGATCGCGGCGTCCCGGGGCACCGTGGTGGTGGACAATTCCGGCGCCTTCAGGATGGATCCGGACGTGCCGCTGGTGGTACCGGAGATCAACCCGGAACAGGTCCGCAACCGGCCCAAGGGGATCATCGCGAACCCCAACTGCACCACGCTCACCATGATCGTCGCGCTGTCCCCGCTCCACCACGAGTACGGCCTGCGTGAGCTGACGGTGGCCTCGTACCAGGCGGTCTCCGGGGCCGGCAAGATCGGCATCGACACCCTGCTCGGGCAGATCGACCGGATCTCCGGCGACCCCAACCTCGGCTCCCGGTCCGGCAACGTCCGGCGGGCGGTCGGCGAGGACCTCGGCCCGTTCCCCGCCCCGATGGCGCTCAACGTGGTGCCGTGGGCCGGCTCGCTCAAGGACAACGGGTGGTCGTCGGAGGAGATGAAGGTCCGCAACGAGTCCCGGAAGATCCTCGGCCTGCCCGACCTCAAGGTCTCCGCGACCTGCGTCCGGGTACCGGTCGTCACCGCGCACTCGGCCGCCGTTCACGCGGTGTTCGCCACCGAGGTGGACGCCGAGGGTGCCCGCGAAGTGCTCCGCCACGCGCCGGGTGTGATCCTGGTCGACGACCCGGCGGCCGGGGAGTTCCCGATGCCCATCGACGCGGTCGGCACCGACCCGTGCTGGGTCGGCCGGATCCGCAAGTCATTGGACGACCCCCGGGCCCTGGACATGTTCGTCACCGGCGACAACCTGCGCAAGGGCGCCGCCCTCAACACCGCGCAGATCGCCGAGGTTCTCGCCGCGGAGTTCGTCCCGGCGCACTGATCATTCACCCCTCCTTCCGCACACAGCGTGCGGTCACCGGGTGGCCCCGGGCGATCCCCGGGGAGTCCGGTGGCCGCACGTCGGAAGAGCGGGCGGGGAAACAAGAGTCCCCGTCGCACCGCGGTGCGACGGGGACCTACGTGTGCTGATGTGCCGGTCGCCTCTCGGCGAGTGGCGCGACACGGCTCCAGCCGTACGGTATTCCGCGAAGGCAATTTAGGTGAGGCCCGGGGACACGGAGCACACCAGCGATGGGTACAACGCGAGGTCCCGGCCTGGGCATTTCGTGACCTGGACCACACCGGGTGGGGCCGGAGTGACCGTCGGTCATGGGCGTTTCGGCCGGGGTCAGGCGACACCGGAGGCCGGCCGGGTCGAAGCCACCCGCACGCCGTCCCGGCCCGTGCGTTTCGCCTCGTAGAGCGCCTGGTCGGCGCGGCGCAGGGTGTCCGCGGCGGACTCCGCCGGGGCCTGGAGCGCCACGCCCACGCTGATCGTCCGGCCCTGCCGGCGAGCCGCCTGCGCCAGCCGCTCCGCGATCATGCGGGCCTCCTCCGGCCGCTTCACCTCGATCACCGCCGCGAACTCGTCGCCGCCGATCCGGTACAGCTCGTCCCCGCTGCGCAGGGTCGCCAGCAGGGTACGCGCGAGATCCACCAGCGCCCGGTCGCCGGCCTGGTGCCCGTACTCGTCGTTGACCTGCTTGAACCGGTCGACGTCGATGGCCAGCAGGGCCGTACGGCCCGGTGTCGCCCGGGCCAGCCGCTCCCCGAACGGGCCGTAGTGCCGCAGGCCGGTCAACGGGTCGGAGCTGGCCTTCTCGGACAGCCGGCGGAGCGTCTCCAGCCGGTCCAGGCTGGTCCAGGCATGCGCGGCGAGTAGTTCCAGCAGGTTGGGGATCGACGGGTCGGGGCGGATGGCCCGCTCGTCGACCACGAGCAGTACGGCTCCGGCGGAGTGAGCATCGGCCTCCGCGTCGCGGCCGGGCCCTACCGGTACCGAGATCATCGTGCCCACCCCGATCGAGATGAGCTGCTCGAACCCGCGGGCATCCAACTGCGCCGGCTCGCCCAGCGTGTAGGCCGACCCGTGCCGGCGCGCCCGTGCCGTGAACTGGCCCAGCACCTGCGGCCCGAGCGCGGCCAGCCGGTCGCCGAGCGGGGTGGGGTTCCGGTCGTCCAACAGCGCCCGCGCCCCGGTTCGGCCCGGCAGCAGTACCGCCGCGGTCGACAGCCCGGACACCTCACGGGCGGCGACCAGCGACCGGTGCAGCAACTGGCGCTCGTCCTGCGCGGTACCGAGGCTCAGCGCGTGGCGCAGCAGCCTCTCGCTGCCCGACTCGCTGGGCGAGCCACCGAGCGCCCAGATCCGGGCGCCGATCCGGGCCGCGATGGCCTCGACGACCGGCTGCCACAGGCCGATGTCGACCGGAGCAGTCCATTCGATGTTGAACGCCCCGCCGGTGCTGCTGCCGGGCCCCGGGATGGGCGCGCAGATCTCGACCGCGACCGAGGGGCCGAGCGGGACATAGTCCGCGTCGGCGGACACGTCGGTCAGCACGGCAGTCCGGGCCGTCCGGTAGACCCTTCCCGCCACACCCGCGCTGAACGGGAGGGAGGAATACACGTGCCAGGAGCCGGCAGCGGCGACGCAGCGGAGACGGTCCTGGACCGGCAGCAGCACGGCGATCATCGCCGGGGTGTGCGAGGCGAGCACCCGCACAGCGCGCTCACACGCCTCGGTGACCGACGCGGCGTCGTCGAGGGCGCTGGTCACGCCGTCCAGGAGCTGGTCGAGGGGCACGGCACCAGTCCAGATATCGCGGAGGGACCGGCGGGTGCCGGTCCCGTTGGGTTGAGGTCGCAGGCCTGCCGGCGACCGCAACCAACGGTACCCCTCCGGAACGAACCGGCAGGGTGGCCGAGGGTGGTATCGCCGCAGGTGGGAGCCGTTTCCCGGTTGCCCGCCGGCTCAGGCGCCGCTGGTGGCCGGCTCCTCGGCGAGAAGTTGCCGTACCCGCGGTACGACCTCCTCGCCGTACAGCCGCAGCGAGGTCATCATCTTCTCGTGCGGCAGCGTCCCGGAGCTGTACTTGAACTCGAACCGGTCGACGTCGAGGGTCCGTACCGTCTTCGCGATCTTCGCGGCCACCGTGTCCGGGGACCCGACGTAGAGCGAGCCCTCGTCGGCCTCCGCATCGAACCGGTGGCGGTCCGTCGGTCCCCAGCCGCGCTCACGGCCGATCCGGTCGTGCATCGCCCGGTAGTGCGGCCACAACTCCTCCCGGGCCCGCTCGTCGGTCTCGGCGACGTGCCCGGGCGAGTGCACGCCGACCGGCAGCCGCTCGACCTTGAGCTGGGCGAGAGCGCGGTGGTACAGGTCGACGTACGGCGCGAAGCGCCCCGGCTGGCCGCCAATGATCGCGAGCATGAGCGGCATCCGGTACCGGGCCGCGCGGACCACCGACTCCGGGCTGCCGCCGACACCGACCCAGGTCGGGATCCGGCCGGACGCCGTCTTCGGGTACACCTGCTGGTTCGACAGGCCCGCGCGGAGCCGGCCCTGCCAGGTCACCGGACCCTCGTCCAGCAGGCGGGAGAACAGGTCCAGCTTCTCCTCGAACAGTTCCTCGTACTGCGCCAGGTCGTACCCGAACAGCGGGAACGACTCGGTGAACGACCCGCGACCGAGGATGATCTACGCCCGCCCGCCGGACACCGCGTCCAGCGTCGCGAACTTCTCGAACACCCGTACCGGGTCGTCCGAGCTGAGCACGGTCACCGCGGTGGTCAGCCGGATCCGCTCGGTACGGGCGGCGATCGCGGCCAGCACGATCTCGGGAGCCGAGATCGCGAAGTCGTCGCGGTGGTGCTCACCGATGCCGATGGCGTCGATCCCCAGGCTGTCGGCGAGTACCGCCTCCTCGACCACGTTCCGGATCACCTCCGGGTACGGCAGCCGGTGCCCGCCGGCGTCCTTGGTGACGTCCCCGAACGTGTCGACGGCGAACTCAAGCGGTGCGGGCATCTCCCGTCCTTTCCCTGCGGCGTGGACAGTAGACGCGAACGGCGCCGCCGGGGTGAGCATTCCACCCGGCGGCCCGGGTCACACCGCTGGCTCACCCGCCCGCGGCGGCCCATTTCTGCGCCCACCCCGCGTCCGGAGCGCACAGGCGGCCACCGCCTCGCCCCGTGGGCGAGCGGGGTCGGCGGGACGCCGGTACGCGGGCGGACCTCAGTCCGCCGGCATCGCCCCGCCCAGCAGGGCGCTCGCTGACTGGTAGACCTTCGCCAGGGCGGACATGAGGTGGTCGCGTTCGGGGCCGGTGAGGTTCTCGGTGACCTTTTGTTCGAGTACCCGGCGCTCGGTCTCGACCGGTTCCCGCAGGGCGCGACCCGCATCGGTGAGCCACAGCCGGACCAGCCGGTTGTCCCGGTCGTCCCGGCGCCGGGTGATGAGACCCGCCTCGACCATCCTTCCCGCCATCTTCACCACCGCGGGCGTGGTGACGTTCACCGTCGCGGCGATCTCACCGGGGGTGCGGCCGTCCTCCTCCCAGAGGACCGCGAGCAGGTGGTTCTGCCCGAGGTGCAGCCCGTGACGCTGCATACCGAGCTCGGCCGCGGCTCGCAGCACCTTGGACGTCTTGCCGTGCAAGTCGAGGAACTCGGTCACTCCAGGTACCTCCGAGACAGCCAACCGGCGGCTACGTTGACAGTCGATCGTTAGCCGGTTAACGTTTCGCCGTCCGCGAATCATTAACCGGTACACGATCTGGGAGTTGTCATGCTACTGGTCACCGGCGCCACCGGAAACATCGGCCGCGAACTCGTCAGCGAACTGAGCGCGGGGAGCGAGAAGTTCCGGATCCTGGTCCGCGACCCGGCCCGCGCGGCCGGACTCGGGCAACAGGCCGAGTGCGTGGTCGCCGACCTGGACGAGCCCGACAGCCTGCGGCCCGCGTTCGACGGCGTCGACAGGCTGTTCCTCCTCACCCCGGGCATCGGCCTGGGCCACACCGCGCACGCCGTCGCCGCGGCCCGGACGGCCGGCGTGTCGCGCATCGTGCATCTGTCCTCGTACAACGTGCTCGGTGACCCGATGCCCGCCATGGGGCGGTGGCACCATGAGCGCGAAGAGCTGATCCGTGCCTCCGGCATCCCCGCCACGTTCCTGCGGCCCGGTGGCTTCATGACCAACGCCCTGGACTGGTTGCCCACTATCCGGGAGGGAGGGTTCGTCCTCGACCCGATCGGACCCGGCCGCTACGCACCGATCGACCCGGCCGACATCGCCGCCGTGGCCGCACTCACCCTCCGCGAAGACGGGCACGACGGCGAAGCGTACGTCCTGACCGGTGAGGAGACCTTCACCGTCGCCGAGCAGGTCCGGGTTCTGTCCGCGGCACTGGGCCGCCACATCGAGGTCCGCACGGTCGCGACACCCGCGGACGCCGTGCGGTCCCGCTTTCCCGGCGGCGCGCCCGCGGCGCTCGCGGAGGCCATCATCGAGGGCTTCACCCTCATGCGCGCCGACACCACCGGGTTCCGCACCGACACCGTGAAGCGGTTGCTCGGGCGGGAGCCGCGAACCTTCGCCGACTGGTGTGTCCGCAACGCCCACAGGTTCCGGTAGGCCGTCGCCGGCTCACCCCGATCCTTTGGTTCCGCGGCGGCGTGCCCGTGCCACGTCGCCCCAGCGGTCCAGGGCGGCAGCGGCGGCAGGTCGATCTCCACCGCGGTGGCCCGCCTGCGAGGCGGGCCACCGTTCCGTCATGGTGACGCGCACAGAACAGCTTGGCCGCCGCGAATGCCCACCACCTGGCCGAGTTCGTGTCAGATGCCGTTGCGGGCGATCACGTCGCGATACCAGGTGGCGCTGCGCTTGGACGTGCGCCGCTGCGTGTCGAAATCGACGTAGACGATGCCCCATCGCTGCGTGTACCCCTGGGCCCACTCGAAGTTGTCGAGCAACGACCAGACGTGGTACCCCTCCAGTTTCGCGCCGCGCGCAATGGCGTCGTGCGCGGCTTGCAGGTGGTCGCGGAGAAAGTCGATACGTTGCGTGTCCTGCAGGCCACCGCCGGACGGCGTGATGTCCCCGGCATCCGGGATGCCGTTCTCCGTCACCACCATCGGTACGTCGCCGTAGTCGTGACCGATCCGCACGAGCAGGTCGGTCAGGCCGGCCGGATAGATCTGTTCCCAGGTGGCGACCGACGTCGGCTTGAGCGTGACGTAGTTGCCCGACGGGCCGACGAAGACGGGGTTGTAATAGTTGACGCCGAGCACGTCGACGGGCGAGCTGATGATGTCGAAGTCACCTGAGCGAGTCGCGCGATCGAGCGCCGTTCGCACGTCCGGTGCCAGCGAGGCGTGGACGTCCGATGGATAGCTGCCCTTGAAGATCGGGTCGAGGTAGACGCGGTTCTCGACGCCGTCGGCCAGCGCCGCCGCGGTCTTCGCATCGTCGCTCGAAGAACTGGCCGGGTAAACGGGGGCGAGATTGAGCGCGGGGCCGATGCGCCCGGCCTGGCCGGTCGCCCGAAACGCGCGTACCGCGGATCCGTGGGCGAGCGCGAGATGGTGCGAGACGACGGCGGCGGCCTGCCGGTCCTGTTTGCCCGGGGCCATCGAGCCGTAGGTGTAGCCGACCTGCACGATCGTCTTCGGCTCGTTGATCGTCAACCACGTCGGGACGGCCGCGCCGAGCTGACGGAACATGACATCGGCGTAGTCGGTGAACCACTTGGCGCAGTCGCGATTCTCCCAACCACCGTCGTCCTGCAGCGCTTGCGGAAGATCCCAGTGGAACAGCGTCGCCATCGGTGCGATGCCACGCTGATGGAGGCCGTCGACGAGTCGCTTGTAGAAGTCGACGCCCTTCTGATTGACCTGCCCGCGTCCGCTGGGCATGATCCGGGGCCAGGCGATGGAGAAGCGGTAGCTGTGCAACCCCAGCCGCTTCATGAGGTCGAGGTCCTCGGCCCAGCGGTGATAGTGATCGCAGGCGATGTCACCGGTGGAGCTGTCGATGATCTTCCCGCTGGTATGGCTGAAAGTGTCCCAGATGGACGGTCCGCGACCGTCGGCGTGAACGGCGCCTTCGATCTGGTATGCCGAGGTGGCGGCGCCCCACGTGAAGCCGCCCGGAAAGGTCAGACCCAGAACCCGTTCATCGTCATGCGGGGAACGGTCGGACCGGCAACCGCCGACCAGCGTCGCGGCGCCTACGCCCATCGCGCCGAGCCCGGTCCTGCGGAGAATCTCACGGCGGGACATCGTTGGATGCATTTGTGCTCGATACCTGTCTGCGAGGGGACTGGAGACTGGGAGCGCTCCCATCCTAAAACGGTCCCTCAAGCGCGCCAAAAGGTCTGAGGACTCCGGGCGATTCCGGACATCGATGGAAGTCAACGGTCGGCGCCAGGATGATCGTCACTGGCGCGGTTGCCCGGGTAGTCCTCGACGGCGACTGACCGGAGCGCAGCCGGGCCAGAATGGTCGGGGCCGGTTCCCTGTGTTGGGAGACCGGCCCTGATCTGCACTTTCGGACTGTCGGGGTGGCGGGATTTGAACCCACGACCTCTTCGTCCCGAACGAAGCGCGCTACCAAGCTGCGCCACACCCCGAGCGTGCCGGGCAATAGTAGCTGACCGACCCGGCGCGGGAAACAGGGGCCTCCGCTATCCGGGAGTTACCTGGAGCTACCCGGGGGCTGCCGGGAGCTAACGGGGGATCAACGTCAGCAGCGACGCCTCCGGCCGGCAGGCGAACCGTACCGGGGCCGTCGGGTGGGTACCCAGGCCCGCCGACACGTGCAGCCAGGCGTCCGACCCCGGCCAGCGGTGCAGTCCCCGAGCCATCCGGCGGTCCAGCCCACAGTTCGAGACCAGCGCGCCCACCCCCGGTACCCGTACCTGCCCGCCGTGCGTGTGGCCGGCCAGCAGCAGCGTGAACCCGTCCGCCGCCATGGCGGACAGGACCGCCGGCTCCGGGGAGTGGGTGAGCCCGATGTGCAGGTCCGCGTCCGCCGGGGGAGCGTGCTCGTACCGGTCGCGGCCGATGTGCGGGTCGTCCACGCCCGCCAGTTCGACGGTCCGGCCGCCCGCCTTCAGTACCGTCCGGTCGTTGTTCAGGTCCGCCCAACCGGCGTCCACCAGGGCCGCCCGCAGGTCCTCAGACGGCAGCGGAGGCCCCTGCACGTACCTGCGGTTCTTGTTGAAGTACCCGAACGGGTTCTTGAAGACCGGACCGCGGTAGTCGTTGGAGCCGAAGACGAACGCCCCGGGCCGGTCCATCAGCGGCCCGAGCGCTCTGGTGACGCTCGCCACCGCGTCCGGGTGGGCCATGTTGTCCCCGGTCGTGATGACCAGGTCCGGGTCGGTCGCGACGGCCAGCGCCGCGACCCAGTCCTGCTTGCGTCGCTGGCCCGGGGTCATGTGCAGGTCGGAGATGTGCAGCAGGCGCAGCGGCTCGGCGTCCGGTGCGAGCACCGGCACGTCGAACCGGCGCAGGGTGAACATGTTCCGCTCGATCAGCGAGGCGTAGGCCAGGGTGCCGGCGCCCAGCGCCGCCGTGGCGGTCACGAACCTTAATGCTGTACGCGTGCCCATGCCGCTAAGGGTAGTTTCGGGGACCATGAGCATGCTCAAGGACCGTCTGGAATCCGATCTGCGCACCGCCATGAAGGCGCGGGACGAACTGGCCACCTCGACGCTGCGTATGGCGCTGGCCGCGGTGCGGAACGCCGAGGTCGCCGGCACCCAGGCGCGGGAACTCGGCGAGGACGAGGTGCGGGCCGTACTCACCCGGGAGGCGAAGAAGCGACGCGAGGCGGCGACCGCGTTCGCCGACGCGGGGCGTGCGGAGCAGGCCGAGCGGGAACGGGCGGAGGAGGGCGTACTCGCCGGGTACCTGCCGTCCCAGCTGCCGGACGAGGAGCTGACCGGGATCGTGGCGGAGGCGCTGGCCGGGGTGGACACCAGCGGCCGGGGAGGGATGGGGCAGGCCATGAAGGCGGCTCAGGCCGCGGTGGCGGGTCGGGCCGAGGGCGGCCGGGTGGCCGCGGAGGTACGCCGCCAGCTGGGCCTCTGAGCCGGCGCGGCAACGACGCAGCCGGAGCCGGGAACGACGGAGCCGGAGCCGGGAACGACGGAGCCGGAGCCGGGAACGACGGAGCCGGGCTCCGGGGTCGCCAGCGCGACGGCCCCGGAGGCCGGCTCCAATGCTCGGTGCCGGTCGGTCAGCGCCGGCCGCCGCCGGGCGGGCACTTGACCCCGGGCAGCGGCACGCAGCCCGGCGGGTTCACGCCGCCCTGTCCGCCGCCCTGTCCGCCGTTGTTCTGGCCGGCCGGACCCGAGCTGATGTTCAGGCTGATCGGGCCGCCCTTCGAGGTGCTGCCGCTCGGCGTGGTGCTGGCGACGGTACCGGCGGGGCAGTTCGAGACCACCTGCCTCGAACTGGTACGCACCGAGAAGCCGGCCGCCTCCAGCGTCGTGGTGGCCGCGGTCGGTGACTGGCACTTGACGCTAGGGATGCGCTGCCGTTGCCCGTACGCGGTGTGTTCGGTCTCCTTCGTGAAGTCGACCGCCGGCTTGCCCTGCATGTAGTCGGCGAGGGTGTGCTGTACGGTCCAGTTGACCTGGTTGTGGCCGTACCCGTGGGTATCCGAGTTGTCCGGGTCGGCGACGATGCCCGCCACCGCCAGCTGCTTGGTCATCGCGATCAGCGCCGCGGTGCGGTCGTTGTCGGTCGTACCGGTCTTGCCGGCGATCTGGTACTTGCGGGGCACGACGCCCCGGGTGGGTGACGCGGTCACGTGCCCCGAGCAGCCGCCGTAGTACCCCTGGTCGCCGACCGGGCAACGGGCCGCGTCCGTGGCGGCGCGGGCCACGTCCGGCTGAACCGCCTGGCGGCAGCGGGGGTTGCCGGCGTCGAGCTTGGTGCCGTTGAACTCGTGGATCTCCTCGACCGGCAGCGCCTCGCAGTAGTTGCCGTCGGCCGCCACCGCCGCGTACGCGTTGGCCATCTCCAGCGGGCTGACCGCGGCGACACCGAGTGTGAACGCTCCCCACTGGTCGGCGCCGTGCGTCGCGAAGTACGCGTCGGTGCCCTGCTTGTTCTTGTCACCGGCGAACGTGATGCCGAGGTTCTGCGCCATGGCGACGACGTTGTCCGCGCCGACCTGCTCCTCCAGCGGAACGAAGTAGGTGTTGATGGAGGCGCCGAACCCGGTCCACATGTTGTACGGGCCGACTTCGTCCTTCGCGTCGTTGGTCGGGCAGTAGTAATGGGTGCCCGGGCAGGCGGCCGGTCCGCTCACGATGAAGTGTGACTTGTACGGGTTCGTGGTATCGATCGTGTGCGACAGCGGTATGCCCTGCTGGAGCGCCGCGAGCATGGTGAACATCTTGAAGGTCGAACCGAACTGGTACCCGCCGGGCCGGTCGGGGGCGCCGAGCAGCGGCACCGTCGTGTTCGGGTAGTTGCCCTTCTGGCCCCTCTTCAACGGATCGGTACTGGGCCCGTTGCCGCTCTGATCGTTGCTGTACGTGCGGTTGACCGCCATCACCTTGATGTGCCCGGTCCCCGGCTCCACCCCGGCCACCATCAACGCGTCGGACTTCTTCAGGTGCCTGGCCTGACTGGTGACGTTCCTCATGGCGTCCGCCTGCGCCTCGACGTCCAGCGAGGCGTAGATCGTGTACCCGCCGGTCTTGAGGTGCTCGGCGCGCTCGTACTCGTCGGCGCCGAATGCCGGTTGCTGTAGCCACCACCGGTAGAAGTAGTCGCAGAAGAAGCCCCACTCCGGGTTGACCACGCTGGTGCAGCCGTTGGGGGTGGACTTGTCAGCGATCTTGAGGTCGGTCTTGTCCGCCTGGGCGGCCTGGGCCTGCGTGATGTAACCCATTCTGACCATGTTCTTCAGCACGTACGTGCGCCGGTTCAGCGCCTGCGGCCGGCCGGTCGTCGTCGCCGGGTCGTACGCGGTGGGCGCCTTGACCAGGCCGGCCAGCAGCGCGGCCTGGGGCAGAGTCAGCTTGTCCGGTGTCTCGTTGAAGTAGACCTCGGCGGCGGCGTAGATGCCGTACGCGCCGTTACCGAACGGAGCGATGTTCAGGTACCGGTCCAGGATCTGCTGCTTGGTGAGCTTCTTTTCCAGCGCCAGCGCGATCTTCATCTCCCGCAGCTTGCGCCCCGGGGTGTCCGAGGTGGCGTCGACGACCTCCTGCGGCGTGGTCGCCGAGTACTCGATCGCCTGGCGCACGTACTGCATGGTCAGGGTCGACGCACCCTGCTCCGTCTCGCCGGACTTCTGGTTGGCCACCAGCGCCCGCGCGACGCCCTTCACGTCCACGCCGTGGTGCTCGTAGAACCGCATGTCCTCGGCCGAGACGATCGCCTGCAGCATCACCGGTGAGATTTGCGAGGCCGTAACATCTCGTCGGTTTTCGTCGTAGAAGGCCGCTATGAGCGTTTTGCGATCGGCGGCATACAAATAGCTGACCTGTGGCGACTGCGCCACGGTCAGTTCTGTGGGAAGGCTGTCAAATCCATCGGCTCCCGCCTTCGCGGCCAGACCCGACATCGCCACCGCAGGGAAAGCGGCAGCTGCGACCACAACCCCAGCTAGGAGGCCACATACGAGTAGAGCCGTGGCATTCGACAGCGGGTTGCGATCACGCTTGCGCATCCGGTTCACCGCCTCAGGGTACGCGAACAACGAACTTTGGCCCGCGTCCTGTCGGACGCGGCCTCGTTGTGCTAAACGCGCGAACCTGGGTGTCCGGTTGTCCCTTCCGCTTCCTTGATTGCTCGATCGCTACGGAGATTGTCCACCTTCGGGTGGGTGGATGGGGACAGTTCCCGGGTATGGCACGTGGATGCACCAAGACCAACAATCGAGACCCAAGGGCTATGGGGCCTGTGTCCCGGTTGGCGAATTTCGCCGACGACGTTGCGTAATCGCATGACTACGGAGCATGATGATTCGGCAACGCAAGAACGCTGCCCTCGGAGTTGGGGGCACGCCGCCTGGCGGACGCTCTCCGCGCCTCCGGTCCAGGTCCGTCGGTGAGTGTCTGGGGGTACACCACTGCGGCCCGGGGGAGCGCGGACGGGGACGACCTGGCGGATCGGGGGGAGCACAAGGGGGGACGTACACAGATGGGGATGACTGCTGACTGGCCCAGCCAGGCGGCGTGCCGGAATGGAAATCCGGACGCGTTGTTCGTCCAGGGGGCCGAGCAAAACGTGGCCAAGCGCATCTGCCGCAGCTGCCCGGTGCGGTACGAGTGCCTCGCAGACGCACTCGACAACCGCATCGAGTTCGGGGTGTGGGGTGGCATGACCGAGCGGGAGCGACGCGCACTCCTGCGCCGCCACCCGCAGGTCGCCAGCTGGCGCAAGATGTTCGAGGCCGCGCTCTCCAAGGACCGGGATAAGGAACTGGTGTCAGCCAGCTAGCGAAGTACCTATAGCACGCAGCCCGTCGAGGTCATGGACGTCGGCGGGCTGCGCCGCTACCGGCACCACCGGTACCCCCGGGTGGTGGGCGGTGAAGCGCGCCGCCACCGCCGCCTCCCGTACCACCTGCTCGGCCAGCGCCGCGTGCACCCGCAGGGCGTCCGCGGCGAGCGGATTGCTCCCCTCGAGGTCCAGTTCGGCCGCCGCCGCCAGGCTCTGTTCCGGGCTGAGCTCGGGTGCGGCATTGCGGTGCACGCGGTTGAGGATCAGCCCGTGCAGCGGCATGCGCTGCTCGGCCAGCCGGCCGGCGAAGTATCCCGCCTCGCGGATCGCGTCCGGCTCGGGGGCGGCGACCACGAGGAACGCGGTCTCGCGATTCTGCAGGATCCGGTACGTCTGCTCGGCCCGTTCCCGGAAACCGCCGAAGGTGCTGTCGAGCGCAGCGACAAAACCGGACAGGTCGGTCAATAGCTGTGCGCCGAGAATCTTCTGCACCGCCCGGGAGAACACTCCGAACGACGCCGTGACCAGGTTGAACATGCTGCGGCCGCCGGCCCGGGCGGGGGCCATCAGCAGCCGGAGCATGCGCCCGTCGAGGAACCGTGCCAGCCGCTGCGGCGCGTCCAGGAAGTCCAGCGCGGAGCGCGACGGCGGGGTGTCGACCACGATGAGGTCCCACTCGTCGCGGGAGCGCAACTGGCCCAGCTTCTCCATCGCCATGTACTCCTGCGTACCGGAGAACGTGGAGCTCATGGCCTGGTAGAAGGGGTTGGCGAAGATTTCCTCGGCCCGTTTCGGGTCGGTATGGGTGAGCACCACCTCGTCGAAGGTGCGCTTCATGTCCAGCATCATCGCGTGCAGCTCACCGCCGGCGGCCGCGGTGCCCTCCAGCTTGACCTGCTTCGGATTGTTGTCCAGCGCGGACAGGCCGAGCGACTGGGCCAGCCGCCGGGCCGGGTCGATGGTCAACACGACGGTACGGCGGCCGTGCACCTCGGCGGCCCGCAGGGCCAGCGCGGCGGCGGTGGTGGTCTTGCCCACCCCGCCGGATCCGCAGCAGACCACGATCCGGGTGCTGGGGTCGGCGAGGATCGCGTCCACATCCAGCCGCTCGGGCTGCTGCTGATCTTCCGGCACGTTCCCTCCGCTGGCGGCCCTGCCACCGCTGGCGACCACGTCGTTCCTGCTCAGGCCGCCGGATTGCGCCGGCTCGTTCCGCCGGCACGGGCGACCACGGTCCTTCCTCAGTGCGCTCGCCCGACGGCACCGGCTCGTTCCTCGCCGTCGCTGGCGACCCCACGTTATTACCCGAGCGTATCCGCGCCCGGGCTCCGTTGCCGCAGGGTGTCCGCGAGAGTGGTCAGGCCCTCCCGGTCCACCCCGCCGGCCAGCGACGGTAGCTCGATGACCGGCCGGCCGAGCGCCTTGAGTTCCTCCCGCAGCGCCTCCTCGACTGCCCGCCGGGTCAGGTGCGCCTCCGCCTCGGTGCGCAGGCCGGTGACCGTCTCCCGGTCGGCGGGCAGGCCGGCGGCGACCAGCCCGCGCTTCAACTCGGCCTGGCTCACCCGGCCCTCGGTCAGAAGCGGAGGCTGGCTGCCGTTGATGATGACGTTGCCCACCGAGATCTTGAGAGCGGACAGCTCGGCGATCGCATCCGCGGTCTCCTGAACCGGCATCTCCTCCAGCAGGCTGACCACGTGCACGGCGGTCATCGGGGACCGCAGGATGGCCGCCACGCCCTCGCTCTGGTTCTTGATCGGCCCCACCCTGGCCAGCCGCGCGGCCTCCGCCGTCACGTTCAGGAACCGGCCGATCCGGCCGGTGGGCGGCGCGTCCAGGATCACCGCGTCGTACACCCGCCGACCCCCTTCGGTGCGGGTCGTGGCCTCCTTGACCTTGCCGGTGAGCAGGATGTCCCGCAGGCCGGGCGCGATCGTCGTGGCGAAGTCGATCGCGCCGAGCTTGCGCAGCGCCCGGCCGGCCACGCCGAGCTTGTAGAACATGTCGAGGTACTCCAGCAGCGCCTCTTCCGGGTCCACGGCCAGGGCCCGGACCTCACTGCCGTCGGTGGTGGTGGCGATGCGGCGCTCCGCGTACGGCAGCGGTTCGGTGCCGAAGAGCTGGGCGATCCCCTGCCGCCCCTCGACCTCGACCAGCAGCGTACGGCGGCCGTTGCCGGCCA
Source organism: Micromonosporaceae bacterium (assembly GCA_040255525.1). Taxonomy (GTDB): domain Bacteria; phylum Actinomycetota; class Actinomycetes; order Mycobacteriales; family Micromonosporaceae; genus Rugosimonospora. The sequence goes on along the minus strand of JBDZVD010000022.1, from coordinate 42,507 downwards.
GCGCGAGGGCGAGGGCGGCGGCCACGGTGGTCTTGCCGGTGCCGCCCTTGCCGGTCACGACGTGTAGCCGCGCAGGCCACGACCGGGTCCTCAGCGAGGTCGCTGCGGCGGAGTCATCGGAACGGCCTGATCGCACACTGAGACGGTACCTCCGCCGTGGCGCCCGGTTCGCCGAGCATCACTGGGTCTGCTGGATCTCGCAGACGAACCAGCCGTTGCTCCGGGTGGTCACGAAGCGGAGGTTCTGGGTCGCCTTCTGCTCCTCGGCGGTGCGCAGCGTCACGGTGGTGGTCAGGATCGTCTCGTCCTTGCGGGTCTGCACGGTCTTCGGCGTGCTCCAGCTGTACTTGGCGCTTTCGTACCCGGAGTCCTGCTGCCTGATCTGGTTGATCTTGGTGGTGAGCTTCGCCCGGTCACGCGCCTGCGCGCAGACATAGGTGCTCGCCCTGCTCACGTCGTTGTCGGTGTACACGGCGGTCAGGAAGCCGTCGATCGCGCTGGACGGGCTGGCCTGCCCCTTGGTCGTGTCGCGGGTCCCGAGGTAGGCGGCGGCGCCTCCGCCACCGAGCACCACGACCAGGGCCGCGGCCACGATCCCGATCACCAGGCCGCGCCGCTTCCCCGCGGGCGGCTGCTCGGCCGGCGGGAACGAGGGTGGGTAGGCAGGCGGGTACCCGGGGGCGGCGTACTGGTTCGGGGCGGGCGGGTACCCGACGGGTGGCTGGCCGGCGGGCATGCCGGGGGCGCTCCAGGTCGTGGGGGGCGTACCGGCCGCCGGCGGGTACCCGGCCGGCTGGGTCATCGCCGTCACGGTCGCCGGGTTCACCCCGGGCGGTAGGGGCGTCCCGGGCGGTACCGGAGCGCCGGGCCGGGCCGGTACCTGACCGGCCGGCAGGGGCGCCGCCGCCCACGGCCCCGCTGGCCACGGTGCCGGTACCGGGGCGGCCGGCTGGGCCGGCGCCTCACCGCTCGCTACGGGTACCGGCGCTGCCGGCGCCTCGCCCGCGTTCGGGCCGGCCGGAGCCTCGGCGGCTTGCGCCGGGACCTCGGCGGCCGGCGCGGGTGCCGGGCGCTGGGCCGGTACCGGCGCCTCGGCCGATCCGGGAACGGGCGACCGGTTCAACGACGGCGGTTCGGTGGGTGCCGGTACCCCCGCTTCGGCCGGCCCGGATTCGCCGGTCGGCGCCGGACGTCGACCGTCCGTCGAGGCCGGCACGGTCGGTTCGGTCGGGTCCTGAGGGGGCAGCTCGGTCATGTTCTCACCTTGTCGTGGTGCCGAACGGGGCTGAAACGGTCGAATCCGGAGCGCGAGATCGGAAACGGCGCCACGAGCCTAACGACCGATGCCGGCGCCGGTCTGTCCCGCGCCTGCTGCAAGATGGCTCCATGCAGAAGTGGGAGTACGCGACCGTACCGTTGCTGGTGCACGCGACCAAGCAGATTCTGGACAACTGGGGCTCCGATGGCTGGGAGCTGGTGGCCGTGATTCCGGGGCCGAACCCGGAGCAACTGGTCGCCTACCTGAAGCGCCCGAAGGAGGCGTGAGTGGACCCGTACGCCAAGCTCGCCGAACTCGGCCTGGAGCTGCCCCAGGTGGCCCCGCCGGTCGCCGCGTACGTGCCGGCGGTGCAGACCGGCAAGCACGTCTACGTCTCCGGCCAGGTTCCGACAGCCGACGGCAAGCTGCTCGCGAGCGGCAAGGTGGGTGCCGGAGTCTCCCCTGAGCAGGCGAAAGACCTCGCCCAGCGGTGCGCCCTGAACGTGCTGGCCGCGGTCGACGCGCTGGTCGGGCTGGAGAACGTGGTCAAGGTGGTGAAGGTGGTCGGATTCGTCGCGTCCGCCGAGGGCTTCGCCGGCCAGTCGCAGGTGATCAACGGCGCGTCCGAGCTGTTCGGCGCCGTGTTCGGCGAGGCGGGGCACCACGCGCGCAGCGCGGTCGGGGTGGCCGAACTGCCGCTGAACACCCCGGTCGAGGTCGAGGCGATCCTCGAGGTGGCCTGAGCCGGCTGGCACGGCCGGCTGGCACGGCCGGCTGGGCGCCGTACGATCACAGCCATGGCAGGCGAACCCGTGGTTGGGGTGGCGGACCAGCTACCTTCATGGGCGAGGCTGGTCCGCGCGCCCAATCCGGGACCGATGACCCTGGACGGCACGAACACCTGGGTGCTGCGCCCGGCCGGGGTGAGCAGCTGCGTGGTCGTGGATCCGGGCCCGCTCGACGAGGGGCACCTGGCGGCGCTGGCCGACCAGGGGCCGGTGGCCGGCATCCTGCTGACCCACGGGCACCACGACCACACCGAAGGGGTGAGCCGGCTGATCGAGCTGACCGGCGCCGTGGTGATGGACGAGTCGCCCGGTGTGGAGCGGATCGCGACGCCCGGGCACACCGGTGACTCGGTGTGCTTTCTGGTTGAACTGGACGGAGAACGGGCGGTGCTGACCGGGGACACGATCCTCGGTCGCGGTACCACCGTCGTCGCGTACCCCGACGGCGACCTCGGCGACTATCTGCGCAGCCTGGAGCTGCTGCGGGACCTCGGCCCGATCCCGGCGCTCCCCGGGCACGGTCCGGCGCTGGCCGACTGCGCGGCCGCCGCCCGGCACTACCTGGAGCACCGCAAGGCGCGGTTGGACCAGGTCCGCAGCGCCCTCGCCGCCGGCGCGACCACCGCCGGCCAGGTGGTGGAGATCGTGTACGCGGACGTCGACCGGGCGGTGTGGCCGGCCGCGGAATTGTCGGTGCGCGCGCAACTCGCCTACCTCGCGGCGGAATCTCCGGCCACAGATGTGCGTTGGGACACGTCGTGACCTGCCCGGTGTGTGGAACTGTCGCTGTACCCGGCGCCCGGTTCTGCCACCATTGCGGCGCGGCGCTTCCGGCTGCCGCGACGCTGCCGGCGACCGAGCGGCGGATCGTCACTGTGCTCTTCGGCGACCTCTCGGACTTCACCGCGTGGGCCGAAGATCTTGACCCCGAGCGGGTGGGCGCGGTCACCGACCGGGTGCTCGCCGCGCTGGCCGGGGCGGTCAAGACATTCGGCGGTCACGTGGACAAACTGACCGGCGACGGGATCATGGCGGTTTTCGGTGCGCCGGTGGCGCACGAGGACGACGCGGAGCGGGCGGTACGGGCGGCGCTGTCCATGCAGCGCGCCGTGCGGCGGGTACTCGACGACGAGCGGGGCGGCGGTGCGCCGCTCGGGCTGCGGGTGGGGCTCAACACCGGCCAGGTGGTGGCCGGTGTGCAGGCCGCCCTGGAGTACACGGTCATCGGCGACACGGTCAACACCGCGGCGCGGCTGGCCGACGCGGCCGCGATCGGCGCGATCTACGCCGGCGAGCGCACCACCTCGAGCAGCCGGCACCTGGCCTCCTGGCGGCACCTGCGCCCGTTGCGGCTCAAGGGCAAGCGGCAGCCGGTCGAGGCGTACGAACTGCTGGGTCTGCTGGACGCGCCGGGCACCCGCTCCGGCATCGGGGACGAGGCGCCGTTCGTGGGCCGGGAGACCGAGCTGGCCCGGGTGGCCAGCCGGCTCGCCGAGGTGGTGGACCGGGAGGAGCCGCGGCTGCTGGTCTTCACCGGCGAGGCCGGGCTGGGCAAGAGCCGGTTCGCGGCCGAGGTCGAGCGCCTGGTCGCGCGGTACGAGGTCGGCCCGCCGCGGGTGCTGAGCGTGCACTGCGCGGCGTTCGGTGAGCTGCGCCGGCTGGCGCCGCTGGCCGATCTGGTACGGATCGCGATCGGCCTGCCACCCGAACTGTCGGCGGACGCCACCCGTGCGGCGGTCGAGGAACGGCTGCGCCGGCTCGGTACCCGCCTGGCCAAGGTCGCTCCGGACGTGCAGAGCCCGTCCAGCGAACTGCTGCTGACCCTGCTCGGGTACAGCGACATGACCCGCATCGAGGGGCCGCCCGGCGCCGCACGGGAGCGCTCCGACGTCGAGGCGGTCCCGGCGACGGTCGCCGACCTGTTCAGCGCGTTGGCCAGGGAAACCCCACTGGTCATGATCATTGATGACCTGCACGACGCGACACCGGAGACGGTCGACGCGCTGGGCGCGACGCTGTCCCGGCTGACCGGCCCGGTACTGGTGCTGCTGCTCGGCCGGCCCGAGCTGGTGCGCCCGGCGGGGGTGCTGACCCGGCTCGCCGACGCCGAGGTGAGCACGCTGCCGCCGCTGCGCGGTGCGGACGCGAGCCGGCTGCTCGGGTCGTACCTGGAAAGCGGCCGCCTGCCCCAGCAGGATGAGGACCGCCTGCTGGCGACCGCCCAGGGCAACCCGTTCTACCTTGCCGAACTGGTCACGCTGCTGCTTGAGCGTGGCGGGCTGACCCCGACCCGGCCGCCGGCACAGCGCCTCGCCCCGCAGACAGGGGCCGCGACCGTCCCGGCGGCGGAACGTGGCCGCGGCCGACCGGCGAACGACGCGGGTGCGGAGGCGACCGGTACTGCCGCGCAGCCGGCCGGTTGGCGGCTCGCGCCCGGTTCGCTGGGCGGCCGGCTGCTCTCCCGCGACCTGGCCGCGGTACTCGCCGCCCGGATCGACGCGCTGCCGCCGGACGCTCGTTCGGTACTCCGCGACGCGGCCGTGGTCGGCGACACGGTACCGGCGGGTGCGCTCGGCGCGCTGCGGGAGACCCGTACCGGACGCGACGTGCGCCCGGTCGAGGTCGCGGCGGTGGAGCTGGAACGGGCGATCGAGGAGCTTCTCCAGCGCCGGATGCTGCGCCGGCTGCGCACCGGGTACGCGTTCGCCACACCGCTGATGCGGGAGGCCGCGTACGCCGGCATCGGCAAGGCCGACCTCGCCGAGCGGCACGCCAACCTCGCCCGGTGGGCCGCCTCCGGGGAAGGACCCGCCGGGATGTCCGCCGAGGCGCGCGACGCGTTCGTCGCCGAACACGTCGAACGGGCCACGAGCCTGGCCGACGCGGTGGGGCTGCGGCCGGAGGCGGACGCCCGGACGGTCGCCCCGCTCGGTGTGGCCGCCCTCGGCCGGTCCAGCCGGCGTGCCGTGGCGGCGGGTGAGCCCGCACAGGCGGTGAAGTACGCGGAGCGGGCCGGCGCGCTGGCCGGTGAGGCGCTGCCGCCGGCCGACCGGCTGGTGCACGCCCGGGCGCTGTTGCAGCTCGGCCGCGCGGCGGAGACGCTCGGGTACGCCGAGAAGATCAGCGCGAACGCGGGGGACGACGTGGCCAGCCGGGTCGCGGCCCTGCTCCTGGCGGGCCGGGCGTACCGGCAGCTCGGCGACGTCGACCGCTCGTACGCGACGTTCCAGGAAGCGCTCGAGGAGGCCACCGGAGCCGGGCTCGCACCGGCGGCGGCCGAGGCGCTGCGCCGCCTGGGCATGGCGGACTTCCTCGGCGGCCGGCTGGCCGAGGCCGGCGACCGGTTCGGCGGCGCGTACGAGATCGCGCTCGGTGCGCAGGACCGGCGCAGCCAGGCGTGGTCGCTGCAGAACCTGGCCTGGGTCACCACCACGCGCGGCGACTTCGCCGCCGCCAATGCCGCCCTCGGCCGTGCCGTGCGGCTGTTCGCCGAGCAGGGCGATCCGGTCGGGCGGGCATGGCTGCGGGGTACCACGGCGTTCACCCGGATGCTCGCCGGTCGCCTGACCGAGGCGCGCCGGCTGGCCCGGGCGTTCCTGCCGTTCGGCGAGCGGGTTGGTGAGCAGTGGGCGGTCGGCACGCTGCGCGCGGTGGAGGCGTTCGCCGCGGCGGAACTGGGCGACCTGGCCGAGGCGGACCGCGGGGCGCGCCGGGCGTACCGGGACTTCGCCGCCGCGTCCGACGACTGGGGGCGGGGCCTCGCCCTGGTGGTACGCGGGGTGATCGCTCGCGGGCTGGGCTCGCTGGACCACGCGTACGACCTGCTCACCGATGCTCTCGCGTACGGCGACCGGACCGCGCACCCGCTGCTCATCGGCATGGCCCGCACCATTCGCGGCTTCGTCAGCCTGGAGCGTGACGACCCGGCGGGGGCCGAGGCGGACGCTCTCGCGGTGCTCGCGGTGGTCGAACCGCACGACGTGTTCGAGCCGGCGCAGGTCGGGCCGCGGGTGCTACTGGGCGCCGCCCGGCTGGCGGCCGGTGACGCGCGCGCCGCGCTCCGCCAGCTCGAACCGGTGGCCAGCCGGCCGGACGAGCCCGCGCTGCTGTTCTCCCGGCGGCAGGGCGTGGCGCTGTACGCGGCGGCGCTGCGTGCCGCCGGTGACGCATCGGCCGCGCTGGAACAGGCCCGGCGGGCGGCGGCGATGCCGGGCGAGGACATTCGTAGCCAGGTGATCGCGCTGCGTGAAGTGGCCAGGAGCCTGGCCGCGACCGGCGAGTACGACCAGGCCCGGCGCGCGGCCAGCGAGGCGGTGGCGGCGGCCTACTCGTCGTCGCAGACCGGCGAGCGGGCCGCCAGCGAGGAGTTGCTCGCGTCGCTGACCCCGGACGGAGCCGGTCAATCGCCGGGTGGGCCGGACGGGGTCCGTCCGGCGAGCACCCTTCCAACGGCCGCGCAATCGGCGGCGGCGCCGTAGAGTCGTGCGGCCAGGGAGGGTCGCCCCGCCGCGATTTGATCAGGCCGCGGCGCCGGCCGCGCCGCCCGGGGCGTTATTTTTGTAGCTGTGAATGATCCCGCCTCGCCGGCCGCTCCGACCGTTCCCGGGCTCACCGGGCTCGCGGTCCTGGCGCGGGGCGGCTACTCGACCGTGTACCGCGCCGAGCAGGTGTCGGTCGGCCGGGGCGTCGCCGTCAAGATCGAGAACCGGGCGCTGGCCACCGAGCACGACCGCAGCCGGTTCCTGCGCGAGGCGCGCGCGGCCGGCCGGATGTCGAGCCATGTGTTCGTGGTCGACCTGTTCGACGCCGGCGTGACCGAGGACGGGCACCCGTACCTGGTGATGGAGCTGTGCGCCGGATCGTACGCGGACCTGCTCCGGGAGCGGCCGCTGACCGCCCAGGAGGCGCGCGACGTCGGCGTGAAGATCGCGGACGCGCTGGCCGACGCGCACCAGGTCGGTGTGCTGCACCGCGACGTCAAGCCGGGCAACATTCTGATCACCGAGTTCGGCGAACCGACGCTGGCGGACTTCGGGCTCGCCGTGCTGACCGAGGCGCGTGACGTGTCGACGACGCTGGACGTGCTGACTCCGGCGTACGCACCGCGCGAGATGTTCCGGCAGCCGTGCGCCCCGTCGCCGGCCGCCGACGTCTACTCGCTGTGCGCCACGCTGTACACGCTGCTGTCCGGCCGGCCGCCGCGCTGGTCGCGGGAGCGCGATCCGAGCCTGCTGACCATCCTGGAGCTGTTCGAGCGGCCGGTTCCGGACCTGCCCGGCGTCCCGGTCGAGCTGACCGACGTCCTGCGCGCCGGGCTGACCAACGATCCCAGCAGCCGGCCCAGCGCCGCGGAGCTGTGCGACCGGCTCGCCGCGCTGTCGCTGTACCCGCCGGGGACGGTCGGTACCGGGGTGGCGGGTGGCCCGACGCCGGCGATCAACCGGCAGCCCGCGCCACGCGGGCCGGTCGGGGAGCCGGTGCCACCGCCGGACCCGACCGTACCGCTCGCGACGCAGCGCCCATAGGTCCGCTGAGGACGCTCTAGTAGGACTTTTCCTGCCCCAGTACGTGCTGGGCGACGAAGTTGAGGATCATCTCCCGGGACACCGGCGCGATGCGCCCCGCGCGTACCGCGCCGAGCAGGGTGGCCACCCCGTACTCGGTGGTCATGCCGTTGCCGCCGTGCACCTGGATCGCTGTGTCCACGGCGAGCGCGGCCGCCTCGGCGCTGGCGTACTTGGCCATGTTCGCCGCCACGCCGGCCTCCAGGTCCGAACCGGCGTCGTAGAGCGAGGCGGCCTTGGCGATCATCAACCGGGCGAGTTCGACCTGGATCTGCGCGTGCGCCAGCGGATGCGCGACGCCCTGGTGGGTACCGATCGGCCGGCCCCACACCGCGCGCCTCGCCGTGTACTCGGCCGCCCGGGACAGCGCGTACCGGGCGGTGCCGGCGCTCATCGCGGCGACCGTGATGCGTTCCGGGTTCAGCCCGCAGAACAGTGCCGGCAGTCCGGCGTCCTCGTCGCCGATCAGCGCGCCGGCCGGTACCCGGACATCGTCGAGGTACAGCAGCCACTGGTTCTCCGGCGACACGATCTCCATGTCCAGCCGGGACTTCGTCAGGCCGGGCGCCTCGGTCGGTACCAGGAACAGGGCCGGCTTGAGCCGCCCGGTCGCCGCGTCCGCGGTCCGCGCGACCACCAGGATCCGGTCGGCCTGGTCGACCCCGGAGATGAAGCACTTCCGGCCGTTCAGCAGCCAGCCGTCGCCGTCCCGGCGGCCCACGGTGGCCAGCCGGTGCGCGTTGGAGCCGGCCTCCGGCTCGGTGATGGCGAAGGCCACGGTGAGCGAGCCGTCGGCGAAGCCGGGGAGCAGCTCGGCGCGCTGCTCCGCGCTGCCGTGCCGGGCGATGACCGTGGCCGCGATGGCCGGCGAGACGACGAGCAGGAGCAGCGGGCAGCCGGCCGCGGCCAGCTCCTCGCAGACGATGGCCAGTTCGGTGATGCCGCCGCCACCGCCGCCGTACTCGGCCGGGACGCTGACCCCGAGGTAGCCCAGCCTGCCGGCCTCGGCCCACAGCTCGGTCGTGTGCTCGCCGGCCTTGGCCTTGGCGACGAAGTACGGGTGGCCGTACTTGCGGCCGAGTGCCGAGACGGCATCGCGCAGTTGCTGCTGTTCGGGCGTGTACGTGAGGTCCATCGTGGGCCTTCCGGTAGAGCCGCCACGGCCTCCGTGGGCGCGGTCCGGCGGTGTGCGTACGGGAGCTGCTGCGGGCCTTGCTATTCCGGGGTCGGGCCGTGCAGTTGCGGGGTGATGACGGCCAGCAGGGTGCCGGTGTCCACCTGGCCGCCGGGCTTGACGAGCAGCTCGGTGACCACGCCGGCAGCGGGCGCGTACACCTGGTGTTCCAGCTTCATCGCTTCGAGGGTGAGCAGCAGCGCGCCGGCGTCGACCGCCTGGCCCGGCGCGACGAGCACCCTCCCGACGGCTGCGGGCAGCGGCGCGACGAGCGAGCCCTCGGCCAGCGCGGGCTCCGGCATCGGGTAGCGGGGCAGCTCGACGAGCCGCACGCAGCCGTCCACACTGTCCACATAGGACACATCGTCGACCCGGTGCACGGTGAACTCGGTACGCACGCCGCCGGCCTCCAGCGTGACCGAGTCCGGTTCGGCCCGCACCAGGGTCACCGGGGGCTCGCCGCCGCGCGGCGGGGCCAGCGCGTCCGGGACGCCGGCCCGGTCCCGCTCGACCGGGAGCACCGACCATGCCGCCAACCCGCCGGTGCGGTCGAGCCGGTAGCTGACCTGAACCGGGCCGGTCGGACCGTCGTACCCGACGACCTGCGGCGCGGAGGGTACGTTGCGCCACCCCGACGGTACGGCGGCGCAGCGGGCCGCGGTGCGGCCGGCGGCGGCCGCCAGCGCCGCCGCGAGACACGGCAGGCGCAGCTCGTCCACGGTGGACACCAGCGGAGCCAGCGTGCCCGGATGCCGGTCGAGGAACCCCGTGTCCGTGCCGCCGGCCAGGAACTCCGGCTCGCGCAGCACCCGGACCAGCAGGTCGCGGTTCGTCACCACGCCGTGGATCCGGGCCGAGGCGAGCGCGGCGGCGAGCAGCCGGGCGGCCTCCGCCCGCGATGGTGCCCACGCGATGAGCTTCGCCAGCATCGGGTCGTAGTGCACCGAAATCGCCGAGCCGTCGCCCACCCCGGAGTCCAGCCGCAGACCGCCCCGGTCCGCCGGCCGGAACGCGCAGCCGGCGCCGGGCACCTCGAAGCGGTGCAGGACACCGGTGGACGGCAGCCATGCGTGTGCCGGGTCTTCCGCGTAGAGCCGCGCCTCGATCGCGTGGCCGTGCACCGGCGGTGGTTCGGTGAACGGCAGCGGCGCGCCCTCGGCGACCAGGAGTTGCCACCGGACCAGGTCGATGCCCAGCACGCCCTCGGTGACCGGGTGCTCCACCTGGAGCCGGGTGTTCATCTCCAGGAAGTAGAACTCACCCGACGAGGAGTCGAGCAGGAACTCGACGGTACCGGCGCCGGTGTACCCGACCGCGCGGGCGGCGGCGGTGGCCGCGTCGGACAGCGCCCGGCGCAGTTGCGGCGTAACCGCCGGAGACGGCGCCTCCTCGATGATCTTCTGGTGCCGCCGCTGGATGGAGCACTCGCGCTCGCCGAGGGCGACGGTGTTACCGTGCGAGTCGGCGAACACCTGGACCTCGATGTGCCGGCCACGCTCCACGTACCGCTCGCAGAAGACCGTGCCGTCGCCGAACGCGGCCGCCGCCTCGCGCCGCGCGGCGTCCACCGCTCCGGCCAGCTCGCCCGGGTCGCGGACGATCCGCATGCCCCGCCCACCGCCGCCGGCGGACGCCTTGACCAGTACCGGGAACGCCGCCACCTCCGACGGGTCCACAGTGGACGGGAGCATCGGTACGCCGGCACCGGCGAGCAGCCGCTTGGCCTCCAGCTTCGAACCCATCGCGGCCATCGCCTCGGGCGGCGGGCCAACCCAGGTCAGTCCCGCGTCGAGGACCGCCTCGGCGAAGCCCGCATTCTCGGACAGGAACCCGTACCCGGGGTGCACCGCGTCGGCTCCGGCCGACCGCGCGGCCTCGACCAGCAGTCCGGCCCGCAGGTACGTGGCGGCGGCGGTATCGCCGGGCAGGCGTACGGCACGATCCGCCTCCCGCACGTGCGGTGCGCCGGCGTCCGGGTCGGAGTACACGGCGACGGTCTCGATGCCCATGGCGCGGCAGGTGGCGAACACCCGCCGGGCGATCTCGCCGCGGTTGGCCACCAGCAGTCGACGGATCAACACAGCCTCCACTACATCCGGAAGACGCCGAAACCGGCGGCGCCCCTGACCGGTCCACTGTGGACTGCGGAGAGCGCGAGACCGAGCACGGTACGGGTGTCGCGCGGGTCGATGACGCCGTCGTCGTAGAGCTTGCCGGACAGGAACAGCGCCACCGACTCCCGGTCGATCTGCTGCTCCACCGCGAGGCGTACCACCGTCGCCGCGTCCTCGTCGAACTCCTGCCCGCGTGCCGCGGCGGCCTGGCGCGCCACGATCTCCAGGGTGCCGGCCAGCTGTGCGGCGCCCATCACCGCCGAGCGGGCATTGGGCCAGCTGAACAGGAAGCGCGGGTCGAACGCCCGCCCGCACATGCCGTAGTTGCCGGCGCCGTAGCTCGCCCCGACGTTCAGAGTCAGGTGGGGCACCCCGGAGTTGGCCACCGCGTTGATCATCAGGGCGCCGTGCTTGATGATGCCGCCCTGCTCGTACGTCTCACCGACCATGTACCCGGTGGTGTTCTGCAGGAACAGCAGCGGGGTGTCGCTACTGTTGGCCAGCTGGATGAACTGCGCCGCCTTCTGCGACTCCGCGGAGAACAGCACGCCCCGCGCGTTGGCCAGCACCCCGACCGGGTACCCGCACAGCTCGCCCCAGCCGGTCACCAGGGCGGTGCCGTACAGGGGTTTGAACTCGTCGAACTCGGAACCGTCCAGGATCCGGGCCAGAATCTCCCGGGGGTCGTACGGGATGCGCTGGTCCGAGCTCGCGACGCCGAGCAGATCCTCCGGGTCGTGCCGGGGCGGCACCACCGCCGCCCGCGGCCGCGCGCCCTGGCGCCGCCAGTTGAGCCGCCGCACCACGATCCGAGCCAGCCGGATCGCGTCCCGCTCGTCCGCGGCCAGGAAGTCCGCGAGCCCCGAGCGGGTGGCGTGCATCCGCGCGCCGCCGAGCGACTCGTCGTCGGTCCGTTCACCGGTGGCCATCTGCACCAGCGGCGGGCCGGCCAGGAACACCTTGGCCTGCTCGCGTACCAGGATCGTGTAGTCGGACATGCCGGGGATGTACGCGCCCCCGGCGGTGGCGTTGCCGAACACCACCGCGATCGTCGGCCGGCGGTCGGCGCTGGCCCGGGTCAGGTCGCGGAACACCGCGCCGCCCGGGATGAAGATCTCCGACTGGGACGGCAGGTCCGCACCGCCGGACTCGACGAGGTTGATCAGGGGCAGCCGGTTCTCCGCCGCGATCCGGCCCAACCGTTGGGATTTCTTCAGCGCGTACGGGTTGATCGCGCCGCCGCGTACCGTCGGGTCGGTCGCGATGATCATGCAGTCGACGCCCTCGACGGTGCCGATGCCGCCGGCGGTACTCGCGCCGATCGGGTACTCGGAGCCCCACCCGGCGACCGGGCACAGTTCGAGGAATGGCGCGTCCCGGTCGAGCAGCAGCTCGATGCGCTCCCGGGGCAGCAGCTTGCCGCGCGAACGGTGCCGCCGCACGTACCGCTCGCCGCCCCCGTCCCGGGCGGCGGCCAGCGCCGTGTCCAGTTCGGCCAGCCGCTCCAGCATCGCGGCGCGGTTGTCCCGATAGGACGGTGACGCGGGATTGAGGGCACTGTTGAGAACCGGCATGGGAGCCTCACCGATCGCTCTCGGGAATGTCGACGAGCCTGGCCCGCAGCCACTCGCCGAGCGCCTTGGCCTGAGGATCGAACCGGGTCGACCCCGCCACGCCGGGGCCGAGGAGGCCGTGGATGACGAGGTTGACCGCCCGGAGATTGGGTAACTCGTACCGGTCGATGGGAAGCGTCGCGGTCTCCGGCAGCAGTTCCCGTACCCGGTCGGCGGTCAGGAACCAGCGCAGCCACTCGTACCGGCGGTCGTTGCGTGCCCACACACCAAGATTGGCGTCGCCGCCCTTGTCGCCCGAGCGGGCCCCGAACACGGTGCCGAACGGTACCCGCAGGGTCGTTCCACCGCGCGGTTGCGTCGCCGCGCCCGGATCGGACGCCCGTGCCGGCATCGGCGCGGTGACCGGCGGCGGGCCGATCGCCACCCGCGTCCCGTCCGGACGTACGGCCGTGTGGCGCACCGCGTCCTGCAGTACGAAGTCGGCGAGGAACACCCCGTACCCAGTGGCGTCGCCGGGCGGGGTCGTCAGGGTGCAGCCCGGGTACGAGCCGAGCGCCAGTTCCACCGCCGCCTGCGAGAAGGTCCGCCCGGCCCGCTGCGCGTCGGTGTCCCGCAGGTGCACGTGCAGCAGGGCGCTGGCCGTCTCGGTGGTGTCCGGGTCGGCATGGTCGGTACGGGCGAGGTCGAACTCCAGCCCGTCCGTGCCCACCGCGGCGGTCAACTGCTCCCGTACCAGCTCCGCTTTCGCCTCGATGTCCAGCCCGGTGAGCACGAACGTCATCGAGTTGCGGAACCCGCCGAGGCGGCTGACGCCGACCTTGAGCACCTCCGGTGGCGGTGTGCCCCGTACGCCGGTGACCGCGACCCGATCCGGCCCGGCCTGGCTGAGCTGAATCGTGTCGAAGCGGGACACCACGTCCGGTCCGAGGTAGTCCGGTGCGTCGATCTCGTACAGCAGCTGCGCGGTGACCGTCTCGACGGTGACCGCGCCACCGGTGCCCGGGTGCTTCGTGACCAGGCAGGAGCCGTCCGGTTCGATCTCGGCGATCGGGAAGCCGGGATGCCGCGGGTCGGCGAGTTCGGTGAAGAACGCGAAGTTGCCGCCGGTGGCCTGGGTCCCGCACTCCAGGATGTGTCCGGCGACGGTCGCGCCGGCCAGCCGGTCGAAGTCGGTGCGCTCCCAGCCGTACCAGGCGATGGCCGGGCCGACGACCAGCGAGGCGTCACTCACCCGGCCGGTGACCACGATGTCCGCGCCGCCGCGCAGGCACTCGGCGATGCCGAAGGCGCCCAGGTACGCGTTCGCGGCCAGGGCGTCGGGCCGCTCGATGGCGTCCCCGGTCACGTACCCGACGGCGGCGGGCCGGCCGAGGGTCCCGGCCAGCTCGGTCAGCGCGCTCGCGAGTCCGGCGGGGTTGAGACCGCCGGCGTTCACCACGATCTTCACCCCGCGGTCGAGGGCCTCGCCGAGACAGGACCGCATCTGGCGCAGGAAAGTGCGGGCGTACCCGAGCGACGGGTCGCGGGCCCGGTCCCGGCCGAGAATCAGCATGGTCAGCTCGGCCAGGTAGTCGCCGGTCAGCACGTCCAGCTCGCCGCCGGTCAGCATCTCCTGGAACGCGTCGAAGCGGTCGCCGTAGAAGCCGGACGCGTTGCCGATCCGGATCACGGCCGGACCCCCGTCCCGGCGGGCTGCCGGCCCGGCCCCGGTGGGCCGGCGAACGCCTGCGCCAGGCCCAGCCACGCGTCGGCGACCGGACCGGTCGCCTTCAGCGCCAGGTCGTCACGGTGCCGGCGCTGCGTGACGAGCAGGCAGAAATCGATCGCCGGACCGGTCACCCGGTCGTCCACGTCCGGCGGTCCGAACGCCCAGACGCCACCGTCGGGAGCCCGCAGCTCGACGTACACCGGCGACGCCGGCGCCGGGCGGCCGTGCACGAGGAACCCGTACCGCAGCGTGCGCCAGCCGAGCCAGGCCACGTGCTTCAGGCGCCGGGTCGGCAGTCGAACCTCGTGCAGGGCCGCCGAGACATCCTCGCCGTGCGCCCACGTCTCCATCAGCCTCGCGGTCGCCATCGACGCCGGGGTCATGTCGACGCCGAACCAGGGCAGCCGGTCGGTTGGCGGGGCGGCGGAGAGCGCGGCGACCATTTCGGCTCGGCTGTCCCGCCACCGGCGCAGCAGCTCGGCCGGTTCGGCGAGCCCGTCCCGCGCGCCCCGGTCGACGTACCCGGCCGGGTCGTCCAGCGCCACCGCGGCCACCTCGGCGAATCCGCCGGGATCGGTGACCGCGCGCAGGGCGAACCGGTCGGTCCAGGTCAGGTGCGAGATCTGGTGGGCGATCGTCCAACCCTCGGCCGGGGTCTGCCGGTTCCAGTCGCCGTCGGGCAGGCCGGCCACGATCCGGTCCAGGTCCTCGGACTCGTCGCGCAGGTCGACAAGGATTTCGGCGAGATCAACCACGGGGTACCTCTCGGGTCGGAGCTGCTGCGTCGGCGGTCAGGGACTCGGATCGAGTACGGCGGCGAGGTGGCGCGTCCACCCGGCGATGATGGTCTGGCGGCGGGCGGAGTCGTCGCTGAGCAGGTTGGCCACGCCCAGACCGCGGAGCAGATCGAGGGTGGCCTGCACCGCCTCGCGTACCGGTGGCCTGCTGTCGTCCGCGCCGAGCAGGTCCACGGTCAGCCGGTACAGGTCCCGGCCGACCCGGGCCTCCAGCGGCACCAGCGCCCGGCGCAGTTCCGGCTCCGAGCGGGCGGCGACCCACACCTCCAGCGCGGCGACGTACAGCGGGCCGGTGAACGCGCCGGCCAGCAGGTCGATGACCGGATCGATGCGGCCGGCGGGCAGGCGGAGCGCCTCCGCGCGGATCTCCTCGGCCCGGCGTCGGGCGAGATGCTCGACCGCGGCCAGGACCAGCGCGGCCTTGGTGGGGTAGTGGTGCAGTTGCGCGCCCCGGGACACGCCGGCCTTCTGCGCGATGAGCGTGGTCGTGGTACCCGACCAGCCGTGCTCGACCAGGCAGTCGACGGTCGCTTCGAGGAGCCGGAGCTGGGTCGCCCGGCTGCGTTCCCGCTGAGGGGTCCGGGTCAGCATGCCATCAGGGTGCCCGGACAGAAACAAACAGTCAATCCTGCATGTTTTTCGCCCGCGCCAGGTACCCCGGCTCCGGTCATCAGGATCGCTTTGCGATGCGCGGGCGGTCGCCGCTGGGCGCGCTCAGACGCGCGCCCGCCGGGCCAGCCGCTCGGGGTCCAGAATGATCACGCTCTTGCCGTCGAGCCGCAGCCATCCGCGGGAGGCGAAGTCGGCGAGCGCCTTGTTGACCGTCTCCCGGGACGCGCCGACGAGCTGCGCCAGCTCCTCCTGAGTCAGGTCGTGGGTGACCCGCAGCACACCGCCGTCCCTGGTGCCGAACCGGCCGGCCATCTGGAGCAGGTTCTTCGCGACCCGGCCGGGCACGTCGGTGAAGATCAGGTCGGCCAGCGAGTCGTTGGTCCGCCGCAGCCGGCGGGCCAGTACCCGCAGGAGCTGCTCGGCGATCTCCGGCCGGTTGGTCAGCCACGGGCGCAGCGCCTGCTTGCGGAGCCGAGCGACCCGTGCGTCGGTGACGGCGGTGGCGGTGGCGGTACGCGGACCGGGATCGAACAGGGACAACTCGCCCATCATGTCGGACGGGCCCATGATGGCGACCAGGTTCTGCCGTCCATCCGCCGCCCGCCGGCCCAGCTTGATCTTTCCGGACAGCACGATGTACAGGCTGTCGCCGGGCTCGCCCTCGTTGAAGATCACCTCGCTCTTACGGACCTCGACGGTGTCCATCTCCTTGGCGAGTGATTCCGCGGCTTCGGGGTCCACGCCCTGGAAAATCCCACTCCGAGCCAGTACCTCGTCCATCCCGCACCTCCGCTCGCGCGTGACCGCGCCAAGCCAGTCTAGGCACACGCCACGCCGAACAGGGTGTCCACCCCGGGAAGATCGGCGACGGTGGTTGGCGGGACGATGGTGGGTGTGCAGCCGCTCCTGGCCAGTCGGGTGGAGGCCGGGAAGGATGTCCCGGCCCTCGTCTGGCGCTTCGACCCGCCGGTACTGGCGATCTCGTCCGGACCCCTCGGCGGCGGGCTGGGACTACGGAACTGGGCGCTGAACGCGACGGTGCCGATGGGGTACGACCGCGACGATCCGGACGTACACCTCGCGGAGCTGGCCGCCGGCCTCGGTCTGGGTGGCGGGCCCGGGGTCGGCCTCCTGACCGGGCTGGACGTGACCCGCCGGGTCGCCGCCTCGGACGGTGGCGTCTCGGTGACGGCGACCGTCGGACTGGGCCTGCCCTGCTGGGCGGCTGCCGTGGACGACGGCGGCGACCCGGCCCACGGTGGCGGGGGCGCCCGGCGGGTGCCCCGGCAACCGGTGGGCACCATCAACATCGTGGCCCGGGTACCGGTTCGGTTGTCCGATGCCGCACTGGTCAACGCCGTGAGTACGGTCACCGAGGCGAAGACACAGGCCATCTGGCGGGCCGGCATCGAGGCCACCGGTACCTGCACCGACGCGATCTGCGTGGTCTGCCCCGCCGCCGGGCCCGCCGAGCCGTACTGCGGGCCGCGTTCGGTCTGGGGCGCCCGGCTGGCCCGCGCGGTGTACGCGGCGGTGCTCGACGGAGCCCGCGCCTGGCAGGCCGATCCCTCCGCTTGGTCCGATCCCTGCCCGGGGGCGCAGAGCCAGCACCCCTCTGGACGTTCGGCGGACTAGCCGCCGGGTGGCGCTCGGGTATCGTCCGGTCGGACGTGAATCCCTTTACCATCCCGGAGCAGGACATGCCACCCCATCGCGAGCCGGCACCGCTTGGCCGGTCGCATCCGGCGACCCGCCCGGCCCGCCGGTCGGCGCCGTTCCTGGCCGCGCTCACCGTGCTGGTCCTCGGTGCCGCGGCGATGGGCATCGCGCTGGTACGGAGCGGGTCCGGCGGCATCACCGCCGAATGGGCCGCCGCCAGCCGGTCGATGTCGTCGCCGGCTCCGTCGGGCGGACCGGTGCAGGCCGCACCGGCAGCCGACCAGCAGGAGATCACGATGTCCGCGGTCGGCGACACGATCATGAGCGCCGCCCCCCGCTTCCTGCCCCCCAACAACGGCAAGGGCTTCTTCGACAGCGTCGCGGCCGGGCTGCACTCGGATCTCCAGATGGCCAACCTGGAGCAGCCGCTGACCAACGACACCGGGGTCAGCAAGTGCTCCGCGGCCTCGCAGGGCAAGACGTGCTTCCAGTTCCGTTCTCCGCCGGCGTACGCGAACATCCTCGCGCAGGCAGGGTTCTCGCTGGTCACCATCGCGAACAACCACGCGCTGGACTTCGGGCAGGCCGGCCACGAGCAGACCGAGGACGCGCTGAGGGCGGCCGGCGTGGCGTACACCGGGCCGCCGGGGATGATCACCACCGTCGACGTCAAGGGCATCAAGGTCGCAGTGCTCGGCTTCGCCCCGTACCGGTGGGCGAACGACGTCACCGACATCGCCAAGGGTCAGGACCTGGTGCGCCAGGCCAAGCAGCAGGCTGACCTGGTGGTGATCCAGGTGCACATGGGTGGCGAGGGCGCGGACCACACCCACGTCAAGCCGGGGACCGAGATGTTCCTGGGGGAGAACCGGGGCGACCCGATCGGATTCAGCCACGCGATGATCGACGCCGGCGCGGACATCGTGATCGGCCACAGCCCGCACGTGCTGCGGGCGATGGAGTTCTACAAGGGCCACCTGATCGCGTACAGCCTGGGCAACTTCGCCGGGTACCACGCGTTGAGTTCCAACGGCGTGCTCGGCGTCAGCGGGATCCTGCGGGTCACGCTGCGCAAGGACGGTACGTTCGTCAGCGGCTCGCTGGTACCCACGCGCATGGTCCCGCCGGGCCTGCCCCGGATGGATCCGAAGAAGCAGGCGATCACCCTGGTCAGCGGGCTGTGCAAGTCGGACTTCCCGCAGACCGGGGCGCACATCGCCGCCAGTGGCGCGATCACCCCGGCCTGACCGGCCGGGAGCCCGAGATTGTCGGCCGGCCGACGTAGGCTTCCCTGCGTGACCGCGCCAGAGACCGACCTAGCCCGCAAGCGACGAGCCCGCCGGATGGCCAGGCTGCTGGCCGAAACACACCCCGACGCGCACTGCGAACTCGACCACCGCAACGCGCTGGAGTTGGCCGTCGCCACGATCCTGTCCGCCCAGTCCACGGACAAGGGCGTCAACCAGGTGACCCCGAAGCTGTTTGCGCGGTATCCGACCGCGGCCGACTACGCGGCCGCCGACCGCACCGAGATGGAGGAGATCGTCCGGCCGACCGGTTTCTACCGGAACAAGGCGGACGCCCTGATCAAGCTGGGTCAGGCGCTGGTCGAGCGGTATGGCGGTGAGGTGCCGGGCCGGATGGCCGACCTGGTGACGCTGCCCGGCATCGGCCGCAAGACGGCCAACGTGATCCTGGGCAACGCCTTCGACGTCCCCGGTCTCACCGTCGACACCCACTTCCAGCGGCTGGTCCACCGGTGGAAGTGGACCGAGGAGGCCGACCCTGTCAAGATCGAGATGGCGGTCGGCAAGCTCCTCGAACGCCGTGACTGGACGATGGCGTCGCACCGGATCATCTTCCACGGCCGCCGGGTCTGCCACGCCCGCAAGCCGGCCTGCGGCGCCTGCACCCTCGCGCGGCTGTGCCCGTCCTACGGCAGCGGGCCGACCGATCCGGTGGAGGCGGCGAAGCTGCTCAAGGGGCCACGCGCGGCGGAGCTCGCCGCGATGGCGGAGGTCCCCGGGCCGGTCACGAACACGGCCGCGGCCCGGCAGGCCGTGGCGGTCGGCAAGGACGACACTCCGTGAGCCGAGCGGTGGGATCCCCCCGATCCAGCCTCCGGTCGCGGTCGCGCGCCGGGTTCGCGGGGTGCAAACGGGCCGGTGGCGGTCGTCGCGCCCGGGCGGGCGCGGGCGTTGCGGGTTGGGCCGGTGGCGTTCGACGCGCCCGGGCGGGCGCCGTCGGTGCGGGTCGGGCCGGATGAGCGACGCGTTGCCTGCGTGGTGGCAGCCACTGCTGCGCCGCGTGAACGACGCTGAGGAGCAAGCGTTCCGGTCCCTGCCGGTGCCGGCCAGCGGGGGCCGGCCGAGCGCGGTCCTGGTGCTGTTCGGCCAGGATGCCACGCACGAACCCGGGCACGGACCCGGGCACGGACCCGACGTGCTGCTCATGGAGCGGGCCGCCGACATGCGCCACCACGCCGGCCAGCCGGCCTTCCCGGGCGGAGCGGCCGATCCTGGCGACGCCGACCCGACCGCGACGGCGCTGCGCGAGGCGAGAGAAGAGGTCGGGCTCGACCCGGAGACGGTACGGGTGCTGGCGACGCTGCCGCCGTTGTGGATACCCGTGAGCCGGTTCGTGGTCACACCCGTGCTCGCCTGGTGGCTGGCGCCCCATCCGGTACACGCCCGGCAGGCCGCCGAGGTGGCCCGGGTGGACCGGGTACCCGTCGCGGAACTGGTCGAGCCGGCCAACCGGGTGTGGGTACGGCACCCCAGCGGCCGGGTCGGGCCGGCCTTCCGGGTACGGGGCATGCTGGTCTGGGGATTCACCGCCGGCGTCCTGTCCACCTTGCTGGACATGGCCGGCTGGTCGCGGCCTTGGTCGGGGCGCGCCGAGACGGTGGAGTTACCGGTCACTGGTGACCGGCCCGTACCCTAGGTCCGTGCAGGGTAGCCTGGTCGACGTCATCCTGGTCATTCTGGTGATCGTCTTTGCCGTGAACGGCTACCGCCAGGGGTTCTTCGTCGGTCTGCTGTCGTTCGTCGGTTTCTTCGGAGGAGCGGCGCTGGGCCTCCAACTCGGTCCGTGGCTCGCCGGCTTCGTGCAGGCCGACCTGGGCCGGGTGTTCATCTCCCTGCTCACCATCTTCGGGATCGCGATCGCCGGCCAGGGGCTCGCCGGTTGGTTGGGCGGCCGGTTGCGCGCGTCGATCCGCAACCGCACCGGCCAGGCCCTCGACGATCTGGGCGGTTCGGTCGTGTCGGTGGTCGCGGTGCTGATGGTGGCCTGGCTGGTCGCGGCGCCACTGGGCTCCTCGGCGCTGCCCGGTCTGGCCCGTTCGGTGCGCAACAGCGCGATCCTGCACGGGATCAACGACATCATGCCGGACAGCGCGCAGACGCTGTCCGACGCGCTGCGCAGCACCGTCGACACCAATGACTTCCCGGACGTCTTCGGCGAACTGAATCCGACCCGGGTCCGGCAGGTACCGGCGCCGGATCCGGCGCTGAACGACTCGGGCGTGGTGACCCGTTCCCAGGACTCGGTCGTCAAGATCCTCGGAGCGGCGCCGTCCTGCTCCCGGCGGATCGAGGGCTCCGGCTTCGTGTACGCGCCACAGCACGTGATGACGAATGCGCACGTAGTCGCAGGTACCCGGTCGGTATCGGTCGATCAGAACGGCGACCTGCGCGCCGCCCGGGTGGTCGAGTACGACCCGGAGCGTGATCTTGCGGTGCTCTACGTACCGGGCCTGTCCGCGCCGGTGTTGAACTTCGCCCCAACCCCCGCCCAGAGCGGGGCGGACGCGATCGTGCTCGGGTACCCGCTGGACGGCCCGTACGACGCCCAGGCCGCGCGCATCCGGGATGACGGCCCGATCCGGGGCCCGGACATCTACAACTCCGCGACCGTCACCCGCGACATCTACACCATCCGTGGCCTGGTACGCAGCGGCAACTCGGGCGGCCCCCTCGTCGACCCGGACGGCGCGGTGCTCGGAGTCGTGTTCGCGGCCGCGGCGGACGATCAGCAGACCGGGTTCGCCCTGAGCGCCGCGGAAGCGGCTCCGGTCGCGTCGGCCGGACGTTCGGCCATCGAAGGGACGGCAACCGGCGCCTGCACCGACGGTTGAGTGACTAGCCACGGCCGAGTGCCTACCAAAACGGCTGAGTGGCTCCGGACGGCCGAGTGACTCCGGACGGCCGAGTGACTCCGGACGGCCGAGTGACTCCGGACGGCCGAGCGGCCAGCGACCGGCCAACGACCCGGCGCAGCGGCTGTCGGGCGCATCCTCACGGCGGCGGCAGGTATGCGAGCTGGACCAGTCGGACCCCCTCTCGCCGTGTGACCAGCCACCCGCGCCCGGGCGGCAGCGGCCCGGGGCGCACCGTGCCGAGCAGCGCGCCCTCCTCCCGGTCGCCGGACAGCACCAGGCCCGGCGTGGACAGCTCGCGCAGTCGCTGGATCACCGGTTCGTACATCGACCGGCCGGCGCCGCCGGTCCGCCGGGTCAGCACCAGGTGCAGTCCGATGTCCCGGGCCTGGGCGAGGTACTCCAGCAGCGGCTGCAACGGATTGCTCGGGCCGGCGGCCACCAGGTCGTAGTCGTCGACCAGCAGGTAACAGTCCGGTCCGCTCCACCAGGAGCGGTCGCGCAACTGCTGCGGAGTCAGATCGGGGCCGGGCAGCCTGCCCTTCATGTACCCGGCGACGGACTCGACCAGTTCGGCCGTCTGCGCGGCACCCGTGGAGTATCCGATGAGGTGATCGGACTCGATCACGCCGAGCAGGCTGCGCCGGTAGTCGACGATGACCAGCCGTGCCGCTTCCGGCGGGTACCGGCGGGCGATCGAGGTGGCCAGCGCGCGCAGGAACGAGGATTTGCCGCTCTCCGAGTCGCCGAACAGCAGGAAGTGTGGTTCGGCGGCGAGGTCGAGGGTCACCGGCAGCAGGTCCGACTGGGCGATGCCGATGGATGTCTGACCGGGCACCTGGACCTCGTCGTACCCGACGAGAGTCGGCAGCAGCCGGACCGGGGGCGCCTTCGGTCCGGACCAGCCGGCGGCCACGGCGGCGATCAGAGCATCCGGCGGCGGGGCGGCGGTCAGGAAGTGGAAGGCGTCCGGCGTGAGCCCACGACCAGGGCTGTTCTCCGGCACGTTGCCGGCGGCCTTGCGCGAGATCAGCGAGTCGGCCGGGTCGCCGAGCCGCAGTTCCAACCGGGAGCCGAAGAGATCCCGGATGGCGGGGCGGAGATCCATCCACCGGGTCGCGGCGACCAGTACGTGGACGCCGTACGCCAGCCCCCGGGTGGCCAGATCGGTGATGGGACCTTCGAGGTCGTCGTACTCGCCGCGGACCGTGGCCCAGCCATCGGCGACCAGGAAGACGTCGGCACGTCCGTCGCGCGCCGTGGCACCCTCGCGCTCGCGCGCGGTGAGCAGGCCGGTCACCTCGCCCACGGTGCGCCGCACAGCGTCGGTGTCCAGGCGGCCGGCGACGCCACCGACATGGGGCAGTTGCCGGATCGCGGCGAGCGCGCCGCCGCCGAAGTCAAGGCAGTAGATCTGGACCTGTCGCGGTGTGTGGGTCAGCGCGAGCCCACAGAGGACAGTCAGCAGCAGGGTGGACTTCCCGCTCCGCGGTCCGCCGACGATCGCGAGGTGTCCGCCGGAGCCGTCCAGCGACAGCCAGAGCAGTTCGCGGAGCTGTTCGAACGGCTTGTCCACGAGCGCGACCGGCACCTGCAGGGCGCCGCGCAACTGCGGGTTGGCCGTGGTCAGGCCGAGCGCCGGCTCGCTGACCAACGGGCCGATCAACTCCTCCAACGGCGCCGGCCGATCCAGCGGTGGCAGCCACACCTGGTGCGCCGCCGCCCCGGCACCGGCCAGCCGGTCGACCAGGATGTCGAGCAGGCTCGGGGTGGCGGCGCCCGGAGCGGCCGGCGCGGGGCCGGGTGGCGACGCGGCCGGGGCCGGCATCGGGTGCGAGGTGTAGTCCAGGATGCCGGCGGCGGCCGGTGCCGGCCCCGGCCGCAGGTACGGGCCGGAGACGTACGCGGCCCGGAACCGGCGCAGCGGTTCCGTCGCGTAGCGCAGGTAGCCGTGTCCCGGACTGCGGGGTAGCTCGTAGGCGTTGGGTACGCCGAGCACCGACCGGGACTCCATGGCGGAGAACGTGCGCAGTCCGATCCGGTACGACAGGTGGGTCTCCAGCCCGCGTAGCCGGCCCTCCTCCAACCGCTGGCTGGCCAGCAACAGGTGCACACCCAGCGACCGGCCCAACCGTCCTATCTGGACGAACGTCTCGATGAAGTCTGGCTTGGCGAACAGCAGTTCGGAGAACTCGTCGCAGACCACGAGCAGCACCGGCAGCGGTGGCAGTCCGGTGCCGGCGCGGGCCCGCTCGTAGTCGCGCAGGCTCGCGAAGTTGCCGGCCCGCTTGAGCAGCTCCTGCCGGCGCTGCAGTTCGCCGTTGAGCGCGTCGGTCATCCGATCGACCAGCGGCAGCTGGTCGCGGAGGTTGGTGATGACCGCGGCGGTGTGCGGCAGCCGATCCAGTGAGGCGAACGTGGCACCGCCCTTGAAGTCGATGAGGACGAAGTTGAGCGCCTCCGAGTCGTGCGTGGCCGCCAACCCGAGCACCAGTGTGCGCAGCAGTTCCGACTTGCCCGAGCCGGTTGCCCCGATGAGCAGCCCGTGGGGGCCCATGCCGTCCTGCGCCGACTCCTTGAGATCCAGCTCCACCGGGTGCCCGGCCTCGTCGACGCCAATCGGCACCCGCAGCCGGTCGCGACCGGGTCGTGGCGCCCATCCGGCGGCGGCGGTGAAGTCGTCGGGATCGCCGATGCCGAGCAGGTCCGCCAGGCCGAGTTCGGCCGGACCGGTGCCGTCCCCGGTGCGGGCCGGCGTCGCGAGGCGCAGCGGGGCGAGTTGACGAGCGAACGCCTCGGCGGCCGGTAGGTCCATCGTGTCCGCGAAACCGACCTCGCCACGCTCGTCGAGCGTGTCGCTGTGCAGGGTGCCGTCCGCGGCCACGGCCAGGCTGATCGTCGCCCGGTCGAGCAGCCGAGGCGGCGTGCCGTCCAGGTCGATGAGGGCCACCCCGGCCACTCCGCCTTCGGTGGTCAGGTGCTGGCAGCCGGCCAGGTCGCCGCCGTCCACCAGGACGACGACCTGCGGACCGCTCACCGCCGCGCCCGGCCCCAGGCGTGGCCGGTTGGCGATCACGTCGTCGAGCAGGCGCTCCAGCTCCGGCCCGGAGCCGGCGAGCAGCCGGATCGGCCCGAGCCGGTCGGTGCGGGTCGGGTGCAGCGCGTGCGGCAGCCACTTCAGGTACTCCCAACCAGGCCGGCGGTCGTGGCTCGCGCACACCGCGACCAGCAGGTCGGTGGGCGCGTGGAACGCGGCGAGCTGGGCGAGCAGCGCGCGGACCAGCCCCCGTACCCGCTCCTCCGGCGGGACGCGGTCGACGCCGGACGGACTGGTGCCGGTGCCCGCGGAGCGCCAGGTGCGGCCGGTGTGCCCGGGCGGGACATCGTCGCCCGCCGCGCGCAGATACAGCCGGGCGAAGCCGGACACCGCCACGGCGACCGGCAGCTCCGGCACCACGGCGTACGCGTCCAGGAACCGGCGCAACGCACCGGCGGTCATCGGCTCCAGCTCGTCGAGCGGCGCGGTCACCGGCGCGACCAGCGGGGTGGCCAGCGTCTGCGGGCCGGTGCCCACCCGTGCCACTCCGAAGTCGCCGTCACCGGGTCGCCGCTCCCACAGCCGATAGCTGTCCACAATGGACCACAAAGCCTCCGGTCGGGGATGCCGGTAGTGCAGGGCGTCCCGCTGGCGCGCCGCGGTCTCCCGCACCCGCCGCCGCAGTCCGGCCAGGTGGCGCAGGTATTCCCGGCGGGCGGCCATCATCTCGGCCTTCTTCGGCGCTCCGCCCAGCGAGCCGAAACCGGTGGCCAGCATGCCCAGCGACGAGATGCCGAAGACGCCGCCGACCACGTAGGAGTAGGCGCCGCCCTGCCGGCCGGCGAACATCATCGCGGTCGCGACCGTGCCGGCCAGCATCGGCAGCACGACCAGCAGCTGCCCCCACCGGGACCCGGTCAGGCGCCGGACCTCCGGCGGGGCCTGGATCGCCAGCTGACCGGTGGGCAGCTCGGGTGCCGGCCGGCGCGGCCCGCGCGTCACGACGACCGTAGCCACAGGCAACCTCCCCAGTCGACCGCCTGTCCACCCCGGCAACCGGGGTCGGCGACGCCCCATGGTAGGCGGGTCAGCGACCCAGCGTTAACCCCTCGGCCACCGCCTGTGGATAACTCGGCGGCCTCGGGGTGCCCCGCGCACCGCGCGTGATTGTGGTAGGCAATCCCGGTGACGACCGCGACCGGACTCGCGAAGCTGACCGTCAACACCCCGCAGCGCCGCATCGACGTCGCGCTGCCCGAGCAGGCGCCGCTCGGCGAGCTGCTACCCGACCTGTTGCGCCACGCCGGGGTCGGGCTGGCGGACGAAGGCCAGGCACACGGCGGCTGGGCGCTGCGCCGGGCCGACGGCACCGCGCTGTCCCCGGGCGCGGGCCTCGTCGCCCAGGGGGTGCGCGACGGGGATGTGCTCTACCTCGGGTCGGGCCAGGATCCCTGGCCCGAGCTGGAGTACGACGACGTGGTCGACGCGATCGCGGCCGGCGCGCGCGGCTACGGACGGGTGTGGGACGGCGCCGCGACCCGGACGGCGGGGCTCGCCGTCGCCGCCGTCGCGCTGCTTTTCGGCACGGTCGTCCTGCTGCGCGCCCCGCAGCACGCAGCGGTGCCCGGCCTGGTCGGGCTCGGCGCGGCGCTCCTGCTCACGCTCGGCGGCACCCTGGCGTCCCGGGCGTACGCCGACTCGGCGGCCGGGGCGCTGCTCGCGGCGGCCGCCCTGCCGTACGCGTTCGCCGGCGGCCTGCTCGTCCTGGCCCCCGGCGCTACCG
The DNA here is from genome assembly GCA_040255525.1 of Micromonosporaceae bacterium. Classification (GTDB taxonomy): domain Bacteria; phylum Actinomycetota; class Actinomycetes; order Mycobacteriales; family Micromonosporaceae; genus Rugosimonospora. The sequence goes on along the minus strand of JBDZVD010000022.1, from coordinate 16,280 downwards.
GCCGCGGTGGCCTGCTCTCGGTAGCCTCGGCCGCCGAGCGGGCGCCGCGGCTGCTGGTCGGTTCGGTCGCCGTACTGGTGGTCGCCGCCGTCGGCGCGGTCGGGATCGGCGATCGGCTGCGGATCTTCGTGGCCGCCCTCGCCGCCGGGTGCGCCGGTGTGCTCGGCGCCGGGCTCGGATACCGGCTGGCCGCCGGGCCGGCTGCCGCGATCGTGCTCGCCGTGCTGGTCATCGGCGCGGCGGCGATCCCGTTGCTGGCGATGCGGCTGGGCAACCTGCCGGTACCGGTGCTGACCCCGGGGCAGCCCGAACGGCTGGACCGGGCACGCGTGCACGCCGCCGCGGTGCGCGCCGACGAGATCCTGGCGGGCCTGCTGTGCGGGCTGGCGGTCGCCGCCACCGCGGCGGCCGTGCCACTCGCCCGCTGGGACACGGGTGGCCGCGTGCTGGTCGCGGTCGCCGCCGCCGGGTTCCTGGTACGGGCGCGGCTGTTTCCCGCGGTACGGCACCGCCTGCCGCTGCTCGTGGCCGGCGCGGGTACGGCCGGAGCCCTGCTCGTCAGGGTGCCCGCCACGGTACCGGTGGTGATCGGGGCGCTCACCGTGGCGCTGCTGTGCCTGGTGTCCGGGCTCCGGTACCGGGACCGGCCGCCGGGGCCGTACCTCGGCCGGGTGGCCGACCTGCTCGACGCGCTGTGCGTGATCTCGGTGATCCCGGCCGCCTGTGCGGTACTCGGCCTCTACGGCGCGGTACGCGGGCTGGCGGGCTGACGTCCGGTCAATCGTCGAGCGGTCGCGCGATCGGCGCCACGCCCGGGTCGACGTAGGCGCCCTCGGCCACCGCCACCCGGTGCCGCTCCCGCGAATTCACGATCTCGGCCTCGGCGTCCGAGCGCCCCACCCAGCACGCGCCCTCGACGCTCTTGCCGGGCTCAAGATCCTTGTAGACCTCGAAGAAGTGCTGGATCTCCAGCCGGTCAAACTCGCCGACGTGGTGAATGTCACGCAGGTGCTCCAGGCGGGGATCGTAGGTCGGCACGCAGAGTACCTTGTCGTCACCGCCCTTCTCGTCGGTCATCCGGAACATGCCGATGGCGCGGCACCGGATCAGGCAGCCCGGAAACGTGGGCTCCTGTACGAGAACGAGTGCGTCGAGCGGGTCGCCATCCTCACCCAGGGTGCCCTCGATGAAGCCGTAGTCAGCCGGGTACTGGGTCGAGGTGAACAGGGTGCGGTCGAGCCGGATCCGTCCGGTGGCATGGTCAACCTCGTACTTGTTGCGCTGCCCCTTGGGGATCTCAACCGTGACGTCGAAATCCATCTCACCGCTCCTATGCTCAGGCTCGCCACGCCGCGACCGACACGACTAGTGTCGCCTAGCCCCGCGTACCAGCGTGGCAGGGGGCATGCCGGGAGTGGCGGATGTCGCCCCCGACTGGTGAGATCGGGTGGCCGTGCGGTGGCCGGACCGGGTAAACGTCCCACTCGGGCAGGCGCTCCGAAAGCAGGGTCCCCTCCGGTTTGTGCCGGACGGGCCGGATCCCGCCCGCGGTTCGCCGTGGGGTTGCGTCCGGCGACGATCCGCCACCGCTCCCGCGCCGCCGGCACGCCACTGGTCGTTCACTCTGGCCCTGCAAGGCGATGACGGCGCGGTCCGGTGCGATGACTCGGCGCGGTGCGATGACGGTCGATCGCGCGTTAGTCATTCAAGGTGATCCGTATAAAGGGATGTCCTCGGCCTGTGGCCCCGGCGGCTAGGCTGCCAGGGCAATGGACGGGCGGTGCGCGGGCCGGGGGCTGCCGGGGATCTGCATGAGGAGGCGTCTTGGGCGGGCAGGATTCGCACCCCGGTACCGGCCCGGACCGGCAACGGCAGGCCCCGGAAGAACCGGCAACGGAAGAGGCGGCTGACCGGCAGGCCGCTGACCGGCCCGACGGCTCCCGCCTGCGACCGGTGGAACCGGCGGTCGGTACCGGGCGGGCGAGCGTACCCGCGGCTTCCCACCGGTACGAGCGGCAACCGCCATCGACCACCCCGGCAGCGGCGGGGCCGGCATCGTCCGCGCCGTTGCCGCCCATCTCCCCGTCACCTGGCCCGGCATCGTCCGCCCCGTTCCCGCCACCGCCGGCCCGCCCGAAGCCCTCGGTCGGGACCTTCCCGCCGTCCGTGTCCTCGTCCGCACAGCCGGCGCCCTCGTCCGCACAGCCGGCGCCCTCGCCAGCGCGCCCGGACGCCGGCCAGTCGGTGCGGCAGTCCCCGGGTACGGCTCCGGGGCGCGCGCGGGTGCCGCGCTCGGCCCCGCCACCCTCTCCGAAGCCGTCGCCGACTCCGACCGGGAGGATGCCGACCGGAACGGCGGCGAGCCGACCGACCGGCAAGACGCTGAGCGCAGAGGCGCCGAGCGGGAAGGCGAGAGGGGGGCAGGCGCCGGAAGGGAAGATCGCGTCCGCAGATGTGCCGGCCGGGAACACGCCGGCAGCCAGGATGGCTGGGGCATCGACGACGACGCCGTTCCCGGCGTCGGGCTCGTCCGCGTCGGGCTCGTCCGCGTCGGGCTCGTCCGCGTCGGGCTCGTCCGCGTCGGGCTCGTCCGCGCCGGGCGCCGGATCCTCCGAGCCCGCGGCACCAGCGACCCGATCGACGAACGGGACCGGCCCACCCGCTGCTCCGGCCGCGAATCCAGCCTCACTCCCGGCCCCGGCCCCGGCCGCGACCCAGCCCGTGGGGCAGGCGCGCGCACCCGAGCCGGCTCCGGCCACGCTCACGCCCATCGACAAACTGCCACCGGCGTCCGCGCGGGCCAGAGTCGCCGCGGTACCCCCGGTCGACACGCCGCCCCCGCTCGCCGGCCGTCCGGCCGCAACCCAGCAACCGCCGGCCACGCGGTCGGGTGCGTCTCCTCTGGCTGTGCCCCCTTCCGCCGCACCCCCGGCAGCACCGTCCGCGCAAGCCAGGGCGGGCGCGCCGCCGGGCACCCGACCCCAGGCCGGACCGCCCACCACCCCGGCCGCCGGCTTCGACCTCCCGCGCCGATCCGGCGCGTTCGGCAGGAGCCCCCAAGCCGGCCAGCCCACGCGACCCGGACAAGCGCCGCCGGGCCAGCCCACGCGACCCGGCCAGGCCGCGCCCGGGCAGGCCGCACAGTTCGGCCAGGATTCGCCGGGCGGCCGGCCCGGTCGGCCGGGGCAAGCCGCACAGGCCGGGCGGCCCCGGCAAATACCCGCACCACCGGGACTGCGAGCCGAGGGGTCCGCGCGGGGTCAGTCGGGCACCGAGGTGCCGGACCCGCTGGCGCGTCCGGCCGCCGGCCGCCCGAGCCAACCGCTGGCGCCGGGACCGGTGTCGACGCCGGGACCGGTGCCGCAGTCGGGGACGAGGCCGCCGTACGGGCCGGCGATGCCGCTGGGTCCGTCCCCGGAGACCGCGCTGCGAGGATTCGCCGCCGGCCCCGCGGGGGCGGGCGCGCAGGCCCATCCGCCTGCGGCGCCGACCGGACCGGTCGGGGTGGACGAGCACCCTCGCGCGCCGGGCGTCGACGAACCGGTACGCGCCGGCAACGGGCGCCGGCTGTGGGTCGGCCTGGCGGCCGCCCTGCTGGTACTCGTCGTGATCGCCACCGGCCTGGTCACGGCGCGCCCGGCCGGGTTGTTCGGCTCCGGGTCGCAGCCGCAGGCCAGCCAGCCCTCCGCCACACCGGCCCCGCCGCCCCCGGTGCTCGCGGCCGCCGGCGCCGACGCCCCCGTTCCCACCGCGGCAGCGTTGTCCGCCGCCCTGCGCGGCCCGGTGGCAGACAGCCACCTCGGCGGCCACGTGGCGGTACGGGTCGCCGACGCGGCCACCGGCCAGGAACTGTTCGCACAGAACGCCACCGACCCCACCACACCCGCGTCGACCATGAAACTGGCCACCGCGACGGCGCTGCTGGCGCTGCGCGGACCGGGGTACCAGCTGGAGACTCGGGCGGTCGCGGGTACCGAGCCCGGAACGGTGGTGATCATTGGTGGAGGAGATCCGACCCTGGCCAGCGGGCCGGATGGCACCTATCCCGGCGCGGCCCGGCTCGACGACCTCGCGGCACAGGTCAAGCGGGCGCTGGGCGGCGTGAAGCCAACCAAGGTCGTGTATGACTCGTCGCTGTTCTCCGGCTCCAGCTTCGGACCGGGATGGGAACCGGACGACGTGGATGACGGCGGCCAGTCCGCCCGGATCACCGCGCTCATGACCGACGGTGGCCGGATCAACCCGTCCCAGGTCGGGACGTCGCCGCGGTACCCGAAGCCGGACCAGGCCGCCGCCCGACTGTTCGCGAAGCTGCTGGGCGTGCCGAACAGTTCGGTCGTCGCGGGTACCGCGCCACCCGGCGCCGCCGTGGATCCGACCCCGGTTGCCGGCCAGGGGTCCCCGGCCGGTGCCCCGCCGGCGCCCGGTGCCCCGCTCGGCGTCGTCAAGTCGCCGCCGCTGGTCAGCCTTCTCGAACAGATGCTGTTGAACAGCGACAACACCATCGCGGAGATGATGGCCCGGCAGGTCGCCCTGGTGCTCGACAAGCCGGTCAGTTTCGCCGGCGGCGCCGCGGCCGTCACGCAGGAACTGGGCGTCCTGGGTCTGCCGACGGGCGGCGTGCACATCGTCGACGGCAGTGGGTTGTCCCACCAGAACCGGCTGACTCCGGTGCTGCTCACCGCGATCCTCGCCCTGGCCGCCCGCCCCGATCAGCCGCGGCTGCACAGCCTGTTCACCGGGCTGCCGGTGGCCGGGTACTCGGGAACCCTGCGGCAGCGGTTCGCCACGCCGAGCGCGAACCCGGCCGACGGGGACGTCCGGGCCAAGACCGGTACATTGACCGGGGTCAGTGCGCTGGCCGGGTACGTCACGGACGCGCAGGGGCGCTTGCTGGTCTTCGCCGCCATGGCGGACAGGGTGGTCACCGGTACCTGGGCCGCCGAGCAGGCGCTGGATCAGATCGGCCTTGCCCTGGCCAAGGTTGCCTGACCGGCCCGGTATGTCCGGATGGCAGTCCTTTCGGGGCCGGTAGAACCTGGCCCGGCGCGGGTACGGTGGGTTTCATGGCTGCGTTCGTCGATTGGGATCTGGCCGCCGCTACCGCTGGCGCCCTCGGAAAGGCTGGGCCCACCGTGTCCTATTCCGAGGCGGCCGACGTCGTCGCCGACCTGCGCCGGGTCACCGATGAGGCGGCCAGCCACGTGCTCGAATTCACCGGTATGCGTCCGGCGGTCGGGCACGCGCCGGTCCGGGTCGTCGATCGCAAGGACTGGGCGTCGGTCAACATCGCCGGGCTCCGGCAGGTGATCAACCCCTTGGTCGCGAAGCTGTCCGGCGAGCGCGAGCCCGGCTCCTTCACGGGTGTGGTCGGCTCCCGGGTCACCGGCGTGCAGGCCGGCACCGTGCTGGCCTACCTGTCCGGAAAGGTCCTCGGGCAGTATGAGGTGTTCGCGTCCGACCCCGGCACGCTGCTGCTGGTCGCGCCGAACATCGTGGAGACCGAGCGCCGGCTCGACGCGCAGCCGCACGACTTCCGGCTCTGGGTCTGCCTGCACGAAGTGACCCACCGCACCCAGTTCACCGCCGTCCCCTGGCTGCGCGGCCACTTTCTCGGCGAGGTGCGGGCGTTCGTCGACGCGTCGCAGTCCGGTGGCGAGCAGATCATCGACCGGTTGCGCCACGGCGTGGCGGCGCTGGCCGATGCCGTGCGCAACCCGGACAGCCGCACCTCGGTCCTGGACCTGGTGCAGACGCCCGCCCAGGCGGCCGTGCTGGACCGGCTGACCGCGGTGATGACGCTGCTGGAGGGGCACGCGGAGTTCGTCATGGACGGCGTCGGCCCGGAGGTGGTGCCGACCGTCGACGACATCCGGGCCCGGTTCAACCAGCGCCGCGAGGGCGGCAACCCGATCGAGCGGGCGATCCGCCGGCTGCTCGGCATCGACGTGAAGCTGCGGCAGTACGCGGAGGGGCGCAAGTTCGTGCACGCCGTGGTGGAACGGGTCGGCATGGACGGGTTCAACCGGGTGTGGGACTCGCCGCTCACGCTGCCGTACCTCAGCGAGTTGACCGACCCGGACGCCTGGGTCGCCCGCGTGCACGGCTGAGCCTCGTTGTCCCGCCTCTTCGCCGGCCGGCGGCCGGACCGGGCAACGGCCTCCCGCTGATGGCCGCGTTGCCGCCCGCGGTGGCCGCCTGCCGGCTGGCCGTACGGCAGTCGCTCGCCGGCGTGGACGCCGGTGGCCTCGTGCTGGCCGCCTGCTCGGGTGGTCCGGACTCGCTCGCGCTGGCCAGCGCGCTGGCCTTCGCCGCGCCGCGGGCCGCGCTGCGGGCCGGCCTGGTCACCGTCGACCACCGGCTGCAGGCCGGCTCGTCCGAGCGGGCCGCCGAGGTCGCCGCGTGGGGCGCGACGGTCGGGCTGGCGCCGGCCGTGGTGGTGCCGGTGACCGTAGACCGGGCCGGCGGCCCCGAGGCGGCCGCCCGGTCGGCCCGGTACGAGGCGCTGGCCGGGGCGGCCGTCCGGGCGTCGGCGGTCGCCGTCCTGCTCGGGCACACCCGGGACGACCAGGCAGAGACGGTACTGCTGGCGCTGGCCAGGGGCGCCGGGCCGCGGGGGATCGCCGGCATGCCGGTGCGGCGGATCATGCACGGCGTGACCTTCGTCCGGCCGTTCCTCGATGTGTCCCGGGCACAGACCCGTGCCGCCTGCGCCGATCTCGACCTCAAGCCGTGGGAGGATCCGCACAACGCCGACCCGGCGTACACCCGCTCCCGGCTGCGCGCCGCCATGCCGGTACTGGTCGACACGCTCGGCCCGGACATCGTGGACAACCTCGCCCGTACCGCCCGACTGGTCGCCGCCGACGTGGCGGTACTCGACGCGCTCGCCGCCACGGCTCGCGGCAGCGCCACGAATCCGGACGGTTCGCTGGACGTGGCGGCGCTGGCCGGGCTGCCACCGGCGGTGCGTACCCGGGTCCTGCGCGGGTACGCCCTGGGGCTCGGCGCCAGCGGCGCGGCGCTGTCCACCGCGCACATCGACGCGCTCGACGCCCTGGTCACGAAGTGGCACGGGCAGGGGCCGGCGGCCCTGCCCGGGGGGATCCTGGTCGGTCGCCGGGCCGGCCGGCTGGCGTCGCCTCCATAACATTTCGGTATCCGCCTGGCGGATCTTGAGTACCGGCGGGTGAAATGGTTCCGTGCCGGAACCGACCCTTACCCGCAAGCCCCTGTACGCACCCCGAGGCGTGGTCGCCACCAGCCAGCCGCTGGCGGCCGCCGCCGGACTCGCCGTACTGCGCCTTGGCGGAAACGCCGTCGACGCGGCCCTGGCGACCGCGATCACGCTGACCGTCGTGCAGCCGGGCTCCAACGACATCGGCGGCGACCTCCTCGCCATCGTCTGGGACGGGACGCAGCTGCACGGGCTCAACGCTTCCGGCCGGTCGCCGGCCGGGCTGACCCTCGACCGGGCACGGGAGGCCGGGCTCGCACCCACCGGCGGCGGACTGGGCGGGGCCCAGGGCACGGCGGAGCTGACGATGCCGCTGCGCGGCTGGCTGCCGGTGACCGTGCCCGGTGCGCCGGCCGGTTGGCGGGACCTGCACGGGCGGTTCGGCGTGCTGCCGTTCGAGGATCTGTTCACGGACGCGATCGGGTACGCGGCGGGCGGGTACCCGGTGTCCCGGATGGTGGCGTCCAGCTGGGCCCGCGCGGTCGAGCAGTGGCGCATCCTCTCCGGCCCGGAGTACGCCGAGTGGGGGCGGGTGTTCACCATCGACGGCCGGGCGCCCCGGCCCGGCGAGATGTGGCGCAACCCGGACGCGGCGCGGACCCTGCGGCTGATCGCGGAGTCCGGGGCGGAGGACTTCTACCGGGGCTCGATCGCAAGCGAGCTGACCGGGTTCGCGGCCGCGACCGGTGGTCTGCTGACCGCCGACGACCTGGCGAAGCACGCGTCGGACTGGGTGGAGCCGATCCGCGCGGGGTACCGCGGGTACGACGTCTGGGAGCTGCCGCCCAGCGGCCAGGGCGTGGCCGCGCTGATGGCGTTGAACATCCTCGACGGGCTCGATGTCCGGTCGGCGAGCACCGAGCAGCGCACGCACTGGCAGATCGAGGCGATGAAGCTGGCCTTCGCCGACGCGCACGCCTACGTCGCCGACCCGGCCGTGGCGCCGGTGCCACTGGACGGGATGCTGGACCCGGAGTATGCGCGGTCGCGCCGCCAGCTGATCGGTGAGACGGCCGGCGACCCGGCGCCCGGCGACCCGGCCAAGGGCGGCACGGTGTACCTGTGCGCGGCCGACTCGGACGGCATGATGGTCAGCTTGATCCAGTCCAACTACATGGGCTTCGGCTCGTACGTGGTCGCCCCGGGCACCGGGTTCGGGCTGCAGAACCGGGGCGCCGGCTTCGCGCTGGCGCCCGGGCACCCGAACGCGGCGGCGCCCGGGAAGCGACCGTTCCACACGATCATTCCCGGGTTCCTGACCCGGAACGGACAGCCGGTCGGGCCGTTCGGCGTGATGGGCGGGCACATGCAACCGCAGGGTCACGTCCAGCTCGTCATGTCCACTGTGGACGATGGCCTGGATCCCCAGGCCGCGCTGGACGCACCGCGCTGGTACTGGCACGCTGGGCGGAAGGTGCTGGTGGAGCCGGGAATCGACGCGGAGGCACTGCGCCGCCGGGGACACGAAGCCAGCGTCGAGGAGGCCGGCGTGTACGGGTACGGGCAGGCGATCTGGCGGATGCCCGGCGGCGGGTACGTGGCCGGCTCGGAGCCCCGCGCGGACGGCTGCGCGGTCGGGTACTGACCCGGACTACCGAGCGATCGCCACCCGGTCGCGGAAGGTGGACCGGTAGGCGTGCGGCGTCGCGCCGATCCGCCGGCTGAAGTGGTGGCGCAGCATCGCCGCATCGCTGAAGCCGGCACGGCTGGCGACCGAGTCGATCCCGAGATCGGTCTCCTCCAGCAGCCGCCGGGCCAGCAGGATGCGCTGGCCGGTGACCCAGTCGTGTGGCGTGGTGCCGGTCTCCGCCCGGAACCGGCGGGCGAACGTTCGTGGTGCCATGTGCGCCCGGCGGGCCAGCGACTCCACGTCGACCGGCTGGTCCAGATGGGTCACCAGCCAGGCGAGCAGCGGCTGGAGGGTGGCGCACTCCGGTGCCTTGGGCAGCGGCGCCTCGACGTACTGGGCCTGGCCACCGTCTCGGTGCGGCGGGACGACCATCCGCCGGGCCAGCCTGGTGGCCACCTCGGAGCCGTGCACGCTGCGGACGAGGTGCAGGCACAGGTCGATCCCGGCGGCGGTACCCGCGCTCGTGAGCACCTGCCCGTCGTCGACGTAGAGGGTGTTGAGCTCGACAATCGCCGCCGGGAAGCGGCGACTCAGCTCCTCTACGTACTGCCAGTGGGTGGTGCACCGGTGCCCGTCGAGCAGGCCGGCCTCGCCGAGCAGGAAAGCGCCGGAGCACACACTGAGCACCCGGGCACCCCGGTCGGCCGCTTCGCGCAGCGCCTCGATCACCGGCTCGGGGGCCCTGGTGCTGACGGAGTGCGCGGGCACCGCGATCAGGTCGGCGTCGGAAAGCGGTGCGAGGTCCGCGTGCGGCATGACCTGGTACCCCGACTTCGTGGTCACCGGACCGCCGTCAACGGTGCAGACGCTGAAGTCGTACCCGGGGAACCCGTCCATGGTCCGGTCCATGCCGAAGACCTCGCAGATCACGCCCATCTCGAACGGCGCGACCCGATCGAGGATCACCATCGCGACCTTCTTGATCATGTTCGTAGCGTAACACGCCTCTGGCAGTAAATCGATGCTACATGACTTTTCTGCCACTGCTGTCCCGGGCGGCCCGGCGGGACAGTGGAGCCAGTTGTTCGCAGGTGGCTCTCGTGGCACGGGCGCCATCGGCGGACATTCGATACGGCCCGGTGCGCACCGGCGGTAGCAAGCAACGCCACTCAGATAGGGGTGTACCGCCGTCATGGAACTGTTTCTGCTCGCTCTCGTGATCTTTCTGGCCATCGCGGGCGCGTTAGGGTGGGCCGCGGACAGCCGGGACTTCGCCGACTGGCGATCGTCCGATGGCGGCTTCCGCAGGTCCCCCGGGGAGGGTTGAGCGGTGCCCGCCGGCCCGCCGTCGCCGGTAGTCGGGCGGCCGGTTTGCAACCGGCCGGGGGCAGGGCCCGCTGTCCGTACCCGGCTCTTCCGACCCCGGATTGGCGACCCGGTCTTCGGCCGGGGAGGCCGGGTGGGCTCCGCTGTGCACGGGGCCCGCACGGCCGTGCGCGGGCCGGCCCGGCGTGCGGAAAAGGCGCACCCGGCCGCCCCCCGCGGATTGCCATGCGGCAGGCTGTGAGCATGGACGACGGCAGCTCGTACGACACGGACATCGACCGGGTCATCGTTTCCGAGGAACAGATTCGCGACAAAACGGTGGAGTTGGCGAAGCAGGTCGCCGAGGACTACCGCCGGGTCGACGGCGTCCTGCTGGTGGGCGTGCTCAAGGGCGCGGTGATGTTCATGGCGGACTTCGCGCGGGCGATGGGCCGCAACGGCCGCCCGGTCGAAATGGAGTTCATGGCTGTCTCCTCGTACGGGCAGCGGTCCACCTCGTCCGGCGTGGTGCGCATTCTCAAGGACCTGGACCGGGACATCGCCGGACGGCACGTGATCGTGGTCGAAGACATCGTGGACTCCGGCCTCACCCTCTCCTGGTTGCTGAAGTACCTGGCCAGCCGGTCGGCCGCATCGGTCGAGGTGGTGGCGTTGCTACGCAAGCCGGACGCGGTCAAGGTGAACATTCCTGTCAAATACGTCGGATTCGACATTCCGAATGAGTTCGTGGTCGGATACGGCTTGGACTTCGCGGAGCGGTACCGGGAACTGCCGTACGTCGGGGTGCTCAAGTCCTCGGTGTACGCCCGAGCCTGAGATCACGCTGAGATTCAGCGCACAGCATATTCCGTTTTGTCGTCATTGTGGGCCGAGTGCCGGATGCCGTAGCCCAACGATCCAAGCCACGGTGTACCGTCGAATAACCGAGGCGGAAGGTTCCGGATCGGCTGCGTGTTCCGGGAGTCCGGTCACGACCCGGTCGGTCTCTGCAGCCCCGGCAGGCAGCGGTCTCACGATCTGGAGGGGCTGGGCGCACAGCGTCCGACAACACCATGGAACGAACCCGTTTCTTCCGCCGGCCGTGGGTCTGGCTGGTCCTCGTGATCATTGGTGCGATCGCCCTGAGCACGCTCTTCAGCGGCGGAGCGTCCTACACCAAGGTCGACACCTCGGATGTCGTCAGCCAGATCGGCAGCGGCAATGTCTCCAAGGTTCTCATCGAGGACAAGGAGCAAACCGTCGATCTTGATCTGCGGCACAAGGAAACCTTCAACAACACCTCCACGGACAAGATCCAGGCGCAGTTCCCCGCGCTCGTCATGAATGAGATCTACAACGAGGTCAATCAGGCGAAGGCGCAGAAGAAGATCGACAGCTTCGACACGAAGGTCAGCAAGGACAGCGTCCTGCTGAGCGTCCTGGTCAACCTGCTGCCGATCGCCGTGCTGGTGATCCTGCTCCTGCTGTTCATGTCGCAGATGCAGGGCGGCGGATCCCGGGTCCTCAACTTCGGCAAGTCCAAGGCGAAGCTGGTCGCGAAGGACACCCCGAAGACCACCTTCGCCGACGTGGCGGGCGCCGACGAGGCGGTCGAGGAACTGCACGAGATCAAGGACTTCCTGCAGAATCCGGGCAAGTACCAGGCTCTCGGTGCCAAGATCCCGAAGGGCGTGCTGCTGTTCGGCCCGCCCGGTACCGGCAAGACGCTGCTGGCCCGAGCGGTCGCCGGCGAGGCCGGGGTGCCGTTCTACTCGATCTCCGGCTCAGATTTTGTCGAGATGTTCGTCGGTGTCGGTGCCTCCCGCGTGCGTGACCTGTTCGAGCAGGCCAAGGCGAACGCGCCGGCCATCGTCTTCGTCGACGAGATCGACGCGGTCGGCCGGCACCGCGGCGCCGGCCTCGGCGGCGGGCACGACGAACGGGAACAGACCCTCAACCAGTTGCTGGTCGAGATGGACGGCTTCGACACCAAGGGCGGCGTGATCCTGATCGCGGCGACCAACCGGCCCGACATCCTGGACCCGGCGCTGCTGCGCCCGGGCCGCTTCGACCGGCAGATCGCGGTCGACACGCCGGACATGGAGGGCCGCAAGGCGATCCTCCGGGTGCACGCCAAGGGCAAGCCGTTCACGCCGGACGTCGACCTCGACGCGGTGGCGCGGCGCACGCCCGGCTTCACCGGCGCCGACCTGGCCAATGTCATCAATGAGGCGGCGCTGCTGACCGCGCGCAACGACAAGCGGGCGATCAACAACGACTTCCTTGAGGAGTCGATCGACCGGGTGATCGCCGGCCCGGAGCGGCGCACCCGCGCGATGAGCGACAACGAGAAGAAGATCACCGCTTACCACGAGGGCGGGCACGCCCTGGTCGCCTGGGCACTGCCGCACTCGGCGCCGGTGCACAAGGTGACGATCCTTCCGCGTGGCCGGTCGCTCGGGCACACCCTGGTGCTCCCGACGGAAGACAAGTACACCCAGACGCGGGCCGAGATGGTCGACACCCTCGCGTACGCGCTTGGTGGCCGGGCGGCCGAGGAACTCGTCTTCCACGAGCCGACCACGGGAGCGGGCAACGACATCGAGAAGGCCACCGCGATCGCCCGTGCGATGATCACCGAGTACGGCATGAGTTCCAAGCTCGGCGCGGTCAAGTACGGCCAGAGCGACAACGAACCGTTCCTGGGCCGGACGATGGGCCACCAGCGCGACTACTCGGACGCGATCGCTGCCGAGATCGACAGCGAGGTCCGCACGCTGATCGAGCTGGCGCACGACGAGGCGTGGGAGATCCTGGTCGAGTACCGGGACGTGCTCGACAACCTCGTGCTGGAGCTGATCGAGAAGGAAACCATCTCCCAGGCGGACATGGCGCGGATCGCCGCGCGGGTGGTCAAGCGGCCGCCGATGGCGCCGTACAACGGCTTCGGCAAGCGCCAGCCGTCCGATCTCCCGCCGGTGCTCACGCCGTCGGAGAAGGACCGGCTCAAGGCACAGGCGGAGGCGGACGGTGCCGAGGCGCGGGTCGGCGGCTCGGGCCAGGAAGGCAACCACTGACCGGCCCGGACGTCGAGTCGGCAACCGAGCCGGACGACTTCGACGAGGAACTGGACTACCTGGCCGCTCGTCTGATCAGCGGGCGGCCGGGTGGCACGCCGTTGGACCAGGTCGTCGACCTCAAGCGGATCGAAGCCGCCGTACGGGAGATCCTGATCGCCGTCGGTGAGGATCCCGACCGCGACGGGCTGGTCCGGACGCCGACCCGGGTCGCGCACGCGTACGCCGAGCTCTTCGCCGGGCTCCGGGTAGACCCCGGCCAGGTGCTGGCCACCTCGTTCGAGGCGGACCATGAAGATCTGGTGCTGGTCAGGGACATCGAGGTGTTCAGCCTCTGCGAACATCACCTGCTGCCCTTCCATGGTGTCGCGCACATCGGATACATCCCCGGGGCGGACGGGCGGATCACCGGCCTGTCGAAGCTGGCCCGGCTGGTCGACGTGTTCGCCCGCCGTCCCCAGGTGCAGGAGCGGCTCACCGTACAGATCGCCGACCTCCTGACCGAGCGGCTGGAGCCGCGGGGCGTGATCGTGGTCCTCGAGTGCGAGCACATGTGCATGGCGATGCGCGGCATCCGCAAGACCGGCTCGCGCACCGTGACGTCGGCGGTCCGGGGACTCTTCCGCGACGATGCCAAGTCGCGCGCCGAGGCGATGAGCCTCATCATCCGCTAGCCGGCCGGGTTCGGCGGACTGTCCCAGCGGCGCCCACCCGGCTCGGGTGGCGGACGGTCCGTGCGGCGCACTCCTCCCGGCCAGGCGGCGCGTTGTCGGTGCGCGCGGGCTCATCCCGGCCGGGCGCGTTGTCGCCCCCGACCGGACGGCGCGTCCTTGGGTGAGCAGGCTCATCCGGGTCGGGCGGCGCTCGGAACCGGCAAGGTTGGCACCGGGGGCGCGAACGAACGCACCGGGTGCCGGTCGGTCAAGATTCCGAATCCGCTGAGTCCGCTGCTGGCCGAGTCCATCGTCGCGCTGGCCACGTCCCGCGCCTTGTTCACGAGCGCCACCACCTCCCGGATCTTCTCCGCCACCCGCATGAGGTCGCTGATCTCGGTCATCACTTCGAACGGCTCGATGGCGCCGCCGGTCAGCGGTTCGAGTGCCTTCTCGATCGTGCTGTCGAGCAGCATGGTCAGGATCGCTGCCACGGCCTCGGCCTGCAGATATACGCCCTCGGCGACCTGGCGGTAGGTGGCGGCGGTCTGGTGCAGGGGAGCGACGGCCGTGTTCAGGTCGGCGGTGAACCTGCCGAGGTCCTGGGCGCAGGCATCCGCCGCGTTGCCGGTCCACACCCGACCGACCGCGCGCTCGCCCGCGGCGACGCAATAGACGGTGTCATCGATCGCACCGGCGATGTTGTCGTACACGTCCGCGCAGGCGAGGAAGCCGGCCCAGTCGCCGCACAGTGGCTCGACCGCCTCGGCGAGCACGTCATAGGGGCGGTCCAGCACACCGAACTTCGCGGCCAGCCCGGTGACCTTCCAGATCGCCTCCCGCCCCCAACTGCTTGGGCTGAACGCGTCGAAACAGCTGAACTGGTACGGGTGGTCCGACCGGTGGTCCGGCGGCTTCTGGTACCACACGCTGGGGCAGACCGGGTCGGAGAAGATCTCCGGCCCGAGGGTCGGATCGGCCCGCCCACCGGCTCCTGATCCGCCCGCCCGGGACGGGGCGGTAGGGCGCGGCTGCCCGGCGGACGGCGCCGATACGGTGGCGTCGATGCGGGCGGCCGCGGTCCGGTCGCTGTGCAGGTACAGCGAATTCGCCTCGGCAACCGCTGTTGAGCAGGGACCGGCGAAGCCCTCGGCCGCGGCCGCGAGGAACGCGTCGATCTCGTTCACGATCTGCTGGTGCGTGCCGTGGATCGCGTTCAGCACTCCGACGCTGAGCACCGAGAAATGGGCATTGCCCTTGAGGTAGCCGCGTCCGGATTCGTAGTCCTGCCAGCGGCGGTCCAACATCTGCACCAGACCGGTCAGTGCGGTGCTGTTGACGCTGAACTCCACGATCGCCCCCTCGTCCGATGGATGCGTCCATCGAACGCGGAGTGGGTGAAGCTCGGCAACGACCCGTCGCCGACTGTGGATAACTTCCGGCAAAGCGGGCGGTGTCGTCCTGAATACCGGGACGGCACCTCAGCGCAGCAGGGCTGCCGCCCCGAGCCCGGCGCAGAGCACGACGACCGGCGCGAGGCTGATCGCGGCGCCCAGCAGCGGAGTGCGGTCCACCCGACCCGGGCCGCTGTCGCCCGTCTCCACCCGGGGACGCGGATCGAGGCTCGGCACGTCGGGGCTGGCGTGCGGAACGTGCCCGGAGCCGGCGTCCCGGCCGTCTCCGCCCCGGCCGCCTCCGTCCCGGCCGTCTCCGGACTCGCCGCCTCCGGGCCGGCCAGCCAGAACCCGGCGGCCGGCGTGCCGCAAGAGACCCGGCAGGCGAAGCACCCGGTCGGGAGCGGCTCGCGGCCTGCCGGGCATGCCGGCGAACGGGCCACCAGCGGCTCGCGGTTTGCGGGGCGTGCCGCAGTACGGGCCACCAGCGCCCGTACGGCGACCCCTACCGCCGAAGAGCAGGCTGATGAGCAGCCAGGACAGCCCGAATCCGACGAGCGGCAGGACCGCGCCGGCCGCGGTCGCGACCATCGACGCGACCGTGTCTTTGAGGGTGCCGAAGAGGGTGAGCTGGACGGCCAGTACCACCACGGCGAAGGAGCCGTAGACCAGCGCGTTGCGCCGTACCGGGGGTCGGTTGCCGGCCGGAGGCGGGTGACCGAGTCCGGACAGGATCGCGTCGGCCGCGTCGAGCTGGGCGTTCGCGGCGCGCAGCGCCCGCAGGCCGGGCAGGTCCATCGCGTCGGTATCGCCGGTCGCGGTGCTCCGGTCGGCATCGCCGGCGGTTGTGCTTGTGCTGCCGGGCACCTGCGAGCCGCCGGGTTCCGGCAACGGTGCGTCGCCGGCACCGCCCGCATCGAGCGCCGAGCCGGCAAGGCGGTAACCATCCGGGACGGTCCCGGATCCGGCCCCGGCCCCGGCCTGCACCATCACCCGGTGCCCGGCGGCGGTCTCGGAGAGTTCCGGCCGTTCGGTGTCGCACCG
>JBDZVD010000262.1:0-2979 GCA_040255525.1 Micromonosporaceae bacterium | reverse complement strand
GGCCCGGCCAACGGTCACGGCGGGCTCGCGGACCTGTTCCGGCGGCCGGCTGCGGACACCGACCGGATGCCGTGGCCCGACGAGACTGCGGACTTCGCGGCCGGCATCAGCGACGCCCGCGACCACACCGACAGCGAGGCGCACACCGCCTTCGGCGACCAGGGTTTCGAGGGGACAGGCCGATGACGGTACCGACGAGGCACTCCGTTCCGGCGTCGCACACGCCGCAGGACTTCGCGTGGCTGATCAGCCAGTTCGCCGACGAGGTACCCGGCGTGACGCACGCGCTGATCGTCTCCCGCGACGGCCTGCCGCTGGTCGGATCCCGCCTGGTCTCCCGGGACCTCGCGGATCAGCTGTCCGCCTTGACCGCCGGCCTGATCAGCATGGCCGACCGCAGCGCCTCGCTGCTCGACCTGGGCGCGTCGGAGTACATCACCATCCGGCTCCCGCGCGGGCATCTGCTGTTCATGCGCGTCGGCGAGGCGGCCGGGCTGGCTGTCGCCGCGACCAGCGGATGCGACCTGCGTGTCGTCGCCTACCAGATGACGCAGTTCGTCGGCGCTGTCGCACATCTGCTCACCCCGCAGCTACGCAAGGAACTGCACGGCGCCACCATCAGCCAGCGGCCCCGGTAACGGCGCCCGGACCTCAGGAGCACAACCGTGGCCTCCACGCACTGGAAGGTGCGGCCCTACGTCTTGATCGGGGGCCGCACCCGAACGCGCCGGCATCTGCTGGTCCACACGCTGGTGTCGGTGCCCTTCTACGACGCGCTGTTCGCGTCGCGGCTGCCGCCGGAGACGCGCTCGCTGTACGAGCACGCCCGCGAGCCCCGGTCGGTCGCCGAACTGTCCGCGTACTCGGGCATGCCGCTGGGGGTTACCCGGGTGGTCGTCGACGACCTCGCGTCCACGGACCGGTTGATGGTCCATCCGGAGACCTACGATTCCCCGTTCGACTTCCACCTCCTGGAGAGACTCCGCGATGGCCTTCGCCAGCTCGCCTGAGCAAACGACGATGACCTCCGCGAAGATCGTCATCGCCGGGGGTTTCGGAGTCGGCAAGACGACCGGCGTCGCCGCGATCTCGGAGATAGCGCCCATTAACACCGAGGCGTGGATGACCGCGGCCAGCGAGCCGGTCGATCGGATGGATCCCGGCATCGACAAGACCACGACCACGGTCGCCATGGACTTCGGCCGGCTGACCATCGCCGACGACCTCGTGCTGTACCTGTTCGGCACGCCGGGCCAGGCGCGGTTCTGGCCGATGTGGGACGACCTGTGCCGCGGGGCGGTCGGCGCGCTGGTACTGGTGGACACGCGGCACCTGGAGACCTCGTTCGCCGCGATCAACTACCTGGAGCAGGACAGTGACCTGCCGTTCGTGGTCTGCGTCAACCTCTTCGACGGGATCCTCACGCACACCCTCGAGGATGTGCGCGAGGCGCTCGCGCTGTCCCCGGGGGTACCGCTGATCACCTGCGACGCGCGCGAGTCGGCATCCGTCGCTCACGCGCTGCTGACCGTGGTCGCCCACACCATGCAGCGCGCCTCCGGAACTTTGCAGTCCGACACGCTCACCGTCGGGTGAGCGGCCCGCGGGGACGCGGGCGATCCGAGGGCATTCCACCAGGAGGGTATCGTGCGAAAGATCCTGATCGTCGGCGCCGGGCAGTCTGGCCTGCAGCTGGGCCTGAGCCTGCTTGCCGCGGGCTACGAGGTGACCATCATGTCCGCCCGTACCCCGGACGAGATCCGCCGCGGCTGGGTGATGAGCACGCAGGGCATGTTCCATCTGGCCCTGCAGACCGAGCGGGCGCAGCGGCTCAACCTGTGGGAGGACGAGTCGCCGCACTTCGAGGGCCTGCACGTGCAGCTGTCGGCGCCACCCGGGCAGCGGGCGATGAACATCCCGTGCCCGCTGGACAACTACGGGCAGAGCACCGACCAGCGGGTGAAGATGGCGGCCTGGCTGGAGCTGTTCGAGGAGCGCGGCGGGACCGTCCACTACCAGGGCGTGACGACCGCGGACCTGGACGGGCTGACCCGGCTCGGCCGTTACGACCTGACCGTCGTCGCCGCAGGCAAGGGCGAGCTGGTCAGCGTGTTCGACCGCGACCCGTCGCGGTCGCCGTACGACTCGCCGCAGCGGGGGCTGGCGGTCGCATACGTGCACGGCATGGACCCGGACCCGCTGTGGCCGGTGTGCAACGTGGGCTTCAACGCGGTACCGGGCCTGGGCGAGCTGTTCGTCATCCCCGGGCTGACGCTGTCCGGCCCGTGCGACATCCTGTTCTGGGAGGCCGTTCCGGACGGCCCGCTCGACCAGTTCAAGCAGCGCATGGATCCGGCGGAACACCTGAAGATCACCCTCGACCTGGTTCGGCAGTACGTGCCATGGGTCCACGAGCGCTGCGCGAACGTGGAGCTGACCGATTCCCGGGCCACCCTGTCCGGCCGGTACACGCCGACCGTGCGCCGGCCGGTGGCGGTACTGCCGTCGGGCGGCACTGTACTGGGCATGGCCGACGTGGTGGTGGCCAACGACCCGATCACCGGCCAGGGCAGCAACACCGCGGCCAAGTGCGCGGCGGCCTACCTGGAGGCCATCGTCGAGCGCGGCGACGCGCCGTTCGACCACGAATGGATGGAGCAGACGTTCGAGCGGTTCTGGGCGCAGACCGGCGAGGCGGTCACCGCGTGGACCAACGCGATGCTCCGGCCGCTGCCGGAGCACGTGCAGCAACTGCTGGGTACGGCGGCGGGCAACCCGGCCGTCGCGCGCCGGTTCGCCAACGGCTTCTCCGACCCGAACGACTTCCGGGACTGGTTCATGACCCCGGACGCGGCCAGCGCGTACCTGGCCACGCTGTAACGCCGGCGGACCGGCCGGCCCTCGCCCGGGCCGGCCGGCGCCACCGTCGGTGTCCGTGGCCGGCGGGTACCGGTGCCGTGGGGCTCTCGCCCGCGGGGC
>JBDZVD010000139.1:0-16352 GCA_040255525.1 Micromonosporaceae bacterium | reverse complement strand
AATCGAGGAGGTCGGAGCGGAGGGCGTGGGATTCGAACCCACGATGAGTGTCACCGCCCATAGCGGTTTTCAAGACCGGGACCAGCGAGGCCGTGGCCTGCGCGAATAGGCATTCTGGGAGGTTCGTTGCCGCCTATTTGCCGCTGTCCGTCTTCGTGGCCGCGGGTGCGGCGTCGGGGCGCTCGAAGTGGGATGATGGTAGCCGGAGGAGGTGAGCGGTCATGACGTCGAACAACGCCGAGCGGTTGCCGGAGTACCCGGGCGGTGCTGAGCACGTGCCGGTGGAAGAGTTGGCGCGCCGGCAGGGCGTCAAGCCGGTCGCCAGGGTCGAGGACATGTTCCGGCCTGGGACCTTCGAGACTGACGAGGAACTGGATGAGTTCCTGGCGGACCTGTACGCGTCCCGCCGGGCTGGGATGGCGTGACCCCGGTCGTCCTGGATACCGACGTTGCGTCGGCGATCCTTCGGGGACGGGTGCCCGATCGGCTTCGGGCGCGGCTGGCCGGTCGAACCTGGTGCATCTCGTTCGTCACGTACGGCGAGCTGATCAAGTGGACGATCCTGCGGAGCTGGGGACCGCGGCGGCTGGCTGATCTGGCGAGCTGGCGGCGAGGCGTCGTGGTGCTGCCTTACAGCGAAGCCGTGGCGGTCCGGTGGGGCGAAATCCAGGCACAGGGACAGTTGCGGGGTCGTCCGCGGCCGGTGAACGACTCGTGGATCGCGGCGTGCTGCCTGGTCGACCGGCTTCCGCTGGCTACCTTCAACGCCAAGGACTTCGCGGACTTCGCCGAACACGACGGCCTGGTCCTGCTCGACGTCTCGTAAGGCACCGGTAGGTCGGTCACCGAAAGACTGGCGGGTCGACAGACCATTAGGCGATCCCTCGCCAATGATGGTCACCTATGCTCGCGAGAGTGGGCAGCCGTTGGGAAGTAGATGATGCGGATTGGGATCGTGTCCGCGCTGACCTGCGCAATCGCCTTGAGAGCATCGCCCGGCAGGGAGTCGGTCTGATCTTCTACGGGGATCTTGTTCGCGGTATTCCGGAGATCAGCGGTCCAGATTCTCACGCCCTGCACGCCATGCTCGGTGAGATGTCGACCCAATGTCACGCTGAGAAGATGCCTCTCTTGTCTGCGCTGGTCATAACGAAGGACACGAAGAGACCGGGCAAGGGCTTCTATCAGTTGGCAGAGGGGCTAGGAGTCGGTGCCGGCGTCCGTAATAGGGATGACCAGGACTTGTTCTGGGCGCGAGAAGTCCGGCGCTGCTACGACGCATGGAGCGCCAAATGACGAACGCCGGGTGGGGACCTGCATGCCATGAGTCCGATGCCGCCTGACCATTCTTGACATCCCGTTCGCCGTCGACCCACACCCTGTGAAGCCGGGTTCTGGCCCCGGGGCCAGGTGAGCGCCCTACCGGACGTACGACCTGGACCCGGGGCCAGGTTCCGGCTTGGCTTTGCCTGGGTCGACGGTGGGCGGGATGGCACCCCATCCCGGGGCCCGAGCGCTCCCGCCGGAGGCACGCTCTGAGGTCGAGCCGTTGCGAGGGTGCGGCGCGCCGTGGCGCGCGATGCCGGCGCCCCAGCGCCGCCAGCAGCGCGCCGACGAGTGCGCCGCTGCGCCGCGCTTGCGCGGCGCCTTGGTTTCGTGGCCAGCCTTTGATCAAGAATCGGTAACGCGACCGTGATGGCGCCCGCAAGTCAGGGCGCGGTGGGCCGATCTTGACGGCAAACTTTGCCGCGTATTTGCCGCAGCCAGTCAGCCGGAGCGGGTCCGGATGGTACTCAGCGAGACTGAACGATCATGACGGTGAGATCTTGAACTCGGCCGTTTCCGCTGGTCAGTGGCTTGATCCGGGAGGTCGGAGCGGAGGGCGTGGGATTCGAACCCACGATGAGTGTCACCACCCATAGCGGTTTTCAAGAACGTCAAGCCTCCCGCGTCGATCATGCTCGTGACCTGGACAGTCATAGCCGCACCGCCTGGATTCGCCCACGTCTGCCCGCCATGTGCCCGCCGTCCCGACTACTCGCCCAACGCCTCGTCAATCATGTTGTTCGCGGGACCTTCTTGACCGTCCATGCAGTTCGCGTACACCCGCAAGAGCACCGCGACGCCGTTGCCCAGACGTCGAGCTACCTCGGTGGCTGGCACCCCGGAGTTGAGCCAGAGCGTGGCCGCCGCATGACGGAGGTCGTACGGACGGCGGGCAAGCGGGGACGCGCACTGAGCCGGGGATAGCGCGACCTTGCGAGCCATGCTCCAGACCTTCGCATACTCCGAATCCGGGAATTCGCCGCCGCGCGCGCCTCGGAACAGCCGATCGGTCAGACCGATTTCGAATGACTTGACGTGTTCGCGCAGGATGGCCACCATGCGAGGCGGAATCGGTACGCGGGTCTCGCCCTCGCCCCGGTGCTTCAAACCCTTGCGTTGCCGAGACGATCCGTCGTCAGTCCACAGAGGACCGCTACGCGGAGCGGTGGTCACAAGCGTGATGTAACCCCATCCAGCGTCTGGCAAGTGGCAGTCCGACAAGATGACGTCAGCCGCCTCGGACGGACGCATACCGGCGTAGTAGATGCAGGCGAAGAAGGCAACCAGGCGTTCACCGCGACCGCCGAGCGTACCGACCGCGTCGGTTGGTTTTCCAGCGCGACGTCTCGCTAACTTGCGGTTAGGTCAAGAACTGGCACTGTGGGGCGTCCGTCGTGGTCGCTGGCCGTGAACCACGGTGCCAACGCCCGCCGTGGACCATGTCGTGACCCAAGATCGATCTGCCCGTCATGTGCCCGTGGATTGCCGTAGATTGCCGGACACCGCTGGACACCCACGGATCAGACGCCGGAAATGCCGCCTGACCATCGTTGCTGCTCAGGGCCGGTTTTGGCTGGTCAAAGCGGAGGGCGTGGGATTCGAACCCACGATGAGTGTCACCACCCATAGCGGTTTTCAAGTGGACGAGCGTTGAGGCATGCGGCAGCCCGTTGACCAGGCCCTTTGGTGTGTACTCGGCCCCCATCGCACTCCCTTCCCCCGACTGCGCCCCCGGCCCCGGCTGGGCCCCCAAATGCCCGCCGAGTGGCTAGCGGGAGCCGTGGGCCTCGCGGTAAGCGAGGAGAACGTTCGCGGGCAAACGGCCGCGTCCCCCGATTTCGAAGCCTTGTGTTCTTGCCCAGGCGCGGATGGCAGCTGGGTCTTCCAATGGCAAGGCTTGATTTGTCGGGGCCTCTGCGGATGCGAGGTCGTTCGATCTCTGCTTCTGTTGAGGCACGGTGCCAGTACGTCCACTGGGCGGTGCCTCAGTAGCCGGCTGAATATATTGGACCATTTGGGCGAAGACCGCAGGGCTGACGATGCGGGTCCCGAACTCTCGGGCGGATATCGCCTTGGTCGTGTTTGGGAAGGCACCATCGGTGATGAGTAGGGCGGTTTTGCGTGATACCGAACCTGTGACGCGGAGGCCGGAGCCTCGGGCGCGGCCCTCAAGGCGTGCTCGTTCGATGTCATCGCATCCGGTGAACGCGACGCCCTGGCCGACACGCAAGGGTTCACCGTGCGCCCAGTCCGCCGGGAGAGGCCGGGTGTTCTTACCGCGTTGCTCCTCCCAGGCTGCCTGTGCCTCGTCCAGCACGGACTTCACAATGCCGTCGCTGAAGCCCAAGAGTCCGGCTGTCGTGAGTAGTTCTGCCCGCTCATCTCGGGTGACCTTGCCGTCTTCGATTGCCTTGTGCGCCAGGGCCAGTAGGAATCCACGGTGGGCTGCCTGGATCTGCTCGCGCGTGAGCGTGTACAGCTTTGCCAGTTCGACCAGCGAGACGGCCTCAGCGTCGGTGAGTACGCCGTCTTCAAGTACCTCTGCCAGCAACTCCAGGTATGGGGTTGCCGCCAAGGGCGCTCCTTCTTCAACGGCGGAGGACAGCGGCAGATCTTCAAGCAGCGTAGCGAGCCTGCCAGGGCTTGCCGGGACGACGGGTGTCCGGGCAGGGCGCAGAGTGACGGTGATGGGGCGGCTGGGAATGCTGGGCCAGGCAGCAGTTGTCGCAAGCGTTGGCAGGTTTACGTGTTCCGCGGTGGGCGGGAGCCCGAAGCGCGGATTGAGGTAGAAGGCGAGAAGAGCAGCAGTGGCGCGAGCGTCACCGAGCGCCGAGTGGGCGTCGTGCAATTGAATGCCAGCTGCCCAACAACAGTCGGGCAGCCGCCGGCGCGACAAGTGCGGCAGGTAGGTCGAGCTTGCGTCGAGTGTGCACAGGAAGGGTGCTGCCGGCAGCTCCCAGCCGGCCCGCGCGTATTCGAGCTTCAGGAACGACATGTCGAACCCCGCGTTGTGAGCAACCAGGGCACGACCAGCAAGCCGGGAGTTGAGTTCGCTCAAGAGCTCGACGAACTGCGGCGCGCGTCGCACGTCGGCCGTAGCGATCCCGTGGATGTGGGTCGCCCCAACAGGACCCGCCGGGTTAACTAATGTGGTCCATTCATCAATCAAACGCCCCCACGGATCAGCGCGGACCACAGCGACCTCAACAACACGGTCCCGGGCAGGGACCAAGCCGGTGGTCTCGACGTCGACGACTGCAAAGCCTAGGCCTACGGCTGACGGAGGAACCTGGGGCGGTGGTTGGAGGCCCGCAGGGGCGGCCAGGCTGACCGGCTGACGACGCCGAAGCTTGTCGAGTAGTCCCACAAAATCCCCTCCAAGCGTGACGAAGCACGGATGCCGCTCAACGAAGCGACCGCAGCAACAGACACGATGACGGCCATAAGAAGACTTGTGACGGCGACTTACCGTATCGGTTACGACGCATAGAGCGATCATCCAACTAGTCAATTCGGGTGATCCGAAGGTTCCAACATCACGCCCCCTTTCCCCGACTACGCCCGCGGCCCCGGCTGGCCCCCAGCGCCCGCTCGATTCGCCGGTTGACCTCCGCCTCCTCGCCGTCGATACAGCCGGCGTAGACCTTCAGGAGAACAGCGACGCCGTGACCGGCCCGGCGTGCGACCTCGGTTGCCGGAACACCTCCGTTGAGCCAGAGCGACACCGCCGCGTGGCGCAGGTCGTACGGCCGTCCGGCCAGGGGAGAGCCCACCTGCTCCGCGGTCAGCGCTTTCGCCCGTGCATCCCGCCAGATCCGGCCGTACGTCGACTCCGACAGGTGACCACCGCGGGCCGCCCGGAACAGCCGCCCATCCTCCGCCACGCCGTGCCTGTCGATGTGCTGGCGCAGCAGGCGCACCAGCTCTGGCGGGATGGGAACGGGGCGGATCTCGTTCTCCGCCCGGTGCTTGAGCCCCTGGACCTGGCGCACCTCCCCGTTGTCGGTCCAGTCGGCTCCGGCCATCGGGGAAGTCTCGGCCAGATCGATCCGGCCCCAACCTTTCTCCGGCAGGTGGCAGTCAGCCTTGCGGAGAAAGGCAGCCTCGGAGGGACGCATGCCCGCGTAGTAGAGGCAGGCGAAGAAGGCCACGAAGTGGTGCCCATTGCGGTGCACGCTGGGCACGGCACCGAGGACCGCTTCGACCTGGGCCGTGTTCGCCACGACCCGGCGGTCAACCTGCTCCGCGACGGCCGGAGCCTTCCACTGCATTCGGTCGACCGGGTTGAAGTCCAGCAGCCCACGTTCGACGGCGAAGCCCAGCGCGTTGTAGAGCACAGCGCGCTTGCGCTGGACCGTGGTCGCGGCGGCGGGCTTGCCGTCCGTCGTCCGGGCGCAGGCGTTCAGCGCGGCCCGGGTGTGGTCCGTGTCGCGCATCCGGTTGACCGGCAGCGACGCGCGGCTAATCCAGGCCAGCGCCGCCGCCTCCTCGGCCGGTACCGCCTGTTCCCATCGGGACGGGTTGAACCCGAAGCGGTACAGCGCCCGACGCAAGACCTCGGCGTCGGGTGCGCCTCGGACGTCCCGTCGCACCAGCGCCGGAGCGATCGTCGCCAGGGATTCGACCGTGGACCGCCGCGATTTGGGGGCGAGCTGAGTCCACTTCATCTCCACATACGCCCGGCAGTGTTCGTACCAGGTCGTCTGGTCCTTTGTGGACACCAACGACTCAGGCAGCCCGCTCAGCTCGTCGAAGGGCGTCCCCTTGTTGACCGCCGCAAGCAGATCCGCGCGGAACCGGTCGGCCAGCGTCTTGGAGACGAACGACCGCTCGAAGCGCTTGCACGCCACCACCCAGCGCACCCGTTGCGACTTGCCCTTGCCGCGATCGTCCCGGTTTTGCAGGTCATGGACCTTGACGTCATAGCTGCTCACGGTCGGTCCTCCCGCTGGGAGAGCCAGGAGTCGAGATCCGCGCGACGGATGCGTACTTCGCCGTTAGGTAGCTTGATGCAGCGCGGAGCGATCCCCAGCCGTCGCCACTTGTAGAAGGTGGACCGGGGTACGTCGAGTTCTTCCAGCACTACCGCGACGCTCAAGAGCTTGCTGCTCACCGATCTCCCTCCCCGTCAGGCCGCTCGGTCGTTTGCTGAGTGATCTTGTGTTGCCGAAACAGCGCCGGGCGGGTTCTCCCGTGCTCTGGTCAGGGCTTGACGCCATCGGACGCGGGTGGAGATGGACCGGAGGATGCGGTGTTCGACGGGTGGCACGTCCGGGTCGCCGGGTTTGGCGAGTTCGAAGCGGTATCGGGTCGGCCCGTTGGCCGAGTCGGGCGTGACGGCCTCGTCCTGGTCGTCGCCGTCGACCGCGCCGGCCAGGACCGCTCGAATCCAATCCCGGTTGTCGGCGCGGTGGTCGGCGAGGGTCTTCCCGGACCACTGACGGGAGACCAGCACCCGCCGGCCGCTGAACCCGAGGGTGCGTTGCTGGTGGACTTTGCCGATGCACCGACCAGGCACGAGGCCCGGTTTGGCCTTGTCGGGTTGCACCCCGTACAGCAGCCAGTTCGCGCAGGTTGGGGAGCAAGGCAGGGTTGACAGTGCAGCGTGCATCCGGTCGAAGTGCGCCCGTTGTGCCTCGGACCGGGGCGTGACGTGCTCAGTGACGTCTTTGGTGACGTACTTGGTCACGTAGCGGATGGAACGCTCGGCGTCCTTGGTGCCGTGGTCGATGCCCCGGGCGTCGACGGTGCCCAGCCTCGCCACGTAGGACGGTTCGGCGTCGGGGGTGTCCAGGTCGTCGAGGGCTTGCGCCCAGGTCTTGAGCGGCAGCCTGGTGCGCGGGTCGACGTAGGCGGCCTGGTCGACGTCCCAGGTCGGGGGCCGCTCGACCTGATACGCGGGCCGGTCGAAGGCGGGCCACCAGACCTGGTGGTAGGTGGCCGCCGAGACCTGCTTGAGCAGGCGTCGGGGCAGGGTGCCTCGGATGGCGAAGTGGGCGTGCGGGGCGAGCCGGCGTTGCAGCTCGATGCAGCCGGCGTACTGGACGTTCCACCCGGCCGCCCGGCGTAGGTTCTGCCACCACCGGTCCAGGACCTTGGCGAAGTGGATGGCGTCCAGCGCGGCCCGCCGGTAGTCGTACGTTCCCAGGTCGATCGGCGTGCCCAACAGCTCGTCCCCTTGCCCGTGGAGCCGGCCGCACTCGCACGGCACCAGGTACGCGCCCCGCCGGATCGAAGAGTGCACCGGCCCGTACGAGCCGAGGGTGAGCGTGACGAGCATGGACGGCCGGTAGGTCTTGCCGTCCCGCCCCGCGTACGCGCGGCCCACGGTGCGGTTGTCGACGGGCAGCCGGGGCAGGTCGGGCGCGTCCTTCCGTCGCTTGGTGGACCGGGTTGCCCGCGGCTTACTGGCCCGCTCGGCCGGTGTGAGGTGCCCCCGCAGCCCGGTCGCGGCGAGGACTTCGTCCACGTCCTCAATGGCTTGGTCCAGGTCGGGCAGTTGGTCCCACTGGGACTGGCGTTCCGCGTCGGCCCGTTCGAACTCCAGGTGCGCCCGGACCCGGACCAGGGACAGCACGTCCTCCCCGGCCCGCTCCGGCCGGACGGCCGGCTCGTTGGCCAGGTGCCAGCCCTCCCGGATCTGCTGGATACGCAGCCGCCGGTTCCGTTCCGCGCAGGGCTTGCACTTCGAGGCCAGCCGGGCGCCGCAGGGCACCTCGACGATTTCGGTCAACCCGGTCACGGTGTCGGTGCGGCGGATGGCCAGGGGCCGGATGCAGACGCCGTGTGACTCGGCGAGGGTGCGCAGGGTTTCCTTGGCCAGGGGTTGCCGCATCCGGGCGGCCCGGGAGCCCGGCCGCGGGGTGTCGGCCTGGAGTACCCCCGGCCGAGGCTGCGCCCCGGCCGGGCTCGATAGCGTGGTTGCGGTCACCGGGCGCCCCCGCTGGCCGTGGTGGCGCCGTTGACGCGGGCGAACGCGTCCGGGGGTACCGGGACCGTCCGGGGCCGGGTCGCGGTCTCTTCCTTGATCTGGCGATGCAGGGCAGTGGCCGGGGTCGTGCCGATGCCCAGTGCGGCGCGCAGTTGGTCGCGGGTGATCGGCCGGCCGTGCTCGTCCCGGTGCGCGGTCGCGATGGTTCGGGCCTGGTCCAGCAGCTCGTGTGTGATGCCGGACTGCTCGTCCCGGTCGGCCGGGTCGGTGTCCTGGTCCGGTACCGGGTCGGGGGACGGTGAGGACGAGTCGGTACGGGTGAGGACGATCTTGACCAGGGACAGGAACCCGGCGGCCGGCAGCGCCGCCGCGATCCAGCCGATGACGGAGCGTTCGGCCTCGACGACCTGGGCGGACAGGGACAGGATGACCGCCCCGACGAGTACCCAGAGGACGAACCCGGCGGTCCGGCCGGTCCGGTGCCGGCGGCGGATCTCCAGCCCGGTCGCGATGGACATCAGCTCCAGGACCACGGCGTCAGCCCAGGCGAGCCAGCCCGGTTGCCCGTGCGCGGCAGCGACGTTGTGTACGTGCGTAAAGGAGGCGGCAGCGGCCATGCTGCCGATGGCGAGCAGGATCAGCACCTGGGCGACGCCTTCCACCCGCTCGCCCCGGGTCGGCTTGCGGCTCATGCGATCTCACCCTCAATCACGGTCCCCTCGGCCAGCCGAAGCCGGCTGTAGGTGCGCCCGAGGGAGGTGATGTCCTCGTCGGTGTTGTAGGAGAACCGGACGCGCATCGGGGCGGGGTCGCCGTCCAGGACGACGTATCCGGTCCCCTGCGCGGTCCGGGGGATTCGGTCGCACAGCGCGCCCCGGTCGCGGGCACCGTCGCCGAGGACCAGGTCGACTTCGTTCTCTTCGGACAGCCGCAGCGCGATCCGGGTCGGGAACAGGTTGCGGAACGGCAGGACGTCCTTGCGCGGGTCCTGGAGCGCCGCGATGACGTGGACGCCGACCGCCCGGCCCTGGGTGAGCAGGACGCCGAGGGTGGCCTTGATCCGGTCCTTGAGGTGTCGGTCGGTCAGGTACGCGGTCAGCGCGGCCAGCTCGTCGATGATGATGACGATCAGCGGGTCCGCCGGGGTCGGTACGTGCTGGCGGGTGACCCCGCGCAGCCGAGCGGCCCGCGCCCGGGCGGTGGCCAGTGCCTCTTCGAGCATGTCGGCCATCGCGGCGTAGTCCTCGCAGGCGAACCGGGCGAACAGCCGTTGCCCGCCGCCGAGTTCCATGCCGCCTTTCGGGTCGAAGGCCCACAGCTCGACCAGCCCGGATGCGATCCCGCCGGCCAGCGCCCGGACTAGGGCCCAGATGACTGAGCCCTTCCCGGCGTCGGTGGCGCCAGCGATGAGTACCTGAGTCCCGAACAGCCGCAGCGTGTACGTCTCGCCGTCCTCGCGCAGCCCGAGCGGCAGGGCGGTGAAGTCCGGTACCGCAACCACGGGCAGCGGGGCGACCAGCTTCGCGAGTGGGTCACCGCGGAGCAGGGTGAGGGTGACCAGCTCCGGAGACTTGCCCGGGGTGACCTTCACCGCCCGGACGCCGAAGGTGTGCATGAGCCGTTCGGAGACTTGAGCGTAGTCGTCCGGGATCTGTCCGGTCACCATGCGGACGGTCAGCTCGTCCCGGCCGGCGCGGCACCGTGCTCGGCGCAGGATCGGCAGGATCACGTGTCCGTCGAAGGCGACCGCGCTCCGGGCGGTGGCCATGGCTGGGTACCAGCGCCGCCGGTACACCACGCGCCGCCACCGGCCGAGCACCGGGTAGAACCCGAAGCGCAGGAACGACGGCCGGTCGAGCAGCAGCCACGACCCGCAGACGCCGACGACCGCGCCGACCAGCGCGACCGGCCCGAGCCAGCCGAACCGCGCCCACAGGTACAGCAGCACGGTCGCGGGCAGGGTGACGTACCAGAACCGCACGTACAGCACCACGGTCCGGACTAGGCCCTTGACCAGCCACCACGCGACGGCCATCCACAGTGGAATGCGCAGGATCGGGCTACGCACGTTGAACGCGGCATCCGGGAGTTCCTGACCGCGAATGACGTTGACCAGCGGCATCCCGGTCACCGCCCGCCCACGAGCGCGGCGAACAGCGACAGTTGCCCGGTCGCGGCGGCACGCCGCAACGCCCGGCGGCGTACCGACGCGGTCACGACCGGGGCTAGGGCGCCGGCCGTGACCGGGCCAGACGCGGCCTCGGGGACGTGCCCGGTCATGGTCGGCAGCCACTGACCCCGGCCAAGGACCGCGCGCAGGTCGACCGGGTTGGCCACGTGCGGGGCGATCAGGTCCGGGTCGAGGTGGCGCAGCTTGACGACGGTGCGGGCCAGGGTCGCGGCGGCCGAGGAGATTTCGACCAGCGCGGCAACGCGCAGCACGTCGGAGGGGATGCGGGTGTAGACGTCGCGGGCCGCGGTGATGCCGGGACCGGCGATGATGGCGACGGTACGACGATGGGTCTTCATGCCCCCGCCTCCCGCCGCAGCCGGTCAGCCGCCGCGCGGGCGCCGTCGGCCAGGTGCGCGGCCTCCTCGGCGAGGGATGCGTCTTCGGTGGAGATGCGCGCGAAGATGTCGGCCTTGCGCTCGTACCAGTCGGCCTGTTCCAGCGCGGTCGCGCCGGACGGGGGCAGGTCGCGCAGCAGCCCGGAGATGAGTCGGACGGTGGCCATGCTCACCGCGACCACCCCCGGCGCGCCGGACGCACCGGCTCCTTGCAGTTGTCGCACCGGACGTGTTCCGGTGCCATCGCGGAGAGCAGCCCGCAGCCCGTGCAGGCACGCCACACCGCCCCGTCCCGGGTCGTGACCCGGGCGAGTTCCGATACCGTGGGCATCAACAGCCCTTCCTCTGAGGAGTGGGTTGGGGTGCGCGGGGCGGGCGACTTCTTGGCGGAGGTATGGCCCGCCCCGCGTGGTCTGATCTGGTCAGCGCTGCGCCGGCAAGCCGCCGGCCGGTCGGATACCGGTGGCGCGCATCGAGTACGCGAGCCGGGCGCGGCAGTTCGGGCCGCCCTTGCACCGCTGGTCGTCGACCCACGGCACGAGCACCAGGTCCTCCAGCTCGACGGCCGGCGGGTAGCCGGGCACCGTCGACTCCGGCGGTACGGGCTGGACTGGTGCGATCACCTTGACCTTCACCAGGTCACGGCCGAACCGGGCCGCGTCCGGGTCTAGGTCGAGCAGGGTCACCGTCCAGATGCGGTCGCCGGTCTCCTTGTCGCGCGCTTGGTCGTCGTCGACCTTGCCGCGCTTGTCGAAGTCGGTCGCCTTCTGCACGCCCCGGAACAGCGCCCCGTGCGGGAACGCGTACTCGAACGGCATTGGGATCTTCAGGCTTGCGGGTACCACGCACGAACCTCCCGAGTCATGGCTGCCCTGTCGCTAGCAGGACAACCAGTTAACTTGCTAGGTGACTCGAAAGTACGGCGGCGAACTTGACTTGTCAAGGTGGGTTCCAGCCTGGCGACAAGCCGCGGCCAAACGGCTACCGGTTCAACCGGGTCATCGCGGCGTGTGCCCGCTGGCAGAGATGCGAGCAACCCCCGCGCAGCGATATGTCCTTCGTCACATCAGTTACGCCAGCAGAGGCTCCTCGTCAGAAACCTGCCGTGCCCTGTGGATAACCTGCCACCGATCGGCGGCGATCGTACCGTAGCGAACAGGCGTACGAATCCCTTGCGGTAAAAGGGAATCCGGCCAGTGGGGCATGAAACGGGCGTAAGCGGGTTGAGCGTTATCCACAGGCAATCCACAACATATGCACTAGTTGCAGTTGTCTATGCACAACATCTTGTGGTCATCCTGGGTCAGGGCGCCACACCGGATGGTCCTTGCGCTAGGTGGAGTGACCCTCCACAATGGTCAGCAGTCGAGATACGAAAAGCCCAGCAACCGGCTGGGTGGCACGGTTCCTGGGCTTCGTCCTTGCGGTAAGAGGCTTCGGACGTTACCAGGGTGTGTGTTGAGTGGGAACACTCGGGCAGTGCCAACCGTGCCTCGTTGCTCCTCATTCACAGGAGGTACGGCGACATGCCGACCAAGGTGACGCCGGGCAAGCCGGCGCCGAAGTCCGGTCAGTACCGTCCCGAGAAGGGCGGCCCCGAGCGGGCCATCCCCAAGGGGCACACCGCACCGCCCACCCCGAAGGGCGGTGACTGGGTCCTGGTCGACCCGACCAAGACCAAGTAGTCGGTACCAGCATGAGACGGCCCCGGTGCGACTCGCCCGGGGCCGCTTCATACAGCCACACCGTTAGCTCAGCGGGAATACGTCTTCCAACTCGTGCCGCGACGCGGGCAGCAGCACGTCGACCGCGAGCAGCGGCGTACCGGCCCGGTCGCAGACGCTGAGCAGCACCGTCAACAGCGGATCGCGGCGGCCGACCTCCAGTAGCCCGGACTCTTCCGCCGATGGGATGCGCGCCGAGATCCGCTCGGCCGCATGGTCGAACTCGACGCCCTTGCGCTGCGCGACGTGACGCAGCAGCCCCTCGGGCAGGGGAGTCGAGCTACCGACGTCGGTACCGGTCGCCAAGTCCTCCGTCAGGTAGGCGGTGCCTAGCTCGACCGGCCCAACGCCGTCGACCACGACCAGGCGGCGGCGGGCGACCAGCGGAGTACCGGGCTCCACGTTCAGCGCCGACGCTGCCCGCGGAGGCGCCGCGACCGGCCCGGCATTCAGCAGCTTCGTTCCAGCCGTCTCGGCGCCGTCCAGCAGCTCGTATGGCTGCTCACGGGCACGCCGGGACGTGCGAGCCGTTCGGCCCAGCACGAACCGGCCTTTGCCCTGCCGGCTTTCGATCCAACCGTCCTGGCGCAGAAGGTCGAACGCCCGGACCACGATCGGCCGGGACGCGCCGAACTCCTTCATCAGCTCGGTCTCACTGGGCAGCATGGCCCCGGGCGGGTAGGTGCCGGCCTCGATCCGCTGTTGGACAGCGTTAACGATCACCACGTACTTCGGCGTCGCAACCTCGATCGGCACCGTACCCACCACTCGCAGAAGACAACATACCTTGTCAAGAGGTTATCCAGTCGCCGCCGGCTTGTCCATCGCGGTACCCGGCGCGCCGACCTGCTGGGTTCACTGCTTACGGCGGCTACGCGACGGGTAGCTGCCTCAAGACCTCGGCGAGAGCCAGAGACTGCTCAGCGGGAATAGTCACGACGCGGCCGCCCTCGCCTTCCAAGATGGACACTCGCGGCGCTTCGTCTTCGGCGGTCTGAAACAGTTCCAGTACCAGTGGCTCAGACCCGGCTACCGGGAACCGGCAACTGACGTGCTCGACGCCCCGGCAGTAACGCAGCTCGCACCACGCCGGATGGGAGTTCGTGTCGGCTAACTTGGTCAAGATCCCTCCTCCAGTACACGGGTCAATTCGGCCGGCTGATGCCAGGGCGGCAGCGACGTGCGCCCGAAGGCGGCGACCATGGTGCGACGCCGGCACACTGGTCACCTCTAACCTCCTCGCTCAACCCGGGCCGGCGCCGCAGCACGACGGCGGCTCCCCTCTCTGTCCATCGCCGGCGTGGCGCCGTCGACGCAGTCAGAGCAGGTCCGCTTCACCATCACGACCTGACCCTCAGCGGCCAACACCACCCGTCGGGGACTCACCAGCTTCCAGCCCCGTCCCTCGCACGAGCGGCACGTAGCGCCACGCCCTGACTTCGCCATGCATCGATCAAACGCGACTTGAGGTAGCGAACCCATCACACGGTCTGATGAGACGAGCGGGTACCTTTGATCCGCACCACGGATAGGCAAGGCCCGATACCGGTCAGGTCAGTCGCGCACCATGGAGCCGCAGGTACATGTCGACAGACAGCCCCAGCCAGCACGAACCCGCCAGCCTGCCGTCTGACATCGCTCACCTCGCCGGTACCGTCCGGACCGCCGCCGCCGAGGTCTGGCGCCGGGTAGGCGAGTGGCGCGACGCGCCAACCTGGCGCGACGACGAGACCAACCGGCGCCGGTATGACGTCACCGCTCACGCCGTCGCCGCCGTGGACGGGCTACCCGACCCGGCCGACCGGGACGGCGTGGCGGCTTTGGCCGAGGCGGTGCGGCCCGTCGCCGAGCCCTGGCGCCCCAACCGCGCCGGACCGGAACAGGCCATCTACGCGGCTGTTGACCGACTCCGCGACGCGGTCCGCCAGCTCACCGAC
This sequence comes from Micromonosporaceae bacterium, assembly GCA_040255525.1. Lineage (GTDB taxonomy): Bacteria > Actinomycetota > Actinomycetes > Mycobacteriales > Micromonosporaceae > Rugosimonospora. The sequence continues at coordinate 1,866 of JBDZVD010000139.1, read as the reverse complement.
GCCGTCTAACCTCGAACAGCAGCGTCAACCGCGTCCAGCGCCGCCGCCCACGGAAAGCTCGCGATCCGCGGACCGCCGGTACCGGGCGGATGAGGCTCCCACTGACCAGGACCAAGCAGAACCTGTACGCCCTCACCCCGCAATGACTCAACCGCATCCACGAACGGGCGCCGTGACGCCAACGCGCTGTTGACGAACGGCAGCATCACCACGGGTACGCCGCGCCCGATCGACTCGGCCAGCAGATCCAGTGCGTACGTGTCGCTGATCCCCGCCGCGAGCTTGCAGATTGTGTTATAGCTGGCCGGGGCGACCACGAACGCCTTCGCCGCCGGCAGCGATCGAACACGGTTCGCGCCCGGCGGCCGGTGCTCGCTCAGCACCGGGTTACCCGTCAACGCCTCCAGCGCCGGAACGTCCAAGAAAGCCACCGCGGACGGAGTCGCCAGGACTCCGACTCTCCAACCGCGGCCCTGCGCCAGCTTGACCAGCTCACCAACCTCCGGAGCCGGCCCGGCACCACACGCGACGACCGTGAGCACCTGGTCGCCAGCAGAGTGCGTCATAGCTCCACCCCGGCCAGCTGGGCGAACTCGCGCCCACGCGACCGCACGCCATGCGATCCCCGGGTTACCAGCTCGCCGACCAGACGGGAAACCTCCCGATGGGTCCGAACCTCCTCCGGCGCCACCTGCTCAGCCGCGAGCAGCGCGTGATACGTCTGCTCGTACTTGCCCCACTGCGCGAACGCCGTCGCCGTATCGATGAACAGCCCGGCCTTCCGCTCCGCCAGCTCAATCCGGCTCACGTCGATCTGCCGCGCCAGGTCCACCGCCGTCCCCGCATCACCCAGCAGCACCGCGATGTGCACCCGGTGCTGCATCACGTTGGTCGGCCCGAACGCCGTCCAGTGCGCGTTGTCATCCCGACCCAATCGTGCCGCCGTATCGCCGGCTTCTTCCATCATCTGCATTGCGTCCTGGCGCTGCTCACTCTTCGCCGCAGCCACCGCCCCACGCAGAATCAGCGCGCCATACACCGACAACGCCTCATCGTCCGCTCTGGCGACATCAGCCCACAGCCGCTGCGCCGCGATCTCCTTCGCCCGCTCCGTGTGCCCGCCGCTGAGCAACGAATGCACGACGATGCGCGCGCTTGCCGCCAAAGCCACCGGGTCCTCACTGCGCACAGCCGCGTCGATGCTGCGATCCGCCGCCAGCGTGGCCAAGGCGACATCTCCGAGCTTGAGCATGACGCTTCCCGTCACCTGGTACGCGTCAGCCGCCAGCACCTGAACCCGCAGCAACTCGTCACCGGACGCAATCCGGCAAGCCCACCGTACGGTCTCCAACACCCGTGGCAGCGCCTTCAGAACGCTGGCGTACCGGCACGCCTGATAGTGCCGCTTAGCGCCGGCGACGGCCGCCGAGAGCTTGTCCACCGCGGGTGCCGGCCGGTCCACCGACGTGACGGGTTCCCAGGCACCGTACGAGGTCAACGCTCGGGAGATCTCGACCAGGCGACTCGAACGCCCCGCCGTCGGAGCAGCGAGCGCGCCCAGAGCAGCGGCACTCCCGACCCGGAGTACATCGCGCCTGTCCATGTCACCGTCCACCGCCAGCTCGACCCGGCCGTCCCAACCAGTGTCTCTCGACACTGGCGACGGAACGACCGACGAGAAGGCCAGCCGAGGCGAGTTGCGGGGTGCGAGTCCGAACGCAAGTCGAGCGGTGTCCGGGGCGCCCAAGCCGTCCAGCGTGCGCTCGGCTACATCTATCGCGGTCACCCGGCGATCCCCGGCAACGATCGTACTGATGCGATGAGGGAGCGGGGCCTCGCTCCTCGTGACAGTCGCCCTCGCAGCGC
>JBDZVD010000138.1:0-16431 GCA_040255525.1 Micromonosporaceae bacterium | reverse complement strand
GGGCGTCCGTGCCTCATGCCGGACCGCAGCGAAGCGAGGATCCGGCATGAGCGAGTCAGCGGGGTTCGACAGCGTCGAGCAGGCGGTCGCGGACATCGCGGCCGGGCGGCCGGTGGTGGTCGTCGACGACGCCGACCGGGAGAACGAGGGCGATCTCATCTTCGCCGCCGAGCTGGCCACCCCCGAGCTGCTGGCGTTCATGGTGCGGTACACCTCCGGGTTCATCTGCGCCCCGCTGGTCGAATCCGACGCCGACCGGCTGGAACTGCCGCCGATGTACCGGGTGAACCAGGACCCGCGGGGTACCGCGTACACCGTGACCGTCGACGCCCGCGACGGCGTGAGCACCGGCATCTCGGCCGCCGACCGGGCCCGCACGATCCGGCTGCTGGCCGACCCGACCACCACGGCGGCGCAGCTGTCCCGGCCGGGTCACGTGGTACCGCTGCGCGCCAGGGCCGGCGGGGTGCTGCGCCGCCCGGGGCACACGGAGGCCGCCATCGACCTGGCGCAGCTGGCCGGCCTGCGCCCGGCGGGCGTGCTCTGCGAACTGGTCAACGACGACGGCACGATGATGCGGCTGCCCGAGCTGACCCTGTTCGCGAAGGAACACGAGCTGAGCCTGATCTCGATCGCCGACCTGATCGCGTACCGGCGCCGCACCGAGCGGCAGGTGGAGCGGGTGGCCACGGTCAGGATGCCCACCGCGTACGGTCAGTTCACCGCGTACGGGTACCGGGCCACGATCGACGGCGCCGAGCAGATCGCGCTGGTCTACGGCGACCTCGGCGACGGGCGGGACGTGCTGGTCCGGGTCCACTCCGAGTGCCTGACCGGCGACGTGTTCGGCTCGCTGCGCTGCGACTGCGGGCCGCAGCTGCAGGCGGCGCTGCGCCGGGTGGCCGAGGAGGGGCGGGGCGTGGTGCTGTACATGCGCGGCCACGAGGGCCGGGGGATCGGGTTGCTGTCCAAGCTCCAGGCGTACGAGCTGCAGGACGCCGGCAGCGACACGGTGGACGCGAACCTGCTGCTCGGCCTGCCCGCGGACGCCAGGGACTACGGCACCGGCGCGCAGATCCTCAACGACCTGGGGGTGCGCACCATGCGGCTGCTGACCAACAACCCGGCGAAGCGGGCCGGGCTGGAGGGGTACGGGCTGGAGGTGGTCGGGCGCATCCCGCTTCCGATAAGGCCCCACCCGGAGAACATCCGCTACCTTCGCACCAAGCGGGATCGGATGGGTCACCTGCTGGAAGAACTCGACGACGTCACTTCGGTCTAGGAGAAGAGTCGCATGGCCGGCTTCGGTACCCCCGATCTGTCCACCGTGGACGCCTCGGGGCTCACCCTCGGCGTGGTCGCCACCCGGTGGCACCACGAGATCACCGAGCAGTTGCTGGACCGGGCGCTGGCCGCCGCGAAGGCGTGCGGGGTGCGGGACGTCGTCGTGGCCCGGGTGTCCGGCTCGGTCGAGCTGCCCGTGCTGGCCCAGGCGCTGGCCCGGCGCACCGACGCGGTGGTCGCCCTCGGCGTGGTGATCCGCGGGGGCACCGCGCACTTCGAGTACGTGTGCCGGTCGGTGACCGACGGGCTGACCCGGGTGGCGCTGGACGAGCAGACTCCGGTCGCCCAGGGAGTGCTCACCGTGGACACGGTCGACCAGGCGCTGGAGCGCGCCGGGTTGCCCGACTCCAGCGAGGACAAGGGCTGGTCGGCCACGGTTGCCGCGCTCGACGCGGCGCTGGCGCTGAGCGCGCTCGGCTGACGGCCGGACCGCCCCGGGCGGCTCGTCGCTCGGCCGGCTCCCGGCGTGGCAGGCTCCCGGCGGGCCGGCTCTGGCTCGTCCGGCGTGGCAGGTTCTCGCTCGTCCGGCGTGGCCGGGTGGCCGGGCCTGACCTTCGCCCCGGCGCGGCGGTAGTGTGTGCGGCGATGATGGCCGCAGCCTGGGGGCGGCTTCCGATCCAGTCCAGCGTGGCCAGCGGGCCTGGCCGCCGCTTGGGGGCGGGAGACCCGAGATGACCGACGAAGCTTCGGGCCTGCGCGTCGAGCGGGTGCCGGCCGAGGAATCGGCGCTGTTCCGCCTCACCGGCTACCTCGATCTGTCCACCGTGGACATGCTGAAGACCGCGGTGGGTCCGGCCTGCGGCGAGGGCCAGGAAGTCGTGCTCGACCTGTCCGGCCTGACGTTCTGCGACTCGACCGGGGTGGGGGCGCTGGTCTGGCTGTACCGGCGGGCCACCGCCGGCTCGGGCCGGCTGATCGCGTACGCGCCGCGAAAGACCGTACGCGAGGTGCTGCGGATCAGCGGGGTGGACCGGATCATCCCGGTACGCGCCGCGACCGCGGGAGGCTGAGCCCACCCCCGGTCAGACCGCGGCCGGTTCGCGCCGCCGGCCCGGCGAGTCCTGCGGGTTGAGGCGGAAGACGCTGTACGCCTGCTTGATCACCGGGTGGGCGACGTTGCGCACCCGTACCCCGCCCGGGGTGATGCCGCGCTCGCTGCCGGCGTGCGCGTGACCGTGGATGGCCAGGTCGGTCGGTGCCGAGTCGATGGCCTGGCCCAGCAGGTACGAGCCGAGGAACGGGTAGATCTCCGGCGGCTCGCCGGCCAGGGTGTCGGGTACCGGGGCGTAGTGGGTCAGCGCCACCAGCAGGTCACTGCCGGCCGACTCGCGCAGCAGCTCACCCATCCGGTCGGCGACGTCGCACGTGGTCCGGATGAACGCCTTCATCTCGGGCTCCCCGAAATCGCTGGCGCACCGGCCGGCGAACCCGCCGCCGAAGCCCTTGGCGCCGACCACCGCCAGCCGGACGCCGCCGACGTTCACGGTCGCCGCTTCGCACTCCAGTACGAGGATCCCGACGTCGCGCAGGATCGAGGTGACCTCTGGTACCTCGTCGCAGTGGTAGTCGTGGTTGCCCAGTACGGCGATCACCGGTACCCCGAGGTCGCTGAACTCCTGCGCCACGCACCTGGCCTCCGCGGCGGTGCCGTGCCGGGTCAGGTCGCCGGCCAGCAGCAGTATGTCGGCGCACTCGGGCAGCTGCTCCAGCGCGGGGCGGTACCGGCCGAGGACGTCATGGTCGATGTGGACGTCACCGACCGCGGCGATCCGCACCATTAGCGCTCCTCCACGTCTACAGCTCCTCGGTCTCGACCGGGGCCTGTGTCCGGGTCACCCCGATATCGCACTCGATGCGCACGTCCGGGAAGTTCTCCGTGATCAGTCGATGGACCTCCTCGCGCCGGTGCGCGGTCTCCACCTCGCCCTGCACCAGCAGAGAACCCTCCCCGTGGCGCAGGATCAGGCCCTGCTCGGCCAGGTCCGGGTGCTCGGTCAGCAGCCGCTGGACGGCCGCCTCCACGTACGGGTCGCCGGCTCGCGTCACGCCCCCACCTCCTGGACATCCAACTCTGGGACCGATGGGCCGGTGTCGGCCGGCGCGGGGAACGTGTCGGCCAGGGGGACGATCCCGAGCCGGTCCAGCAGGATCAGGAACACCTCGGCGTACGGCGACGGAGCGGTGTTGCGCCGCACCTGGGCCCAGTCGATCTGTTCGCGCAGCGAGCGGGCCAGCGGCAGGGCCTTGGACAGGTCGCAGTACTGCTGGCTGAACGACAGCAGCTTGTGCTCCATGAGCAGGGTCGCCGAGATCACCGGCAGCTGGATGGCGTTGATCGAGATCGGGGTCGCGCTGGCCAGCGTCTCGTCGGTCACCGGGCGCTCCACCGGCCGGTGGATCAGATCCACCAGCCGGCCCTGGTCGTACACCTTGACCAGCCAGTCCTCCGGGGGCCGCTCGGTCCGGAAACCGGCCTCGGCGAGCATGTCCAACGCCTTGTCGGCGTCCTCCGCCCGCAGCAGGAAGTCCACATCATGATCACTGGACGTGCCGCCGTGGGCGTAGGCGGCGAAGCCACCGGCGAGGGCAAACGGGATTCCGGCCTGCTTGAGCACGCAACCCACCCGCTTCATGGTGAGGGTGAGGTCTTCCTCCGTCCCGTTGGCCATAGCGGACGGCTTACCCATCGGGTGGCCGGCGGTAAACCACGGCACAGGGTTGCGCGTGGTATCGGCGTGAGCAGCACACTGGGGTCCACGACCCTGGACGGTGACCCCATGGCGGTGCCGGCACAGGCGCAGCGGTGGACCGCCGACGAGGCGGTCACCAGGCTGTTCGCCAGCCACTACCGGCAGCTGGTGAGGCTGGCGGCGCTGCTGGTCGCCGACCGGAGCCTGGCCGAGGAGGTCGTCCAGGACGCGTACGTCCGGTTGCACCAGCGCTGGCGCACCCTGCGCGAACCGGACCGGGCACTCGGGTACCTGCGCACCAGCGTCATCAACGGGGCCCGGTCGGCGCTGCGCCGGCGCGCGGTGGCCCGCCGGTACGCGGCGACGCTGGTGGCGCTCCCCGACATGCCGAGCGCGGAGACCTCGACGCTGGACGCGTACGAGCAGGCCGTCGTGATCGCCGCGCTGCGCCGCCTGCCGTCGCGCCAGCGGGAGGCGCTGGTCCTGCGCTACTACGCCGACCTGTCCGAGGCCGACATCGCCGAGGCGATGGGCATCAGCCGGGGCGCCGTCAAGAGCCATGCCGCGCGGGGACTCGCCGCCCTGCGCCAGATTCTGGAGTCTCGGTCATGACGTTCGGGGAACCCCGGCGCGCGCACGGTCGCCGCCCGGCAGGCGCCGACGATCCGGGGATCGGGGAGTTGCTGCGCCGGTCGCTGTCCCACGAGGCGGGGGCCGTGGAGGTGGTCCCGGACGCTCTCGGGCGGATCCGGGAGCGGATCGACCGGCGCCGGGCGCCGCGGTGGCTTCCGGCGCCGGGGCTGCGGGTGGCCGCGGTGGCCGCCGTGGCGGCGGCCGCTGTCGCGGCGGTCGTCGTCGGGCTCGATGCCGGCCTGCCACACCCGGGTACGGCCGGGCTGTCCGGTACCGGCCGGGTCACCGGCGGCGGATCGTCGGCCGGCCGTCCGGTACCCACCGCGAACCTGCCCGTGTACTACCTGGGCCCGGCGTCCTCCGGTGGCCGGCTCTACCGCGAGTACCACCGGATCCCGGTCTCCGGCGCCTCGGTGACGGCGCGGATCGAGGCCGCGGTCGGGGCGATGCTGGGGCTGCCCGCCTCCGACCCGGACTACCGGAGTCCCTGGCCGGCCGGGGCGAGGGTGGCCAGGGTGAGCGTCGACGGTCCCACGGCCAGCGTGGAGCTCACCGGCGCCGCGACCAACGACGTCGACCCGGACACCGCCCGGATGGCCCTGGAACAGCTGGTCTGGACCGCGACCGCGGCCAGCGTGCCGGCCGGGCGCTCGGCCGGCCTGACCGGAGTGCGGCTGCGGATGGACGGGCGCGCGGTGACCCAGCTGTGGGGCGTCCCGGTACCCGGGCAGCCGCTGCACCGCCGGGCGGCGGTCGACGTGCTCGCCCCGATCTGGGTGATCGATCCCCAGCAGGGCGCCACCGAGGGGCACGACGTCACTGTCAACCTCGCCGGGATCGTTCCCGAGGCCACCATGCGGCTGCGGATCCGGGCCGCGAGCGGAGCGGTGGTCAGCGACCGGAGCGTGCACCTGAACAAGGGGGCGCCGCAGGTCGGCATGGCGTCGGTGAAGATCACCGGCCTGCCCACCGGCTCGTACATTGTCGAGGGGTACCTGGTGTCCGAGCGGGACGGCAGCCAGCAGTGGGCCGACGACCACCGGTTCACCGTGGGTTGAGACCGGCCGAAAGCCGCGCCCGCGCCTGCGCGGCGAGCGATCCGGCCGCGGTCGGGGCGGACGGGGCGTCCCACCATGTGCCGCCGGGCCGCCCCGCTGCCCTAACCGGAGGGGTCGGCCTGGGACAATGGCTGACCGTGAAGACCTTCGAGGAGCTGTACGCCGAACTGTCGGCCAAGGCCGCCGCGGGTACGCCCGGATCGTCAACGGTCGAGGCGCTGTCCCGTGGCGTCCACTCGATCGGCAAGAAGGTCGTCGAAGAGGCGGCCGAGTCCTGGATGGCTGCCGAGCACGAAGGCCCCGAGCGGGCCGCCGAGGAGATCTCCCAGCTGCTCTACCACGCTCAGGTGCTGATGCTCGCGCTCGATCTCAAGCTGGAGGACGTGTACCGACATCTGTGACCGCCCCGGTCCCGGTCCGATCCCACAGATGAGGTTTGTCCCATGCTTCGCATTGCCGTACCCAACAAGGGCACGCTGTCCCGTCCGGCCGCCGACATGCTCTGCGAGGCCGGCTACAGCCAGCGCGCCGACGATCGCGACCTGATCTGCCGCGACACGGACAACGACGTCGAATTCTTCTACCTGCGCCCGCGTGACATCGCCACATACGTCGGCTCCGGCGACCTCGACCTTGGCATCACCGGGCGCGACCTGCTGGTCGACTCGGGCAGTGAGGCGGAGGAGATCCTCGACCTCGGCTTCGCCCCGGCCACCTTCCGGTTCGCCGCCCCGGTGGACGGCCTGCACGACGTCAGCGAGCTGGCCGGCCGGCGGATCGCCACGGCGTACCCCGGCGTGGTCCGCCGGCACCTGGCCGAACTGGGCCTGTCCGCCCAGGTCGTCCGACTGGACGGCGCGGTGGAGAATGCGGTGCGCCTCGGCGTCGCCGACGCGATCGCCGACGTGGTGGAGACCGGGAAGACGCTGCGCCAGGCCGGGCTGGCCCCGCTGGGCAAGCCGATCCTGGAGTCCAGCGCGGTCCTGGTGCGCCGGATCGACGGGCCGGTCGACGGGCCGGTCGGCCAGCTGCTGCGGCGGCTTCAGGGCGTCCTGGTGGCGCGCCGGTACGTGATGCTCGCCTACGACGTGCCGGTCGACCTGCTGGAGGCGGCCAGCGGGCTCACCCCCGGCATCGAGTCGCCCACCGTGTCGCCGCTGCACCGCCAGGGCTGGGTCGCGGTCCAGGCGATGGTCGCCCGGGCCGGCGTCCACCGGATGATGGATGAGCTCTACGACCTGGGAGCGCGGGCGATCCTGGTGACCGACGTACACGCCTGCCGGCTGTGATCCGTCCTCGGCGCGTGGCGGGGCGGCCGCGTCCCCGCCACGCGCCGGTGGCAGACTGATTGGACATGAGCGAGCCGCAGACGGGTGAGCGCGGGACAACCGCCGTTCCGGCGGGGACCACGGTACGGGCGAGGCCACGCAAGGCGACGGTGATCGCCCGGGTGATGGCCGCGGCGGTTGTCGTGATCTTCACCGTCGTCGGGTTGGGGCTGCACGGCAAGACCGACAGCGGTACGGGCGTCTTCCGGACCAGCGACCAGGTGGCGCTGATCGGCCTCGGGGTGCTGGCCGCGGCGGGCATCCTGATGCTGACCCGGCCCCGGGTGGAGGCCGATGCGCGGGGGATCCGCGTGCGCAACCTGATGGGTGGGTACGACCTGCCGTGGGAGGTGGTCCGCTCGGTCCAGTTCGGCCGCGGCGCGCCCTGGGCCAGCCTCGAACTGCAGGATGACAACGTGATCTCGGTGATGGCGGTACAGGCGGCGGACAAGGCGTACGCCCTGGGCGCGGTACGGGCACTGCGCTCGCTGCTGGCGGCCCACCAGGCGGCCGCCGCGGCCACGGACGAGTAGCTCTCGCCGTCCTCCGGGCGCTCGGGCTCGTCTTCGGCATCGCGGCGGGTGGGTCTCCTGCCCGGTCGCGTCGAGCCCCACTACGGGGCCCTCCCGGGTCCCGCCTCGTCTCCGAACCGGCGTGTTCGCCGGTGGGCCCACATGCTGGTACAGTTGGACGGTCGACCCACCGTGATCGTCACGGTGCCTCAAGCGGAGCACCCGCTCCCACCCGAGTGGCCACGGCTGCCGGGTCCGGTCACTGCCTGCGGCGCGAGTGCCGCGGGTGTCGGCGTCCCTCCGGGGCCGCCGGACCGGTCGAGCGGGCCCTGGCACACGCCGGGGCCTTCTGTTTGGGGTCGGTCGCGTGACGAGGAAACTGACTAAGGAGGCCCCATCAGCGTCGAACCACGCGTGAACGAGCAGATCCGGGCTCGTGAGGTCCGGCTCGTCGGCCCGGAGGGTGAGCAGGTGGGCATCGTCCCGCTGGAGCGCGCACTCCAATTGGCCGCGGACGTGGACCTGGACCTGGTCGAGGTGGCGCCCATGGCGCGCCCGCCGGTGTGCAAGCTCATGGACTTCGGCAAGTTCAAGTACGAGAGCGCGCTCAAGGCGCGCGAGGCCAAGCGCAACCAGCAACAGACCGTCATCAAGGAGATGAAGCTCCGCCCGAAGATCGATTCGCACGACTACGAGACCAAGAAGGGTCACGTCGTGCGGTTCCTCAAGGCGGGCGACAAGGTCAAGGTGACGATCATGTTCCGCGGCCGTGAACAGAGCCGCCCGGAACTCGGTCGTCGCCTGCTGGACCGGCTCTCCCAGGAGGTCTCGGAGTTGGGATTCGTCGAGGCCGCGCCGAAGCAGGACGGTCGCAACATGATCATGGTGATCGCTCCGCACCGGGCCACAAAGGCCGCTGCCGCCGCACGCGGTGTCGCGACCAAGGAGCGCGACGAGGTCGACGTGGCCCAGGTGGACCTGGCCGCCCTCGCGCCGGAGCCGAACGCGGCCGAACAGTAGCCGGCGCCAGCCGCGGCTGGCGTTGGTCGGGGCGGCCGAGCGGCCGGAGTTGGTTGATAGAAGATGAGACCGGGCCGCCGGCGGGTCTCTACCCGCCGCGGTGCCCCGCGGCCCGAATCGGAAGGAAACACGTTCAGATGCCGAAGATGAAGAGCCACTCGGGCATGACCGACCGGATCAAGGTGACGGGCAGCGGAAAATTGCTCCGTCGGCGTGCCCACCGGAAGGCCGGTGCGGCCTTCGCGTCCACCCCGGTCCGGTCCAGCACGTACCACCGCCGGCACGAGGGCGACGCCCCGGTCGCGGCCGCCGACATCCGGCGGGTCAAGAAGCTGCTCGGCCGCTGACGCGCGCCCCGGACAAGAGGAGGAACTGACGTGGCACGCGTGAAGCGGGCTGTCAACGCCCAGAAGAAGCGCCGCACCGTCCTGGAGACCGCCAGCGGGTACCGGGGGCAGCGTTCCCGGCTGTACCGCAAGGCCAAGGAGCAGGTGCTGCACTCGATGCAGTACGCCTACCGGGACCGGCGCGACCGCAAGGGCGACTTCCGCCAGCTGTGGATCACCCGGATCAACGCCGCGGCCCGCGCCAACGGCATGACCTACAACCGGCTGATCCAGGGCCTGAAGCTGGCCGGGGTCGAGGTGGACCGCAAGATCCTGGCCGACCTGGCGGTGACCGACGAGGCCGCGTTCGCCGGCATCGTCGAGGTGGCCCGTGCCGCCGTCGTCGCGGCCGGTACCGGCGGGCCGTCCGACACGGACGAGCTGGCCGCCTGAGTCGGTTGGCCGCACCGTACCGACCCGGGGTCGATCCGTTCACCACGCGGACGCCCCGGGTCGTTGCCGCCCGGCGCCTGCAACGCCGCCGGGAACGGGAGGCGGCCGGGCGGTTCCTCGCCGAGGGGCCGCAGGCCGTCGCCGAGGCGCCCCGCGTCCTGGAGCTGTTCGGGACCGTCGAGGCGCTGGACCGGTACCCGGAACTGGCCGCCCGGGCGGACCGGGTGTCACCGGTCACCGAGGATGCGCTGGCCGCACTCGCCGAGACGGTCGCGCCGCAGGGGCTGGTGGCGGTGTGCGCGTTCGTCGACGTTGGGCTGCCCGATGCGCTGGCCCGGGCTCCCCGGCTGGTGGCCGTGCTGGCCGACATCCGCGACCCGGGAAACGCCGGTACGGTGCTGCGCACCGCGGACGCGGCCGGAGCCGGGGCGGTGATCTTCGCCGGGGACGCGGTCGACCCGTACAACGGCAAGTGCGTGCGCGCCTCGGTCGGCAGCCTGTTCCACGTCGACCTGGTACGGCACCGGGAACCGATGGCGGTGGTGGCCGCGGCGCGCGGCGCCGGGCTGCGGGTACTGGCGGCCGACGCGTACGGGGACACCGACCTGGACGCGTACGCCGACGCCGGCGGGCTTTCCGCGCCGGCCGCGTGGCTGTTCGGCTCGGAGGCGCACGGGCTGCCGGCGGACCTTTCCGCGGCGGCCGACGCGCGGGTTCGGGTACCCATCCACGGCCGCGCGGAGAGCCTGAACCTTGCTGCGGCCGCGGCGGTGTGCCTGTACGCTTCAGCCAGAGCGTTGGCCGCCGGTGGCGGCCTCCGGCAACCAGGGGAGCCCCCGAGTGTCTCTGACGACGTTTAGCCAGCCCGCCGGTGTCGGCGGGCGGCAGGGCTGACCCCTACCGATCTCTCCCACACTGACGGGCTGCGGCACAGCCGCGCAGCTTGCCAGCGGCTTCAGGCAAGCGTTCGACAGCCGCGCAGCTTGCCAGCGGCTTCAGGCAAGCGATTTTCAGCCGCGATGAGTCCGCCCGTAAGCTTTGCCAGTTGTCCGGTTCGGGAGACGAGAGATCATGGCGTACCGCAACGACCCCTACGACCCCAAGCAGGCCGCGCTGCTCGACCAGGCCGCGCTCGACGACGCCGTCGCCGCGGCCGAGAAAGCCTTCGCCGAGGCCGCGGACCTCGACGCGCTGACCGCGCTGCGCCCGGCCCACCTCGGCGACCGCGCCCCGGTGTCGCTGGCCCGGCGGGAGATCGGCGCGCTGCCGCCGGCCGCCAAGGCCGACGCCGGTGCCCGGGTCAACGCCGCCCGCGCGGCGGTCCAGGCCGCGCACGACGCCCGGCGGGAGGTGCTCGCCGCCGAGCGGGAACGCCGGGTGCTCGCCGAGGAGGCGGTCGATGTCACGCTGCCCGCCGACCGGCGGCCCCGCGGCGCCCGGCACCCGCTGACCACGCTGATGGAGCGCATCGGCGACCTGTTCGTCGGCATGGGGTACGAGGTCGCCGAGGGGCCGGAACTGGAAGCCGAATGGTACAACTTCGACGCGCTGAACATCGCGCCGGACCACCCGTCACGCGGGCTGATGGACACGTTCTTCGTGGACATCCCGGGGCTGGTGCTGCGTACCCACACCTCACCGGTGCAGGCGCGGACCATGCTGACCCGGCCGCTGCCCATCTACATCGTGGTGCCCGGCCGGACGTACCGCACCGATGAGCTGGACGCCACCCACACCCCGGTCTTCCACCAGGTCGAGGGCCTGGTGGTGGACAGGGGCATCACGATGGCGCACCTGCGCGGCACCCTGGACCACTTCGCCCGGGCCATGTTCGGACCGCAGGCGCGCACCCGCTGGCGGCCGCACTACTTCCCGTTCACCGAGCCGTCCGCCGAGTTCGACGTGTGGTTCACCGAGCACCGGGACGGGCCGCGCTGGGTCGAGTGGGGCGGCTGCGGGATGGTCAATCCGCGGGTGCTGCGGGCCTGCGGGGTCGACCCGGACGAGTACTCCGGGTTCGCGTTCGGCATGGGCATCGAGCGCACGCTGATGTTCCGCAACGGGATCAGCGACATGCACGACATGGTGGAGGGTGACGTCCGCTTCACCCGCGCGTTCGGAATGGAGGGCTAGTCCGGTGCGGATCGGGGTTTCCTGGCTTCGCGAGTACGTCGACGTGCCGGCGGAGCCGGAGGCGCTGGAGCAGGCGCTGGTGCGGATGGGGCTGGAGGTCGAGGAGATCGTCGATCTCCGGGCCACGGTGGCCGGTCCGCTGGTGGTCGGCCGGGTGCTGTCGGCGGAGTTGCTGACCAAGTTCAAGAAGCCGATCAGGTACTGCCGGGTGGACGTCGGCGAGGAGGAGCCGCGCGGGATCGTGTGCGGCGCCCCGAACGTGGCCGAGGGCCAGCTCGTGGTCGTCGCGCTGCCGGGCGCCGTCCTGCCGGGCGACTTCACCATCGCCGCGCGCAAGACCTACGACCACGTCTCGGACGGGATGATCTGCTCGGTCCGGGAACTCGGGCTGGGCGACGACCACACCGGCATCATGGTGATCCCGCCGTCGGCCGGGGTGAAGCCGGGCGACGAGGCCCGGCCCGTGGTCGGGCTGGACGACATCGTGGTCGAGCTGGAGATCACCCCGGACCGGGGGTACTGCCACTCAGCGCGGGGCATCGCCCGGGAGCTGTCGCACGCGTTCGGCGTACCGTTCCGCGACCCGGCGCGCATCGACTACGACCAGTCTGGCTCGGCGCGTCTGACGCCACGCGACGACCCAGACCAGTCGCCGGCCACCGACCCGGTGCCGTACCCGGTCAGCGTGCGGGACACGGTGGGCTGCGACCGGTTCGCCGCGCGGCTGGTCCGCGGCATCGACCCGGCCGCACAGGCCCCGCAGTGGATGAAGCAGCGGCTGTCGGTGGCCGGCATCCGCTCGATCTCGCTGCCGGTGGACGTCACCAACTACGTGATGCTCGAACTCGGCCAGCCGATGCACGCGTTCGACCCGGACCGCCTGTCCGGAGCGCTGCTGGTGCGCCGGGCGCTGCCCGGCGAGCGGCTGACCACGCTGGACGGCGTCGACCGCGCGCTGGACCCCGAGGACATGGTCATCTGCGACACCGGGCTGCCCAACCCGCTGGCCGGCGAGGGCGACGGCCTGCCGGTGTCGCTGGCCGCCGTGATGGGCGGCGAGAACAGCGAGATGCAGCCCGACTCGGTCAACGTGCTGTTCGAGGCGGCGCACTGGGATCCGGTCATGGTCTCCCGTACCGCCCGGCGGCACAAGCTGCTGTCCGAGGCGGCCAAGCGCTGGGAGCGGGGCGTGGACCCGCAGCTGCCGCTGGTGGCGCTGCAGCGGGCGGTGACGCTGATGACCGAGTACGGCGGCGGCCGGGTCGACCCGGGCGTCCTGGACATCGATCACGTGGTGGCGCCGCGCCCGGTCGTCATGCCCTCCTCGCTGCCCGGCCGGGTGGCCGGCATCGCGTACCCGGAGCAGCGGGTCGCCGAACTGCTCATCGAGATCGGCTGCGCGGTGTCCCCGGGGCAGCCGGCCGAGCCCGGCCCCTCGGCGGTGCCGGCGCTGGTGGTCACGCCGCCGACCTGGCGGCCGGACCTGCTGCAGCCGGCCGACCTGGTCGAGGAGGTGATCCGGCTCGACGGGTACGACCGGATCGGCACTGTGCTGCCGGCGGCGCCGGCCGGCAACGGGCTGACCGCCTCCCAGCGGCGCCGCCGTACCGTCGGCCGGGCACTGGCCGAGGCCGGGTACGTCGAGGCGCTGTCGTACCCGTTCGTGTCGCCCGGGGCGCTGGACGCGCTCGGGCTGCCGGACGGCGACCCGCGACGGGCCACCGTACGGCTGACCAACCCGCTGTCGGACGAGGAGCCGTTGCTGCGCACCACACTGCTGCCCACCCTGCTCGGTACGCTGCGGCGCAACCTCGGCCGGGGCCAGCGGGACGTGTCGCTGTACGAGCTGGGCCTGGTGTTCCTGCGCCAGCCGGGGCAGCCGGCGGCGCCGGCGATGGGCGTGGAGCACCGGCCGTCCGAGGCCGAGCTGGCCGCGACCGAGGCGGCGATCCCGCGCCAGCCGTGGCACGTGGCCGCGGTGCTGGTCGGCGACGCCGAGCCGGCCGGCTGGTGGGGCGCCGGACGGCCGGCGTCCTGGGCGGACGCGGTCGAGGCCGCCCGGATCGTGCTCGACGCGGCCGGCGCCCGGGCCGTGGTGCGGGCCGGCCGGCAGGCGCCGTGGCACCCGGGCCGGTGTGCGCAGATCCTCCTCGACCCGGGTACCGGCGCGGCGGACACGGTGGTCGGCTACGCCGGTGAGCTGCATCCGGCGGTGTGCGCGGCGCTGGAGTTGCCGCGCGGTACGGCGGCGATGGAACTGGACCTGGACGCGGTACCGCTGCCCGGGGTCGTCGTGGCGCCGAAGTTCTCCACGTACCCGCCGGCGCTCATCGACGTCGCCCTGGTGGTGGATGCCGCGACGCCGGCCGGCGAGGTGCAGGACGCGCTGGTCGGTGGCGCCGGGCCGCTGCTGGAGGCGGTACGGCTGTTCGACGTGTACTCCTCGCGGCAATTGGGCGAGGGGCGCAAGTCGCTGGCGTACAAGCTGACGTTCCGGGCACCGGACCGCACGCTGACCGGTGAGGAGGCGGTCGCGGCACGGGACGCGGCGGTCGCCGAGGCGGCCCGCCGGGTGGGCGCGACGCTGCGCGGGGCGTAGCCGGCCCGCGTGGTCGTCCACCGTCCGCTCGCCATGATCGGGCGGGGGCTAACCTCGGGGGATGCAGCGGATCGAAGCGACCCAACTCATACCCGGCCGGGGGCAACCGGTGGCCGACGCGGTGGTGCTGATCGACGGGGAGGAGATCGGGTACGCCGGACCGTCGGCCGGCGCGCCGCCCGCGCCGGGTGCGGAGACGGTCCGCGCGCACACCGTGATGCCGGGCCTGTGGGACTGCCACACGCACCTGATGGGGGCGTACAGCCTGGACCTCGGCCGGCTCCCGGTGGAGCCGGCCGTGCTGCGCGCGGCCCGGGCGACGGCCGACCTGCGGGCCGCGCTGGACGCCGGCGTGACCAGCGTGCGCGAGGTCGGCGGGCTGGGCGTGCACCTGGCCAAGGCGGTCGCCGAGGGCATCATCCCGGGGCCGGACATCTACGCGGCCGGCGCTGTGCTGTCGACCACCGGCGGCCACGGCGACCTGCACGGGTACCCGCTTCCCTGGATGATCGACTACGCCGGGGCCGGTACCGAGTTCCGGCTCGCCGACGGGCCGGCCGAGTGCGCCCGGGCGGCCCGGGAGCAGCTGCGCCGGGACGCCAAAGTGATCAAGGTGTGCGCCTCGGGCGGCGTGCTGTCCGAAGTGGATCATCCGATCCACCAGCAGTTCACCGGTGCCGAACTGCGCGCGATCGTCGAGGTGGCCGGCATGGCCGAGCGGGTGGTCGCGGCGCACTGCCACGGCAAGCCCGGCATCCTGGCGGCGCTCGAGGCGGGCGTGCGGACCATCGAGCACGGCACCTACCTCGACGACGAGTGCGCCGCGGCGATGCGGGAGACCGGCGCGATCCTGGTGCCGACCCGGACGATCGTGGTGGAGATCTGGGAGTCGCGCGCGGCGCCGCCGTGGGCGCAGGCGAAGCTCGACGCGCTCATCGACCAGCACACCGCCGCGGTCACCCTGGCCCGCGAGGCGGGCGTGACGGTGGCCATGGGCACCGATCTGTCGCTGTCGGTCGGTGACCGGCCGGTGTCCTGGGGACACAACGGCCGCGAGCTGGCGCTGCTCGGCGAGTGCGGGTTCGACCCGCTGGCGGCGATCGAGGCGGCCACCGCCAACGGCCCCGCCACGCTCGGTCCGCAGGGACCGCGCTCGGGTCAACTGGTCGAGTCCTACCGGGCCGACGTCCTGACCCTCGACGTCGATCCGCTGTCTGACCTGGGGGTATTCGCCAAGACCGAGCACATCACCGGGGTATGGAAGGGCGGGGTCCGCGTCAAAGGATGAGTGCGGACCGGAATCAGATGGTTGCGCTTTCGCTACAAGGGCAGCGCAAGCATTCGCCCGAACGCGCCGGAGGAGGCAGACTCCCCGTCGTGGGGGAACGTCGACCACCCGTACCCATCGGACGCGATGACGCGCTTGAGGTGGCGCGTGAGCAGTTGGCGGATGCCGGCAGCGTGCTGGTCGTCGGGCCGGCCGGGATCGGCAAGTCCACGGTGCTGGGCACGCTCGCCGCGAGCCGGCCGGAGGCCCGGGTACTGCGTGCCTCGGCCGCCGAGGTGGAGTCCGGGCTGCCGTACCTGACGCTGCTCGACCTGTTCACCAGTGCGCTGGCCGAGCAGGGATCGCTGCTGCCCGGCCACCTGCGCGCCGCGCTGGACGCCGCGCTGCTGCGTACCGTCGCCCCGGCCACACCGCAGGACGAGCTGGCCGTGCGGTTGGCCGTGCTGGAGCTGCTGCGGATACTGGCCGCACAGAGCCCGGTACTGCTGGTCATCGACGACCTGCACTGGGTCGACGAGCCCAGCGCCGGTGTGCTGCGGTTCGTGGCCCGGCGGCTGTCCGGCCTCGCGGTGCAGATGATCGCGACCGAGCGGGGCAGCGGCGGCTGTCCCCGGTACGCGGACCTGTGCCCGCAGCCGTACCTTGAGCTGCCGCTCGGCCCGCTGACCCGGGACGAGGTCGTCGACCTGCTGCGGGACCGCTTCGGCGGGGTGTTGTCGCGGCCGACGATGGCGCGCATCCACGCCGCCTCGGGCGGCAACCCGCTGTTCGCCGTCGAGCTGGCCCGGGCGTTGAACGCGCGGGGCAGCCCGCTGGTCGGCGGCGAGCCGCTGCCGGTCCCGGACCGGCTGCGCGGGCTGCTCGCGGCGCGGCTGGCGGCGCTGCCCGAGACCGCCGCGGTTCCGCTGGTGGTGGTCGCCGCGGCTGCCCGGCCGACCCGCGCACTGGCCCAGCGGGCCGGCGTCGATCCAGACGCCGACCTGGTCGAAGCGGTCCGGGCCGGCGTCCTGTCGGCGGAGGCCAACGGAACGATCGGGTTCAGCCATC
>JBDZVD010000021.1:34024-73855 GCA_040255525.1 Micromonosporaceae bacterium | reverse complement strand
TGTCGCCGTTGCGGATGCGCTCGTACAGCGGCCGGATGTACCGCTGCACTTGGCACTGGCCGCTGCGGATGGTCAGCGACCGGTTCATCACCGCACCCATCGGGAACTTGTCGATGAACCCCAGGTAGGCGCCGATCACCGACACGATCCCGCCGTTGCGGCAGGCCAAGATGGCCTCGCGCAGCGCGTGCGGCCGGTCGGTCTCCAGGCGCCCGGCCTGCTTGACCCGGTCGTACGCGTTGAGCGGCCCGACCGAGTGGTGCGCCTCGGAGCCGACCGCGTCGATACAGGCGTCCGGTCCCCGGCCGGCGGTCATCTCGCGCAACGCGTTCAGCACGTCGGTCTCCTCGTAGTTGAGCACCTCCGCGCCGGCCTTGTCCCGGGCGATCCGCAGCCGGTATGGGTACCGGTCGATGGCGATCACCCGCTCGGCGCCGAGCAGGAACGCGCTGGCGATGGCGAACTGCCCTACCGGCCCGGCGCCCCACACCGCGATCACGTCACCCGGCTTGATTTCACACAGCTCCGCACCCATGAACCCGGTGGGGAACACGTCGGACAGGAACAGCAACTGCTCGTCCGGCAGGCCGTCGTCGACCTTCAGCGGCCCGACATCCGCGAACGGCACCCGCACGTACTGCGCCTGGCCCCCGGCGAACCCGCCGAGCATGTGGGAGTAGCCGAAGATGCCGGCCGGCGCGTACCCCATGACCTTCTCCGCGATCAGCGCGTTGGGGTTGGAGTTCTCGCACACCGAGTACAGCCCCCGCTGGCACGCGTTGCAGTTGCCGCACGCGATCGGGAACGGCACCACGACCCGGTCACCGATCCGCAGGTTGCGCACCGACCGACCGAGTTCGACCACCTCGCCCATGAACTCGTGGCCGAGCACGTCGCCGCGGCGCATCGTCGGGACGTACCCGTCGTAGAGGTGCAGGTCCGAGCCGCAGATCGAGGTCGACGTGACCCGGACGATGGCGTCCCGCTCGTTGAGGATCTGCGGATCCGGCACCTCCCTCACCTCGACGACGTTGCGCCCCATCCAACAGTTCGCCTTCATCGGTTTCCCTTCCCACCCGGCCGCCTCGTGGTCCGACCCGCCGTCGTCACAGCCGCGTCGCGCTGCCCGGCCGGCCCGGCCGCTGGAGCACCGTGCGGCGGGTGTCCGCGCCCTCCGGGCTGCCGTCCGACCGGATCACCTCGCCGGTCTCGACCACCTGCTTGAACCGCCGCAGGTCATCGCGTATCTGCTGGTGCGGGTGCTCGCCGAACAGCTTCGCGACCGCCGTGCCGAGGCGGCCGGCGGGTGGTGAGAAGTCGAGTTCGACGTGGATCTCGGTGCCCTGCCCACCGGGCGCCGGGGCGAACCGGACCTGCCCGGAGTTGCTGACGGCCGCGCCGTCCACGGTCCGCCACGCGATCAGCTGCTGCGGCCGGTCCTCGACAACCTCGGCGTCCCACTCCACGTGCCGGCCGCCGGGCGCCTTGGCGACCCAGTGTGACGTGCGCTTCCCGGACGTCTGGACGGACTCCAGGTGGTCCATGAACGTCGGCAGGTTCTCGAAGTCGTGCCAGAAGCGGTAGACCTGCTCCAGTGGCGGGGTCACCGTCACCGAGCCGGCCACGCGCAGCCGCCGGGAGCGCCGGCGGGCGCTGCTGGTCCTGATCGCGGCGACCACGTCCACCACGGTGATCCCGGCGACGGCCCCGGTGGCGAGGATCACCCGGGTACGGTCGCTGCGGCGGTCGGCCAGCGCGCGCCCGAGCAGGCTCAGGTCCATCGTGTCGCCGACCACCCGGCTCCAGATCCACGGTTTCGGCTGCCGGCCGGGCAGTAGGCCGGCGGCGTGCCCCAGTTCCCGAACGCCGAGCAGCGGCAGGATCAGCCGGGCGCCGGGCTGGCGCAGTCCGCACAGCCTGCCGATCCGGTCCGGCGCGGCGATCCCGGCCAGCCCCAGGCCGGCGCTGGCGATGCCGAGCGCACGGGTCAGCCGCCCGGTCACCTTGTCGTGGTCGTCGTTCATCGTGCCCCCGGCTCCTGCTCGCCGTGCCCGGTCGTGAGGACCGCCGTACCCGCAAAATCTCACGTCACTCCCGTGGCCCTCGGCTTGACGCGGGCCGCTATGAGAGTTAGCGTCTGAGCTATGCTTATTAGCTAGTTTGGAGGTACCCCGCATGCGCACCCGAGCGGCACAGGCAATGCTGTGGCTCGCCGCCGTCGCGGCCGCGATCAGCGCGATCACCGCCATCGGCGACGTGGCGACGGCGGACGGGTCGTCAAAGGTCGTCGAGACCTGGCGCGCCTACGGCTTTGTCGTCTTCGCTGGACTCTTCGCACTGCTCGCACTCCGGCCGCACGGCTACCGAGGAGTCTGGGAACTGGTCATTTTCAACAAGCTGGCACTGACCGTGACCGCGATCCTCTACTCCGTGCACGGCGGCGTCGCGGACACCGGCACGATCATCGGATGGGACGGCGGACTCTCCGTGCTCCTGGTCGCCGCGTACGTGCTGAGCCGAGCCTGGGCCCGCCCCGGCGCGCATCCGGCATGATTACCGGCATGGAGCAGACCGCATCCGAGTCCCGGCACGTCAGCGAGCGGATCGACCGGCGGGCGTCCGAGGTCTACGACTTCGTGGTGGAGCCGCGCAACATTCCGCGCTGGGCTCCGGGGCTCGGCGGCTCGGTCGAGAACGTCGACGGGCGGTGGTTCGTGGACACCCCGGGTGGCCGGGCGAGCTTCGCCTTCGTGGAGCGCAACCCGTACGGCGTTCTCGACCACTACGTCACGATGCCCTCGGGCGAGGTGTTCTACAACCCGATGCGGGTCATCCCCAACGGTGACGCGTGCGAGGTGGTGTTCACCGTGCGGCGCTTTCCCGGCCGCAGCGACGAGGATTTCGCCCGCGACGCGGGCCTCGTGCGGGCCGACCTCGCCCGGCTGAGGCGGCTGCTGGAAGCGGCGTGACGGGGCGGCCCGGTCAGAAGAGCGTGAGCTGGCCCGGGAGCGGCTCGCGGCGCCGCCGGCCGCGCCCCCACTGTTGTGCCACCACAGCGGGAGCCGGCACGTCCGGCGGGCAGCCGCCGGTGAGCGCCCACAGCGACGGTCCGAGGATGATGCCGCGACCGGACAGTGCCCGCTTCATCACCGCGAGGTTCAGCGGCAGCCGCAGCGTGTCCAGCTCCGGTACGGGCAGGTCCTCGCGCATGGCCATCAGCCGGCGGTTGCGCTCGACCGCCGCCCGGGCGGCCGCCGAGCCGAACGCGGCGCCGGACCGCTCACCGACGACGGCGCACACCGCCTCGGTGCCACCGCCGTCCCAGGCCGCCCACGCGTTCTCGACGCTGCCGAACGCGGCGAGGAGCCGGGCGGCCGTGGCGGAGCCGAAGCCGGGTACCCCGCGCAGGTTGTCGGACGGGTCGCCGCGCAGCGCGGCGTAGTCGCGGTACTGGGACGCAGTCACGCCGTACGCGTCGGCCAGGGCCTCCGGCGTGACCAGTACGGCCCGGTCGAACCCGCCGTTGCGCACGCGCAGTACCGACGTGGTCGCGTCGATGAGCGCGAAGGCGTCCCGGTCGCTGGTCATCAGTACGGTCCGCCAACCGCTGCGCCGAGCGTGCGCGGCGGAACTGGCCAGGACGTCGTCGGCCTCGTACGCGTGCGGTACCACGGTGGCGATGCCGGCCGCGTCCAGCAGTTCGGGGGCGGCGGTGATCTGGTCGGTCAGGTCGGCGGGCTTCTCCGGCCGGTGCGCCTTGTACGCGGGGTAGTCCGCCCTGCGCGCTGAGTGGTCCGGACAGTCGAAGCCGACCACCAGCGCATCCGGGCGCAGCCGGGCCGCGGCCCGCGCGGCATAGCCGACCAGGCCCTTGAGCGCCCACACCCCCCGGCCGGACGCGTCGACGAGCTGCCCGGTCGCGGCCGCGTGGTACGCGCGGTGCAGCAGGCTGTTGCCGTCGAGCACGAGCAGCAGCGGGGGTGCGGGAGGCGCCACCGGTACAGGGTAGTGGTCGCCCCGGGACCGGCCGGCGGACCGGGGGTCCCGGCGGCCGGGGCGCGACCGGTACCCCGGCCGCTGTACCCTGCATCTGGCAAGAGGTCTGACCTCTACGGGTCGGCGCTCTGCCGATGGCGAGGGCAGCGGCTGACCCGCCGGCAGTCGCCGTCCCGGGCGGGCAGTCGCCGTCCCGGCGCCGGCACTCCTACCGCGTGCCGAACCGTACCGGCAGCTCCAGCAGGCCGCGGAACGGTGACGCGGCCGGCAGCCGGCGCAGCTGATCGACCGGTACCCCGAGCCTCAGCTCCGGCAGCCGGCGCAGCAGCGCGCCGATGCCGATCCGCGCCTCCATCCTGGCCAGCGACACGCCCAAGCAGTAGTGGACGCCGTGGCCGAAACCGATGTGCGGGGCACGGGCCCGGCACAGGTCGAGCCGGTCCGGGTCGGCGAAGTAGGCCGGGTCGTGGTTGGCCGCGTTGATGACGACGCCGACGATGGAGCCCGCCGGGATGGTGACCCCCTGGTATTCGACCTCTTCGGTGGCGATCCGGGGACTGGCGACCGGCAGCGGACCGTCGAACCGCAGCAGCTCCTCGATCGCCGCGGGCAGCAGGTCGGGCCTGGTACGCAGCGCGTCGAGCTGCTCGGGATGGGTCAGCAGGGCGACCGTCGCGTTGCCGATGAAGTCCGCGGTGGTCTGGTGCCCGGCGAACAGCAGCAGGAACGTGGTGGTGACGACCTCCGGCTCGGACAGCTTCCCCTCGCGGTCGCAGGCGTCGATCAGCTCGCTGATCATGCCCGGCGCCGGCTGCGCGCGCCTGGCTTGTACCAGGTCGGCGAGGTACCGGTTCAGCCGCAGCTGGGCCTCCTGCACCGCGGCCCGTTCCTGCTCCGGTGGACGGCGGGACGACCCGGACGTGCGGATCACCTGGGTCCAGCCCAGTACCCGTTCGTGGTCGATCTCCGGTATCCCGAGCAGGTCGCAGATCACCATCATCGGCAGCGGGATCGCGAAGTCCCGCATCAGGTCGGACTCGCCGCGCGGGACCATCTTGTCGAGCAGGCTCTCCACGAACGCGGTGACCCGGGGGCGCAGCGCCTCGATCCGCCGGGTGGTGAACGCCTGCGACACGATCTGGCGCAGCCGGTCATGCTCCGGCGGATCGGAGTTGAGCATGTTCTTGTTCAGACCCTCCGAATTCGGCCCGAAGATGCGCAGGTAGTGCTGGCCCGGCCCGTAGAGATCCTTGGACAGCCGGGGATCGGTCAGTGCCGCCTTGGCGTCGTCGAACCTGCTGATCAGGTACGTGTCGAACCGCGCACCGGTGACCGGGCACACCGGTGCGCCCTCCCGCAGCCGGGCGAAGGTGGGGTACGGGTCGGCGGCGAACTCGTCGGTGTACAGCTGCGCCGCCGGTACCGCCCGCGGCGGTTCGCCGTGCGCGGTCACGCCGGCTCCCCGGACTCACCGACGCTGTGCAGCACCTGGTACGTGTGCCGTTGAGCGGACTCGCGCAGGTCGCGGATCACCCGCAGCAACCGGTCGCGCTGCTCGCTGCGGCCGAAGGCGTCCAGCCGTTCGCGGTCCGCCCAGTCGCTGATGATCAGGTAGCTGCGCGGGTCGTCGGCGTCGCGTACCAGATCCTGGCGCAGGCACCCGGGCAGCGTGCGGATCTGTTCGGCCGCCCCCAGCCACTCCTGTTCGAACCGCTGTTCGCAGCCCTCCCGGGCACGCATCGCCAGCACCGTGCGCACCGTCGTCATCGGGTACCTCCGAACGTCAACTGCAGGTTCGCGCGCAACGCGTCGGCGTCGATCGGCTGGCTGCGGAACCCGACGTGCCCGTCCGGCCGGATCAGGTACAGGGCGGTGCCGTCGACGCCGTACGCGGCGCGGAACTCGCCGGCGTCGTCCCGGATCACCGGCGGGTCGAGCAGCCACGGCACCCGGGCGTCCGCGTCGAGCAGCAGGTACACGTCGATCTCCCCGAACGCCTGTTGCCGGACACCGGCGCACAGCTTCTCCACGGCCATCACCGCCGCCTCGCTGGCCGTACGGTCCGCGTACACCAGCAGGGTGTACCGGGTGCCCCGAGTCAGGTCGCGCAGGCGCAGCAGGTGGCCCACGCCGCGCCGGTACAGGCCGCCGACGTCCGGGGCGCGGTCACCGGGACCGGGGCCGGCGGCCAGCGCCTCGGGAGTGGTCACGGACTGCCCGACCAGCGGGCTGGCGCAGTAGCTGACCAGCATCGACATCTCCTGCAGGAACTGCCGCTTGAGGTCGTCGCGGTCCAGCTCGTCGGTGAACGCCATCCGCACCGCGCGCCCGACGATCTCCTCGCCCTCCGGGCGCCGCTCGGTCTCGTAGCTGTCCAGCAGGCCTGGCGCCGCCATCCCGCGCACCGCCAGGGCCAGCTTCCAGGCGAGGTTCCAGGCGTCCTGGATCCCGGTGTTCATGCCCTGCCCGCCGGCCGGCGGGTGCAGGTGCGCCGCGTCGCCGGCCACGAACACCCGCCCGTCGCGGTACCGGTCCACGATCCCGTGGCTGATCCGGAACACCGAGGACCAGCGCAGGTTCGACGCGCGGGTACCGGGTGGGGCCAGCTGGTTCAGCGCGGCCTGCACGTCGGCGAGGGTCGGCTCGGCGAGCTCCTCGCTGAACCCGGGTGGGGCATCCCGGCCGCCGGTCTGGGCGAAGAAGCGGGGCGGGGCCATCGTCGCGATCCGGTACCGGGACTCGCCACGCAACGGCACGCACACCAGCATGTTGTCCATCCGCCCGTCGGTGGAGTGCATGAACCGCAGCAGGTGCCCCTCCGGCATCACCCAGTCCACGTCCACGTCGCCGAGCATGAACAGCTGAGGGAATGTGCCCAGCCCGCCGGTGAAGGTCAGGCCGAGCCGCTCGCGTACTTTGCTGTGCGCGCCGTCGCAGCCCACCAGGTACTGCGCCCGTACCGTGCTCCGGCCGCCGCCGGCCGTGTCGAGCGTCGCGAGCACGCCGTCGTCGTCCTGGCTGAACGCGACCAGCTCGGCACCCCGCTGCGGTACCACGCCGAGCGTGGCCAGCCGCCCGGTGAGCAGGCGCTCGGTCTCGTACTGGGGCAGGCCGAGGTGAGCGTACGGCAGCTCGGGCAGTTCCCAGCTACCCCGGTAGGTCTCCTTGCCGTTGACGAACACCATCTGGCCGGTCAGCCAGATCCCGGCGTCCATGGCGTCCCGCACGATGCCCTGGTCTTCCCAGATCTCCATGGTGCGGCAGTGCACCCCGATCGCCCTGTCGGCCTGTGCCGGCGGGGTGGCCAGCTTCTCCACCACCTGGCACCGGATGCCGCGCCGGGCCAGCTCGACGGCCGCGGTCAGCCCGGTCGGCCCCGCTCCCACGATGAGTACGTCCGTTGTGCTGTGCACGTCGGCCTCCTTGCCGGTACTGGGTTCTCGGCGGTGATCGGGCGCGGAGCCGGAGCCGGAGCGCGCCGTGAGCCTGTCTTCGGGGCCGTCCGCGAGGTGGAACATGCGGCGGCGGAAGTCGAGGAGGAACGGCGCGATCGGCCCCGCCTCCTCCTGCGCGTGTGCCGGGTTGCCGATCCACCGGAAGAACCGCGCCTCGCTGTCCCACTCGGCGACGATGTGGAAGATGTCCGTACCCGGTTCGCACCACAGGTCCTCGCGCAGGTACCCGGGTACCCCGGCCATCCGGGCGAGCACCTCGGCGTACCCGCGGTGGAACTCCGCGCGCCGGTCGACCGGCACGGTTACCTCGACGTCCACGCAGATGCGCGGTTCGGCGGCATCCGGGCCGGACGCGCCCGGCCCGGCGTGGTCGGTGCCGCGCATCAGCCGGTAGCCGTCCGGGCCGGACGCCTCCAGCAACGGGCGCACCGTGTCCGCGAAGCGCGCCGCGACCGGGCCGTCCCGGTAGTCCCGCAGCGCGGACTCGTCGTCCCACTCGGTCACCAGGACGAACGAGCGCGGATCGTGAGCGTCCCGCAGCAGGTGCCATGCGCGGTTGCCGGGCACCGCGCCGGCCGGCGCGGCGGACGCCCGCCACGCGGCCTCCACGGCCCGCTCGCACCCCGGGCGCGCACGCATCCGGAGCATCGTCCTGAGCACAGTGTCTCCTCGACCGTGGCGACGGCGGCCGTCAGTCCTCCGCCTTCCAGCGGTAGAACTCCTTCGCGACCGCGTCCTCCGGGCTGCGCCAGGTGTCCGGGTTGTACGCCTCGATGAACGGGTTGAGGTCCTCCATGATCTTCGCGAACGCGGGCCGGTCGTGGTTGTCCCGCGCGGTTTCGGCGAAAGACCCGTCGGTGCGCTCCATCACGTGCAGGTACACGTCGTCGAGCGAGTACAGCCAGCGCCCCGTGACGCCCATCTGGGCCGGCAGCGCGGTGGTGTCCGACTCGGCGAAGATGCGGGCCACGTCGGGTTCCGCGCCGGGCTTGATGCGCGCCACGATGACGAGCTGGTTCTCGGCGACCGCCGGCTTCGCCGCCGCTTCGGGATCCGCCGTCCAGCTGTAGAACTCCTTGGCCACCGAGTCCGACGGCACCTTCCAGTTCTTCGGGTACGGCGTCACGTACGGCGCGATCTTCTCGGCGATCTGCTGGAAGGCGGGGAGTCCGCGCGGCCGCTCCAGCGTCTTGGGGTCGACGTTGCGCTCGATCACATGGATGTACAGGTCGTCGAGCGAGAGCAGGGTCCGACCGATCACGCCGAAGTCCTGCGGTCGCGTCGTCTTGTCGTAGTAGCCGAAGACCTCGGCGACAGTGCTCTCACTGCCCGGGACGATGCGACAAACGATCACGCTTCGGAAAGTCATGGCTGCTCCTTGGCTGGCGGAGGTCCCCGGCTGGCCGGGGTCCCGCGGTGACACCGCCCGGCCGCGTGCGGCCGGGCCTGACGCCAGTGACCCTGCCGGCCGTCGCGTCTTTCTGCCGTCACCGGGCTCCGGTCGCCGTGCCGCGGGTGGTGACGCCGCGGGGACGGATGGCTGCCAGGATGGGGCCGCTCTCGCTGAGCCCGGCCCGGCGCGGGCCGTCGGGCCGGTCGTGTCACGCGGGGCGGTCGGTACCCGGGCGGCCCTGACGCTGGTGCCCTGGCGCACAGATCGGAGGAAGGACTTGGTTGATCAGTTCGTGCATCGCCGTGGACGGTTCGAGTTGCAGCTCGCGGAGGAGGAGATCCCGGTACACGTAGAACGCGTGCAGCGCTTCGTAGGCGTTCCCCTCGGCGAGGTGTGTCGCGACGGCCAGCCGGTGCGGCGTTTCGCGCAGCGGCTCCGCGGCGATCGCCTCCAGCGCGGCCTGCAGCGCCGCGCCGTGGTCGCCGGCCCGTAAATGGGCGCGGGCGGTCTCGTCGAGCAGGTGGAGCCGCAACTGCCGCAGCCGCTCCCGTTCCAGCAGCACCCAGTCGTCGTACCAGCCCGGCAACAGGTCGTGCCGGCCGGCGGCGAGCACCGGGGCGGAGGTGCGCGGGTCGCCTCCCTGGGTGACCCGGGTCGCGGCGCGGACGAGTTCGTCGACGTCGACGTCCACGCTCGGGTGCAGCCGGACGGTGTCGCCCGCGGTCACGACCGGACAAAAGGGGTCCTGGCGCAACCGCCACAGTGCGGTCCGCAGCGAGGACAGCGCGCGCTCCTCCGGCGTGTCCGGCCAGAGCAGCCCGGCCACGTGGGAGCGGGTGGCGCCGGGGCGCAGCCCGATCAGCGCGATCGTGCGTTGTAGCCCGCGCGGCACCGCCACGGGCTTTCCGTCGTGCAGCAGCCGGAACCCACCGAGCAACACGAGCCGGATGGTCACCTCGCCGGGGACGGCCGCCTGCCGCGGGGGCGTGTTCCGCGCGGAGATCGGCGTGCGCTTGTCAGAGGCCATCGTTGAACCTCCTGCACGAAGACCCTCGTCCGGAAAGCCGCGCTGCCGGAGGCTGACTGGTGCGACACCGCTGTCCCCAGCAACGGCCGGTGCCCTGACCTGCGGGCACCTGCTTAGTCATAAAGTGTGACGAACGTTATCAATCGCTACTACGCTGCGTCAACGGTTCGGCCGGCGATGCGGCCGGTCGATTTTCCCGAAGACCTCACGTGACCTGCGCTGAAACCGCTGTTCCGCAGGCGACCGTGCCGCACGGGGCGTCACCCCAGCGTCATCATTCGCCCGAACCTGTGAGTTTTCTGTGACAGGCGATTGACACCCCGCGGTTCACGGTGGTGCGGCGATTCATTCCGGGGGGAGAGACATGGAACGATCACCGATCGCCGCGACGACCCTTGCCGGGCGGCGCAACGCCCCGCACGACGCCGAGCCCAAAACCGCGCCGGGTCGCGCTCTCCCCGACCACCCGCCGGCAACCGAGCGGCGGGCGACGGCGCCGATGGCGACGGTGCGGGCGGCGACGGCGCTGGCGGCGACAGCGCGGTTGACGACGGCGCCGATGGCGACAGCGCGGGCGGCGACAGCGCGGTTGACGACGGCGCCGATGGCGACAGCGCGGGCGACCGCAGCGCGGGGGGACCGGCGATGACCGGACCGGCCACCGCCGAGCGGCAGTCGTGGGTGCGCTGCGGGTCGTGCTTGGCGCTGCTCTATCGCAAGCGGCTGCGCCGCAACCTGGACGTGTGCCCCGAGTGTGGCGACCACCGGCGGCTGACCGCTGTCGACCGGATCGGACAGCTCACCGACCCGGGCAGCTTCGCCGGGTTCGCCGACCGGGTACCGGCGGTCGACCCGCTCGGCTTCGTCGACCTCGTCCCGTACCGGCAGCGGCTGGCCGGCGCCCGCGCGTCCACCGGGCTCACCGAGGCCGTGCTCTGCGGCGAGGCTGCCATCGACGGCCACCGCCTGGTCCTGGCGGTGATGGACTTCCGGTTCCTCGGCGGCAGCCTCGGCTCGGTGACCGGCGAGCTGATCGTGCGCGCCGCCGATCGTGCGCGGGCGAGCCGGCTGCCGTTCGTCGTGGTGACCGCGTCAGGCGGGGCGCGGATGCAGGAGGGCGCGCTGTCGCTCATGCAGATGACGGCGACGATCCAGGCGATCGACGCGCTGCGCTCCGACGGCCTGCTGACTGTCAGTGTCATCACCGATCCCACGTACGGAGGCGTGGCCGCGTCGTTCGCCACCGCCACCGACGTCATCGTCGCGGAGAGCGGAGCCCGGATGGGCTTCGCCGGACCCCGGGTCATCCAGCAGACACTCCGGCAGAGCCTGCCCGTCGGCTTCCAGACGGCCGACTTCCTGTTCCGTCACGGGTTCGTGGACATGGTGGTGGAGCGCCGGCAGCTTCGGCCGGCACTGCGGTCGCTGCTCTCGGCGGTGACGCCGGCGCCGGGTTCGGCGGTGACGCCGGCGCCACGTTCGGCTGCCGTGCCGGCCCCGCGCTCGGCTGCCGTGCCGGCGCGAACCGCGCCGCTGAGCTCGGCCGTGCCGGCACGAACCGCGCCGTCGGGCCGGGACGGTACGGCCGCTCCCGCCGAAGCGATCCGGATCGTGCGCGCTGCCCGGCAGCCCGACCGGCCGACCACACTGGACTACCTGGCCAGCGCGTTCGACGGCTTCGTCGAGCTGCACGGCGACCGGCTCGGCGGCGACTGCCCGGCGGTCGTCGCGGGTCTGGCCCGCCTGGACGGGATGGCGGTCGCGGTGATCGGACACCAAAAGGGTCACACCACTGCCGAACTGGTGGCGCGCGAGTTCGGCATGGCGAGCCCGGCCGGGTACCGCAAGGCCGTCCGCGTCATGCGCCTGGCCGCGCACCTCGGCCTGCCCGTCGTGACGCTCATCGACACGCCCGGCGCGAGCCCGGGGGTACGGGCCGAGGAGCGGGGGCAGGCGCTGGCCATCGCGGAGAGCATCTCGACCATGGCCGGCCTGCCGGTGCCCGCCGTCGCGGTCATCACCGGCGAGGGAGGCAGTGGCGGAGCGCTCGCGCTCGCCGCGGCGGACCGGGTGCTGATGCTTCACGATGCGGTCTACTCGGTGATCAGCCCCGAGGGCTGCGCCGCGATCCTGTGGAACGACCCGGCCGCGGCGCCCCGGGCGGCCGAGGCGCTCCGCCTGACCGCACCGGACCTGCTGCGCCTGGGCGTGATCGACGCGATCGTCGGCGACCCGGCCGCACCCGGCGGGCCGCCGGCGCCGCCCGACCTGCGCGCGGCGCTGTCCGGGGCGCTCGCGCCTCTGCTGGGCGTACCCGCCGGGGATCTCGTCGCGCTGCGCCGGGCGCGGTTCCGCCGGTTCTGTGCCGCCGGCGACCCGGTCCGCACCGAACTGGAGAGCGTCCATGAGTACTCCGGAGTATGACAACGGCGTGCTGGCCGATCTGCGCCAGCAGGCCCGGCTCCTGGTGGGCGAGGTCGCCGGACCGCTGCGGAGGATCCAGATCAGCCGGGGTGACGCCGTGGTCGAGATCGAGTGGCACGGCGAGCACAACGGCGCACGGGTCCCGGCGGGTGTGCCGGGCCCCGTACCGCGGGCCGCGCCGGTGGCCGCGACCGCCGCCGGAACACCTGCCGGGAACGCCGCCGGGACACCTGCCGGCAACGGATCCGAGCCGGAGGCCGGGGCCGGGTCGTACAGCGTGGTGTCCCCGATGGTCGGCACGTTCTACCGGGCTCCCGAGCCGGGCGCGTCGCCGTTCGTGGCAGTCGGCGACCTGGTCGAGCCGGACAGGGTGGTCGGCGTCGTCGAGGCGATGAAGCTGATGAACGAGGTCACCGCGGGCCGGGCCGGCCGGGTGCTCGACGTACTCGTCGACGACGGCCAGCCGGTCGAGTTCGGGCAGGCGCTCATCGCCCTGGCCCCGGCATGAGCGTGGCCGGCACGAACGGCGCACGAGCGACCGGGCGCCGGCCGGGCAGGCCGGGCGCAGCCGCTCTTCGAGACAGGAGCAGCGATCGCGGTGCGTTCGCGTGAGCGAGTGCTCAGGGGATTTGCCGCCCGAGTGAGACAGGGGGAGGCGCGAGCATGTTCGAGAAGGTACTGATCGCCAACCGCGGTGAGATCGCGGTGCGGATCGCCCGCGCGTGCCGGGAGTTGGGCGTGCGCACGGTCGCGGTCTACTCCACCGCGGACAGCGAGTCGGCGGTGGTGCGGATGGCCGACGAGGCGGTCCGGATCGGGCCGCCGGCGAGCCGGCACAGCTACCTGAACCCGGCGGCGATCGTCGAAGCGGCCCGGCAGACCGGTGCCGAGGCCATCCACCCCGGCTACGGTTTCCTCTCGGAGGACGCCGACTTCGCCGAGGTGTGCGCCGACAACGGGCTGGTCTTCATCGGGCCCGACCCCGAGGTGGTCCGCGCGTTCGGCGACAAGGCACGCGCCCGCACCCTCATGCGCCGGGCGGGCCTGCCCCTGAACGAGGGCAGTGCCGAGATACTGCCCAGCGCGGCGGCCGCGCGGGACGTCGCCGACCAGGTCGGCTACCCCGTCATCATCAAGAGCGTCGCGGGCGGGGGCGGCCGCGGGATGGCGGTGGTGTGGTCACCGTCCGAGCTCGCCGGGGCGTACGCGCGGACCCAGCTGGCCGCGCAGGCCACCTTCGGCGACAACCGGGTCTACCTGGAGCGCTACCTGGTCCACGCGCGGCACGTCGAGGTGCAGGTGCTCTGCGACTCGTACGGCAACGGCGTGCACCTGGGTACCCGGGACTGCTCGGCGCAGCGCCGCCACCAGAAGCTGGTGGAGGAGGGGCCGGCACCGGGACTGTCCCCGTGCACCCTGGACGCGATCGCCGGCGCCGCGGTACGCGGGGCGCTGGCCGTCGGGTACCGGGGAGCGGGCACCTTCGAATTCCTCGTCGATGACACGGAAGCGTTCCGCTTCATCGAGGCGAACTGCCGCATCCAGGTGGAGCACCCGGTGACCGAGATGATCACCGGCATCGATCTGGTGCACGAGCAGCTGCACATCGCCGCAGGCGTGCCGTTGCGGATGCGGCAGGACGAGGTACGGCTGCGCGGCGCGGCGATCGAGTGCCGGGTCAACGCGGAGGACCCCGACCGCGGCTTCGCGCCGGCCCCCGGGCGCCTCGACCGGTTCCGGCCGCCGGGCGGTCCGTTCACCCGGGTGGACACGCACGGGTACCCCGGTTACCTGGTCGGGCCGTACTACGACTCGCTGCTCGCCAAGGTGATCGTCTGGGCTCCGGACCGCGACCTCGCCCTGGACCGGATGGAGCGCGCGCTCCACGAGTTCGACATCGCCGGCCCCGGGGTACGCACCACGATCCCGTTCCTGCGCCGGATCCTCGACGACGCCGGGTTCCGCAAGGGGCGCTACTCGACCGGACTCGTCGACCGCCTCGTGGAGTCGCCCGCACCGCCGGGCTCCGGCGCAGCACAGGATCTCCCCGCACCACAACCGACCAACTGACGATGCCCGGGAGGCGACATGACCCTCGACACTTCGCAGCGGCGCCAGGCCGTGACCGCAGAAATCACCTCGATCCTGGTACGCAACTGCGGTTTGGATCCCGAAGCGGCCGCGGCGGCGCCGGCCGCCACGCTGGCCGAGCTCGGCATGGACTCGCTGGCCCTGCTCGAACTGGAGGCCGTGGTGGCCGACCGGCACGGCGTGCACGTGCCGGACAACGCAGCCCTGCTCACCATCGACGAGCTCGCCGGGGTGCTCGGCATCCGCCCGTCCGACCCCGAACCGGCCGGTCGCTCGCCCGGCGCCAACGCCATCCCCGCGCCCGCGGCGGACCCCGACGAGCCGGGACACACCGAGAACAGCGTCGTCATCGACGCGCCCCTCGAACTGGTCTGGCGGATGACCAACGACGTGGAGCGGTGGCCGGACCTGTTCACCGAGTACGCCTCGGTGGAGGTGCTCCGGCGCACCGGCGACGCCGTACTGTTCCGGCTGACCATGGTGCCCGACGAGAACGGGGCCACCTGGAGCTGGGTCAGCGAGCGCACCGCCGATCCGGTACGGCGCAAGGTCCGGGCGCACCGGGTGGAGACCGGACCGTTCGAGTACATGCGGATCAGCTGGCACTACGACGAGGTGCCCGGCGGCACCCGGATGACCTGGGTCCAGGACTTCGCCATGCGCCCGACCGCCCCGGTGAACAACCGCCAGATGACCGAACGCATCAACGCGAACTCGCGGGTCCAGATGGCGGTCATCCGCCAGCGCGTCGAACAGGCGGCCCGGCAGGCCGCCACGGCCGGCGGGGGAGCCGGCGATGAGTGACGGCGCGCGTGCCGGATCCCGCCGGCCCACCCGGGGCGCGGGCGCGCCGCCCGCCGAGGGCACCCGGGTGGTCGCGGCGCGCGACGTACCACCGGACTGCCGGCGCGGCGGCGAACTGCGGGTGCTGCTGGGGCCGAAGACGGTCGGCAGCACCTCGGGCTTCATGGGCATCGCCCGGCTGCTGCCGGGAGAGCGGATCGGGGAGCACTACCATCCGTACAGCGAGGAGTTCCTGTACGTCACGAAGGGGCAGCTCGTGGTGGACCTGGACGACCAGCCGATCCCCCTGGGTACCGGTGAGGCGCTGTTCATCCCGGTACGCGCGCGGCACCGGCTGCGCAACACGGGGTACGAGCCGGCCGAGGCGGTCTTCCAGTTGGGACCGCTGGCTCCCCGGCCGGAACTCGGGCACGTCGACACCGAGGGGGCGGCCCGGACCGGGCCCGAACAGCCAGCCGGAAAGCCCGCCGAGGCCCCGGCATGACACCGCGCCGCACCGTGGTGACCGGGGTGGGCGTGGTGGCACCGGGCGGAGTCACCCGCGACCGGTTCTGGGCCACCATCACCGAGGGGCGCACCTCCACCCGGCGGATCAGCTTCTTCGACCCGTCCCCGTTCCGCTCGCAGATCGCCGCCGAGTGCGACTTCGACGCCGCCGCCGCCGGGCTCACCCCGGCGGAGCGGCAGCGTGCCGACCGGTACATCCAGTTCGCGCTCGCCGCGTCCATCGAGGCGCTGGCCGACGCCGGGCTGGAGGCCGGCGAGGCGATCCGGGAGCGGACCGGCGTCGTGCTCGGGTCGGCGGTGGGCGGCACCATGGCACTGGAGCGCGAGTACGTGGTGGCCAGCGACTGTGGCGCCGAGTGGCTGGTCGACCACACCCGCACCACTCCGTTCCTGTACCAGGCGCTGGTACCGAGCAGCCTGGCCGCCGAGGTCGCCTGCCGGCACGGGCTGCACGGGCCGGCCCAGGTGATCTCCACCGGCTGCACGTCCGGGATCGACGCGATCGGGTACGCGCACCAACTCATCGGCGACGACGAGGCGGACGTGGTGCTGGCCGGCGCGTCGGACACGCCGATCTCGCCGGTGACCGTCGCGTCCTTCGACGCCATCAAGGCCACCACGGCCGCCAACGACGACCCGGCGCACGCGTCGCGCCCGTTCGACGGGAACCGGGCCGGGTTCGTGCTGGCCGAGGGCGCCGCCGTCCTCGTGCTGGAGGAGCTGGCCCACGCCCGGCGGCGTGGCGCCCACGTCTACTGCGAACTGGCCGGGTACGCCAACCGCAGCAACGGGTACCACATGACCGGCCTGCGACCGGACGGTGCCGAGATGGCACTGGCGATCAGCGCGGCGCTGGACGAGGGGCGGCTCAACCCGGGCGACGTGTCGTACATCAGCGCGCACGGCTCGGGCACCCGGCAGAACGACCGGCACGAGACGGCCGCGTTCAAGCGGGCGCTCGGCCACGCCGCGTACCGCGTGCCGATCAGCTCCATCAAGTCCATGGTCGGCCACTCGCTCGGGGCGATCGGCTCCATCGAGATGGCCGCGTGCGCGCTGGCCATCGAGCACGGCGTCGTGCCGCCGACGGCCAACTGGGGCACCCGCGACCCGGAGTGCGACCTCGACTATGTGCCGAACACCGCCCGGGAGGTCGACGTGGATGTGGCGCTGTCGGTCGGCAGCGGGTTCGGCGGGTTCCAGTCGGCGATGGTGTTCCGCAAGCTGGCGGAGGCGACCCGATGACCGCCGCGCGCGCGGTGGTGACCGGGATCGGCGTCGTCGCGCCGACCGGGATCGGCGCGGACGCGCACTGGAAGCGGGTACTGGCCGGACAGACCGCGCTGCGCCGGATCACACTGTTCGATCCGGCGCCGTACCCGTCCACGCTCGCCGGGGAGGTGTCCGAGTTCGACGCGCTCGGGTGGGCCGACAACCGGCGGGTGGTGCAGACCGACCGGTGGACGCACCTGGGGTTCGCGGCCACCCGGCTCGCCCTGGCCGACGCCGGCCTGGCCGAGGTGGCCGACGACCCGTACCGGGTGGGGGTCACCCTGGCCAGCTCGTCCGGCGGGAACCTGTTCGGGCAGCGGGAGCTGCAGCGCCTGTGGAGCCAGCCGTCGCGTACCGTCGGCGCGTACCAGTCGATCGCCTGGTTCTACGCCGCGAGCGTCGGCCAGATCTCCATCCACCACCAGTTCAAGGGCCCGTGCGGGGTGCTGGCGTCGGAGGCCGCCGGCGGCCTGGACAGCCTGGCCCACGCGGTACGGATGATCCGGCGGGGAACCCCGGTCGTCGTCGCCGGCGGTACCGAGTGCCCGCTGAGCCCGTACGCGCTGGCCTGCCAGCTGCGCGGCGGCCTGCTCAGCAGCGGTACCGACCCGGCCCGGGCGTACCGGCCGTTCGACGAGGCGGCCAGCGGCTACGTACCCGGGGAGGGCGGTGCCGTGTTCGTCGTCGAGGAGCTCGGTCACGCGCGGGACCGGGGTGCGGCCGTCTACGGTGAGGTGGCCGGCTGGGCCGCGACGCACGACGCCCGGCACACCGACCGCCGGCAGGGCGGTGACCCGGCGCAGTATGCCCGCGCCATGGCACTGGCGCTGGAGCGTGCCGGCGCCCGGCCGGACGAGGTGGACCTCGTCGTACCGGACGCCCTCGGCGTACCCGGCTTCGACCTCAGCGAGGCCCGGGCGCTGCGTGCCGTCTTCGGCCCGGCCGGCCCGCCGGTGACCACGCAGAAGCCGCTGACCGGCCGCGCCCACCAGGGTGGGTCCGCCCTGGACGTGGCGAACGCGCTGCTCGCGATGCACGAGGGGCTGGTACCGGCCACCGCCGGGTTGGAGCGGCCGGCGCCCGGATGCGATCTGGATTTCGTCCGCGAGCACCGCCAGCAGCCGACCCGGCTCGCCCTGGTCGCGGCGCGGGGCTTCGACGGCTTCAACAGTGCCGTGGCGCTGCGCCGCCGCCCGGAGGGGTGAGCCGGGCCCGGCCCGCCGGCTGTACGATCTTGGGAGCCGCCGACAGCGAGGGGAACCGCCGTGCCCAACCAGATCGTCCGGTACGCGACCGCCGCCGGCGCCGGCGTCGGTCTGCGGGACAGCGACACCGGGGTGGTCCGGGCGCTGGCCGCGCCGTCGCTCGCGGCCCTGCTCGGGCAGGGCAGCGCCGCGCTGCGGGAGGCGGTCGAGTCCCCCGGCGACGCGGTACCCGGCGCCCGGCTGCTGCCACCCGTCGACGGGCTGACCGAGGTGTGGGCGTCCGGTGTGACGTACCTGCGTTCCAGCGAGGCGCGGCAGGAGGAGAGCCAGGTCGCCGACGTGTACGCGCGGGTGTACGGCGCGGCCCGGCCCGAGTTGTTCTTCAAGTCGCCGGCCTGGCGGGTCTGCGGCGACGGCGAGCCGATCGGGGTGCGGGTCGACTCCGGCATCGACGTACCGGAGCCGGAGCTGGCGCTGGTCTGCGACGCGCACGGCGACGTGGTCGGGCTGACCGTCTGCGACGATGTGTCGTCTCGCTCCATCGAGGGCGAGAACCCGCTGTACCTGCCGCAGGCGAAGATCTACTCCGGCTCGTGCGCGCTGGGCCCGGGCATCGTACCGATCTGGCAGGTACCCGACCCCTCCGCGCTGTCCATCGCGGTCACCGTACTGCGCGACGGCGACGCCGCCTGGTCCGGGCAGACCTCCACCGCGCGGATGCGCCGCGGCTTCGCCGAACTCGTCGGGTACCTGTTCCGCCAGGCGGCCTTCCCGCACGGCGCGATCCTGTCGACCGGCACCGGGCTGGTTCCCGCCCTGGACTTCTGCCTGGCGCCCGGCGACGAGGTGGTCATCGAGATCGAAGGAGTGGGCCGGCTGGTCAATCCGGTGCGTCCGGCGACCGCGGAGGCGTTCGGCTGGCTGACCCCGGCGCCGGACCGGCGGCCGACCTGATGCGGCCACATCGGGTGATCGGCCGGCGAAGCCGGCAGCCGTGGGCGGATCCCTGGCTATGCTGCGGCCGTGGCGGAGCCACCGGGTCGCCGGCGCTCACTGACTCACAGCGTCGGCGGCCGGGCAGCTTCCGCCTCGGCCCCGCGACGGTCAGGGCCGCAGGTAGGGAATGGTCTGCGGTCCCTCGGGCAGGACGCAGACGGTCGCGTCCGGACCGTGCCGGGCCACGCACTCCGCGATGTCCGCGGTCTGTTCCAGGTGCGCCTCGGCCAGCTGCGCGTCGGACAGGTACGAGGTGTGCATGACCACCCGCGCAGTGGACTGGATGCGCGCCTGGACCTGCACCTGCCACTGGTCCGGCACGGTCCGCGGCCGGGCCCGGATCGCCTCCAGCAGCGCGGCCGGGGAGGGCTGCGAGGTCAGCACCTCCCGGTAGGAGCCGTGGTCGGGGAAGCCGTCGCGGCACTCGGCCGCGCAGATGATGGTGCCGCCGGGCTTCACCACGGTCGCCGCCGCTGACATGCCCTTCACCGACTGGTACAGGTTCTGGTCCAGCGGGAAGCCGGCGTTCGTGGTGACCACGACGTCGAACGGCGCCGGTACCGGCCGCATCGCGATGGTACGGGCCGCGCGGGTGGCCGCGGCGTGCATGGCTGCAAGGTCGCCGCCGAACGCGGCCACGATCCGCTGCTGCCGGTTGAGGATGACGTCGAGGGCGAAGTGCACGCCGGTACCGGCGGCGATGGCGCGCACGTCGTCGTGGATCGGATTGCCCTCGATGATGCCCCAGGTGGCTCGCGGGTCGCCGATGCGCGTGGCGTCGTGCAGGGTCAGCACGGTGTCCAGGCCGGCGAGTCCGGGCGCGACGAGCTTCGGACCGCCGGAGAACCCGGCGAAGAAGTGCGGCTCGACGAAGCCGGTCGTGATGCGCACGTCGGCGTCGACCCACTCGCGGTTCAGCCACACCGGCACGTCCTTGCCGAAGTGGCCGAGGAAACGCAGGCTACCGGCGTCGCGGGCGTCATGGTTGACGATCCGTACGTTGTCGACGATCCAGTCGCCGAACATCGCCCGCAGTTCGGTGTCGGTGTTGGCCCGGTGCGTACCGGTGGCGACCAGGATCACCAGGTCCCCGCGGTCGAGTACGCCGTCGAGTTCGTCGAGGATCGCCTCGACCATCACCTGCCGCGGCTGCGGCCGGGTACCGTCACAGGCCGAGATCGCCACCGTCTGTCCGGGGCGCACCCGGTCGCGCAGCGGCGGGCCGGCCTGAGGACGCCGCAACGCCTCGCGCAGGGTGGCGCGTTCGTCCGCGACGCCGGGCGGATGGGCGGGCGCGATGAGCGTGGTGCGCCCGTCAGGCAGGTCGACGGAAAGGCCGTCGGTGCCGTAGGCGAGCTGAACCCTCATGCCGGATCCTCCCTACCGGCGGTCACTGGCCGGGCGGGCGCAGGCGCAGGCCGGCCATGCCACCGTCCACCGCGAGGTCCACCCCGGTCGTGGAGCCCGCCCCGGGGCCGGCCAGGTACGCGATCGCGGCGGCCACCTCGTCGGCCCGGACCAGCCGGCCGTGTGGCTGCCGCGCCTCCAGCGCGGCGCGCTCGGCGGCCGGATCCGGTGCCACGGACAGCAGCCGGTCGATCCACGGGGTGTCTGCGGTGCCCGGGTTGACGCAGTTGACCCTGATCCCCTCGCGCAGGTGGTCGGCGGCCATCGCCCGGGTCAGGGCGAGCACCGCCCCCTTGGATGCCGAGTACAGCGCGCGCTGCGGCAGGCCGGCGGTGGCCGCGATCGAGCAGGTGTTGACGATCGCGGCGTGCGGCGAGCGGCGCAGGTGCGGCAGCGCCGCCCGGCTCGTGCGGACCATACCGACAACGTTGACGTCGAACACCCGCTGCCACTCGGCGTCGGCGTTGTCCTCGACCGTGCCCTGCGCGCCGATGCCGGCGTTGTTGACCAGGATGTCCAGCGCCCCGTACCGCTCGATCACCGCCGCGATCGCGTCCCGGACGCTGCCGTCGTCGCTGACGTCGCAGACGATCCCGTGCAGCGGCTCCTCGACGGTGTCCGGCCTGAGGTCGAGTACCGCCACCGAGGCGCCGCGCTGGGCCAGCAAGTGCGCGGTGGCCAGCCCGATCCCGGAGGCGCCGCCGGTGACGGCGGCGACCAGCCTGCCGAATTCCCCGCTGCTCGCGCGAGTGCCGGCGGCGCCGGCGAGGGAGGCGTCGCGGTCAGGCGGTCCCGAGTGAGAGGAGGTCATGCCTGGCCCATCTCCTGCCGCGCCCGGCCCAGCCCGTCGATCTCCATCTCGACCACGTCGCCGGCCCGCAGGAACGGGAAGTCGTTGGCGCCGAAGCCGACGCCGGCCGGCGTGCCGGTGTTCACCAGGTCGCCCGGTTCGAGCACCATGAACTGGCTCAGGTACCACACCACGTGGTACACGTCGAAGATCATATTCTTGGTGTTGCCGTCCTGGCGCGGCTGGCCGTTGACCCAGGTGCGCAGGCCCAGCGCCTGCGGATCGGGTACGTCATCGGCGGTCACCAGCCACGGGCCCAGCGGGTTGAAGGTCTCGCAGGACTTGCCCTTGTCCCACTGGCCGCCCCGTTCGGTCTGGAACTCCCGTTCGCTGACGTCGTTGGCCAGCGCGTAGCCGGCGATGACACCGGTCGCGTCGGCCGGCGAGTCGAGGTACCGCGCCGGCTTGCCGATGACGATGCCCAGCTCGACCTCGTAGTCCGTCTTGGCGCTGCGGCGCGGGATGAGCACCGCGTCGTTCGGGCCGACAACCGTGTCCGGCCCCTTCATGAAGACGATCGGCTCGGTCGGCGTCGTCGCTCCGGTCTCCGCCGCGTGGTCGGAGTAGTTCAGCCCGATGCACACCACCTTCCCGGGCCGGGCGACCGGGGATCCGATCCGTTCGGGGGCGGGCAGCTCGGTCAGCTCCCCGCGGGCCAGAGCGGTCCGCACGCGGTCGATCCCGTCGCTGGCGAGAAAGGCGCCGTCGATGTCCGCGGTGATCGGCGAGATGTCCAGATACCGCCCGTTACCGTCGAGCACCGCGGGCCGCTCGGCACCCGCCGGCCCGATCCGCACCAACCTCATGGAGTTGTCCCCTCGTCGCAGCGGCAGCTGGACCTGTCTGGCGAACACGCCCGGCTCCGCTGGCAAAGCGATGTCCCCGTACCGGCCGGCCGTCGCACAGATTAATCCGATGTACGAACGCCTCGCAGCCTCGCACATGCCCGAATAAGCTGTCCAGATCCCTCCCAGGACACGGTCGTGTTGGCTGTGTCACGGGTCAGCCCGTCGATTCCCGCGCCAGTCCTCCGATGATTCGGCGGCTCCGACGCGCGGTGCGGCGGCGGTCACCCGGACGGCGTCGCCCGCCCGGACGGCGCCGCCCACCCGGAACAGAGCGGGACCCGATCGAAGAAGGGCGGGTACCGCCCGGCCGGCGGCCGCGGCCGTGCGGGTGCGGGCACGCGACGCGCGCAGCCGGCTGCTGGCGGACCTGGGCCTCCTCCGCGCCCGGGCGATCGACCTGCCGACCTTCGCCGCCGAGGGGCACCCGCGGCTGTACACCCCGGTCCGGCTGACGCGCCCGGCGCGCCGGGCGCGGGTGCACACCGGCGCTACCGTTCCCAGCCGGTGGCCGCCACTACGTCGCGGGCGATGTCCGTGACGCTCCGGCGATCGGTCGCGATCCGGACGGTGTCCGGCGCCACCCGCTCGTCCAGCAGCCGGGCCCTGGCGGCACTGATGCCCCGCGTCTGCTCCAGTTCGCTGCCGAGTTCCCGGGCCGCCAGGCGTTCGTCCACCGTCGCGTCCCCGGCGGTGAGCAGCACGCGGACGATCCGTACGTCGGCGCCCATCGCCCGGCGGAACATGGCCTGGCTCGAGGGCAGCACGCTGAGGGTGTTGGTGTAGATGAGCCGGCGGCATCCGAGCCGGCGATAGTTGGCCCAGACGGCCGTCAGGTTGCGCTCGACGATCGCCGAACGGTCCGGATCCGCGTCCGGTGCCGGGTGCACCTGTCCCATGAAGTCGCCCTCGACGATCGCGTGCGCAACGGCGGCGGCGCGCAGCCGCGCGGAGACCTCCCACCCGACCGTGGTCTTGCCTACGCCGGCACGGCCGCCGATCAGCAGCACCTCCGCATGGTTTACCGCATGGTTCACCGCATGATCCACACGGGAAGCCTGCCAGTTCCACCCCGCCGCCCGCGACCGGATATCGCGGGGCCCGCGGGGGCAGCGAGGCGGTGGCCCGAGCGGGTTGCCGGCGCGCCCGGCGCGCTCAGGCGGCCCGTGGAGCCGCCGGGGTGGGCGCCGGCCGGCGGGAGAACCGCAGGGTGCCGTCGTCGATCCGGCCGTACCGCAGGCTCAGTACGTCGTGCAGGTAGCTCATGCCCAGGCGCCACGGCGCCCGTGACCCGGTCCGCGGGAACTCGTCGATCGACCGCAGCACGTAGCCGGCCTGGAAGTCCAGCAGCGGCACGCGGGTGACGGTGGGATCGTGGGCGGGTACGCACTGGTCGTACCCGTGGGTGTCGAGGTGGCGCAGCAGCCGGACGACGTACCCGGCGACGAGGTCGGCCTTCAGCGTCCAGGACGCGTTCGTGTACCCGATGGTGAACACGAAGTTCGGCACGCCGGACAGCATCATGGTCTTGTACGCCATGGTGTCCCGCAGCGTCACGTCGTGGCCGTCGACGGCCAGCCCCATGCCGCCGAAGGCCAGCAGCCGCAGCCCGGTCGCGGTGACGACGATGTCCGCGTCGAGTTCGGCGCCCGACTCCAGGCGCAGGCCGGTGGGCGTGAACCCGGCGATCCGGTCGGTGACCACCGACGCCTTGCCCTGCCGGATCGCGGTGAACAGATCGCCGTCCGGCGCCAGGCACAGCCGCTGGTCCCACGGCTGGTAGCGGGGGTTGAAGTGGGTGTCGACGTCGTACCCCGGCGGCAGCTGCCGGATCGCGCCGTTGCGGATCACCGACCGCACCATCTGGGGGCGGCTGCGGCTCAGCTTGTAGAACAGCGTACCGAGAAGGACGTTCTTCCAGCGGGTGACCGGGTATGCGCGGCGCGGTCCGAGCGTGCGCCGCAGCCGGTTCGCGAGCACGTCCTCGCCCGGCCGGGACGCGATGTACGTGGGGGAGCGCTGGAGCATCGTCACGTGCGCGGCCCGGTCGGCCATCGCCGGTACGAGCGTCACCGCCGTCGCGCCGCTGCCGATCACCACGATCTTCCTGCCCGTGTAGTCCAGGTCCTCGGGCCAGAACTGCGGGTGGACCACCGTACCGGCGAACCGTTGGATGCCCGGGAAGTCCGGCACGTACCCGGCGTCGTACCGGTAGTAGCCGGTGCACACGTACAGGAACCCGGTGGTCAGCCGTACCCGCCGGTCGCCGTGCACCGCCTCCACGGTCCACCGGGCGTCCACCGTGGACCATTCCGCGTGGACCGCGCGGTGGCCGAAGCGGACGTGCCGGTCGATCCCGGCCTCGGCGGCGGTCTCCCGCACGTAGTCCAGGATGGCCGGTCCGTCCGCGATGGCCTTGGCCTGTGTCCACGGCCGGAACCGGTACCCCAGCGTGTGCATGTCCGAGTCCGACCGCACTCCGGGGTAGCGGAACAGGTCCCAGGTGCCGCCGATGGCCTCGCGCGCCTCCAGGATGGTGTAGGTCCGGTCCGGGAAGGCCGACTGGATGTGGTGCGCGGCGCCGATGCCGGACAGGCCGGCGCCGACGATGAGTACGTCGACGTGCTCCGTGGTGGTTGTCACCGCGACCCCCGGCGCCGGCTGTCCAGCGTGGACTGCAGGCCGGCGATCACGCTGTAGTAGTGGGTGGGCGCGATCCGGGCGAGCGCGTCGAACAGGTACGCGTCCGGGCCGACCAGGATCCGCGCCTTGCCGCGCTCGACGCCGCGGTGGATGATCGCGGCGGCCCGGTCCGGTGAGGTCAGGGTGGCCGCCTCGAACTGCGCCGCCATCTGCTCCCGGGTGCGCCCGAGGCCCCGCGGGTCCTTGCGCATCCGCGCGTTGCGGGCGATGTTCGTGGTGATGCCGCCGGGGTGCACGGTGACCGCCCGCACGCCGGTGCCGCGCAACTCCTGCCGCAGCGAGTCGGTGAAGCCCCGGACCGCGAACTTCGCCGCGCAGTAGGCGCTCTGGTAGGGCATGCCGACCAGCCCGAAGACACTGGACGTGTTCACGATCACCCCGTCGTCCTGGTCGACGAGGAGCGGCAGGAACGCCCGGGTGCCGTTGACCACGCCGTGGAAGTTGGTCCGATGCAGCCAGTCGTCGTCCTCCGGCACCGCGTCCAGCACGGTCGAGGTCAGCGCGACTCCGGCGTTGTTGAACACCGCGGCCAGCGGCGCCGGGAGCCACCCGCGCACCTCGCCGGCGAACCGCAGCACGTCGGCGGCGTCGCCCACGTCGAGGACCCGGGTCAGTACCGTGCCGGGGAGGCCGGCGGCGGTCGCGGCGAGCCCGGCCTCGTCCACGTCGGCGAGGGCTACCGGCGAGCCCAGCCTGGACAGCCGCTGGGCGAGGCTGCGGCCGATGCCCGAGGCCGCACCGGTGATCATTACCGGGCGGCCGGTGATCTCAGGACGTGCTCGGCGCATCCGCGCTCCCCGCCAGCTCGGGCTGCCCGCCCCGGCGGGCATGCGTGTCGATCAGGTCGATCAGGACCGGCCAGGCGTCGCGCGGCAGGTCGTGGCCGAGGCCGCGGATCGTCTCCAGCCGGGCGCCGGGGATCGCCCGCGCGGTGGCCACCGCGCCGCTCGGGTGGACCATCCGATCGCGGTCGCCGTGGATCACCAGAGTCGGCGCGGTGACCGCGGCCAGCTGCGCGGTCCGGTCGCCGGAGCGGACGATCGCCGCGAGCTGGCGGCCGATGCCCCCGGTGGACGGATCCCGGTCGTACGCCCGGCCGGCAAGCTCGCGTACCCACGCCTCGTCGAACGGGAAGCCGCGCGAGCCGATGTGCCGGAACATCCGTACCGCCCGGTCGGCCGATTCCTGCCGGCCGCGCGCGGGGCGGCCGGCCAGCAGCCGCAGGGTGGACAGTGCCGGGCGCCCGGAGCCGCGCGCGCCGGTCATCGACATCATCGAGGTGAGGGTGCGTACCCGGTCGGGCCACA
Source organism: Micromonosporaceae bacterium (assembly GCA_040255525.1). Classification (GTDB taxonomy): domain Bacteria; phylum Actinomycetota; class Actinomycetes; order Mycobacteriales; family Micromonosporaceae; genus Rugosimonospora. The sequence continues at coordinate 47,573 of JBDZVD010000021.1, read as the reverse complement.
GCGCCGCCACCGATTGGGCGATCATGCCGCCCATCGAGATGCCGACCAGGTGCGGTTGCCGGTAGCCGAGTGCGTCGATCAGCCCCAGCGTGTCGGTGGCCAGGTCGTGCAGGTCGTACTGGTCCGGGTGCCAGCGCCCGGCCAGGGTCGCCAGCGGGTGCCGGGGCCGGAACCGCATGTGCGTCGAGGCGCCCGCGTCCCGGTTGTCGAATCGGACGACCCGGTAGCCGCGCCCGGCCAGCCGCTCGCAGAACTCGGTCGGCCAGCTGTGCAACTGCTGGCCCAGCCCGGCGACCAGGACAAGCGGCTGCGCGCCGGCGTCGCCGATCTGCTCACAGGCCAGCCGGATGCCCCGCCCCACGTCGACGACCCGCTCGGTCACCCGGCCGCCAGCGGCGCCGACGGAGGAGGTGTCGCGGTCAAGCGGCCGGTGTGGGGATGTGGGGCCGCCAGCGGCGCCGGCGGAGGAGGTGTCGCGGTCAAGCGGCCGCTGGTGAGGTATCACGCCCGGCCTCCCGCGGTCGTGTGGCGGGTCGTCGGGTGGCCGGCCTCCGCGGCTCGCGGCCGCGCGGCCCGGGGGTGGACGACCGCCAGGCCGCCCTTCGCCGGGGCGTTGGCGATGCCCCGGGAATGCCGCCGCTCCGCCGGTTCGGACGTGGGCAGCAGTGTGTAGTCGCGTAGCAGGGTGCGCAGCACCACGTTCATCTCCATGTTCGCGAACGCCGCGCCGAGGCAGCGCCGGGTGCCGCCGCCGAACGGGATCCACTGGTACAGGTCCGGCTTCGCGTCCAGGAACCGGGACGGGTCGAACGCCCGCGCGTGCGGGAAGAGCGCGTCGTTGTCGTGGACGAGCGTGATGCTGACGATGATCGCGCACCCGCGGGGTAGCGTCCAGCGGCCGAGCCGGAAGCTCTCGGCTCTCACCTGGCGCCCGACCAGCTCCACGACCGGCCGGGTCCGCTGCACCTCGATGATCGTCGCCTGGCGCAGCGTGCCGCCGCCCGCGTCCACCTCGGCGACGAGTTCGTCCAGCACGTCCGGGTGGCGACGCAGCCGCTCGATGGTCCAGGCCAGCGTCGTCGCCGTCGTCTCGTGGCCGGCGGACAACAGGGTCAGCAGCTGGTCGGCGATGTCGCTGTGGCTCATCGCGGTGCCGTCGTCGTACCGGCTCTGCATCATCATGGCGAGGATGTCGTCGCGCTCGTCGAGGTGCGGGTCCCGCGCGGCGCCGGCCAGCAACCGTTCCACAATCGCGTCGTAGCGGCGGCGCATCGCGCGGAACCGCCCCCACGGGCTCCACCACCCCAGGTCGACCTCGGGGATCGGCAGCGAGGCCAGCCGGGAACCGAGCGCGACCATCCGGGGCAGCAGCTCGCGCAGCTGGCCGAACTCGGCCCCTTCGGCGCCGAACACGGCACGCAGGATGACGCTCAGAGTGATGCGCATCATCGAGGGCATCGCCGGCAACGGCGCGTCCCGGGGCCACGTGGCGAGCTCCCGCACCGTCTCGTCCTCGACGATCTTCTCGTACGCCGCCAGTCGCCGGCCGTGGAACGGCGGCACCAGCAGCTTGCGCTGCCGGTGGTGCTCCTCGCCGTTCAGGGCGAACAGGGAGCCGGGGCCGAGCACCCTGCCCAGGTTGCGACCGACGTTGTCGACGATGTCGGGGCTGGTCTGGAACAGCTGCCTGACCTCGCCGGGATCGCTGATGACCAGGGCGTGGTCGACGGCGGGCAGCCGGACGCTGAATGCGTCGCCGTAGCGCTGGTGCAGTCGGCGCATCCGGCGGCGGGACGCGGTCAGGGTGGAGATGGCCTGGAAAACGGCCGGCCCGGACGGCCCGGGAGGAAGCGTCGCAGTGGCCATGGGTACCTTCCCGCGTGGTACGTGAACGTACCAGTCGCACGGTACGCCGGAGTACCATCCGGTTTCAAGGGGCCGGACGGGAGGGCTAGGGTGTCGTTCGTGACGACTGCGGCTGGTCCGCGCCGTCCCGAGGGGATGGTGACCGCGCCCGACGAGGCGGGCACGTTCCGCCAGCGGCTGCTCGACGGCCTGGTCGCGTCGATCGCCGCCGACGGCTACCGCAACACCACGGTGGCCGACATCGTCCGCCGGGCACGGACCTCACGGCGGACCTTCTACGAGCACTTCGCCAGCAAAGAGGCGTGCTTCATCGCTCTGCTCACCGACGCGAACGCCGAACTCGTGCGGCACATCTCCGCCGCCGTGGACCCGGCCGCCCCCTGGGCGCTGCAGGTCCGCCAGGCGATCGAGGCGTGGATCCGCGGCGCCGAGTCCGCGCCGGCCATCACGTTGAGCTGGATCCGCGACGTACCGTCGCTCGGTGCCGCGGCCCGCGACCTCCATCGCGACGTGATGGAGGCGTTCATCGCCATGATTCAGACGCTCTGCGACACGGACGAGTGGCACGCGGTCGGAGTCGGGCCGGTGCCCCGCCAACTGGCCGTGATGTTGCTCGGTGGCCTGCGCGAGCTGTTCGCCATCACGGTCGAGGACGGCGGGCGCATGGGCGACATCACCGAGGTCGCGGTCCAGGCGTCGATCGCCCTGCTCGGTCCGCGCACCTACGTCTCTGTGGAAGGCCGGGACCGGAGGCCGAGCGGGACGGCGGGACTGCGGCCACGACCGACACGGTGACGCCGGGAGCCCGCCGTTCCCGCTGGAGCCGGAGCCGATCCACGTGCCCGACGGGGTACTCGCCGGTCGCCGATGTCTGGCACGCCCTCATGACCCGGGCGGGTTACGCCACCCGGAGCGCGGCGCCGGCCGGCGGCCCCGGTACGGCGCCGGGGTGCAGGATCGCGGCGATGGCCTCGACCCCGTCGACCAGGCGCGGGCCGGGGCGCACCACGATGCCGTCCGCGTCCAGCGCCCACACCGGCGTGCCGGGGAACCGGTCGACGATCGTCCGCGCCTGCCGCGCGGCACCCTCGACGTGGAAACCGCACGGTGTCACGAGGACCACGTCGGGTGCCGCGTCGGTGAACTCCCGCCAGGTGGTCTGCGCCGACCGGGTACCGGGCCGGGCGGCGACCGGCTCCCCGCCGGCCGCCCGTACGAGGTCGGGTACCCAGTGGCCGGAGGTGAACGGCGGGTCGACCCACTCCACCACGGCCACCCGCGGCCGGGGCAGTTCCCGGATTGCCGAGGCGACCGCGGCCAGCCGGGCCCGCAGCCCGGCCACCAGCGCCGCGGCCCGCTCCGGTACGCCGGCCCGCTCGCCGACGGCGAGGATGGTGTCCAGGACCTCGTCCAGCGTGTACGGGTCGAGGGACAGCACGTCGGCCCGGCAGCCGAGGTAATCGAGGGCGTCGGACACGTGGTCGGAGGGCAGTGCGCAGACCCGGCACAGGTCCTGGGTGAGGATCAGCTCCGGGTCGAGGCCGGACAGCGCGTCGGCGTGCAGGGTGTACAGGTCTTCGCCGGCGCCCAGCTGGGTCCTGACGTAGTCGTCTATCTCGCTGGGACTCATGTTCCGGGTGTCCCGCCCGCCGACCACGACGGCCTTGTCGGTCCGGGCGGCCGGCGGGTGGTCGCACTCGAACGTCACCCCGACGAGCTGGTCGTCGAGTCCGAGGGCGTAGACGATCTCGGTCGCGGAGGGCAGCAGGGACACCAGGCGCATGCCTCCCATCCTGCCTGCCGGTACCGGCCGGTACGCGGCGGCCCCGACTCTCCGTCAGTTGCTGGGCGAATCCCAGATCGCCGATCGCCGCGCCGGAAACCAGCAGCAGCACGGCCGAGATGGTCAGGTGGTAGACCGAGTTGAGTGTGGACGAGACCGGTTCGCCGTCGTGCAGGACATCACGCTCACCGTCTGCATCCCGCCCGCGGCCAGGGTCGCGGCCAGCGGGCCCAGGACGGCCGGAAGGGCGCCGCGCGGTGCCAGGACCCGAGCCGTGGCACCGATCACCGGCGTGCCAGGTCGCTATGGTCTGGTTCTGGATCAGCCAACCCGGCCCGACCAGGACGGTGCCGAACAGCCCCAGCGCCACCGCCAGCACCCGGGTCACGATCCGGTACACGTGGTCCCGGCGGCGCACGCGGCCGCCCACGCCGGGCGGCTCGGCGAACAGCGGCCCGGGGCTCACCGGTACGGCAAGGGGAGCAAGCATGCCAGTAACGTCCCATGACCGGTCCGTCCCGGACCTGAATCGCGCTACTCATCCTGGCTGAATACGCCCACCCGACCGCGCCGCCGTCAGGTCAGCCGGACGGACAGGCCCTTGCCGCCGAACTCCTCGCACACGAAGGTCGGCTCGTTCGGGGAACTCAGCTTCTCGTCGTACCGGTACCCGATGTCGCCGAATCCCGCCAGGGCGGAGTCGGTGTCCTTGATCCGCGAGGTGACCAGCCACCGGACGAACGCGCCCCGGGCGATCTTCGCGTGCACCACGACGAACGTCGGCTGTCCCGTCTTCGGGTGGATCGTCAGGAACTTCGGCGTCACCACCCGGTCGGGCGAGATGTGGCCGGTGACCGTCTTGCTGTACTCGCCGGCCGCCAGGTTCACCACGCGGCCGGACGCCGGCAGCTGCTCCGCGATCGAGGCGCCCCAGAACTGGTACAGGTTGGCATACCCGTTCGGCCGCAGCCGGTACCCCATCTCCAGCCGGTACGGGCAGATGCCGTCGAACGGGCGCAGGATCCCGTACAGGCCGGAGAGGATCCGCAGGTGCGCGTCGGCGTACCGCCGGTCCGCCGCGCCGAACGAGTCCACGCGCAGGCCGCTGTAGATGTCGCCGACGAAGCTCTCGGCGGCCGGTGCCTGGTCGTCCGGGTCGGTGCTCCACCGCGCGTACTGGTCGCGGGTCTTCTCGGCGAGGTCGGCCGAGATCGTCATCACCGTGGCCAGCCGGGAGGCGGACAGGGTCCGCAGGTGCCCGATCAGTTCCTCGGCCCGGTCCAGCAGCACGGGCGTACCAGTCGGCTTCGAGCCGGAGGTCGGCGGCCGCATCGTCTTCGAGCTGTGCATCAGGATGATCACGTGGCCTGCCCCTTCAGCCTCGCGTACAGCGGGATCCCGGCAACTCTACGAGTCGTTGGATTTCTCGGGAGCGGCGATGACGGTCCGGCCGAAGCTGCCGCTCATGAGCGGTGTCCCGGAACCGGCGGATGGTCGCCTCGTCGGTGCTGGGCACCACCGGCCGTCCGTCGAAGAAGTCGGCGATGTCGTCGTAGCTCAGCCCGAGGGCTGCCTCGTCCGGTTTGCCGGGGCGAGGGTCTCCAGGTCGGCGTGGGAGGTCGGCGGTGGGAGTCTTGGCGCCCGGGGAGTCGGGGGCGCCGGGCGCCCCGCTGCAGCGCAACGGCCTGGTCACCCGTACCGTTTACCCGCAGGTGCCGCCCAGGGTCGAGCCCACCCTCACCGACCTGGGCACCCCGCTGCTGTCCACGGTTCTGGCGCTCGCCGCCCGGTCGGCCGATCACCTCGCCGAGATCCGCCGGAATCAGCGGGGCTTCGACACCGGCCCGCCCGGGGCCGGGTAGCCCCCGCGCCCCACCGTGACCGTCGGGGCCGGGAGCCCGCGCTACGGTTGCGGAATGTCGGTGGAGGCGATTGGCTCGCTGCGCGAGCCGGTGCGCCGGGCGGTCTACGAGTACGCGGCGGCCCAGGGCGAGCCGGTGGGTCGCGACGAGGTCGCCGCGGCCTGCGGCATCGGGCGCACCCTCGCCGCCTTCCATCTCGACCGGCTGGCCGCGGTCGGGCTGCTGGACGTGTCGTTCGCGCGTCGCTCCGGGCGCACGGGCCCCGGGGCGGGCCGGCCGGCGAAGCTGTACCGGCGCTCGGCCGCCGACCACGAGGTGACCCTGCCGCCCCGCCGGTACCTCGCCGTCGCCGAGTTGCTGGCGGAGACGGTGGAGCGTTCGGGCGCCGACGGGAAGCTGTTCGACGCGGCCCGCGAGCGGGGCCGGTCGGCAGGGCTGGCGGCCGTCGACCCCGTCGGCCGCGCGGGCTCCGACCCGGCCGCCCGGCTCGTCGAGGTGCTGGCCGGTCAGGGGTACGAGCCGCAGCGGTGCGACGGTTCGATCGTGCTGCGCAACTGCCCGTTCCACGCGCTGGCACGGGACTACCCGCCACTGGTGTGCGGCATGAATCTCGCGCTCCTCGAGGGCCTGGTCGAGGGGCTGGGCGGTGGTGGGCTGGGCGGTGGTGGGCTGGGCGGTGATGGGCCGCGCGGACTGCGGGCGACGCCGCGGATCGCGCCTACCGGCACGAACTGCTGCGTGGTCATCGATCTCGCTTCTAAAAACAATCAGCATTGACATAGAACGAGCCGCTCGGCACTGCCGCAATGGCCGGCTTTCGTCGCGCGACTCGAAGAAATCAACGCCCGGGCCGACTGGGGTCCCCGGCTTCGTCTGGCGCCTCGTCGAGGAAGGCGGGTCAGGCGCGACAGCGCTGCGCCCGGTACGACCCCGGCGTTGACGCAGGCGCGGCGCCCCGCGTGCTCCGAGTGCCACCACGAACGACGGCAGTCGCCCGCCTCGCCTCCCGAGGAGCCATCGACGACCCCGTCGCCTGTCGGAAGGTTGCGGTCCCGATCGCGTCGCCGCTGCCGGGCATCGGACTTCCGGTCTGCGCTGCCCGTAGTCTCTCCAGCACCGAGGCGGTTCACCGCGAGTTGGAGGTTGAGCGTGTACGAGTTCCACGGTTGGTTTGGGCTGGCTGACTCGACCGGGGAGTCGGACACTGGGTCGCTCGGGCCGAGCTTGGTCGAGTTGCGCGCCCGGCTCGTCGGGCTGGGCTGGGCTACCGCACGCGCCGAGCTACATGTGTTGAACGGCGAACACTTTCTGAACGTGGACGGCTTGGTCAACCGTCGTCGGGACGAGGCGATGGAGCTGGACAAGCTGCTCGGCTTCCTGGCTGAGCGGCTGCCCGGTTCATATGGGCTGCTGTACGAACGGTCAGACGAGGACGACATGCCTACACCGCCGGGTCCCGGCGGGTTTCGCGTCAGAGTGCTGGCGCGCGGCCGGATCGTCGAGAGGCTGGACCCGTTCCTGTCACCGGTTCGTCCGACCATTGAGGACTGACCGGCGGGAGCGAGTCTGAGGACACGCTGCTCTCCGGCATCGTCGCCGCGCTGCGCCCGGGTGGCCGGCTGGCCATGGACCTCGACAACCTCCCGGCGTTCCTCGCCGGGTACCGCCCGTCCCGGGTCGTGGCCGCGCGGGGCGACGGCGACATGCTCGTCGACCGGTACCACCTGGACGCGGTCACCGGCCGGTTCAGGCGGAGCGGACGGTCGTCCGGGACGGCTGGGCGCGGAGGCTCAGCTTCGTCACGCGGCTGTTCGCCTTCCCCGAGATCCGGGACCGGATGCTCGCCGCCGGGTTCGTCACCGCGCACGGCTACGGTCCGTGACGGTCCATAGTGGTCAATCGTGTGTGACCCGCGCGGCGCCATCTTTCGCTTGTGCAGACGAAAGTTTGTTCCAGAACATCGGAACGTCTTTACAGCGCAGCTCTAATTTCATAGAGTTCGGCGTAACTTACGGGACGTAGAGGGTCGAGGATGGTTTCCTCCGTACTCCCACCGGTGCCGAGCCCGCTGCCGTTTCGGCTGCTGTGCCTGCTGCGCGATCGTGGACCGCTGTCCCGGGCGGAGTTGGCGGACCCGTTCGTAGGCGCGGGGTCGGCGGCATGAACACCCGGATGGACGCGTTCCGGTCCCGGCTCGGCGGCTTCGCCTTCGGCGGCGACTACAATCCCGAACAGTGGGATCGGTCGGTGTGGGACGAGGACGTGGCGCTGATGCGGCAGGCCGGTGTCAACCTGGTCACGGTCGGCGTGTTCGCCTGGGCCTCGCTGGAGCCCGCACCCGGCGAGTTCACGTTCGGTTGGCTGGACGAGGTGATGGACCTGTTGCACGCGGGCGGCATCAGCGTCGACCTGGCCACTCCGACGATGGCGCCCCCGGCCTGGCTGTCCCAGCGGTTTCCGGACGTGCTTCCGGTGATGGAGGACGGGGAGACGTTCGGCTTCGGCAGCCGGTTGCACTTCGACCCGTCCTCGCCGGTCTACCGGCAGGCCGCTGCGCGCGTCACCACCGCCCTCGCGCAGCGGTATTCTCACCACCCCGCGCTGGCCATGTGGCACATCAGCAACGAGTTCGGCCCCACCGCCTACAATTCGCAGAGTTCGGTCGCGTTCCGGGACTGGCTGCGCCGCCGGTACGGCACCCTCGACGCGCTCAACGACGCCTGGTACACCCGGTTCTGGGGTCAGGTCTACACCGGTTGGGAACAGGTCAACGTGCCGGAGGTGCCGCGGTCGTGGTCCAACCCGGCACGCCGGCTGGACTTCCGGCGGTTCGTGTCGGACACGTTGCTGGAGTGCTTCATCGCCGAGCGTGACATCGTGCGCTCGTACCGGGACGACATCCCGGTGGTCACCAACTTCATGCGCTTCTACAAGAACGCCGACTACTGGCGCTGGTCGGCCGAGCAGGACGCCGCCGCGCTGGACATCTACCCGGACCCCGGGCGGGACGACTCGCACATCCCGGCGGCGCTCAACTTCGACCTGATGCGGTCGCTGCGTGGCGAACCCTGGGTGCTGATGGAGCAGGCGGCCAGCGCCGTCTCGCAGTGGCGGGTGAACAACGTCAAGCGGCCCGGGCGGATGCGGCTCGGCTCGTACCAGGCCATCGCCCACGGCGCCGACACGGTCATGTACTTCCAGTGGCGGGCCAGCCGCGGCGGGCAGGAGCGCTTCCACTCCGCGATGCTGCCGCACTCCGGCACCGGCGCGCGCACCTGGCGGGAGGTCAGCGCCCTGGGCAACGAACTGCCCAGGATCGCCGAGGTGGCCGGCGGCACCAGCGCGGCGGAGGTCGCCGTCCTGTTCGACTGGAACGCGTGGTGGGGGCTGACGGACACGCACGGCCTGCCGCGCAACGACTTCGACTACCCGCAGCTGCAGACCGACCACTACCGGCCGCTGTGGCAGGCCCACCACGCGGTGGACTTCGTGTCGTTCGGCTCCGACTTCGGCCGGTACCGGGTCGTCATCGTGCCGAACGCGTACCTGGTCGACGACCGGTGCGTCCGGGCGCTGGACGCGTTCGTGCGCGACGGCGGCACCCTGGTCTGCTCGTTCTTCTCCGGCGTGGTGGACGAGCGCAACCAGGTCCGTCAGCCCGCCTACCCGGGTGCCTTCCGCGACCTCATCGGGGCCTACATCGACGAGTACTGGCCGGCCCGCGAGGGCGAGACGTTCACCGTCGCCTTCGCGGACGGGGCCGAGGCGTCCGCCGACTGGTGGCAGGACAGCATCCACCCGGAGTCGGCCAGCGTGCTCGCCCGCTACACCGCCGGCCCGCTCGCCGGCCGGCCGGCCGTCATCGACAACGCCGTCGGCGGCGGGCGGGTCGTCTACGTCGGCACCCGCCTGGAGCCCGCCGCGCTGGCCGCCGTCCTGCTCGGGGCGCTGGCCGGCGCGGGGGTCAGGCCGGTCGTCCCGGACGCGCCCGCGTTCGTGGAGGCGACCGTCCGGCGGGCCGGCGGGCGCCGGTACCTGTTCCTGCTCAACCACTCCGATGACGAGCCCGCCACGGTGACGGTGGGGGACAGCGGCGTGGACCTGATCGGCGGCCGGGAGGTACGGGACGTGGTGGATCTGGCGCCATTGCAGGTCGCGGTCATCCGGGTGGCGGGATGACCCGGCAGGCCGGCGAGCCGACCGGCGTGCACCCGGCGTGGCTGCCGCCGGAGGCGTTCCGGGCGATCGGCTCGCGCCGCACCGTGGTGCTCGGCGACGGCGCGCTGGTCGGCACGGTGGTCACCGAGGCCCGCCGGGCGTGCGCCCGGTACGGCGGCGAGGTGCGGCACGGGGCGACCGGCGACGAGCCGTACGACCTGATGCTCGCGCTGTCCACAGCGGAGGGAGTACCCGACGCCCTCCCGGCCGGCCAGCCGCTGGGCGAGGAGGGCTTCACGCTCGCCGCCCGGCACGGCGTGACCGTGGTGCTCGCGCAAGCGCCGGCCGGGCTGCTCTACGGGCTGTTCCACCTGGTCCGGCTCGGCGAGTCGGCGTTCCGGCCCGAACGCGACCCGGAGTGCCACCGGCCCGCCATGCGGCGGCGGATGGTCGACCACTGGGACAACGTCGACGTGCACCCGGTGATGGGGCAGGTGGAGCGCGGGTACGCGGGCGGCTCCCTGTTCTGGCGGGACGGGAAGCCGCGCCGGGACCTGGACCGGGTGCGCGCGTACGGGCGGCTGCTGGCCGCGTGCGGGATCAACGCGGTCGCGGTGAACAACGTCAACGTGCACGCCACCGAGGCGCACCTGCTGACCGACCGGCTCGCCGAGGTGGCCGCGATCGCCGAGCAGCTGCGCCCCTACCACGTCCGGGTGCACCTGTCGGTCAGCTTCGCCTCGCCCGTCACGCTCGGCGGGTTGCCCACCGCCGACCCGTGTGACGAGCGGGTACGGGCGTGGTGGGCCGCCACGACCCGGCAGGTGTACGCGACCATCCCGGACTTCGGCGGGTACGTGGTGAAGGCCGACTCGGAGGGGCAGCCCGGCCCGTTCGCGTACGGGCGCAGCCACGCGGACGGGGCGAACCTGCTCGCCGGGGCGCTGGCGCCGTACGGCGGCGTGGTGCACTGGCGCGCGTTCGTCTACAACCACCGCCAGGACTGGCGCGACCGGTCGATCGACCGCGCCCGGGCCGCGTACGACCATTTCGCGCCGCTGGACGGCCAGTTCCACGACAACGCGATCCTCCAGGTGAAGTACGGACCGGTGGACTTCCAGCCGCGCGAACCGGTGTCGCCGGTCATCGCCGCCATGCCGGCGACCCGGTTGGCGGTGGAGGTGCAGGCCACCCAGGAGTACACCGGGCAGCAGCGGCACGTGTGCTATCTCGCTCCACAATGGAGCGAAGTGCTCGGCTTCGGGCCGTGGGGGGCCGGTGGCCCGGCGGTGCGGGACATCGTCGCCGGCGCCGCGCCGGGCGCGTCCGCGCACGGCGGCGGCGGCCTGGTCACCGTCTCCAACGCCGGCGACGACCCGTTCTGGACCGGGCACCCGCTGGCGCAGGCCAACCTCTACGCCGCCGGCCGGCTCGGCTGGGACCCGCACCTGGATCCGGCGGCCATCCTCGACGAGTGGATCGACCTGACGTTCACCCCGTCCTCGACCCGGGATCCGGCCCTGCTGCGGCGGTCGCTGCACGAGCTGATGGACGGCTCGTGGCGGACGTACCAGCGGTACACGGCGCCGCTGGGCGTGGGCTTCATGGTCCGGCCGGGACACCACTACGGACCGGATGTGGACGGGTACGAGTACACGCCGTGGGGCACGTACCACTTCGCCGACCGGGATGGCGTCGGCGTCGACCGTACCGTCGCCACCGGCACCGGGTTCGCCGGCCAGTACCCGCCGCCGTGGTCGCGGGTGTACGAGTCGCTGGACCAGTGCCCGGACGACCTGCTGCTGTTCTTCCACCACGCCCCGTACGGGCACGTCCTGCACAGCGGGTCGACCGTGATCCAGCACATCTACGACACCCACTTCGCCGGCGCCGAACAGGTGCGCCGGATGCGCCAGCTGTGGGAACGCATCGCGGACGCCGGGCTGGTCGATCCGGCGGTGGACGCCCGGGTGCGCGAGCGCCTCGACGAGCAGGTGCGCTGCGCCGAGGAGTGGCGCGACCAGATCAATGCGTACTTCTTCCGCAAGTCCGGTGTACCGGACGAACATCGCCGTCCCATCTACTGATACCGCAGGGCCCCGGTCCAGCGCGGTAGCCGGCACCGGGGCGGCCCGCGCCTCACTCGGCGATGCTGCTCTCCTCCAGATCCAGCCGGCGTTGCAGCCGCCGGCGGGTGTCCGCGCCGATCGTGCCCTCCTCGTACAGCCGGGTCAGCACCGCCGACTCGACGGCGAGCACGTCGCGGCGCAGCTGCCGCATGGCCGGCCGGGTGTCGTCCGACCGGCCCTCCAGCATGTCCAGGCGGGACTGCTGGAGCTGGCGCAACTGGGCGACCATCGCGCCCGGCGCCGCCTGCCGATCCTCCACCTCGTCGAGGTAGGCCAGCACGGCGCGGGACATGGCGGTGCGTGCGGCCGCCATCTCGTTGCGGGCGTGCTCCGCCGGCAGCGCGACGCCGGAGCGGCGCACCAGCGGGCCCAGCGTGAATCCCTGGACGATCAGCGTCGTGACGATGACCGCGGTGGTCAGCAGCAGGACGTGGTCGCGACCGGCCAGCGGGGCACCGTGCCGCGCCGTGAGCGGGATCGACAGGGCAGCGGCCAGCGGCAGCACGCCGCGCGCGCCGGCCCACGAAACGACGGCCGGTACCCGCCAGGATCGCGGCCCGCCGCGCCGGGCCGAAGCGGCCAGCGACAGCGGGAAGACCCACAGGACGCGGACGGCGAGCAGGGTGGCGGTGATCGCCAGCGCCTGGACGAACCAGGCTCCGGTGCGCCCGTCGGCCGCGCGGATCAGGCCGGGAAGCTCAAGCCCGATGAGGCTGAACACGACGCTCTCCAGCAGGAACACCACGGTGTCGTACACCGCGTGCAGTTGGAGCCGGATCCGCGCGTCGGTCAGCCGGGTGAACTGACCGGCGAGGATGACGCTGGAGACCACGACCGCGGTGACGCCGGACACGTGTGCGGTCTCGGCGAGGACGTACCCGGCGTACGGGGTGACCAGCGCCGTCACGGTCTCCAGTACCGGATCCTCGGTCCGCCGCCGGATCAGCGCGACGCCGCCGGCCACCGCGGCGCCGATCAGCACCCCGCCGCCGGCCAGCAGCGCGAACTGGCCGACGCCCCGGTACCAGGACACCGCGCCGCCGGCCACCGCGGCGGCGACCGCCACCCTGACCAGCACCAGGCTGCTCGCGTCGTTGAACAGGCTCTCCGCCTGGATCAGCGCGTGGACGCGGCCGGGCAGCGACAGCCGCCGGCCCAGGGCGGTGACCGCCACCGGATCGGTGCTGGCGAGCACCGCGCCGAGCACGAACGCCATGGACGCCGGCAGGCCCGCGACGGCCGAGGCGACCACGCCCACCGCGGCGGCGGACGCGATGACCAGCCCGACCACCAGTACGGTGACCGGGCGCCACACCGGGCGCAGCTCCCGCCAGGACAGATCCTGTCCGGCCGCGTACAGCAGCGGAGGCAGCACGACCAGGCCCACCAGGCTGGGGGAGAGCTGGATGGCGGGTACGCCGGGCAGGAAGGCGACCAGCAGGCCGGCGACCACCAGGAGGGAGGGCGCCGGTACCCGGAGCCGGCGCGCGGACGCCGCGACCGCGGTGGCCAGCACGACCAGCAGCAGGATGATTTCGACTCCGCGCATCCGGACCTTCCTGTGGCAGTGCGTCCGATTTCCGGACAGTTGCTCATGCCGACCAGGCTTCCCGGCGCTCCGTCACCACCCTACCCTGCCTCTAACGGCGTGACGGGGTTCCCGGTCGCGGCCGCCCCCCCGGGCCCCGCCCCCCCTTGGCCCCCCCCCCCCCTGGTTCGCCCCCGTGGTGCTGGTCCCGAGCTCCTCCCCG
>JBDZVD010000021.1:0-34014 GCA_040255525.1 Micromonosporaceae bacterium | reverse complement strand
TGACCTGGACTCCGCGCACCCGGACCTCCCTGTGGCACTGCCTCCGACGCCGGGACGGTCCCCCGTGCCGACCAGGCCCCCCGGCGCACCGTCACGCTATGACCGCCTCCACTGCTGGTTCGACCCGTTGTTGCAGGTCCAGATCTCGACCAGGCTGCCGTTGGCGGTCGCGGCGCCGGTCACGTCGAGGCACAGTCCGGATCCCACCCCGGTGATGGTGCCGTTGCTGTTGAACACCCACTGCTGGTTGGTACCGCCGTTGCAGTCCCACAGCTCGACCTTCGTGCCGGGGGACGTGGCGGCGCCGGCGACGTCCAGGCACTTGTTGCCGTAGACCCGCAGTTCCCTCGCCGAGGTGAGCGTCCAGGACTGGTTGCTGCCACCGTTGCAGTCCCAGATCTCGATCTGCACGCCGTTGGCGGTCGACGAGTTGGGCACGTCCAGGCACCGCTGGGAACCGACGCCCCGGATGATCGAGCTGTCGGTCCCGCCGCCGCTGCCGGCGCCGACCGTGCCGGTCGCCGTGTCGACGGTCCAGCTCGCCTGGCAGCTGATCGACGCGGTGGTTCCGCTGACGTTCAACGGCTCCCAGACGTAGCGGGAGTCGGCCAGGTTGCCGGAGTTCCACCGGTCGCCGAGGAACAGGTAGCTGGTCGTGCTGCTGCCGGCGACCGGGAGGATGGACGTGGTCTGCGAGTTGCAGGTGTTGGAACCGGACGGGGCGAAGCTGTGGAAGGCGCTCCAGGTGCCGGTGATGGAGGTGGCCGTCGCGTACTGGTTGTCGTTGGTCGACCAGCCGGTCAGGTGCGACCCGAACAGGAAGTAGGTGCCGCCGATCTTCGCCATGGCCGGCGCCTCGTACTGGTTGAGCGTCTTGACCAGTGCGGTCACGCTCAGGAAGTCCGGCGACAGCTGGTAGATCTGCAGCTTGGCGTTGGTGCGGTCCTCGCTCATGAAGTACCCGGTGCCGCCGTCGAGGAACAGGTTGTCGTCCAGGCTGTCGTGGCCCAGTGGCTTGAAGCTTCCCCGGTAGGTGTAGCTGCCGCAGATGCTGCCGCTGGTGGCCACGCCGGCCTTGCGCTCGGAGTAGCTGCTGTTGTCGATGTGCATGTACATGACGTAGGTGGCCGTGCTGGCGTTGTAGATGACGTGCGGGCGCTCGACGACCCGGTTGGGTCCGAGGTCGCCGCTGGCCTGGCGGCTGAGCACGTTGGCTACGAACGTCCAGTGACTCAGGTCGGTGGAGGAGTAGCACCTGATGTTCTGGAACGGCGAGCCGGAGGTCTTGTCCTCGCCGAGCCAGTAGTAGGTGTCGCCGACCTTGGTGATGCCCTCGCCGTGCGCCTGGATCACATTGCCGGTCGTGTCGGTCCACACCGTACCCGGGGTGATCGTCACGGGCGCGGCCGATGCCGACCGGGCGGACAGCCCCAGCGCGCAGAGCAGTACCAGGAGCACAGGTGCGAGTCTCTTCCTCATGGCGATCCCTTCCGGGTCTCTGGCGACCTGCCCGGGAGGCTGGCCGGGCAGGCCGGCGGCGGGACGGTGCCGCGTGGGGGTGACGGCGAGCGGGAGAAATGCCGCCAATCGCTGGTGATCTATGTCTCGATGGCGTCACGGTAGCACGGCCGCAGCCGGCGAATTCCGCAAAACCACTGGCGCGGCCCGGAATTTGTCGGTGGCCGTCCCTCATTAGGATCTGGGGCATGCCGACTCACCTGAGCATCGAGCGCCATGTGGACGCGCTCGTCCGTGCGGGCACGGTCCTGCGCGAGTCCGCGGAAGCGGCCGGGAGGCACGCGCCGGTCCCCACGTGTCCGACCTGGGACGTCTGCGAACTCGTGGCCCACCAGGGCACGGTCCATCGCTGGGCGGCCGCCCAACTGCGCGGCGACACCGGGTATGACACCGATGCCTCGGAGGAGGAGGGGCGGCACTGCGCCGATCCGCTCGGCTGGTTCTCCGAGGGGCTGGCCGCCCTCGTCGAGACGCTGGCCTCCACGCCCGACGACGCCGAGGCCACGGTGTTTCTCAAGGATGCCCCGCCACCGCGCCGGTTCTGGGCCCGCCGGCAGGCGCACGAGACGACCATGCACAGCGTGGACGCCGTCTCGGCCCGGCTCGGCCGGTGGCCGTCGGCCGCCGAGGTCGACCTCGATCCGGCGTTCGCCGCCGACGGGATCGACGAACTGCTCACCGGCTTCATCACCCGCGACAGCGGCCGGCTGCGCTCCACCGAGCCGTATTCGATCATGGTCAGGGCGGACGACACCGGGCACGCCTGGACGCTGCGGATCAGCGACGGCCCGGTGGTGACCACCCCGGCGCGGGCCGGCCCGGTCGACGCCGTGCTCTCCGGCGGCGCCGCACAGGTCTACCTGAGCCTGTGGAACCGGGCCGACGAACTGGCTGTGGAGGGCCGGTCCGATGTCGTCGACACGTGGCGGTCGCGGGTGCGGGTCCAGTGGGCCTGACCGCCGGACCGTCCGGGTAAGAGTCCGCCCGGCGATCCGCATGTTACCGGCGGGTATTGCCGGGGCCGGCGCTGTCTTGTAGAAAGAGATCGCTTGAGCCGCGAAGCTCCCACGCCTACCCCGGAGGTAACGTGCGTCGCCGCACCGCGCGATGGGCTGTGCCCGGCACAACGGTGTTGCTCGGCCTCGTCCTGGCCGGCACCACCGGCGCCAGCGCCGCCCCCGCCACCGTGACAGCCACCGCCACAACCACAGCCACCGCCACAACCACAGCCACCGCGACCAGCGGGTCATGCGATCCGGTCGCCCCGGCCGGTTGCATGCTGCCGTTCCCCAACAACTACTTCACCGTCCCCGACCGGCACAGCGCGACGGGACTGCGCGTGCACTTCGACGCGGCCGCGATGCCCGCCAACGTGCTCGGCCGGCACATCGACCCCACCGAGTGGAACCGGCAGGACGGGTTCAGCCCGGGTGAGCCGATCCTGGTCCAGGTGCCCGGGCTCGACGTGGCCAGGTCGCGGATCGCGCCGGTGACCGATGTCGGCTCGTCGCTGCGCGCGGACGCGCCGATCGTGCTCATCAACGCGCGTACCGGCCGGCGCACGCCCTACTGGGCGGAGCTCGACGCGCACGCCACCGCCGAACCGGACCGGCAACTGCTCATCGTCCGGCCGGCCGTGGCGCTCGACGAGGGCGCGACCTACCTGGTCGGGCTGCGCAACCTGCGCGACCGTGCCGGCCGGCCGATCGCGGCGCCGGCCGCCTTCACCTCGGCGTTGGCGGCCACCGGCCGCCACCGGACCGCCCGCGACAGCCAGGTCCAGCGCATCGCCGCGTCCCTGGCCGCGCACGGGGTACGCAGCCGCGACCTCTACCTGGCGTGGGACTTCACGGTTGCCAGCGAGCAGAACCTGACCGGCCGGATGCTCGCCATCCGCGACACCGCGTTCAGGGCGCTGGGCAGGTCCGCGCCGAAGTTCACGGTCACCTC
Source organism: Micromonosporaceae bacterium (assembly GCA_040255525.1). Lineage (GTDB taxonomy): Bacteria > Actinomycetota > Actinomycetes > Mycobacteriales > Micromonosporaceae > Rugosimonospora. Next base: position 30,546 of record JBDZVD010000021.1, on the reverse strand, counting down.
GGTCACCGACTACCGGACCGCTCAGGACGCCCGAATCGCCCGGCAGGTCGTGGGTACCGTGACGGTGCCGTCGTTCCTCACCGGTTCGGGTGGCCCGGGCTCGCGGCTGCACTACGGGCCGGCCGGCGGCGACGGGCTTCCGGCCACACCGGACGCCCTGCCCACCCCGTCCGGTCAGGACCTCGAAGCGGACTTCGTCTGCAACATCCCCCGGTCCGCCGATCCGGCGCACCCCGCGCACCTGTCTTTGTACGGCCACGGCCTGCTCGGCTCGCCGACGGAGATCAACGCGGGCAACGTCAAGGACATGTCCAACGGGCAGGACTTCATGTTCTGCGCCACCAGTTGGATCGGGCTCGCCGCCGCCGACGTGAACTTCGTCGCCGGGGTGTGGGCCGACGTGTCCACGTTCGCCGCCGTACCGGACCGGCTCCAGCAGGGCTTCCTGAACTTCCTGTTCCTCGGCCGGGCGATGGACACCCGGTCCGGCTTCGCGGGCAACCCGGCGTTCCAGGACGCGCACGGGCATCCGCTCATCGATGTCCGGGGCGGCCTGCACTACGACGGCAACAGCCAGGGCGGCATCAACGGCGGCGCGCTGACCGCCATCGCCCAGGACTTCACCCGCGCGGTGCTCGGCGTACCCGGCATGAACTACTCCACGCTGCTGCAGCGCAGCGTCGACTTCGCGCCGTTCCAGCAGATCGAGAACGGGTACTACCCCGACCCCGAGGACCAGCAGATCATCTTCGGCCTGCTGCAGATGCTCTGGGACCGGGGTGAGGCCGACGGCTACGCTCAGCACTTGACCAGCCACCCGTTGCCCCACACTCCGGTGCACACCGTCCTGATGCACGTGGCGTTCGCCGATCACCAGGTCTCGAACGCGGCGGCCGAGGTCGAGGCCCGCACGATCGGGGCCCGCCTGTACCAGCCGGCGCTCGCCCCCGGCTGGACCGATGAGGTGCACCCGTACTGGGGCATCCCGGCACTGCCGAACCACCCGTACCGCGGCTCGGCGATGGTGATGTGGAACAGCGGGGCGGCGTTCAACCCACCGCCGACCAACCTCGCGCCCGACGGCCCGCAGTACGGCGACGACCCGCACGAGTTCCCCCGGGCACAGCCGGAGGCACAGCAGCAGAAGGCGACCTTCCTGCTGACCGGCTTCGTGGTGGACGTGTGCGGCGGCAACCCGTGCCCGTCCAGCTGACGGCTGCCTGAAAAGACGGGCTCCGGCCGGAATGCCGGAGCCCGTCTTCGTCCGCCCGCGCCCGCCGGCCGTTCCGGCCCGACCGGGTCGCGCGGAGTCGCCGATTCGGGCACAGTGATGCTTATGGTGATTCCCGTCCACGACGTGCTGCCCGTACGCCGGACCCCCTGGGTCACCTATGCCCTGATCGCGATCAACGTCGTGGTGTTCCTGCTCACCCCGGCCTCGCACAGCACCGGGGTGCAGGGCACCACGGTCAGCCAGCTGTGCCAGCAGGAAGCGTTCTACGACCGGTACTCGGCGATCCCCGTCGAGCTGGTGCACGACCGGCAACTGGCCCGGGTGCCGAATGGCGCGGTGGGGGTCGGGCGCGGCGGCGCGGTCGGCTGCCTGGTCGGTCCACCCGCATATCACAAGATACCGGCGCTGTCCGTCCTGTACGCCATGTTCCTGCACGGTGGCTGGCTGCACCTGCTCGGCAACATGCTGTTCCTCTGGGTCTTCGGCAACAATGTGGAGGACCGGCTGGGCCGGCTGCGGTTCGCGTTGTTCTACCTGGTCTGTGGGTATGCGGCGGCATACGTGTTCGCGCTCGCGAACGCCAGCTCGGCGCAGCCGCTGATCGGCGCGTCCGGCGCGATCGCGGGGGTGCTCGGCGCGTACCTGGTGCTCTATCCGCGCGCCCGGGTGTGGAGTCTGGTTCCGGTACTGTTGTTCATCCCGCTCCGGCTGCCCGCCTGGCTCGTGTTGGGCATGTGGTTCGTGCTGCAGTGGGTCTACTCGGCGGGGTACGCGGTGTCGCAGGCGGGTTCGGTGGCGTACCTGGCCCACGTGGCCGGCTTCGTCCTCGGTGCGCTGCTCGCGATCCCGCTGCGCGGCCGCCGGCCCCCGGTCGGGTACTCGCTGCGGCGCTGAGGTGTCCCGGCGGCCCGTCCGGTGCCGCACCGCGCCTCGTGGTGGGCTGCGGTGTGCCCGGTGCGGGTCGGGCCACGCCGGTGGCCGCCGCCGTACGCCGACGGCGAAGTGGGCGCCCCGCATCGGGGCGCCCACTCACGGTAGCGGCGGTTACTGGCAGGAAATGTTCGTCGGGACGGCGTTGCTGCCGTTCCACGAACCGGTGAAACCGAACGAGGTGCTGGCGCCGGCGCCCAGGGTGCCGTTGTAGCTCACGTTGCGAACCGTCACGCTGGAGCCGCTCTGGCTCAGCGTGCCGTTCCACAGCTGAGTGATGGACTGCCCGTTCGGGAACGTCCAGGAGACCTGCCACGAACTGCGCGCGGCGGAGCCGTTGGTGACGATCACGTTCGCCTGGAACCCGCCCGGCCACTGGTTCACCACGCTGTACGAGGCCGTGCAGCCGCCCGCCGGGGGCTGGCTGGTCGGCGGCTGGCTGGTCGGTGGCGGGCTCGACGGCGGCGGGGTGCTCGGCCGGGTACTGGTCGGCGGCGGGCTGGACGGCGGCGGTGTGCTGCCCCCGCCCAGGGCGTTCAGTACCGTGGTGTACACCGGCTTCTGCTGCTCGTTGCTGTCCCACAGCAGGGCCGCGCCCTGGCCGGAGAAGGTGCCCGGAACCCAGGAGTAGTTGTCCGACACCCCCCACACCGTCCAGCCGACACACCGGCTGACCGCCTTACAGGCGTTGATGACATTCGTGTAGTAGGTGGCCTGCGTGCTGTCCTCGGCCGCGGTCTCCGGCAGTGTCATGCGCACGTCCAGCTCGGTGACCGCCACGTCCAGGCCGAGGTTGGCGAACCGCGCCATGTTCTGCTGCATCTGGTTGGGGAACCCGTACTGCACGGCGAGGTGCGTCTCGAACCCGATGCCGTTCAGCGGCGCGCCCTGCTGGAGCAGTTGCTGGGCCAGGCTGTACATGGCGTCCGCCTTGGCGCCGGTGCCCTCGATGTTGTAGTCGTTGATGTACAGCTTGGCGTTCGGGTCGGCCGCGTGCGCGGTGCGCAGCGCGTCGGCGATGTACTGCACACCCCCGCCGAACGCGTTGTAGAACACGTCGGTCCGGTAGGAACCGTCGTCGTTGAACGGCTCGTTGACCACGTCCCACGCGTAGATCTTGCCCTTGAAGTGGGTGACCTCATTGGTGATGTGGTTCTCCATGGCCGATTTCGCGGCGGTGCCGGACAGCCCGCTCACCCAGCCCGGTAGCTGCTGGTGCCAGACCAGGTTGTGGCCGCGGACCCGCTGGTTGTGCGCGGTCGCGAAGCTCACCACCTGGTCGCCGGGGCCGTAGTTGAAGTTGCCCTGCGACGGTTCCGTGGTGTCCCACTTCATCTCGTTCTCGGGCGTGACCATGTCGAACTGGCTGCCGGCGATGTTGCTGTACGTGGAGTCGCCGGCGTGCGCGGTCGCGTACGCGACGCCGAAGTAGCGTCCCTGAGCCTCGGCCGCCGAGGCCAGCCCGGTCGCGGCCTGTGCCGGGTTGTTGCCCAGGATCGTGAAACTGATACCGGCGACCGCCACCAGCGGCACGGCGATGCCGCCGAGCAGCCGGGCGCGCCGGGTCGTTCGGGATGTCATGAGACCTCTTCCTTCGTACCGGTTGGACGCAGGGGTCCATCGGCCGGGCGCACCGCGATCGCGAAACTGCCGCGCGCGCGACCGCCCGACGTAGACGTGGGGTAGTTCCGCCGGCCTGCCCTTGGCCGAGCCATCTCGCCCGACCAGCCGATCGTCGGGCTCACACCAAACCTGCGAAGGTCTCTTGGCTCCCATCCTCCGATACCTTTCGGAAGATGGGGGAAGGCTATCGGAGGCAGTTCAACCCCGTCAACGCCCCGTCCGGCAGAGCCAGGGATCTTCCTGGTGGCGGCGCGGGGCGGAACAGTTTCGGGAAACTTTCGAACCGGACGCGGCCGCTCGCGTCGCGTCATACGCGCACCTGGCACCGCCGAAACGCCCTCCGTGGACGCGAGCCGGCCGGCCGGGACGAGAAAATCGACGGTGGCCTCCAGGCGCCCCGGTTAGGGTGCTACCCACCAGGGACGGCGGTGGGCGCCGCCCGCGAGCGGAGAGGTGGCGGCGTGGACACCGCGGCCATTCGTCGGGCCTATCTCGACTTCTACCGGCTGCGCGGACACGCTGCTATCGCCCGGGCCAGCCTGGTACCCCGGGAGGACCCCACCACCCTGTTCACCGGCTCCGGCATGCAGCCGCTGCTGCCGTACCTGCTCGGCGCGCCGCACCCGGCAGGCAACCGGCTGGTCGACTCGCAGACCTGCCTGCGCGCGGAGGACATCGACGAGGTCGGAGACTCGCGGCACACCACGTTCTTCGAGATGCTGGGCAACTGGAGCCTGGGCGCGTACTTCAAGGCCGAGCAGATCGAGTGGCTGTTCACGTTCCTCACCGACCACCTGCGCCTGGACCCGGCGCGCCTGTACGCCACCGCGTTCTCCGGCGCCCCCCGATGGGGGATCCCGCGTGACGACGAGGCGGCCGACCTGTGGGTACGGCTGTTCGCGACCAGGGGCATCGACACGGTACCGGTCGAGGCGGGCGACGCCGGACGGGCCGCGGCGACCGGCGTCGGCGACGCCCAGGTGCTGTTCTACGACGAGAGCCAGTGCTGGTGGAGCCGCTCGGGGCCGCCGTCGACGATGCCGGAGGGCGAGCCGGGCGGCCCCGACTCCGAGGTGTTCTACGAGTTCCCGCAGGTAGCGCACGATCCGTCGTACGGCGCGCACTGCCATCCGCACTGTGACTGCGGCCGGTTCATCGAGATCGGCAACTCGGTCTTCATGCAGTACCGGCGCACCGCGGACGGCTTCGTGGAACTGCCCCGCCGCAACGTCGACTTCGGCGGCGGCCTGGAGCGGCTCGCGATGGCGGTCTCGGACACCCCGGACGTGTTCCGGACCGACCTGCTCTGGCCGCTCGTCGAGACGATCACCGCGCTGCTGCCCGGCGACCCGGCGGACACCGTGCCGGCGGGTACCGTGCCGCCGGCGGTGCGGGTCGTCGCCGACCACGCCCGGGCCGTGGTGTTCCTCGCCGCCGACGGGGTTGTGCCGTCCAACACGGCGCAGGGCTACGTCATGCGCCGGTTCGCCCGCCGTGCGATCCGCCAGGGCCTGTCCCTGGGCATCGAGTCCGATCTGCTGGCCGGCCTGGTTCCGGTCGTCGTGGACACCTACCGCGACGCGTACCCCGAGCTGGCCGCCGCGGCCGCCGACATCGAGGCCACGCTCGCGCGCGAAGAGGCGCTGTTCCGCCGCACGCTGTCCCGCGGGGTACGGGAGTTCGGCCGGCTCACCACGGCGGCCGGGCTGACCGGCGACGCCGTGTTCACGCTGTTCGACACGTACGGGTTCCCGCCGGAGCTGTCCGTGGAGGAGGCGCGGCGCACCGGTGTCGCGGTGGACGGGGCGTGGCGGGAGCGCTTCGCGGTGCTCATGGAGGAGCAGAAACAGCGGTCGAAGACGGCGGCGGCCGGCCTGTTCAAGGGCGGCCTCGCCGACCACTCCGCGGCGACCACGCGACTGCACACCGCGACGCACCTGCTGTACAAGGCGCTGCGGCTGGTGCTGGGGGAGCACGTCGTGCAGCGGGGCAGCAACATCACCCCGGAGCGGCTGCGGTTCGACTTCAGCCACCCGGCGAAGGTGACCCGCGAGCAACTGGACGAGGTCGAGCGGATCGTCAACCGGCAGATCGACCGCGACTGGCCCATGGTGCGCCGGGAACTGCCCACGGCGACGGCGTTCGACGAGGGCGCCCTCGGCGCGTTCGGCGACCGGTACGGGGCGACCGTGCAGGTGTACACGGCCGGGGATCCGGACGGGGAGTGGTACAGCAAGGAGATCTGCGGTGGTCCGCACGTGGCGCGCACCGGGGTGCTGGGCCGCTTCCAGGTGATCAAGGAGGAGTCGTCCAGTTCGGGGGTACGCCGCATCCGCGCCGTCCTCCGGTAGCCGGGGGGTTGCCACCCGGTCGGGCGGCTACCCGCTGGTGCGCTCGGCCACTCCGGAGGCGCACGCCACCGCGGCCGTGCACAGCGCCGCGATCACGCCGGCCGTGGCGGTCCAACCGCTGTGCAGGTACGCCAGGCCGATCGCCCACCCCAGCGCGCTGGACCCGAGGTAGTACGCCATCAGGTACATCGCCGAGGCCTGCGCCCGGTACCGGGACACCCGGGCGGCCATCCAGCCGCTGGCGACGGAGTGCGCGACGAAGAAACCAGCGGTGAACACCACCAGCCCGGCGGTGATGGCGGCCAGGTTGTCCGGCAGGGTCAGGGCGAGACCGACCAGCGACAGCGCCCCGCCGGTGACGATCACCACGCGTCGCCCGTGCCGGTCGGCCAGCCGGCCGGCGACCGTGGAGCTGGCCGTACCGGCCAGGTACGCCAGGAACAGCAGCGACGCGATCGTGCCGGACAGCCGGATCGGCGCCGAGGTCAACCGGTACGTGAGGTAGTTGTAGCAGGCGACGAACCCGCCCATCAGCAGGAAGCCCACCGCGCACAGGCGCCGTACCCCGGGATCGCGCCACAGCTCGCGCAGCGCCGAGGCGTGCGCGCCCAGTCGTGCCGGGGTCGGCCGGAACCGGCGGGCCGGCGGCAGCAGCACCAGGAACGCGGCGACCGCGACCGCCGAGCAGCCGCCCAGCACGGCGACTCCCCACCGCCAGGAGCCGAGGTCCTGCGCGGTCCCCGGGATCAGCCGGCCGAGCACGCCGCCCAGCGAGTTCCCGGACACATACAGCCCGATCGCGGCGCCGATCCCGGACGGGTGGATCTCGTCGCCGAGGTGCCCCATCGCCACCGCGACGACCGCCGCCAGGGCCACCCCGATCAGCGCCCGGGTGAAAAGCAGCAGCCAGAAGCGCGGCATCAGCGCCGAGACGAACGCGAGCAGGCACGCGACGACCAGGCCGGCACGCATCAGCCTGGTGCGGCCCAGCGACTCGGCGGCACTGGACAGCGGCAGCATCGCCAGGGCCAAGGCGCCGGTCGCGCAGGAGACGGTCAGGCTGGAGGCCGCCGGCCCTACCCGGAAGTCGGCGCCGATCGCCGGGAGCAGAGCCTGGGTGAAGTACAGCAGGCTGAACGCGGCCAGCCCGGCGGCGAGCATGGCGGCGGTCAGCCGGCGCGCCTGGCGGCCGCCGGGCAACAGGCCCGGCGGGCGTTCCCGGTCGAGTTCGGCGTCCAGAACGGTCATGGCCTCCGACGCTAGGAGCGGGATATCCCATACGTCCAATACATGATCGGGGGTATTTTCATACCGTGGCGTATGAGAGCTATGGCTTGGCACCCGGGCTGGAGGAACTGGTCGCCGTCGCCCGGCACGAGCACGTGACCCGCGCCGCGCAGCAGTTGGGCGTCCCGCAGCCGACCCTGTCCCGCGCGTTGGCCCGGCTGGCCGCCGAACTCGGCACGCCCCTGCTGCACCGGGAGGGCCGGGGCGTGCGGCTGACCCGGCACGGCCAGCTGCTCGCCGGGCACGCCGAGCGTGCCCTGGACGAGCTGCTCGCCGGGGTGAGGGCGGTGCGTGCGGAGGCCGATCCGGACTCCGGGTCGGTGGTGCTCGGCTTCCTGCACAGCATGGGCCCGACGGTGGTGCCGGCGTTGCTGCGCGGCTTCCGGCAGACGCACCCGGGCGTGGTCGTGCGGCTGGTGCAGGGTGCCGCGCACGTCATCGTGGACGGGGTGCTGTCCGGCCGGCTCGACCTCGGCGTGGCCGGCCCCGTGCCGCCGCACCCGCACCTGGGCACCCGCCGGCTGGCGGAGCAGCCGCTGACCCTGCTGGTACCGGCCGGTCACCGGCTCGCCGGCCGGACCCGGGTACGCCTGACCGATGTCGCCGACGAGCCGCTGATCACGATGACCGCCGGGTACGGCGTGCGGACCATCACCGATCAGCTGCTGCGCGCGGCCCGGCTGCCGATCCGGTACGCCTACGAGAGCCAGGAGATGACCACCGCGGCGGGGCTGGTCGCGGCCGGGCTCGGTGTCGCCGTCCTGCCCACCGGTGCGGCGACGGACGGCACGGTCGAGCTGGCGATCGCCGACAGGGGCGCCAGCCGGACCATCTCGGTCGCCTGGTCCGGCGACTGGCGGCTGTCCACGCCGGTGTCGGATCTGCGCCGGTACATCATCGAACAGGCGCCCCGGCTGCTCAGTCCGTGACGGTCCGGCCCGTGCCGGGTCCGCTGGTGCCGGCGGCGCCCGTGACCGGCCCGCCGGGCAGCAGCCGGCCGCAGCCGGCGAGCGTCTCGCGTCGCTCCGCCGGCAGCGGGTGGTGCTCCACCCCGGTGAAGCACGCGTCGACCATCCACCCGTCGCCGGCCACGAAGCCGACGTGGTGGGCGCCCCTCCCGTCGCGGGCGAAGAAGTAGAGGTCGCCAGGCTGCTCCTCGCCCAGCGGTACCGGCCGCGCCGCCGCCTGCTGGTCGCCGGCGTTGCGGGGTACCGCGACCCCGGCGAGCCGGTGCACCAGGTGGACCAGGCCGGAGCAGTCGATGCCGAACGGCGTCAGGCCGCCCCACACGTACCGGGTGCCCAGCAGCCGCATCGCCGTCGCGAGCAGCGCGGCACCGTCGGGCACGGGCGCATCCGCCGGCCGGACGTCCACCGCCGGTGCCCACAGGGGCTCCGGCCACCCCGCGACCGCCACCGGCAACCAGCCGTCGTTCGGCTGGTCGAGGGCGGTCAGCCGGGTGCCGAGCACCACGTCGGGTACGGCGATCTCACCGGCCGGGGCGGTGCGCAGCGAGGTGGTCAACGCCCCGGTGAGGAACTCCGCGCGCCCGTCGCCGTGGTGGTCTGCGGGGACCAGCTGGTCCGCCGGCACCCATCCCGGGTACCCGCCCGGGTCGAGGCTGGGCGCCGCCTGCCCGGGTACCAGTACCCGGGCCCACCCGTCGCGTACCTCGCCGACGGCCACCCGGTCGCCGAGCAGCAGCTGGGACTCCACCCGGTCGCCCAGGCCGGCGTCGGTGCCGTCCGGTATCGCGCACGTCCAGGCGCGGCAGCTGCCCGGTACCGACAGCATCGGCGCGTCGATGTCCCGGATCCGCTCCGGCGCCGTCCACACCGTGGCCACCGCCACCGCCACCGCTGCCGAAGCCGTCTCGGCCATCTGTCCCCCTCCCGTGTGCCGGCCGGTCCGACTTCCGGCAGAAGCGCAACCGGCCGCGACTGCCGCGGCCCGGGGCGCCAGAATCAGTAACGGAACGCCGGGCGCACCGCACCACCCACGATGGCACACCAGGTGTCGGTGTTGACCTTGCCGTTGGGCACCAGGCCGTGCAGGCGCTGCATGCCCTGCACCGCCTTCATCGTCGCGTGGTCGAACTCACCGGTCACCACGACATCGGTGTACCCCTTGCGGACCAGCATGTACTGCAGCGCCTCGACCGGCAGGCCGGACGCGTCCTTGTCGAGCCCCGGCGCGAGCGCCTCCCAGGTCGCCGCGTCGAAGGTGGCGTCCGGGTCGACCGGGATCCCGTGGCTGGCCTGGAAGTCGGCGACGACGCCATTCATGTCGACGCCGAAGACGCCGTTCGGGGTGAGCGGGTAGCCGAGGTCGGCGAGCAGGTACTGGGCGACCTCGACGACCGGGCCGTCGACGAAGCGCCAGATGTCCGGCCAGCGGCGGGCCGGGATCGCGGCGCGCGGCGTGCACAACGCGGCCGCCACCCGGGAACGCACCTTCGGGAACTCGGCGTAGAACGCGATGCCCGGGCAGTCCGTGGTGTAGAAATCCCAGTGCCCGAAGATGTCCCACGCCTGCAGCCGGAACTGCCGGCACACCGCGGCGCACAGCCGCACCAGCGAGTCGAGCAGCGCGGCCGGGGGAGTCTCGGTGATGTACGTGCCCTCGTTCTCGATGCCGATCGCGTTGCCGTTCTCGCCCGGGCAGTGGGCAGCGATGACCTGGTGCTGGCCGGCGTCGAGGGTTTCCAGGCTGCGATGGCGGCCCTCCAGCACGTAGCCGCCCCGGCTCACCGTGAAGTGCTGGCCGGTGTCGGCCCACCCGTTGGTGTCCATGTGCAGGTCCTGGCAGTCGCGGGCAAGCTGCATCGCGTGCTCGCGGGAGTAGTCGGTGACGTTCGGGAACGCCATGTGGTGCAGGATGATCTTGTTCGTGGTGTTGCCGGTGATCTGGATGGGGCTTGCCGGCGGCCGCGCGCCCCAGGTGTCGCAGTCGATGATCCAGGGGAACGCGGGGTCGGGAACGGCACCTGCCGGTGCCGCGGTGAGCAGCTCTGTCCCGACGACCGCCGCGACGGCGCCTCCGAGACCGGCTTTGAACAGTGTGCGGCGATCAACCTCGTGCCGATGGACGGCCATGCGCTACCTCCGCGAGGCGGGTGTGGAATCGCGACAACTCCTGTGGAGTGATTGAGGATATTGATGGACAGCGGCCGGAGCAATAGCCGGCCGTGCATAGGTGGCGCAGGCGTCAGACCGGTGCCGCCGGTGTCGGCTCGGTGCGGCGCGCGTCGGCTGGCTGTGGCGCGTCGGCTGGCTGTGGCGCGTCGGCCGGCTCCGGTCCGTCCGCCCCGTGTGGCGCCCCGGCCGGCTGCGGCCCGTCGGCCGGGCGTGGCGCCTCAGACCAGTGTGCCCGGCGGCGCGAGGTCCACCCGCCGGGTCTCCGGTGGCATCAGGCCGGCGTGCAGCGCCTCGGCCTCGGCCTGCCCGCCGAGCAGCGGCAGGGCTGCCAGCCAGGCGGCGGCCGCCGGACCGTCCAGCGCGGTGCACAGGTCGACGCCGGGCCACCGGTCGCGCAGGGCCGGTACGACCAGGTCCCGTACCGGCGTGGCGGACACCAGCAGGCCGCCGGCCAGCACGATCGGGGTGTCGCTGCCGGCCGCCCGGGACTGTCCGAATGTCGCCACCAGCAGCTCGGCGGCCTCCCGCACGATCAGCTCGGCGGTCGCGTCGCCGGCGGCGCGGGCCCGCATCACGAGCGGCGCGAGGTCGGCCAGCGAGATCGCCGGCCGGCGGTTGACCTCGCGGATCAGGTCGGCGATCGGCCGCCGGGGCGGGCGCCGCTGCGCCCGGACACCACTCGTCGGGACATCACTCGTTGGGGTGCTGCTGGTTGTGGCGCCGCTCGTTGGGGCGCCGCCCGCCGCGGCGCTGCTGGTTGCGGTGCCGTCCCGGCTGTCGAGGTTCGCCCCGTGCCCGTCGCCGTCGCCGAAGTACCAGGCGTGGATCAGGCGGGACAGTGGCGAGGCGGGTGCCCGACCGTCCAGTGCGGGCAGTACGGCGCGCACCGCCTGCCGGCCGATCCAGAAGGCCGACCCATCGTCCCCGAGTAGCCAGCCGTACCCGCCGTGGATGGCGACCGGCTCCCGGCCGCGGACCTCGGCGGCGACCGCCCCGGTACCGGCCAGCAGGACCGAACCGGCTGGCCGGGGCGTACCCGCGGCGAACGCGACCGCGACATCGCTGGTGACCCGGACCCGGCAGGTCAGCCCGGCGGCCCGCCAGGTTTCTTCGAACGCCCGCGCGATGCCCGGATCGGACGCGTACTGGCTCGCACCGGCGAGCCCGACCACGCAGCCGTCCACGGCACCCGGATCGCTGCCGCGCAGCGCCTCGTCGAGGGCCGTGGCGATGCGGCCGGCCGCGACGCTCACGCCGTGCGCCGACGGGTTCGCACCGGCCGACCGGCCCGAGCCCACCCGCCGTGCCGCGGTCGTTGCCAGGAGCGCTCGGGTCCAGGTGCCGCCGATGTCGAGACCGAGAACCAACCGTTCCTTGCCGGGCGTCGAGCCGGACATGCGTTTCGCGCTCCTCAACGGTTCGTTCGGCGGCAGGGCATGGCTGTGGCTTCATGTGGGATCATGGCAGAGTCTCGATGAGACCTCAACAGAGTGGGCAGTCCTGCGCACGGTGTCGGAGTGCCCGCAAAGGCTTCTCGCGGACGGCGCTCTGCCGGTTCCAGACGGCGCTCTGCCAGTGCCAGTCGGCGCCCCGCCAGTGCGGTGGTCGGCGATCGGCCGGGCCGACGCCGGGTGCCGGGAGCACCCGTTGGGGTCGTGTGGATTTTAGGGAAGCGTGCGGGAGGGTTGCCCTGCCGGTGCGGCACCCGGGGGCGCTCAGCAGGCGCCACGCGCGGTCAGCCGGGCGTGGGCGGCCGGATCGAGGCCCGGCGTCACGGTGCCGGCGGCCAGCCAGGCGGCGGCGCCCGCGCAACTGCCGGCGAGGACCGGGTCGCTCTTGCGGTGGTACGCCAGGCGCCGCTGCACCTCGCGACCGATCGGGCCGCCCCCGGACAGCAGCGAGCCGGCCAGTACCAGCGGCTCGTCGGGGTCGTCGGCGGACAGCGATGTCGCCGAGTCGACCAGCAGCGCGACCGCCCGGTCGACGATCCGCTGGGCGACCCGGTCGCCGGCCTCGGCGGCGGCCGGCACCAGCGGGGCCAGGCCGGCCAGCGCGATCGGCGGGCCGTCGTACACGGTGTCGCGCAGCACCACGACCTGCTCGGCCGGATCGTCCGGCACCGTCTCGTCACCGGTCAGTGTGGCGAGCACGGCCTGGGTGAGCAGGGTCGGCTCGCCGCGGTGGTCGAGCGCGGCGAACACCGCGCGCACCGCCTGGCGGCCGAGCCAGAAGCCGGAACCGTCGTCGCCGACCAGCCAGCCGTTGCCGTCGACCCGCTCCAGCACCTCCTCATCGCCGATCCGGGCGGCGATCGCGCCGATGCCGGCGATGAGCACGCAACCGCGCCGCCGTGCCGTACCGGCGGCGAACGCGGTCACCGCGTCGGCGACCACCCGTACCGGGCAGGTCAGTCCGGCCGAGTCCCACACCTGGGCGAGCGGCGCGACGGTCGCGCCCCGGGTGTAGCGGATGACACCGGCGGCGCCGACCACGACCTGACTGATCCGGTCCGGGTCCACCGCCGATGTCGCCTGGCGGGCCGCCGTACTGAGATGGTCGGCCACCTCGGCCACCGGCATCGCCATCGCGTTCGCCGAACCCGACCTGCCCCGGCCGACCACCTCGCCCTCGACCGTGGCGCAGACGGCCTCGACGAGCCCGGTACCCGCGTCGATGCCCAGGACCAGACTGCCGGCCCCGGCGGCGGCGTTCGGCATTGCACACTCCTGGCGGATAGCAGGGTCCGTTCACGCTGATCGGACGATAGATCAGCCGCCGCCGGATTGGCTATCGAGGGAGCGCTTCGTGGCCAGTTCGCAGCCCACGGTCGGTACGTCCGTGATGCGGGCGGCCCGCCGGCGCCTCGCGCGGGCTTCGCGTGCGGGCGCATTCCACGGCAGTCCAAGGCCAGTCTTGACTGATGTCGGGGTGGACATGGATAGTCGTCGTTGCTGCCGTTCATGGTCATGGAGGTGCGAGGGCGCGTGCGTATCCGGTCCGCACCCTCGCCGGCCGGCGCCCGCCGTGCGGCCGGCCCCGGCGCGGCCCGGCGGTGGAGGCCCCGGTCAGCTGGCCGTTCCGGCGTGCGTGTCGGACCGGACGGCCGGGATGGTCGCCACCGTGACCGGTTACGCTTGCCCGGGTGGCTGGCACCAGACGTACCGGCGGCTCGATCCGGTGGAGTCCGGGCCAGCGGGGCGGCGGGCAGCCGGCCGAACACCCCCGGTCGACCTTGCGGAGTCCCCTGTCGATGAAGGAAGAACTGCTCGCCGCGGCGCTGCCCGAGGAGCGCCGCCTCCAGATCGCGGCGCAGTTGCGTCGGGACGCGCGGGTCCGGGTGGAGGACCTCGCCCACCAGTTCGCGGTCTCGGGCGAGACGATCCGCCGGGACCTGCAGGTGCTGGAGGAGCGCGGCGTGCTGCGCCGGGTCTACGGTGGGGCCGTCGCGCAGGAGGGACGCAGCTGGGAAAGCGCGATCGAGGAGCGCGAGGTCGCCCGCCTCGACCCGAAGCGGGCCATCGCGGCGGTCGCCGCCGCCCTGGTCGAACCCGGCGACACCGTCATTCTCGACATGGGCACGACCGTCGCGGAGGCCGCCCGGGCGCTGCCGGCCACGTTCGCCGGACGGGCACTGTGCTGCTCGGTACCCACCGCCGCCGAGCTCACCGGCCGGGACGATGTCGAGGTGCACCTCGCCGGCGGCCTGCTGCGCCCCAGCGACCTGGCCTGCCTCGGCGCGAGCGCCGAGCGTTTCCTCGACCAGTTCTTCGCCGACCGGGCGTTCATCGCCGCCACCGGCGTTGCCGCCAGGGCCGGCGTGACCTCCGACCGCCTCGACGAGATTCCGTTGCGCCAGGCGATCCTGCGGCAGGCGGCCGAGACCTACGTGCTGGCCGACTCGGCCAAGCTCGGCCACGTCGCGGTCGGCCGGGTCTGCGCCCTGGCCGCGGTCACCGCGGTCATCACCGACTCCGCAGCCGATCCGGCCGCCGTCCGGGCGCTGGAGCAGGCCGGCGTCCGGGTCATCGTCGCCGATCCGCGCTCCGACCCGGAGTAGCCGTGGCGATCGGTCCCGTTCCGGCCGCGCCGGCCGAACCGGCCGACCCGGACGTGCTCCTGCGGCGGCAGCTGTCCGGCCTGGTCACCGAGGGTCACCGGCCCGATCTCGCCGACCTGGACCTGCGACCGACCAGCGAACTGGTCGGGCTGATGCACGCCGAGGGCGCGTCGGTGCCGGCGGCGGTCGAGCGGGCGCTCCCGCGGATCTCGGCCGCGATCGACGCGATCGCCGACCGGATGTCGCGTGGCGGGCGGCTGGTCTACGCCGGCGCAGGTACCGCCGGCCGCCTGGGAGTGCTGGACGCCAGCGAGATCCCGCCCACCTTCGGTGTCGCGCCCGACCTGGTCGTGGGCCTCATCGCCGGCGGACCGGCGGCGGTCACCACGGCCGTCGAGGGAGCCGAGGACGACGCCGGGGCGGCGCTGGCCGACCTGGACCGGCTGGCGATCGGCGAGCGCGACTGCGTGGTCGCCGTGGCCGCGTCCGGCCGGACGCCGTACCCGGTCGCCGCCGCCCGGCACGCCCGCGCCCTCGGGGCGCTCACCGTCGGTGTCGCCTGCTCCCCGGACTCGCCGCTGGCCGCGGCGGTCGACCACGCCATCGAGGTGGTGGTCGGCCCCGAACTGATCAGCGGCTCCACCCGGCTGAAGGCGGGTACGGCACAGAAGCAGGTCCTCAACATGCTGTCGACCGGCACGATGATCCGGCTGGGCCGCACGTACGGGAACCTCATGGTGGACATGCACGCCACGAACGAGAAGCTACGGGTGCGCGCGGTGCGGATCGTGGGGCAGGTGGCCGGTGTCCCGGACGAGGTCGCCGCCGCGGCTCTGGAGGCCGCCGCCGGTGAGGTGAAGACCGCCATCGTCCATCTGGTACGCGGCCTCGATACCGCCGACGCGCGGCAGGTACTCGCCGCCAGCGGCGGGCACCTGCGCTCCGCGCTGGCCGGCTGACCACCCCGGCTGCCGGCCGCCGTTCACATCGGACGGGTCCCGCCGCCGGGGGCGGCGCACCCTCGCGACCCTCCTCGGATCGCCGCTCGCCTATGTCCGTGGCCGTCGATCTCTGCAACAATCAACAAGATACCTCGGAGGGAGTCGTCATGAGTATCCATCGACGCACACTGCTGCGCGGACTGGCCGCCGGCACGGCGGGTGTCCTCGCCGGCCCCGAGCTCGCCCGCGCCGCCTTCGCCGCGTCGCCCCCGGAGCCGACCCGGGACATCAGCTACCGCGGCTGGAGCGGCATCCCCGGGTTGGCCCGCGGCGCCCGGGACGGCACCGGGCTGGGCCCCGGCGGGCTGCGCATCCACAGGCCGATCGGCACGATCACCTACACCGACCCGTTCGTCGGCGGCAGCCACGACTACGAGTACGCCACCTGGACCTCGCCCTGGGTGTCCCTCGGTTTCGCTGCCAGCCAGGCGGTCTCGTCCTGGAACGCCAGCACCCCCGGCGGCACCTGGATCCAGACGGAGCTGCGCGGCGCCACCCCGGCCGGTACCACCACGAAGTGGTACGTGATGGGCCGGTGGGCCGCCGACGACACGCAGTTCTCCCGTACCTCGGTGCCGGGACAGCGCGACGCCGACGGCACGGTGGACATCGACACGTTCGAGGCCGCCGACGGCGGCGGCCTGCGCGCCTGGCAGCTGCGACTGACCCTGTACCGGCCGGCCGGCTCCCGGCAGACCCCGACGGTGCGGTCGGCCGGCGCGATGGCTTCACTGCTGCCGGACGCCGCCGACTACCCGACCAGCGCCCCGCGCCTGGCCAGGGGCGTCGCGCTGCCGGTGCCGCGGTTCTCCCAGGACGTCCACCTCGACCAGTACCCGCAGTGGGACAACGGCGGCGAGGCGTGGTGCAGCCCCACCTCCACCTCGATGGTCGTCGCCTACTGGCACACGGGGCCGTCCCCGGCGGACTACGCGTGGGTCGACCCGAGCTACGCCGACCCGTGGGTCGACTACGCGGCCCGCAACACCTACGACAACAACTACACCGGCTGCGGGAACTGGCCGTTCAACACCGCCTACGCGGCGCGCTTCGGCCTGCGTTCGTTCGTCACCCGGATGCGCTCGTTCAACGAGGTGGAGCGGTTCATCGCCGCCGGCATCCCGGTGGTGGTGTCGGCCGCGTTCAAGAAGGGCCAGGTCCCCGGCGCCGACTACTCCACCAACGGGCACCTGATGGTCATCGCCGGCTTCACCGCCGACGGCGACCCGGTGATGAACGACCCGGCCGCCCCCGACGACCCGAGCGTGCGCAAGGTGTTCGGCCGGCCCGAGTTCGAGAACGCGTGGCGCAACAGCAGCGGCGGCACGGTCTACATCATCCATCCCGCGACCGTCGCCCTGCCGCCGTCGCCGCGCCAGGCGAACTGGTGATCGGTGCCGGCGAGTCCCGCGCTGTTGAGGCCGTGTGAAATCTTGTGGACTGCTGTTGACGCGCGAGGACGATGACGGCAAGGTAGCGGGTTAGATCCTTCCTGATCGGAGGTTCGATGCGCCAATCCTCAAACCGGATCAACGCGCGGCCGCGACCGGTCCGGTCCGGTGCGGCTCACGCCGTGCGGGGACCCAGACTGACCGTGGCCGGTCTGGCGGTAGCCGGGCTCGTTGTGCTCGGTACGGCCGCTGGCGCATACGCCGGCCCGGGCGGCGCCGCCAGTGCCTACCCGGGCGCCGCCGGTGCACGGCAGCGGGCGTATGCGGACGCCGCGGCGTCCTACGGGGTACCAGAGAGCGTGCTGCTGGGTGTGTCCTATCTGGAGTCCCGGTGGAACACCAACGCGGGGCAGCCGAGCACCAGCGGCGGCTTCGGCCCGATGCACCTGACCGACGTGGCGTACGTGGCCTCCCTGCCGGCACGCTCCGATGTCGCCGGGACGGGTCGGGCCGGCGCGGGCCAGGCCGACGGGCGTGGTGACAGCGCCCGGCCGATGACCGCCGGACCGCGCCAGGTCGGCGCGACCGCCACTCCGGCGGCGGGAACCGAGACGCTGGCGGTGGCGGCGGCGCTGACCGGCCTGGACAAGGCGACGCTGCGGACCGACCCGGCGGCCAACATCCGGGGCGGCGCCGCGGTGCTCGCCCGGTACCAGCGCGCCCTGGGCGCCCCGCTGTCCGCCGACCCGGACCAGTGGTACGGCGCGGTGGCGCAGTACGCGGGCGCGACCGACGCCGACAGCGCGCAGCAGTTCGCCGACGAGGTGTTCGACACGATCCGTTCCGGCGCCGGGCGGGTCACCGACGATGGTTACCCGGTGCGGCTGGCGGCGACCCCGGGCGTGCCGGACCGGTCCTGGCTGGACAAGCTGGGCCTGCCCCGGCTGCCCGGCTCCGCCAACCTGGAGTGCCCGAAGAAGCTGTCGTGCGAGTGGGTACCGGCGCCGTACCAGCAGCTGTCCGCGGACCCCACCGACTACGGCAACTACGACCTGGCCGACCGGCCAAAGAGCCAGAAGATCCGGTACATCGTCATCCACGACACCGAGGAGACCTTCGACGCGTCGCTGCGACTGGTGCAGGACCCGACGTACCTCGGCTGGCACTACACGATCCGGTCCGCTGACGGGCTGGTCGCCCAGCACATCCCGACCAAGGATGTCGGGTGGCACGCCGGCAACTGGTACGTCAACTCGGCGTCGGTCGGGATCGAGCACGAGGGCTACGCGGCGCAGGGCAGCTGGTACACCGAGGCGATGTACCGCGCGTCCGCGAAGCTGGTGCGGTACCTGGCGCAGCGGCTGGACATCCCGCTGGACCGGCAGCACATCATCGGCCACGACAACGTGCCGGGCATCACCCCCGCCAACGTCGCCGGCATGCACTGGGACCCGGGGCCGTACTGGGACTGGGCGCACTACTTCGACCTGCTGGGCGCGCCGCTGCACGGTACCGGCGATGTCCACAGTGGACTCGTCATCATCGACCCCGACTACGCCCGCAACACCCCGGCGTTCACCGGCTGCGACGGCACGGCCAGCGATCCGTGCGCGCCGCACGGCTCGTCCTCGGTGATCCTGCACACCGCGCCGTCCGAGAGCTCGCCGCTGGTCACCGATGTCGGGCTGCACCCGGACGGCTCACCGTCCACGATGTTCATCTCCGACCACGGCGCCCGCGCGTCCGCCGGCCAGGTGTACGCGTCGGCCGGCACGCAGGGCAACTGGAGCGCCATCTGGTACCTCGGCCAGAAGGCGTGGTTCTACAACCCGCCGTCGGCGCGCTCGGCGCGGTGGACGGCGGGGCTGGTCGCGGTGCCCAAGCCCGGCCTGGCCAGCATCCCGGTGTACGGCCGGGCGTACCCGGAGGCGGCCGCCTACCCGGCCGGTGTACCGGTGCAGGCGATCGTGCCGCTGCAGTACACGTTCCCGGCGGGGCAGCGGTACGCGGTCGGCGGCGTCGTGCCCGGGGAGTACTACAGGTCCTCCACGTTCGACGGGTCGAGCCCCGGTGACCACACGGTCATCAGGGGCAGCATGACGTACGTCCAGATCCAGTTCGGCCACCGGATCATGTACGTCGACCTGAACGACGTCAATCTCGTCCCGGCCTATCGGGGGTCGCCTGCCTGAGGCGGACGGCAGCCGGACTCCACGCCCGGCGTTCTCTCCCGAAGACCTGGGAACGCCGGGCGTGGACCCGTCACCAGCCAACCACACTTTCCTGTTCCGTACCCGCGAGGAGGTCCCGTGGCACCACCCGTACCCGAGCCGGATCCGGCCCAGGCGGCGCAGCCATACCTGGCGGTACGGGACCTGACCGTGCGGTTCGACACCGAGGACGGTGTGGTGCGCGCGGTCAACGGGGTGTCGTTCTCGGTGCACGCCGGCCGCACGCTCTGCGTCGTCGGTGAGTCCGGGTCCGGCAAAAGCGTGGCCAGCCTCGCCGTCCTCGGCCTGCACGATCCCCGGCGGACCCGGCTGACCGGGCAGATCCTGGTCGGTGGCCGTGACGTCGTCGGGCTCGACGAGAAGCGGATCCGCACGATGCGCGGGCGGAGCATGGCGATGATCTTCCAGGATCCGCTCTCCGCCCTGCACCCGTACTACACCGTCGGCCGCCAGATCGTGGAGGCGTACCGCGTGCACCACCCGTCGGCCGGGAAGGCGGAGGCGCGCAGGCACGCCCTCGCGATGCTCGGCAGAGTCGGCATCCCGCAGCCGGACCGGCGGTTCGACCGGTACCCGCACGAGTTCTCCGGCGGCATGCGCCAGCGCGTGATGATCGCCATGGCGCTGGTCAACCACCCCGAGCTGTTGATCGCCGACGAGCCGACCACCGCGTTGGACGTGACCGTCCAGGCCCAGATCCTCGACCTGCTCGCCGATCTGCAGTCCGAGTTCAACACCGCGATCGTGCTGATCACGCATGACCTCGGCGTGGTCAGCCAGGTGGCCCACGACGTGCTCGTGATGTACGGCGGCCGCGCGGTCGAGCAGGGCAGCGTCGAACAGGTCCTGCGCCACCCCCAGCACCCGTACACCTGGGGCCTGCTGGCCAGCGTCCCATCGCTGCGCGGCGATCCGGACGCGGACCTCACCCCGATCAGCGGCAGCCCACCCAGCATGATCAACCTGCCGGACGGCTGCGCCTTCCATCCCCGGTGCCGGTACGCCGGCCACACCGCCGGGCGGAGCGTCACCGAGATTCCGCTGCTGCTGCCGGCCGGTGAGCCGGGCCATCTCGTCGCGTGCCACCTGAGCCCGGCGGACCGGGCGCGCCTGCGCGAGCGGGAGACCACGCCGACGGAGGTGGCATGACACTGCAGGAGCGGCCGCTGGACCGCGACGCCCCTGGAGGGACACCCGTGCGCCAGCGGGAGCCGGGGCCGGTCGCCGAACCGCTGCTCACCGTCGAGGGGCTCACCCGGCACTTTCCGGTACGCGACAGACTCGGGCCGCGCTCGATCGTGCGAGCGGTGGACGGCGTCGACTTCGACGTGCGCCCCGGCGAGACCCTCGGCCTGGTCGGTGAGTCGGGGTGCGGCAAGACCACCACCGGCCGGATGATCGTGCGGCTGCTGGAGCCGACCGCCGGGCGCATCCGGTTCGACGGCCGGGACATCACGCACACGCGCGGACGGGCGCTGCGCCCGCTGCGCCGGGAACTGCAGATCATCTTCCAGGACCCGTACTCGTCGCTGAACCCGCGCCACACGATTGGCAAGATCGTCGGTATCCCGCTCCAGGTCAACGGGGTGCGGCCGGAGGGCGGGATCAAGCGGCGCGTGCAGGAGCTGCTGGAGGTCGTCGGGCTCAACCCGGAGCACTACAACCGGTACCCGCACGAGTTCTCCGGCGGCCAGCGGCAGCGGGTCGGTATCGCCCGCGCGCTGGCGCTGCGCCCCCGGCTCATCGTCGCCGACGAGCCGGTCTCGGCCCTGGACGTGTCGATCCAGGCGCAGGTGGTCAACCTGCTGCGCCAACTGCAACGGGAACTGGGCCTGGCATTCCTGTTCATCGCGCACGACCTGGCCGTGGTGCGGCACTTCAGCCACCGGGTCGCCGTGATGTACCTCGGCAGGATCGTCGAGATCGGTGCCCGGGACGACATCTACCGGCGGCCGCGGCACCCGTACACGCGCGCGCTGCTGTCCGCGGTACCGGACGTCGACCGGCCCGGCGGCGCCACCGGACGGATCCGGCTGGCCGGCGACCCGGCGTCCCCGGCCGACCCGCCGTCCGGCTGCCGGTTCCGTACCCGGTGCTGGAAGGCGCGGGACATCTGCGCGACCGAGGAGCCGACCCTGAGCCCGCGCGAGGGCGGAACACAGCTGACCGCGTGCCACTTCCCGGAAACGGAGCCGCCGCAGTGACCTGGGACTGTGCTCGCCTCCGCCACGGATCGGCTCCGGCTGCGCTGCTTCGGGTGTGGACGGACCAGACCGGGAGGTGGTCGCGGTGAGCCTGTCGCCGTCCGACGACATCGCGCTGTCCGAGATCGGGCCCGCCGGGCCGCGGCCGCAGGCGGTCGGGCGGGAGCTGGTCGGGCGCTCTCCGGGCCAGCTCGCCTGGACGCGGCTGCGCCGGGACCGTACCGCCATGATCAGCGGCACCGTGCTCGCGGTGCTGTTCATCGTCGCGGTCGCCGCCCCGCTGATCGAGCGGCTGTACGGGGTCGGGCCGCAGCAGCAGTTCCAGGACGCCCTCGACTCGTACGGCATGCCGCTGGGCTACTCCGGCGGCATTACCGGCGCGCACTGGTTCGGCCTGGAACCGGGGCTCGGCCGGGACATCTTCATCCGGATGGTGTACGGGCTGCGTACCTCGCTGTTCGTCGCCGTGGTGGCGGCCGTCGTCACCACGCTGATCGGGGTGGCCGCCGGCGTGCTGGCCGGGTACCTCGGCGGCTGGATCGACGCGGTCATCGGCTGGGTCACCGACTTCGCCCTGGCGATGCCGTTCCTGATCGTCGCGCTGGCGTTCGTGCCGACGGTGGCCCTGCGCTTCTACGGCCAGCGCGAGGCCGAGCCGGCGCTGTTCCGGGTCGCGGTCATCATCGTCGTCTTCGCCATCTTCGGCTGGACCAGCGCCGCGCGCCTGGTCCGCGGCCAGATCGTCTCGCTGCGCGAGCGCGAGTTCGTGGAGGCAGCCCAGGCCAGCGGCGTCGGCCTGGCGCACATGCTGTTCCGCCAGCTCCTGCCGAACATCTGGGCACCGATCCTGGTCTCGTTCTCGCTGGCGGTTCCGTCGTACGTGACCAACGAGGCCGTGCTGTCCTTCCTCGGTGTCGGCGTCGTCGATCCGACCCCGGACTTCGGCGCGATGATCTTCCGGAGCATCAACTACCTGCAGACCGATCCCGCCTACGTGTTCTTCCCCGGCGTCACGATCTTCGTGCTCGTGCTCGCCTTCAACCTGTTCGGTGACTCGTTGCGCGACGCGCTCGACCCGAAGTCCTCCCGTTGAGAGGTCGCCGTGCTGCGTTTCCTGATCAGACGAGTGCTGTCGGCCGTGCTGGTGCTGTTCGCGGTCAGCGTGCTGAGCTTCCTGATGTTCTTCGCGCTGCCCCGCGACCCGGTCACCGCGATGTGCCCGAAGAACTGCAACCCCGCCCGGCTGGAGCGGGTACGGCAGGAGTTGGGCCTGTCCGACCCGCTGTACCAGCAGTACGTCGGGTACATGAAGGGCATCTTCGTCGGCCGCGACCTGAACAGCGCGCTCGGCGGGCACTGCGACGCCCCGTGCCTCGGCTACTCGTACGTCAACAGCGAGCCGGTCACCCGCACCATCACCCGGGTGCTGCCGGTGACCCTGAGCATCGTGATCCCGGCGGCGGTGCTGTGGCTGGCCCTGGGCGTGGGGCTCGGGATGATATCGGCGCTGCGCCGCGGCACCGTGCTGGACCGATTAGCCATCGGCTTCTCGCTGACCGGCGCGTCGCTGCAACTGTACTTCGTCGGTGCCGTGCTGCTGCTGGTGTTCAGCTACACGCTGCACGTGGTCCCGGTGCCGCACTACACCTCCATCTTCCACAACCCGTTCGACTGGGCCGACGGTCTGGTGCTGCCGTGGCTGACGCTCGCGTTCCTGTTCGCCGCCATCTACGCACGGCTGTCCCGGGCGCAGATGCTGGAGACGCTGTCCGAAGACTTCGTGCGCACCGCCCGGGCCAAGGGCCTGGCGAAGTCCACGGTGTACGGCCGGCACGCGCTGCGCGCGGCGATCACGCCGATCGTGACCATCGCCGGCATGGACGTCGGCGCCGCACTCGGCGGCACCGTGGTCACCGAGACCACGTTCGGCCTGCAGGGGTTGGGGCGCACCGTGTGGGACGCGGTACGCGAGGGTGACCTGCCGACCCTCATGGCGACGGTGCTGATCGCGGCGGTGTTCGTGGTCGTCGCGAACATCCTCGTCGATGTGCTCTACGCGTTCATCGATCCGCGGGTACGCCTGCGGTAACGGACCAGCGGCCGCCGGCCGGGTGGGGCACGCGCCGCCCGGCCGGCGGGCGGCTTTCTCGCACAGCGACCGAACACCGAGATACACCACCTGGAGGAGGGGAACGACATGCGACGACGAGTCGCGGCAGCCACCGGCTGTCTGCTCGCGCTGGTCATGGCGTTGGCTGCTTGCAGCAAGAACACGGGACAGAACCACACGGCCGCCACCAACCGCACGGCGGTCGGCGTGATCGCCACGGACCCCAAGGACTCGCAGGGGCCGGCGGCCGAGGTGCCCGGCGCGGTCAAGGGCGGTACGTTCTACGTCCTGAAGTCGTCGAAGATCTCGCACCTCGACCCGCAGCGGATCTACTCGTTCGTCGGTCTGATGGCCGCGCCCCTGTACACCCGCATGCTCACCACCTGGAAAGACGACGGCAAGGGGCACCTGACGCTGGTCGGCGACCTGGCCACCACACCCGGTGAGGACGTCAACAAGGACTGCAAGACCTGGAAGTTCACCATCAAGGACGGGGTCAAGTTCGACGACGGCACCGCCATCACGTCCAAGAGCGTCGCGTACGGCATCGCCCGCTCGTTCAACCCGGACCTGACCGGTGGCCCCACCTACATCCAGGAGTGGCTGGCAAACTCGGCCGACTACGACACCGCGTGGGACTTCAAGGCGAACAAGAACAGCCTGCCGCCGGGGCTGAGCACGCCGGACGACAAGACGCTGGAGTTCCAGTTCGCCAAGCCGCACTGCGACCTGCCGTTCGCCGCGTCGCTGCCGTTCACGGCTCCGATGGAGCCGGCCAAGGACACCGGCGTCAACCTCGACAGCCAGCCGATCTCGTCGGGGCCGTACAAGATCACGAAGAACGTGCCCGGCGTGGAACTGGACATGGAGCGCAACCCCAACTGGGATCCGGCCACCGACCCGGTGCGCCACCAGTACCCGGACAAGTTCGTCTGGCGCTTCGGGGCCGACCGGGACTCGGCCGACAACCGGATGATCAGCGACAGCGGCCCGGACGCCAGCGCGCTGGCCTGGGACGACGTCTCGAACTCGCTGATGGCCAAGGCGGCCGGGGACCCTTCGCTGCACGACCAGGTACTGACCTCGCCGACGCCGAGCGAGGCCCGGCTGACCATCAACTGCCAGCGGGTCACCGACCTGAGCGTCCGGCAGGCGCTGAACTACGCCATCGACCGCGCCGACCTGATCAAGACGCTGGGCGGTGCGAACGTCGCGGTACCGGTGACCTCCCTGATGCCGCCGAGCACGATCGGGTACCAGGCATACGACGCGTACCCGGCCGGCAAGACCGGAGATCCCGGGAAGGCCAAGGAGGTCCTCGCCGGGAAGACCCCGTCGCTCGTGCTGGCCGTCATGGACGACGAGCAGGACGTGGAGTTGGGCACCCAGCTGAAGAACAACCTGGAGAAGGCCGGCTTCAAGATCACAGTGAAGACGGTTCCCGAGGACGGGATGCTGGACGCGGTCGGCGAGAAGAACAACCCCTGGGACCTCTACATCTCCAACTGGGCCGCGGACTGGCCCAGCGGCGCGTCGATCCTGCCGCCGCTGTTCGATGGCCGGGGGATCAAGGACTCGGGCAACAACAACGTGTCGTACATGAACGATCCCGCGATCAACGCGGAGTTCGACCGGGTGCTGGCGATGGATCCGGCGAAGCAGGGGCCCGAGTGGGCGAAGCTGGACCAGCGCATCATGAAGGATGTCGCCCCGGCTGTGCCGCTCTACGTTGACGTCCGCTACGTACTGCACGGCTCGAAGGCGGGCGGGGTCTACATCAGCAGCGTCTTCGGGTACCCCGCGTTCGTCAACGCGTTCGTGAAGTCCTGACCCGGTAGCGCGTCACCGGCCGCCGCGCGGACCCCGCGCGGCGGCCGGGCCACGCCGTCACCCCCCGATTGATCGGAGCCACCTCGAAAGTGCCGCTCACCGCGGCACGCCACCCCGCTTTCGCCCCGGCGGACTGACCGGCACCGTTCGCCGACCCGGGGGCTGCCGGGGGTCCCCAGCCGCCGAGGTTCAGATCGGGCCCGGTGGCGGAGCGCCGTACTGCGGCTGGGGAAGCGACGTGGCATAGTCCTCGGCCGCCAGGCGCCGAGGCTCAGGCCCGGTCCCGGCCGCGGCGCTCCCTGCGGGAACGGAGCTTCGCGGCAGGTCGCGGCTTCGCGGTGGGTCGCGGGCTTCACGGTGCCCCGGTAGTCGGCTGAGCGTCGTTGCGCCGATGGTATCCGGCGGCGACGGCATCGGGATGGGCGACGCGCGTGCGTCGCGGGCAATTGGGGGATCGGACATCTTGACTTTTCTGGTCCGGCCCAGCAGCCTGTGTGGGAGCGCTTCCATCGATACATGACGTATCGATGGAGGCGCTGTGCGACAGGTGACGCCTTGCTGGCATTCGGCGCCGGGGAGCCCGCCGGAGCGCTGGCGGTGGGCGGGCTGGCGGGCTACGACGCCCGCTCGTGCCGCTGTCGGTCGGCGCCCGCCGACCCGCCGCGCAAGGTTCATTGAAGACACGCAACTCGCCCGGCGGTAGTGACCACCGCCAGACGCACACTGCCCCGCCCGCCCGCAGCGGCCGCCAGGTCGTGACCGGGCAACGCCACCCCTGTTAGGAGGGCTCGAATGGCTCGCATGTCCCGCAGAAAGTTCGTCGCCGTCACCGGCGGCGCACTCGCCGGGGTCGCAGTCGGAACCACGATGATCGAGGCCGCCGGCACCGGCGCCGTACCAGCCGCGACGGATCCGTACGCGCAACAGTTCCTGGACCAGTACAACAAGATCAAGGACCCGGCCAACGGGTACTTCAGCCCGGCCGGCGTGCCGTACCACTCGGTGGAGACGCTGATGGTCGAGGCACCCGACCACGGCCACGAGAGCACGTCGGAGGCGTTCAGCTACTGGATGTGGCTGGAGGCCACGTACGGACGGGTGACCGGCGACTGGACGCCGTTCAACAACGCCTGGTCGGCGGCCGAGAAGTACATCATCCCCACGCACACCGACCAGCCCAGCAACGACTCGTACAATGCCAGCTCGCCGGCCACCTACGCACCCGAGTGGCCCGACCCCAGCAGCTACCCGAGCCAACTGGACTCGTCGGTGTCGGTCGGCCAGGACCCGATCGCCGGGGAACTGCGGTCGGCTTACGGCACCTCCGACATCTACGGCATGCACTGGCTGCTGGACGTGGACAACGTCTACGGCTACGGCAACACGGCCGGTACCGGTGGGGAGAACGGCCCGAGCGCGGCCGGCCCGTGTTACATCAACAGCTACCAGCGCGGTGCCCAGGAGTCGGTGTGGGAGACCATCCCGCAGCCGTGCACCGACCTGTTCAAGTACGGCGGGACGAACGGGTACCTCGACCTGTTCACCGGCGACCAGAGCTACTCCCAGCAGTGGAAGTTCACCAACGCCCCGGACGCCGACGCGCGCGCCATCCAGGCCGCGTACTGGGCGTACCGGTGGGCATCGGCGCAGGGCAACGCGAGCGCCGTGTCCGCCTCGGTGGCCAGGGCCGCGAAGATGGGCGACTACCTGCGGTACGCCATGTTCGACAAGTACTTCAAGCAGATCGGCAACTGCGTCGGTGCCAACAGCTGCCCGGCAGGCAGCGGCCGCTCCTCGCAGCACTACCTGCTCGGCTGGTACTACGCCTGGGGCGGTGCCGAGCCGGGTGGCGGCTGGGCGTGGCGCATCGGCGACGGCGCGGCCCACCACGGGTACCAGAACCCGGTGGCCGCGTGGGCGCTGTCCACGGTGTCCGCGATGGCGCCGAAGGCGTCGACCGGCAAGTCGGACTGGGCCACCAGCCTGAACCGGCAGATCGAGTTCCTGCGCTGGCTCCAGTCGGCCGAGGGTGGGATCGCCGGTGGCGCCACCAACAGCTGGAACGGCCAGTACGGCACGCCGCCGTCCGGCAGCCCCACCTTCTACGGCATGTTCTACGACTGGGAGCCGGTCTACCACGACCCGCCGAGCAACAACTGGTTCGGCATGCAGGTGTGGGGCATGGAACGGTGGATGGAGTACTACTACCTGAGCAAGGACACCAAGGTCAAGCCCGTCCTGGACAAGTGGGTCACCTGGGTCTCCGGGCAGGTCACCGTCGGTTCCGGCGGCAGCTTCTCCATCCCGTCCACGCTCAGCTGGACCGGCCAGCCGGACACCTGGAACGCGTCCAACCCCGGGACGAACTCGGGTCTGCACGTCAGCGTCGCCGAGTCGGGTACGGACATCGGCGTGGCCGCGGGCCTGGTCCGGGCGCTGCTGTACTACGCGGCGGCCACCGGCAACACCGCCGCGCAGACGCTCGGCAAGAACCTGCTCGACGCCCTGGCGGTGCACACCGACAGCAAGGGCATCGCGATCGCCGAGACCCGCAGCGACTACAGCCGCTTCAACGACACGGTGTACGTGCCGTCGGGCTGGACCGGCAAGATGCCCAACGGGGACAACATCGCCTCCGGCGCCACGTTCCTGTCGATCCGCTCGTTCCTCCGCAACGACCCGGACTTCTCGAAGGTCCAGACGTACCTGAACGGTGGGGCGGTGCCGTCCTTCACCTACCACCGGTTCTGGGCGCAGGCCGACATGGCGATGGCGTTCGCGACGTACTCCGAGCTGTTCGGCCCCGGCGGCACGATCAGCCCGAGCGCGAGCGTCTCGGCGACCGCGTCGGCGTCGGCGTCGGCGTCCACCCGGCCGTCGTCCAGCCCGTCGTCCAGCCCGTCGCACAGCAACTCGCCGAGCCCGTCGACCAGCCCGACCGGCGGTACCGGCGGCGCGGTCACCGCCACGTACCACACCGACAGCGACTGGGGCAGCGGTTTCACCGCCACGGTCACGGTCCACAACAACGGAACCACCACGATCAACTCCTGGCGGGTCACCTGGACCTGGGGTGGCAACCAGCAGATCACCAACGCCTGGAACGCGACGGCCAGCTCGTCCGGCAGGACAGTGACCGCCACCAACGCCAGCTACAACGGCACGATCCCCCCGGGCGGCACGACCACGTTCGGGTTCCAGGGCACCTACAGCGGCACCAACAGCCCGCCCACGCTGAGCGCGTCGGGTAGCTGAGCACCGCAGCACGCGACGCCGGGGCGGCACGCCCGCCCCGGCGCCGCGTGTGTGCCGTGCCGCCCCGACCGTCCGGGCGCCCGTTCATCCGGCGCATCCGCTCCGGTGCGCTGAAGCAGCGGCCGGCCGGACGGACGGTCAGCTGCGCACGTGCGCCCGGCGCAGCAGCGCGGCGGCGGCGGGACTGACCAGCCGGGCGGCGGGCAGCGCCACCGAAACCCGCCAGGTGTACGCCGAGTCGCCGGCCAGCGGTACGGCCCGCACCTGCGCCGGGCGTTTGTGCGCGATCGGCCGCGGGACGAGGGCCACGCCCAGCCCGCCGCCGACGAAGTCGAGCAGGCTGTGCACGTCGTTGACCTCGATGTCGACGCGCCGGACCAGCCCCGCCGCGGCGGCCGCCCGCTCGGTGACCTCCCGCGCGCCGAACCCGCGGTGGAAGTCGACGAATGTCTCACCCTCCAGGTCCGGCCAGCGCACGGTGGCGGCGTCGGCGAGCCGGTGCCCCGGGCGGCAGACCAGCATCATCGGCTCGACGTGCTGCGGGATCAGCTCCACCTGCTCGACGTCGCCGTCGATGGCGACCAGCGCGACGTCGAGTTGACCGGAGCGCACCTGCGCGCACAACTCGGTGGAGCAGCCCTGCCGGACCATGATCTCCACGTCAGGGTGCGCCACGCGGAACTCGGCGAGCAGTGCCGGCAGGTCCAGCACGCCGAGGCACTGCTCGGCGCCGATCGCGAGGGTGCCACGCAGCAGGCCCTGCACGGCGGCGACCGCGTGCCGGGCGGCGAGCGCGCTCTCCAGCGTGCGGCGGGCCTCGACCAGCAGCGCCCGGCCGGCCTCGGTCAGCTCGACCCGGCGGGTGTTGCGCACGAACAACGGGGCGCCCAGCTCCCGTTCGAGTGAGCGGATCGACGCGGAAAGGCCGGACTGCGCCACCCGGAACCGCTCCGCCGCACGGGTGAAGTGCTGCTCCTCGGCGACGGCGACGAAGTACTCCAGGTGCCTCAACTCCACGATTCATCATCGTACGTGCTGAATCCGAGCAGTTTCTTCTGTTGGACCGCTGGCTCGGTGGGATGGAGGCTGGTCGGGGCGCGCCGGCGACGGGTGCCGGCGCGGTACGACGCTGGAGGAAGCATGAGTTCACTGCCGACCGTTCCGCTCGGCCGGACCGGGATGGACATCACCCGGGTGGGCTTCGGTGCCTGGGCGATCGGCGGCGGCGACTGGGCGTTCGCCTGGGGTCCCCAGGACGACGCGGAGTCCGTCGCGGCGATCCGGCACGCGGTCGACCGGGGCATCAACTGGATCGACACTGCCGCCGTCTACGGTCTGGGTCACTCGGAGGAGGTCGTCCGGAAGGCTCTGTCGGGCATCCCGGACAACGACCGCCCGTACGTCTTCACCAAGTGCGGCGTGGTCTGGGACTCCGGCGACCGGCACCGGACCCGGCGCGCCGGTGCCGCGGCGAGCATCCGGGCCGAGGCGGAGGCGTCGCTGCGCCGTCTCGGTACCGAGCGCATCGACCTGTACCAGATGCACTGGCCGGCCGAGGACGGCGCCGCACTGGAGGAGTACTGGCAGGTGCTCCTCGACCTGAAGCGGGCCGGCAAGGTACGCGCGGTGGGCCTGTCCAACCACGACGCCAAGCAGCTCGAGGCCGCGGAGATCCTGGGGCACGTGGACACCCTCCAGCCGCCGTTCTCGGCGATCAACCGGACGGTGGCCGCCGCTGAGCTGCCCTGGTGCCATGAGCACGGGACCGGTGTCATCGCCTACAGCCCGATGCAGTCCGGGCTGCTCACTGGTCGCTTTTCCCAGGCAAGGGTGGCGTCGCTGCCGGCCGACGACTGGCGGGCCCGCTCGCCGGAGTTCACCAGCCCGGCGATCGAGCGCAACCTG
>JBDZVD010000020.1:48736-75348 GCA_040255525.1 Micromonosporaceae bacterium | reverse complement strand
CCGCTGGACCGCTGGACCGCTGGACCGCTGGACCGCTGGACCGCTGGACCGCCGGACCGCTGGACCGCCGGACGGCCGGTCAGGCCCGGGTACGCCGTCCGGTGAACACATCGCGGACCTTGTCCACGACGCCCAGGGCCGGCTCGACCACCTTGTTCCACGGCGGGGTCGCGGGTGTCGCCGGGTGCGGCCGGGTGGGCGCCGCGTCTTCGGCGATCTCCACCCGGTTGCCCAGCCGGATCAGGTTGGCGTCGCTGAGCGCGGCCCGCAGTCCGGGGAACAGCTCGTGCTCGCAGCGCCGGACGTGCCCGCGCAGCGACTCGCCGACCAGGTCGATGCCGCCCCGGTCGGTGGCCGGGCCGGACTCCAGTTCACGGAGCGCGTGCAGCAGGGCGACGTCCGCGTCGACCTCGGTCTCGGCGCGCCGCGCGCCGCCGGGCAGGGCGGTCGCGACGGTCGGGAACAGGTACTGCTCCTCGGCCGACAGGTGGCGGGTCAGCGTGGCGGTGAGCACGCTGGTCAGCGACGCCATCTCGCGCTCGTCGACGGTGGCGGCGAGGCGGGCGTACAGGTCTTCGATCTCACGGTGCTCGTCGGTCAGGGTGTCCAGCATGCCGCGCCCGCCGGGGAGGGCTTCGGACTCGTCGACCCCGGGAACCGGTGGCAGCGGGGGCAGTGGCGAGTTCATGGTCCCGTGACTACCCGACCGGTACAACCGCCAAACTCCGCCCCGATCCCGTGCCGGCCGGTACGCCCGGTGTGCCCGGGAAATGATCTGATCATGGGTACCGCCCGCCGGGGCCGGGGCCGCCACCGGCTGGTATGAAGGGGCTTATGACTGATGCCGCCGAGATCGCCGGCGCCCCCGAGGCCACCGCCGTCGACGAGGTCGTCGACCTGTGCCGGGACCTGATCCGGATCGACACCACCAACACCGGGTACCTGGCCACCAGCGCCGGTGAGCGGGTGGCCGCGGAGTACGTGGCGGAGAAGCTCGCCGAGGTGGGCCTCGAGCCGGAGATCCTTGAGGCGGCGCCGGGCAGGGCGAGTGTCGTCGCCAGGTTCGCCGGCTCCGACTCCAACCGTGGTGCGCTCCTGGTGCACGGGCACCTGGATGTGGTGCCGGCGGATGCCAGCGAGTGGTCGGTGGGGCCGTTCTCCGGCGAGGTACGCGACGGGTACGTGTGGGGTCGCGGCGCGGTCGACATGAAGGATTTCGACGCCATGACGCTCGCGGTCGTGCGCGACTGGCGGCGGCGGGGGGTCACGCCACCCCGGGACCTGGTGCTGTGCTTCACCGCCGACGAGGAGGCGGGCAGCGACTACGGCGCGCGGTACCTGGTGCGCGAACACCCGGGGCTGCTGGACGGCTGCACCGAAGCGATCGGCGAGGTCGGCGGGTTCTCCTACAGCGTCGGCGAGGATCTGCGGCTGTACCTGATCCAGACCGCGGAGAAGGGCATCAACTGGCTCCGGCTGGTCACCAGGGGGCGGCCCGGCCACGGTTCGATGCTCAACGACGACAACGCGGTGACGGCACTGTGTGACGCGGTGGCCCGGCTCGGCCGGCACCGCTTCCCGATCGTGGTGACGCCGACCGTCCGGGCGTTCATCGAGGAGGTCTCCGAGGTGCTCGGCGTCCCGCTGGACCCGGACGACCCGGAGGCGGCGATCGCCAAGCTGGGACCGCTCGCGACTCTGATCGGCGCGACCATCCGCAACACCGCCAACCCCACCCAGTTGGAGGCGGGCTACAAAGCCAATGTGATCCCGGGCCGGGCCACCGCGACCATCGACTGCCGTACGCTGCCGGGGCACGCCGACGAGTTCCTCGGCCAACTCCGCGAGGTGGTCGGCTCGGACGTGGACATCGAATTCATCCAGAACCAGCAGCCGCTGGAGACCACGTACGACGGCGCGCTGGTCGACGCGATGGCCGCCGCGCTGCGGGCCGAGGACGCGGGCGCGCGCCCGGTGCCGTACATGCTCTCCGGGGGTACCGACGCCAAGGCGTTCGTCGAGTTGGGCGTGCGCTGCTTCGGGTTCAGCCCGCTGCGGTTGCCGGCCGACCTGGACTTCGCCGCGCTGTTCCATGGCATTGACGAGCGGGTGCCGATCGAGGGGCTACAGTTCGGCGTGCGAGTTCTCGACCGTTTCCTGCGGCAAGCCTGACGCGTCTCACATCTGACTTTGGGGTATAGATCATGACCGATGACCAGTACGCCGAGCTGACCGTCGCTCTGGAGGCGGTGTTCGCCGCTGCCCGGGCTCACCTGGAAGCGGTCAGGGCGGCCGACGGCCGGATCGACGACGACGGCGTCTGGCGTGCCTACGTCGAGCTGAACAACGCCTCCCACGAGTACGACGAGCGGTTGCTCGACGCGTTCGGTGAGGTGACGCCGTGGGATGTCGACAAGATCGATCCGGATGAGGCCGACCGGCACTTCGGTGCCGGCGTGGACGAGGACGACGACCAGACCGCGGACGACCCGTACCCACGGGTGCTCTCGGTGCGGCAGCGCCGCGACTACCGGGTACCGAGTGTGGCCGCGCTGATCCGGGTGGCCGAGGCGTCCCGGCAGTCCGCCGCGCACGCGGACGACGAGCCGGAGGAGCCGGTGGAGTCGGTGAGCGAGGCGGTGCTGGAGTTGCTGCAGGCCGGTGACGGGTCGCTCGCGGCGCTGGACATTCCGGAGCTGGAGCCGCTCGACGGCATCGTCACGGTTACCGAGGTCGAGGCGCCCCTGGATCTCGACGCCTACGAGGAGACCGACGGAGACGGCCCGTACCGGCTCGGCGCGGGCGACCGGCTCGTCGGCCGGCTCGACGAGCACCCGTACAGTGACCTCAACGGCGTCGAGACCGCCTGAGTTCTCACAACTAAAGTTGATCACGCCGGGCGTGAAACCTGCGGTCTGGTTGCGCCGAGCGGTGGCCGGGGGTTGCTGGGCTGGCGACCATGGAACGGGGTCGGCCAGAATCATCCATCGAGGGTTTTCACCCTCGATGGATGCCCGTGACGTCGGCTGCGCTGGGGAGTGAAGTCCGTGCCTGAGCCTGACGCTGGGGCCTGACCCGGAAGGGTCACGCACTGTTGCCACGAGCACGCCGGTCAGAGTTTCCGTTCCCTGACCAGGTCCCCGGGCATCCACCCCGTCTACACATGCCCTATGTGAGGAGGCGGGTCGGTGGCAAAGACGAAGAGGGAGCCCGAGGAGATCCTCGACGAGGAGCGCGAGCAGGTCCTCGAGCGGGTCTGCGCGATCGACGTGGCCAAGGACTTCGGGCAGGTGTGTGCGGATACCACGCTCGGATGGCCGGCGCAGCAGCAAGGTGTTCACGGTGGACGCAGTCACCGCTGACATCCTGGCCCTGGGTGAGTCGCTGCGCGAGCAGGGTGTCCAGATGGTCACCATGGAGAGCACGTCGGATTACTGGCGGATCTTCTACTACCTGCTGGAGGCGTGCGGGCTGCCGGTGCAGTTGGTCAACGCCCGGGAGGTCAAGAACGTGCCGGGCCGGCCGAAGACCGACACGATCGACTGTGCAGGTAACCCTCACCCCAGCCGCCGCCTGACCACCGCACACCCAGACCCTGACCAGCCGCCGGGCCAGTCGTCATGCCCGGGGCACGGTTGGTTTCCGGTCAGCGCAGCCGGAGCCGGTTGGTGCCCGGCTCGGGTGGTGGCCGGGCGAGCGATCCAGTGCCCAGCCCGGGATCAGTACGAGATCCCGGGCTGCGGCGCCGTGCTGAGCTTGCGGCGCAACAGCACTTTCCGGGTACCATCCCGGAAAAGTTGGACCCGGGCCAGCTCCCAGCCCGCGAACTCCGCCTGGATCGCCAACTGCGCCGTGGCGGTCAACCGGTCGACATTCGGTGGCAACCGCAGCGGCGCGTATTCGTAGTCCATGTCCTGGATACTGCCTCCCGGCCGGCGGCGGCATCAACCCTGGCGCTCCGGGTAGCCGACGCCAATCGCCGAGACGTCGTCCAGTGCCCGGCTGATCTCCCCGGGAAGAGCGATCTCCTCCACCTGCAGGGCGCCGAGTAGCTGGCCGACCGACCGGGCGCCGAGCACCGGTGCGACCACCCCTGGTCGGTCCCGGACCCAGGCCAGCGCGACCTCCAGCGGCGACACGCCGAGCCCCGACGCCGCGGTCACCACCGATTCGACGATCGCCGAGCAGCGCGGATCCAGGTACAGCGAGACGAACAGCTCGAAGTGCGGGGACGCGGCCCGGGAGTCGGCCGGGCGGCCGTGCCGGTACTTGCCGGTCAGCACCCCCCGCCCGAGCGGTGACCAGGGCAGCACCCCCAGCCCGAGGGCCTGGCAGGCGGGCAGCACCTCGCGTTCGATGCCGCGCTCCAGCAGCGAGTACTCGACCTGGGCCGCGACCAGCGGCGCCCGCCCGGGCCAGGCGGCCTGCCACGTCGCGGCCTGAGCCGTCTGCCAACCGGAGAAGTTGGAGATCCCGATGTACCGGGCCCGGCCGGTGGTGACCGCGTGATCGAGGGCGGACATGGTCTCGTCGAGCGGGGTGTCCGCGTCGTACCCGTGGACCTGCCACAGGTCGACGTAGTCGACGCCGAGCCGGGACAGTGAGGCGTCCAGGCTGCGCAGCAGGTGCCCCCGGGAGGTGTCCCGGCGCCGCTCCCGGCTCGGGCGCAGGCCGGACTTCGTGGCCAGCAGGACGTCGTCGCGGTTCACCACGCCGGTCAGCAGGTTGCCGATGACCGATTCGGCGTCCCCGTCGCCGTACACGTCGGCCGTGTCGACCAGGTTGCCGCCCGCGTCGACGAACGTTTTGAGCTGGGCCGCCGCGTCATCGGCCTCGGTGTCCCGGCCCCAGGTCATGGTGCCGAGGGCGAGCCGGGACACCAGGAGTCCGGCGCGGCCGAGCGGACGTTGCTGCATGAGATGTGAAACTACATGGATCGCCACCTGCAGCGCGGGAGCGCGGCCGTGATCAGGCGACTTGTCGTGCCGGAACGGCACTGGGCACGCCGCGGCGGGGGGCGGCGGCCGGGCCGGCTACCCTGGTGCGACCCGCCCGGCGTGTCCGTTGCCGTGTCCGCTGTGGCGCGACTTGTCGCCATCCGGGCTCTGCCGGTCCGGCCGGCGCGGCGGATCCCGCCCCGGGCGGCGGGCGGAGAGGGAGGTAGCCATGCGGCTGTCACTGAGTCTCGGGTACCAGACGGCGTGGACCACGCCGGCCGATCACCTCGCCCTCGCCCAGGAGGCCGACCGGCTGGGCTTCTCCTGCGTCTGGGCGGCCGAGGCGTACGGGTCGGACTCGGTGAGCATGCTCGCCTGGATCGCCGGCCAGACCGAGCGGATCGACGTGGGTGCCGCGGTGATGCAGATCCCGGCCCGCTCCCCGGCGATGACCGCGATGACCGCGGCCACCCTCGACACCCTGTCCGGCGGCCGGTTCCGGCTCGGGCTGGGCGTGTCCGGGCCGCAGGTGTCCGAGGGGTGGCACGGTGTACGGTTCGGCCGGCCCCTGGCCCGTACCCGCGAGTACGTGGACATCGTACGGATGGCGATCGCCCGTACCGACGTCTCCTACGACGGCGAGTTCTATCAGCTCCCACTGCCCGACGGGCCGGGCAAGGCGCTGCGGCTGGGCTTCCACCCGCTCCGCGAGCGGATCCCCACCTACCTGGCCGCCGTCGGCCCGAAGAACCTGGAGTTGGCCGGCGAGATCGCCGACGGCTGGCTGGCCATCTTCTACTCCCCGGAGTTCGCCGCCGAGCACCTGGCCTCCGTGCGGGCCGGCCGCGAGAAGGCCGGCCTGACGCTGGACGGCTTCGACGTGGTCCCCTCCGTACCGGTGGTGATCGGCGACGACGTGGCGTCCTGCGCCGAGTTGATCCGCTGGTACGCCGCGCTCTACGTGGGCGGCATGGGCAGCCGCAAACAGAACTTCTACAACCAGCTGGCGAGCCGGATGGGGTACGCCGACGCGGCGCGCGAGGTGCAGGACCTCTACCTCGCCAAGCGGCACCGCGACGCGGCCGCCGCCGTGCCGCTGGAGTTCATCGACCGGACCAGCCTCCTCGGCCCGGTCGACCGGATCGCCGGGCGGATGCGCGACTTCGCCGCCTCCGGCGTGAGCACGCTGTCTGTCTCGCTGTTCGTGGGCGACCGCGAGTCCGGAGTGCGGACTCTGCGGCAGATCGCCGAGGCATTCGACGCATCGGGAGTAGGAGACTAGGTGGAGCTGTGGAAATCCGTCGTGCTCGGCGTGGTGGAGGGGCTCACCGAGTTCCTTCCGGTCTCCTCGACCGGGCACCTGACGGTCGCCGAGAAGCTGCTGAGCCTGCCGGTCAATGACGCCTCCGTCACCGGATACACGGCGGTCATCCAGGTCGGCGCGATCGTGGCGGCGATCATCTACTTCTTCAAGGACATCGTCCGCATCGTCAAGGGCTTCGTCCTCGGCCTGTTCTCCAAGCGCCACCGCGGCTTCGACTACCGGTTCGGCTGGTACGTCATCGTCGGTTCGCTCCCGATCGCGCTCGTCGGCCTGGCCGCCCAGGACGCCATCACCGGCCCGCTTCGCAACCTCTGGGTGGTCGCCCTGGCGCTGATCCTGTGGAGCGCGGTGATGGTGTACGCCGAGCGGGCCGGCCGGCAGACCCGGGGCGAGCGGTCGACGAACGTCACCGACGCGGTGATCATCGGTATCGCGCAGAGCGCCGCGCTGTTTCCGGGCGTGTCCCGTTCCGGTGCCACCATCTCGTTCGGG
This sequence comes from Micromonosporaceae bacterium, assembly GCA_040255525.1. GTDB lineage: Bacteria > Actinomycetota > Actinomycetes > Mycobacteriales > Micromonosporaceae > Rugosimonospora. The sequence continues at coordinate 68,595 of JBDZVD010000020.1, read as the reverse complement.
CTGCTGCGCGACCTGGACCGGGTGACAGCCACCCGGCTGTCCTTCTTCCTGGGCATCCCGGCCCTGCTCGGCGGCGGCGTCTTCGAGCTCAAGGACGCGCTGACCGGCCCGTCGGTCGGAGTGCCGGCGCTGGCGGTCGGCACGATCGTGAGCTTCATCGTCGGGTACGCCTCGATCGCCTGGTTGCTGCGCTTCGTCGGCAAGCACTCGCTGGTCGCGTTCGTCTGGTACCGGGTCCTGCTGGGCCTGGTACTGGTCGTCGCGCTCGGTACCGGCGCCCTGGCCGCCACCTGACGCGGCCGCCGTCTACCGCCGCCGTCTGACGCGGCCGCGGGCGCCGCGGCTCTGGGATGCGGCGCCTCCGGCTCCGGTACGGGCGGGTCTCGGCGCGGCGGAGCGTGGCCGCGTAACCTTGCCCGGTGGCGACCGTCATCCTGCTCCGGCACGGCCGGACGAGCTCCAACGCCGGGGGTGTGCTCGCCGGCCACCAGCCGACCGAGTTGGACGAGGCCGGCCGGGCACAGGCCGAGGCGGTCCGGCAGCGGCTGGCCGCGGCCAGCCTGCCGCTGGCCGCCGTGGTGAGCAGCCCGCTGATCCGCTGCCGGCAGACCCTGGAGCTGGCCCTGCCGGGCGTCGAGGCCGCCGTCGACGAGCGGCTGGTCGAGTGCCGGTACGGCGACTGGGAGGGGCAGCAGCTCAAGACGCTGGCCAAGCAGCCACTGTGGCGGACCGTTCAGGCGCACCCGGCCGCCGCGACGTTCCCGAACGGGGAGTCGATGGCCGCCATGTCGGCCCGGGCGGTGGCGTCGATCCGGGACTGGGACGCCCGGGTGACCGCCGAGCGCGGCCCGGACGCGGTGTGGCTCGCGTGCAGCCACGGCGATGTGATCAAGGCAATAGTCACCGACGCGCTGGGGCTGCACCTGGATCTCTTCCAGCGGATCTCGGTGGATCCGGCCTCGGTGACCGTCATCCGGTACACCCCGCTGCGGCCGTTTCTGCTCAGGGCGAACGACACCGGCGGTGACCTGTCCGCGTTGCGGCCGCCCAAACGCCGCCGTACCCGCCGGACGGCCACCTCGGACGCCGTGGTCGGTGGCGGAGCCGGGCCCGCCGGTGGGTGAGCGGCACGCCTCCGCTCGGCAGCACCGGTAGCGACCGGATAGGGTCACAGGTATGACCCGTCAGGTATATGCGTTCGAGCCGCCGGAGCGGTTCGTGGCGGGGACCGTGGGCCCGCCGGGTGAGCGCGCGTTCTACCTTCAGGCTCGGGGCGACGGGCGGCTGGTCAGCGTGGGACTGGAGAAGGTCCAGGTGTCGCTGCTGGCGGAGAAGCTCGACGAACTGCTGGGGGAGGCCCACCGCCGGTTCGGCGTGGTGCTGCCGGAGGCGCGGATCGCGCCGCTGGACAACGACCCGCTGGAGAACCCGGTCGACGAGGAGTTCCGGGTCGGAACCCTGGGCCTCGCCTTCGATGCCGACAGCAGCACCGTGGTGATCGAGGCGATCGCGGCCGGCGAGACCGATGAGGACGAGGAAGAGGCCGACGAGGAGTCCTCCGATCTGGACCGGCTGCGGGTGCGGCTGACCCCGGCCGCGGCTCGCGAGTTCATCGACCGGGCCCGGCGCGTGATCTCCGCCGGCCGTCCGCCGTGCCCGCTGTGCGGCCAGCCGCTGGACCCGCGCGGGCACCTCTGCCCGCGTAACAACGGCTACCACCGGTAGACGGGCCGGCGATGACCGCGCTGTCGGAGGCCGACGCGCTGGATCTGCTGCGCAACGGCCGGATGGAGATCGAGGGGCGGTTGGCCGAGGCGTCCAACACGACGCTGCGGGCGATCCTCGAACTGGACGGCGTCTCCGCCCGGTGCGTGTACAAACCCATCCGGGGCGAGCGGCCGCTGTGGGACTTCCCGGACGGTACGCTGGCCGGTCGCGAGGCCAGCGCGTACCTCGTGGCGCAGGCGACCGGATGGAACTGCGTACCCCCGACCGTGCTGCGGGAGCGGGGGCCGCTCGGGCCCGGCGCGTGCCAGCTGTGGATCGACGAGCCGGAGGGCGGCGAGCCACTGCTCGGTTTCGTGGCACCGGACGAGTTGCCGGACGGGTGGCACCGCATCATGCGGGCACACGACGCGGACGGCACCCCGTACGTGCTGGCCCACGCCGACGATCCCCGACTGTCCCGGCTGGCGGTGTTCGACGCGATGGTGAACAACGCGGACCGCAAGGGCGGCCACATCTTGTCCACAATGGACGGAGGTGTCCGGGGTGTCGACCACGGCGTCTGCTTCAACGTGGAGCCCAAGTTGCGGACGATCCTGTGGGGCTGGATCGACGAACCGCTGCCGAACGAGGCGGTGGAGGTGCTGGGCAAGCTGCGCGCGGAGCTGCTCGGCGCGCTGGGCAACGCGCTGGCCGAGCACCTGACCGTCACCGAGGTGGACCAGGTCGGAGCGCGCATCGACGCCCTGCTGGCGTCCGGCCGCTTCCCGGCGCCGAGCGAGGACTGGCCGGCGGTACCGTGGCCGCCGGTGTGAGGCGCCTCTCACCGCGACGGACCCCACAGCCGGCTCCCCGCAGCCGGTGATCCGGAAGATCGTAGGCTGGTAGGCATGGAGTCCTGGATCGCGCCCGAGGTACCGCGGCTGCCCGGAGTGGGGCGGCCGCTTTCGTTGTTCGATTCGGCCCGGCGCGGGGTCCACCCCATCGAGCCGACCGGCCCGGCCCGGCTGTACGTGTGCGGCATCACCCCCTACGACGCCACCCACCTCGGCCACGCCGCCACCATGATCACTTTTGACCTGATCAACCGGATGTGGCGCGACGCCGGCCACGGGGTCACCTACGTCCAGAACGTCACCGACGTCGACGATCCGCTGCTGGAGCGCGCCGAGCGGGACCACGAGGACTGGGTCGTCCTGGCGATGCGGGAGACCGCGCTGTTCCGCGAGGACATGGAGGCGCTGCGGATCATCCCGCCGGCGCACTACGTCGGGGCGGTGGAGTCCATCCCGTCGATCGTGGAGCGGATCAACGAACTGGCCGACGCGGGCGTGGCGTACCGGCTCGACGACGGTACCGGCGACGTGTACTTCGACCTGGCCCGCTCGCCCCGGTTCGGGTACGAGTCGAACCTGTCCCGGGACGAGATGCTCACGCTGTCCGCGGAGCGGGGCGGCGACCCCGGCCGGGCCGGCAAGCGCGACGCGCTCGACCCGTTGCTGTGGCGCGGTGCCCGGGAGGCGGAGCCGTCCTGGGACGGCGGACCTCTGGGCGCGGGCCGGCCGGGTTGGCACATCGAGTGCGCGGTGATCGCGCTGAACCTCATCGGCGACCGGCTCGACGTGCAGGGCGGCGGCAACGACCTGCTCTTCCCGCACCACGAGATGTCCGCGGCGCACGCCGAAACGCTGAGCGGTCACGCGCCGTTCGCCAGCCACTACGCGCACGCCGGGATGATCGGGCTGGACGGCGAGAAGATGAGCAAGAGCAAGGGAAATCTGGTCTTCGTCTCGCGGCTGCGGGCCGACCACGTGGATCCGATGGCGATCCGGCTCGCCCTGCTCGCCGACCACTACCGCACCGACCGGCAGTGGACCGACGACCTGCTCAAGGCGTCCCAACAGCGGCTGGCCCGGTGGCGCGATGCCGCCGCGGCGCCGTCCGGCCCGTCGGGCGCCGATGTGCTCGCCGGGGTACGGGAGCGGCTGGCCGACGACCTCGACGCGCCGGGCGCGCTGGCGGTCGTGGACGCCTGGGCGGACGCGACGCTGGCCGGGGAGGGCGACGATCGCGACGCGCCGGCGCTGGTGGCCGCGGCGGTCGACGCGCTTCTGGGGGTATCGCTGGTGGAGGCGCCGCGGGGCTGACGGCGCGGGCTGACGCCGGCTCGGGCCCGAGCCCGGTGCCCGCGGTGTCTCGTGTCCGCGGTGTCCGGTGTCCGGTGTCAGCCCAGCGTGAGGCCCGGCTCGTCGTCCAGGATGCCGGGGCGTGCGGCGGGGATGCGGTACTCCTCGGTGAGCGCCGTCATCGGACCGGGCCAGGTTGCCACCGCCACCTCGATGGGCCGGTGTTCGGGGTCGTAGGCGACGTGCAGCAGGTGCAGCACCGGCGTGTCCGGCCGGATCTGCAGGATCTCCGCCTCCTGGCGCGTGGGCAGGCGCGCGGTGACCTGATCGGTCGCGGTCGCGTACCGGCGCCCGGTAACCTCCTCCACCTCCTGGTACAGCGGCCGGCCGAACGCCTGCATGCGCTCCAGATCGGTACCGGCGGCGTCGCGGGGCAGCAGCCACGAGGCACCCGTCTCGACCGGGGCGTCCTGCGTGCGTACCAGGTGCCGCCGCACCACCAGCTCGGTGCCCTCGGACACGCCGAAGGCGTCGGCCACCTCGGCCGGCGCCGGGCCACGGCCGACCTCGACCAGCTGCTGCCGGTACCGGGCCGCCAGGTCGGCGTGGTACCCGCGCTGGATGCCGTACCGTCCCCGGGACAGCCGGTTGAGCCGCCGCCGGGTGCCGCGCACGAAGGTACCCGAGCCGGGCTTGGTGATCAGGAGCCCCTCGATGCGGAGCTGATCGATCGTGCGCTGCACGGTCTGTTTGGCCACGCCGTACATCTGGGCGATCGCCGGAATGGAAGGCAGTCGCTCTCCGGCCGCCCAGTCGCCGCGCCGGATCCGGGCACGCAGTTGCGCCGCGATCTGCCGATGAGGGTGCTCGGCCGCACCGGGATTGATCTCCATCGAGGCATTGTACCTAGCCTCCTAGGACGGGATAGGGGTGGCGGGGCGCGACACGCCGAATTCAGACTGCTCGGGCGCACGCGATGACCGACGCTGCGGGGCCGCACCCGCGGCTGTGCGGCGCCGCCCGGGCGCGCCGTGACCAGCCTCCGTCGGCGGTTCAGGCGTCTGGGCCGAGGCGGTTGCCGGTCCGGTGCACGCCGCCCCTGGCGGGCGCGGTTACCAGCCTCCGCTGGCCGCCGGGCCCGACGAGCCTCCGCGGCGGCGCAGGTACTTCTCGAACTCCTGCGCGATCTCGTCCCCGGACAGCGGCTGAAGCCCTTCGTCGCCGACCCGTTCCTCCAGCTCACGGACGTACTCCGCCAGCTCCGCGTCCTGCTCGGCGGCGGCGCGCAGGCGCTCTTCCCACTCCGCCGACTCCTCGGCCAGGTCCATCATCGGTACCGGAAGGTCGAGCACGTCCTCGACCCGGTGCAGCAGGGCCAGCGTCGCCTTGGGGCACGGGGGATTGTTCGCGTAATGCGGCACGTGTACCCAGAAGGACAGGGCGTCCAGTTCGGCGCGTACGCACGCCTCGTGCAGGACGCCGACGATGCCGGTCGGGCCGTCGTACCGGGTCGGTGTCAGGCTGAACCGCTCCGCCACCTCCCGGTTGGCGGCGCTGCCGCTGATCGGGAGCGGCCGGGTGTACGGCACATCGGCGAGCAGCGCACCGAGCAGCACCACCCGGTTGACCTCCAGGCTGTGGCACAACTCCAGGATCTCGTTGCAGAAGGTGCGCCAGCGCATGCTCGGCTCGATGCCGCGGATGAGAAGCACGTCCCGCTCGGTCCCGGGCGGGTTCGCCACCGAGAACCGGGTGGTCGGCCACTCGATGCTGCGGGTCTCCCCATCGGTGAGCGACACGATCGGCCGGTTGACCTGGAAGTCGTAGAACTCCTCAGGGTCCAGCGCGGTCACCGGGCGCGCCTTCCAGACCTGCTCCAGGTGCTCGATTGCGGCGGTGGAGGAGTCCGCTGCGTCGTTCCAGCCCTCGAACGCGGCGATCGCCACCGGGTCTCGCAGGACGGGCAGCCCGTCGAACTCGGTCATTCCGGCTCCTCGCCGGGCCGACCCCCGGTATGACCGGCGGCGTTGGCCCATCTGGATCGCTCACAGCGGTAACTCACGCCTCCCAGCCTACGGGCAACCAGGATGGTCGGCAGTAAAGGCCGCGCCGGACCGCCGGTGGCACCGCGTGTCCCGCCCCACTGGCCGGCAAGTCCGGGCTCGCGACGGCACGGTCCGGCGGGGTGGCGCGCCCGGAGCGTCGCGGGATGCCCACGACCTGACCGGCGACGTGCGTGACGACCTGATCGGCGAGGTGCCTGATGACCTGCCCGGCGAGGGGCGCCCGTGCCGGGCGCCGGAGTGACGACCCCGCCCCCCGCGCGTGCCGCCGGCGCCGAGGAGCAGCCACTACCCTGGGATGGTGGCCGATTCCCTACTCGCGGCTCTCGCGGGCAGGGTGCTCGTCGCCGACGGCGCGATGGGCACCATGCTCCAGGCCGCCGATCTCACCCTCGACGACTTCGCGGGCTACGAGGGCTGCAACGAGATCCTCAACGTGACGCGACCGGACGTGGTCCGTGGCGTGCATCGCGCGTACCTGGAGGCCGGGGCGGACTGCGTCGGGACCAACACGTTCGGTGCGAACCTCGGAAATCTGGGCGAGTACGGCATCGCCGAGCGCATCAGGGAACTGTCCGAGGCCGGTGCCGTGCTGGCCCGGCAGGTGGCGGACGAGTGGTCCACGCCCGATCGGCCACGGTTCGTGCTCGGCTCGGTCGGCCCGGGTACGAAGCTGCCGACGCTGGGCCACCTTCCGTACACCACGCTGCGCGACGCGTACCAGGACAACGTTGCCGGGCTGCTCGCCGGGGGCGTCGACGCGATCATCGTGGAGACCTGCCAGGACCTGCTCCAGGCCAAGGCCGCGCTGCTCGGTGCGCGCCGGGCGATGGCGGCCGAGGGGCGCAGCGTGCCGCTCATCGGCCACGTCACCGTCGAAACCACCGGCACCATGCTGCTGGGCAGCGAGATCGGGGCGGCGCTGACCGCACTGGAGCCGCTCGGCCTGGACCTGACCGGGCTCAACTGCGCCACCGGTCCGGCCGAGATGACCGAGCACCTGCGGTACCTGTCGCAAAACAGCGGCGTGGCACTGTCCGTGATGCCCAACGCCGGCCTACCCCAGTTGACCTCCGACGGCGCGGTGTACCCGCTGACCCCGGACGAGCTGGCCGAGGCGCTGCACCGGTTCGTCACCGAGTACGGTGCCGCGCTGGTCGGCGGGTGCTGCGGCACCACCCCGGCGCACATCCGGGCGGTGGCCGAGCGGGTCCGGGACGCGGTACCGGCCGACCGTGTCGCACCCGGCGGGGCCGGAGCCGAGCCGGGAGTGTCCAGCCTGTACCACCACACCCCGTTCGCTCAGGACGCCAGCGTCCTGATGATCGGCGAGCGGACCAACGCCAACGGCTCCAAGGCGTTCCGGGAGGCCATGCTGGCCGGCGACTTCCAGGCCTGCGTGGAGCTGGCCCGGGATGCCGCGCGGGACGGCTCCCACCTGCTCGACCTGTGCGTGGACTACGTGGGCCGGGACGGTACCGCCGACATGCGGGAGATCGCCGGCCGGTTCGCCACCGCGTCCACGCTGCCGATCATGCTGGACTCCACCGAGCCGGCGGTGATCGAGGCCGGCCTGTCGATGCTCGGCGGGCGGTGCGTGGTCAATTCGGTCAACTTCGAGGACGGCGACGGGCCGAATTCCCGGTACCAGCGGGTGATGCCGATCGTGCGCGAGCACGGCGCCGCGGTCGTCGCGCTGACCATCGACGAGCAGGGGCAGGCGCGTACCGCGGAGTGGAAGGTACGGGTCGCGAGCCGGCTGATCGAGGACCTGACCGGCCGCTGGGGCATGAAACTGTCCGACATCCTGGTCGACTGCCTGACGTTCCCGATCTCGACCGGGCAGGACGAGACCCGACGGGACGCCCTCGAGACCATCGAGGCGATCCGGCAGCTCTCCCGCCGGTACCCCCAGGTGAATTTCACCCTCGGCATCTCCAACGTGTCGTTCGGCCTCAACCCGGCGGCCCGTCAGGTGCTCAACTCCGTGTTCCTGCACGAGTGCCGGCAGGCCGGCCTGACCAGTGCGATCGTGCACGCCTCGAAGATCCTGCCGATGTCCCGGATCCCCGACGAGCAGCGTGAGGTGGCCCTGGACCTGGTCTACGACCGGCGCCGCGACGGGTACGACCCGTTGCGGCGGTTCATCGAGCTGTTCGAGGGCGTCGACGCCGCCTCGGCGCGCGCGTCCCGGGCAGAGGAGCTGGCGGCCCTGCCGCTGGCCGAGCGGTTGGCGCGGCGCATCGTGGACGGGGACGCGAACGGCCTGGAGGACGACCTCGACGCGGCGCTGGCCGACCGCCCGCCCCTGGCCATCATCAACGACACCCTGCTTCCGGGCATGAAGACCGTCGGCGACCTGTTCGGCTCGGGGCAGATGCAGCTGCCCTTCGTCCTCCAGTCGGCCGAGGTGATGAAGAAGGCCGTCGCGTACCTCGAACCGCACATGGACGCCACCGACGAGGCCGGCAAGGGCACCATCGTGCTGGCCACGGTCAAGGGCGACGTCCACGACATCGGCAAGAACCTGGTGGACATCATCCTGTCCAACAACGGCTACACCGTCGTCAACATCGGCATCAAGCAGCCGCTGACCGCGATCCTCGACGCCGCGGAGCGCAACGACGCCGACGCCATCGGCATGTCCGGTCTGCTGGTCAAGAGCACGGTCGTGATGCGGGAAAACCTGGAGGAGATGGGCAGCCGGGGCGTCGCCCAGCGTTGGCCGGTGCTGCTCGGCGGCGCCGCGCTGACCCGTGCGTACGTCGAGGACGACCTGCGCTCGATGTACCCGGGACAGGTGCACTACGCCCGGGACGCGTTCGAGGGGCTGTCGCTGATGGACCGGGTCATGGCCACGAGGCGGGGCGGGGCGGTCGCGGTCGACGAGCGGCGGGAGGCGATCCTCGCGGCGCGCCGTCAGCGGCGCGAGCGGCAGCGCGCGCTGGTCGACGCGACGCTGCCGGAACTGGGCGACGACTCGGTGCGGTCCGACGTGGCGACCGATGTGGACATTCCCCGGCCGCCGTTCTTCGGTACCCGCGTGGTGAAGGGCATCCCGCTGGCCGAGTACGCCGCGCTGCTCGACGAGCGGGCCACGTTCCTCGGGCAATGGGGGCTGCGCGGCTCGCGGGGCGGCTCCGGACCGTCCTATGAGGAGCTGGTGGAGACGGAGGGGCGACCCCGGCTGCGGTACTGGCTGGACCGGCTCGCGGCGGACCAACTGCTGGAGGCCGCCGTGGTGTACGGGTACTTCCCGGCGTACTCCGAGGGCAACACGCTGGTCGTACTGGACGAGCACGGGCACGCCGAGCGGGCCCGCTTCACGTTTCCGCGCCAGCGCCAGGAGCGGCGGCTGTGCCTGGCCGACTTCTTCCGCCCCCGCCCTGCTACGGGTGACTCTGAACTCGATGTGGTGGCGTTGCAACTGGTGACGGTGGGGCAGCCGGTCAGCGAGTTCACGGCGAAGTTGTTCGCCGGCAACGCGTACCGGGACTACCTGGAGGTGCATGGCCTGTCGGTGCAGCTGACCGAGGCGCTGGCGGAGTACTGGCACCGGCGGATCCGCTCGGAGCTGACGCTGCCGGACGGGCGCGCGCTGGTCGCGCAGGATCCGGCGGACCTGGACGGACTGCTGCGCACGGGGTACCGGGGCTGCCGGTACGCGTTCGGGTACGCGGCCTGCCCGGATCTGGAGGAACGGGCGAAGCTGGTGGACCTCCTGGGCGCGGAACGGATCGGGGTACGGCTGTCGGAGGAGTACCAACTGGAGCCGGAGCAGTCGACGGACGCTCTGGTGGTACACCATCCGGAGGCGAACTACTTCAACGCCAAGTAGCACGGAGAGGGCTGTTGACCAGGTAGAACGCGTCTTGGTACGTGTACGCGGCGTCCGCGTCGCTGTCGTAGCTGCCGACCAGGGCGATGGACTTCTGTGTATAAATGGCGGCCAGGCTGTCAAATCGGCTCGTTGGCGGGTGACGGCGGGGCGGGGCGATTCGGGTTTGCCGACCTCGTATCGGGCGATGGGCTTGGGTGGTGCGGGGCGCCTCGGTGATGAGTTGGTCGCCGTCGTAGATGCGCAGGGGCAAGCGCCTTACGCACAACTGCCGCGACAGCGGATGGAAGGACGGGAAACGGCCGGACCCGCCATCCAGTTGCTCGGATGATCCCGCGGCATCGTGACCAGCAGTACGCAGCCGTACCCGTAGCGCCAGATGGGCCACGGGCGTGCTCGACGGCAAGCCGTACCACCCGCCCCGGTAGGGCAAGCAGATCCAAGCCAATCCAGCAGGATATCGGCCCGAGCGCTCCTCATTAATGTCGGTGGGTCTGGTTAGGGTTGGACATGCGTTCGAACCGGTCGCCTGGTTTGCGGGTCGTCGACCTGCGTGCCCTCGCTGAGGAAGACCCGGAGACGTTGCGGGCTGACGGTCTGCGCGCCCGGGTGCTTGAGTTGGCTGACGCGATCACGTTCTTACAGGGACAGTTGATCCGGGCGGTTGCCGTGTTCGACGCCCGTGGGCTGTCGACCGACGACGGGTGCCGGTCCACTCGGAGCTGGCTGCGGCACTTCGCCGGCCTGTCCGAGTCCGTGGCCGGGGACCACGTGCGTGCTGCTCGAGTGCTTCGCCAGCTACCGGGTCTGGCGGAGGCCAATCGGGAAGGTCGCCTGTCCACCGACCACGTTCGGCACGTCGCGCGGTTGGTCCAGCGGGTGGGTGTCGATCCGGTGACGCGGGTTGAACCGGTCCTGGTTGATGCCGCGGTTCAGTTGGACGCGGCGGGGTTCGCCCGAGTGTGTGACCGGGTGCGCGCTCATGTGGATCCGGACGGTGACGCCGGTGAGGCGGCGAAGGATTTCGACCGCCGTTACCTGACGGTGACGCCCGTGGATGGGATGGTGTTGGTCCGCGGTCAGCTTGATCCCGAGGGTGGAGCGGCGCTGATGACCGCGTTGGACGCGTTGACGCCCGCTCCGGTCGTTGGCGATCCACGGCTGCCGGGACAGCGTCGGGCTGACGCGCTGGCTCAGCTAGCCCGGGACGCGCTGGTGGGTGGCCGGTTACCGTCGTCGGGAGGAGTGCGCCCTCAGGTGGGAATCCTGGTAACTCCGGCGCAACTCGTCGGCCGCGGCAATGAGGAAGCCGGTGCCGGGGTCGAAGACGCCCCGAGGGGTGCCGCGCGAGCGGCGGGCATGGCGACAGGCGCGGTCGCGGATGCTGGTGGGTCGATCGATGCACAGTCGATCGACGCCCGGGCGACCGGCGCACCGTGGCTCAGCTGGGTTGGGGATGCGCCGGCGACGACCGCTCAGCGGATCGCCTGCGACGCCGATGTCTGGCGGATCGTGCTGGACCCGGCGACCGGGCAGCCGCTGGATGTCGGGCGCAGGTACCGACTCGTACCACACTGGATCCGTCGCGCACTCGGCGCCCGCGATCGTGGATGCCGGTTTCCGGGCTGTGAGGCACCGTTTTCGTGGACTCATGCCCATCACCTCGTGCCGTGGTCCCGCGGGGGTTCCACAAATCTCGGCAACCTGGCGCCACTGTGTCCGTTCCATCATGCGCTCGTCCACGAACACGGATGGAGCATCCGGCTCAACCAGCAGACGGGAGAGGTGATCGCGACAAGACCTGACGGCACTCCGTACGAGGTTCACGACCATCGGATGGGACTCCGGCGCGCGGCGTGAGTTTGAGGTTCGCGGGCCCGGATGTCCGAGCATGCCCTCGCTGTGCACGGCGGACCCAGGAGGTTTCGCGGCGATGGGATGCGCGGACACGCTGCTGCACGGTGAGGACATCGCGTTGGGCCCGGGGCCCACGCTGGACGTATCGCGGGAGGTTTCCGCTCAGGTGCTCAGCCGGCTGCTCCGGCACGAGGCGGCGGTAGATCTGACGACGGTAGATCTGACGACGGCGGACCTCGCTGGCGGAGGTACGCGGCCCGCTGCGTCGTTGACGCGCGCCGGCTACGGCTTTCGGGCCAGGCCACCGACCAGCGTGTGGTAGATGTTGTTCTTCGGACCGGGTGTCGTACCCGGTTCAGGGCGCCACTCGGCCAGCGGGACGATGCCGGGTTCGAGCAGTTCCAGGCCGCCGAAGTAGGCCAGGATCTCGTCGTGGGTGCGCCACCGTCCGGTACCCATGGTCTGGTTGAAAATGCGTTCGACCTCGCGGGCGTTCCGCGACTCCTCGGGATGCGCGGCACCCGGGTCGTGGAAGTGTGAGATCGCGACGTAGCTACCGGGCGCAAGACCGGCGTACAAGGTCGCGGCGATGCCGGCGGGATCTTCCTCGTCGGCCATGTGATGCAGGATGCCGAGCAGCAGGAGCCCGACCGGCCGATCGAAGTCGATGAGTTTGTGCACGTCGGGGTGGTCGAGAATGGTCTGAGGCCGCCGCGCGTCGCTGTTCACGACCGCGGTGGTGCGGTTATCGGCGAGCAGTGCCCGGCCGTGCGCCAGAACCATCGGGTCGCTGTCGACGTAGACGGTGTGGGCGTCCGGGTCGATCCGGTGGGCGATCTGATGCACATTGCCCTGGGTCGGCAGACCCGACCCGATGTCCAGGAACTGGCGGATCCCGGCCTCCGCCGCCAGGTAGTGGACGATCCGGCTGAGGAAGGCCCGATTGGCGCGAGCGGCCTCGGGCCCGTCGGGAGTTATCCGCAGAGCGGCTTCGGCCGCCTGCCGGTCGACGGCAAAATTGTCCTTGCCGCCCAGCATGTAGTCGTAGACGCGAGCGACGCTCGGCCGGGTGATGTCCACACCGGGTGGCGCGGGGATGTCGCTGACCACAGTACCGGGGCCTCCTGGTTGTCCGGGATGCGCCCATGAGGGATCGGGACACATCCACGGGAATCGTAGTGGATCCGCGAAGCCTTCGTCGAATCCCGACGCCACGGGCTGAGTCGGGCGCTTCGAACCGCCGGGGCTCCCGAGCGGCAACCCGCCGGATGGGGCCGACGCGAGTCCGCCGACCGGGCGGCCGCCTCGACGGACGGAAGTCGCGGTGTGGTCCTGGTACGGAAGGGGGACGCCCTGGTACCGGGTGGGCCGGGAAACGGCACGACCGCCGCTGCTGAGCCGCGGTGGATGATCCTTGGCGTTCGCCGGTCGCCGGAGCCGGCCGAAGCCGGTCAGGGAGCCGGTCACCGGAGTCGGCCGGCCGGAGCCGGTCAGGGAGCCGGTCAGGGAGTCGGTCATCGGCAGTTGGTCATCGGCAGTTGGTCATCGCCATTGGCAGGGGAGCCACTCGGCGGAGGTACCGTCCTGAGACTCGGCGATCCGGGCCACGCGAACCGCTGGGGTGTGTCACGGGAGGGTGCGGTACCGTTGCGGTCTCTGGTTGTGGCTGCGTAGGAGGAGGTGGGACCGATTTACGTCACTGGCGTCACCGCCATCGAAGGCGGGCGTTCCCACCGTGAGGGTCTGCGGCTCTCCTGATCGGGTCGGATCCGGCAACGACGGGGCGCTCATCGCGTTGTGAAGGGTTGTCCATGTCGAGTTCCGGCACCAATCGATCCTGGCCCATCGCGGCATCCGGCTTGGCTTCGGGCTCCGGCGTCGCCGGAGTTTCCGACCCGGCCTCGACTTCTGGTCCGGCCGGGGGTTCCGCCGCAACCGGGGGCCCCGCAGCTGGGGATTCCGCCCCAACTGAAGATCCTGCAGCTGGGGGTTCTGCAGCTGGGGATTCCGGTGCCGCTGCGGGTTCCGGCCCGGTTGCGGGTTCTGGGTCGGCTGCGGTTCTTGGCGCCGCGGTGGAGCCCGGTTGGGAGTCCGTGGTCAGCACTCTGCGCGCCGCTGGGTGCGTGTTCGCGGAAGATGAGGCGCGCTTGCTGTTCGAGGCGGCGGCTACGCCCGCCGCGCTGCGGGACATGGTCGCGCGCCGGGTCGCCGGGCTGCCGCTGGAGCACATCGTCGGCTGGGTCGAGTTCTGTGGGCTGCGGGTCGCGGTCGATCCCGGTGTGTTCGTGCCGCGTCAGCGGACCGCGCTGCTCGTGCGTCGCGCGGCGGCGGCGGTGACCTCGGGGAGGGCGGCTTCGGCGAGAGCGGCTTCTGGGGAAACGGCCTCGCCGACGCCCGATGCGTCGGCTGGCACGGCGGCGGCAGGCACGGTGGCGGCAGGCACGGTGGCGGCTGGCGCGGTGACGGCAGGCGCGGTGACGGCAGGCACCATTACTTCAGGCGTAGTGGCGCCGGGGAGCATGGCAGCGGCGGACGCGATGCCGGGGGACACGGTGGCGGCAGGCACGGCGGTGGCGGCGGACACGGTGGCGCCGGGCGATGTAGTGGCGCCGGGGGATGCGGTGGCGGCGGCGGATGCGGCGCCTGCGCTGGTGGATCTGGCATGCGGTTCGGGTGCCGTGGGCATGGCGGTCGCTGCACGGGTGGGGAACGTGTCGCTGTACGCGGTGGACATCGAGCCGGCCGCGGTACGGTGCGCGCGGCGCAACCTCGCACCGATGGGCGGTCGGGTGTACGAGGGCGACCTGTACGCTCCGCTGCCGGATGAACTGCGCGGCCGGGTCGACGTCCTGGTGGCCAACGTTCCGTACGTGCCGACGGAGGCGATGGGTCTGATGCCGCGTGAAGCGCGGGTCCACGAGCCGCGGGTGACTCTGGACGGCGGGCGCGACGGCCTGGACGTGTTGCGTCGGGTTGCCGCGGCGGCGGGTGACTGGCTCGCCCCGGGCGGGTACGTGCTGATGGAGATCGGTGAGGACCAGGCAGACGCCGCGGTCGGTGCGCTCACGGCGGCGGGACTCGAGGCCGCGGTGACCAACGACGACGAACTGCACGCCTGGATCGTGGTTGGCCAGCGCGGACGATAGGTCGGCGGCGCCGGCGACGGGGAAGAGTCGCGCCAGTCCGGGGGGGGGTGCTGCGCCGGCCGGGCACCGGCACCCGGACGAGTTGCGCCAGTGCGATCGGGGACCGCCGCGTGGTCGGGCGCGATCTACGCCAACATGGCGAACATCCGGGACAACGCGACCAGCGGTGACGGCAGCTCAGGCACCGACGGCTGTGCCGGGAGGGCCGAAGGGGACGAATCCGGTCAGGGCCGACCGCTGCGCGGCGCCGGTAAGTTCATTCACGTGACAGACGCATTCGATCCCGCCCAGTTCACCGCCCTCGGCCGCCTCGTCTCTCTCGCACTCAGCCCCGACGGTTCCCGTCTGGTCGCTGTGCGTCAGGAGCCTGATGCGAAAGGTGCGCGATACGTGCCGGCGCTGTGGCAGATCGACCCCGCGGGCGACCGGGAGGCGGCCCGGCTCACCTGGTCCGAGCAGGGCGAGAACCAGCCGGCCTTCCGCCCGGACGGGTCGCTGCTGTTCGTGTCCAAGCGTCCGGATGCCGGCGGCGAGGAGGACGAGCCGGCTCTCTGGGAGCTGCCCACTTTCGGCGAGGCGAGGGTCGTGGCGCGGGCGCCGGGCGGAGTGTCGTCGCCGCTGGTGGCCTCCGAGTCGGGCACCGTACTGCTGCGCGGCAGCCGCCTGGCCGGCGTCGCCGACGCGGACGCCGACCGGGAGGCGCGCCGGGACCGCGCCGACCGCAGGCTGAACCACATACTGCACGACGGCTACCCGATCCGGTTCTGGGACCACGAGTTGGGCGACGCCTGGCCCTGCCTGTGGGCGCTCGACACGAACGCGGCCAGCGCAGGCGCCTCGGCGGGCGGCGATTCCCGGGGCGGCAATTCCGAGGGCGGCGATCTCCAGGGCGGCGATTCCCGGGGCGGCGTTTCTGAGGGTCGCGATTCCCGGGGTGGCGGGCGCGGCGACGGCGGCGGGCTGCGCCCGCTCGCCGGCGGCGCGCGCAAGGAACTGGTCGAGGCCACCGTGTCGATCAGCGCGGACGGGCGGCTGGCCGCCACCACATGGCGGGTACGCCTCCGCGGCGCGCGGCGGGAGCGGCAGGTGGTGCTGGTCGACGTCGGCTCCGGTGAGGTACGGACGCTCGCCGGCGGCGAGGGGTACGTGTACTCGGCGCCGGTCATCTCCCCGGACGGCCGCCTGGTCGCCTCGATCCGGGAGAGCGAGGGCGAGTTCGACACCCCATTGACGTACGCGCTGGTCGTCCACCGGGTCGACTCGGCCGGCGCCCCGGTCGAGGTACCGGTCGGCGACGTGTACCCGTCTGAACTGGTCTGGTCGGGGGATGGCAGCACCCTGGTGGTCTCCGGCGACCTGCACGGGCGGGGCGCGGTGCTCGCCGTGACGGTGGACGGCTGGACGGTGCGCACGCTCGCGGACGACGCGGCGTACCTCAGCGTCTGCGTGGACCGCACCGGCGAGAACGTGTACGCGTTGCGCTCCACCATCGACCGGCCGCCGCACCCGGTACGGCTGCACCGCGACGGGACGCTGGTCGAACTGCCGGCCCCGGACCCCGCGCCGGAGGTGCCCGGCACGCTGACCGACGTCACCGCGGTGGCGCCGGACGGCGAGACGGTGCGCGGCTGGCTGTGCGTACCGCACGGTGCCTCGGCGGACAATCCCGCACCGGTGCAGGTGTGGATCCACGGTGGACCGTTCGCTTCGACGAACTCGTGGAGCTGGCGCTGGTGCCCGTGGCTGCCGGTCGCCCGCGGGTACGCGGTGCTGATGCCGGACCCGGCGCTGTCCACGGGGTACGGGCCGAAGTGGCTGGCCCGCGCCTGGCCGCACCGGGCGGGCGAGGTGTGGGTCGATGTCGAGGCGCTGTTCGACGACGTGCTCAGGCGACCGGAGCTGGACGCCGCGCGCACCGCGTGCCTGGGCGGCTCCTTCGGCGGCTACATGACGAACTGGGTGGCCGGGCACACCGACCGGTTCGGTGCCATCGTCACGCACGCCGGCCTGTGGGCGCTGGACCAGCAGCACACTACGACCGACGCGTCGGACTGGAAGAGCGGCCTGTTCGGTACTCCGGCGGACCACCCGGACTGGTACGCGGAGAACTCGCCGAACAACTTCATCGACTCGATCCGCACGCCGATGCTCGTCATTCACGGCAACCGCGACTACCGGGTACCGGTGAGCGAGGCGCTACGCCTGTGGTGGGACCTGGTCAGCCGGTTCGACGGCGAACCCGACCAGCTGCCCCACCGGTTCCTCCAGTTCACCGACGAGAACCACTGGATCCTGTCGCCGGGCAACGCCCAGATCTGGTACGAGACCGTGCTCGAGTTCGTCGACCGGCACGTGCGCGCCAGCTGACCGAAGCATCAGCCACGAGGGCCCGTACCACCGGAGTGGCACGGGCCCCCGCCGGTCGGGCGCCGGTTACGACTTGGTCTCCCGCGCCCACGGCAGGAGCACCCACTCCAGGGCGACGAGCGCGTAGTACAGCGCGAGAGTCAGGACCGTCAACAGCGCGACGGCGGCGAACTCCAGCGAGGTCTCGCCCAGCGGGGCCTCGCTGGTCATGATGTACCCCAGACCCTCGGTCGCGTTCGCGATCTCGGCGACCACGGTACCGATGACGGCCAGCGGCGCGGCGATTTTCAAGCCCACGAACACCTGTGGCATCGCACCGGGGAGCCGGACCTTGGCGAACGTCTTCCAGCGACCGGCGGACAGCGACCGGGACAGCTCACTCAGGTCCGGCGGAACCGCGGCGAGCCCGGCCATCGAGGACAGGATGATCGGGAAGAAACAGATGAGGGTGGCCATGACGATTTTCGGCGACTTGTCGAACCCCATCCAGATGACCAGCAGCGGAGCCACCGCCACCTTCGGGACCGCGTTGATGACAACCAGCACCGGCATGGCCGCCCGCCGGGTCACCTCCGAGCTGGTGAGGGCGAGTGCCACCAGCAGACCGCCCGCGGCCGCGATGAGGAAACCGGCCAGCGTCTCCTCCAGCGTGACCCACGTCGCGGACATCAACATGGACGTGTTGTGGATGAACGCCTCGACGATGTTCAGCGGAGCCGGCAGGAAGAACGCCCGGATGTGAAAGACGATGATGACCAGCCACCACAGTGCGATGAAGACCACCGGCCCGATGACCGGAAGCCCCACCTTGTAGAACAGACCGCGCTCCCGCTGGACCGCGTTGGTCTTCATGAGCATGGGTATCTCCCGATGCGACGACGGTATGCGGCGATAGGCTACTGCGGCTCGGCGGCGGTCGTGGAGGCGAGCGGGTGCCGACCGGCTCCCTCCGGACCCGGCTGCCGCAGCAGCGCCGCTTCGGACTCGAACACCTCGGCGACGCCGGCGAGGTCGATCCGCTCGTCGTGCACCTGCAGCTCATCGGTGCCCATCGGGCTCTCGATGACGGTGCGCAGACGGAAGCGGTCGAGGTCCAGACCCGGCTGTGGCCGGGCTCGTCGTTCGTCGATGACGTCCATCTTCACTCCTGGTTCGCGTCAGGATCGCACGAGGCTATCCGGATCTTGCCATCCGCGATACCACGCGCGATCACGCGGGTCCCTCCGGTGGGTGTGCATGTACCGATACGCTCGTTCACCGGACACATCGGTTGGTGTCGCTCGCGGTCATCGGCGCCGGGTCGCGATGGTTCAGGTACCGCTGCGAAAACGCCGCTTGCCTGGTCAGCAGCCGTACGGCCCGGACAGGCCCCAGGCCGGCTCAGACATGTGCCGAGCGGCGGGCGCCCAGCGTGTCGAGTGGGGAATGCCCACACCCTACACTGCGCGCCGAAGAATCCCAGACCCCTCGCGCTTGGCATGGGCAGGAGTTGCCCGGGCAGCGGCTTGCCCGGCTCGATACGCGCCCTACGTGCGTGTGCGGCTACCGGAGGCGTGCGAGCGCGGCCAGTACGCTGGGCCAGGCAGCGCTGCCCGGATCGATCAGGGCGATGTGGTCTGCTCCGGGAAGGACGACCAGATCGCACTCGGCGCCGGCCCGCCGCGCGTACCCGGTGCTCAGCTCCAGCGGCACGTCCACGTCGCCGGTACCGTGTAGGACCACCTGCGGTACGCCCAGCGGCAGCAGGCGCACCGGGCAGGCGGCGTCGTACACGGCGGGAATCTCCTCGGGGCCGCCGCCGAGCAGGCCGCGTACGGCGCCGTCGCTGAGCTCCAGCTCGGCTGCCATGCGCAGATCGCAGACACCGGCCAGCGACACGGCCAGCGCGGGCGTGACGCGCGGCGGCGCGAACAACGCAGGCGCGAGTTCGCCGGTTGTGAGGTTTCGGGCCGCGCGGTCCCCGGACGCGCGGTCTCCGAACGCGCGGTCCCCAGGTGTGGGGGCTCCGGGTGTGGGGCCACCGGGTGCCGGGTCCCTGGGTGCGCGGTCTCCGGGTGTCGTGGGCGCTGCCTGTGCGGGTGGCGCTTCCGGGCCGGACCGGCCGGTGCCGCTGGCGCCGTGTTCCGCCTGCCGGCCGTGTTCCGCCTGCCGGCCGTGTTCCGCCTGCCGGCCGTGTTCCGCCAGCCGCCCACGGCCGCACGCCCACAGGGCGAGGTGCCCGCCGGCGGAATGCCCGACGGTGGCGATCCGGGTCGGGTCCAACCGGTGCTCCGCCGCGAGGCCGGCCAGCGCGTCGAACGCGGCCGCCACGTCGAGGAACGTGCCGGGCCAACCGCCGCCGGGCCAACCGACCCGCCGGTACTCGACGTTCCACACCGCGTACCCGCGGCCGGCGAGGTCCGCGGCCATCGCGTGCATCAGGTCCAACCGGTACCGGTCGCGCCAGTACCCGCCGTGCACGAGCACCACCACCGGCGCCGGGTGCCGCGCGCCGGTGGGCGGCCACAGTTCGCCGAACTGGTTCGCATCGCGTCCATAGTGGACGATGCGGTAGGCGCCCGACCCGGCCGCGGTCAGCGCCGCCAGTTCCGGTGGGTACCGCGGTACGTCGACCATGCTGGCGACTATAGGGCAGCCGCCGGCACCACCCGCCGGGTCACGCCGTCGCGCCGGATCACGCCTTCGCGCCGGATCACGCCTTCGCGCCGGATCACGCCTTCGCGCCGGATCACGCCTT
>JBDZVD010000020.1:15371-48636 GCA_040255525.1 Micromonosporaceae bacterium | reverse complement strand
CGCGCCGGACAGGTCGCCGCGTCATGCCGTCGCGCCGGACAGGTCGACGAGTTCGATGCGCTGGTTCGGGTTGGTGCGTTGCAGGTCCCGGACCAGCGCGGCGAGCCGGGGGCTGGTGACCACGGCCACGACGGGTACGCCGATGCGAGCGATCATCGCGTGTACCGCCTCGTTCGAGGCCCCGGGCAGGTGCCCGATGTAGAACGCGCGGGAGATGGCCGCGCCCGCGTTGCGTTCCAGCGATGCGGCGAACAGGGAAACGGAGTAGTTGGTGTACGCGTCGTCGGACAGCAGCAGAGTGACCCCGGCGGCCGGATGCGCCCGGTACCTCGCGACGAGGTCGGCGGCCAGCACCCCCAGGCGGGTCGGCGCCAACCGGTGGGACTGCCACGCGGTGCCCCAGTTGCCCTCGGTGCTCACCATCGGCCGGTACGGTGAATCGCCGCGAACCAGCCCGAGCCCGCTCCCGATCGCGGCGGCCACCAGCAGCGATGGCAGGGCGAGCGCGATCCGGGACCGGTGGCGCAGGGTCGGCGCGGGCAGCAGCGTGGTGAGCGAGCCGAGCCCGACGAACAACACCACCTGCGCGCCGTGCAGCGACTTCTCGAAGTAGTACCCGGTGTGGCCGGTGGTCACCTTCTGGTACGCGCCGAGCAGCAGCACGTAGCCCAGCAGGCTGACGGCGGACCAGCGGTACAGGCGCCACACCGCCGGGCAGCGTCCGGTCCGGCCGAACACGCCGGCCGCGACCACCAGCGCCAGCGCGATCAGCGCCGCGCGGCTGTTGTGCGAGCCGGCGGCGGTCTTCAGCGACTCGGTCTGGCCGCCGCCGAGTATGCCGAGGCTCAGCGGTAGCAACGCGAGCAGGCCGGTTACGGCGGCCACCGCCACGGTGAAGGCCGGGTGCGGCAGCCGGCCCCGGCGCAGCACGAGCCACACCACGACGGCCAGTCCCATGCCGGGCAGGAACAGGTAGTACGTGAACCCGAGCGCCACCAGGAGGGCGCCGACCACCAGCAGTTGGGTGCGCTTTCCGGCCAGCGGGCGGGCCAGCAGCGCGACCAGCGCGGCCACCAGCGCGAGGCCGGCGACCTCGCTCGGGTACCCGTCGACGAAGTCGGCGGTCAGCTCACCCTTCACGCACAGCGCCGCGAGCAGCACGACGACCGGCAGCCAGCGCCACGCGCTGTCGAGCAGCCGGCCGCCGATCCACCGCGCGGCCCAGAGCAGCGTGAGCGTCATCAGCGAGTACGCCGCGACGTGGAACCCGATCAGGTGGTCGAACGCGGTGACCCCGGACGAGTCGCGGTGCGGCAGGTACCCGTCGAGCAGGGCGCTGACGAAGTGGAAGCCCTGCGGGTACCGGAACATGCCGGAGTACACGTACCGCCGGGCCTGCCCTTCGTGCAGGAACAGGTACCCGCCGACCTGCCGGATGCCGTCGAACACGGTCATGTGCCGGGTCAGGTCCTCGCCGGCCATCGCCAGGGCGATGCGGCCGGCGAGGTTGGCCCGCAGGTACGGCATGGCCAGGTAGAGGGTGACCGCGGCGGTGGCCACCACGCTGGCGCCGTCGGCGATCGTCGGGCGGGGCAGCGCGGGCCGGCGGTCGGACACCGTCCCAACCACCGCGAGTACGGTCAGCGCGACGCCGGCGACCGGCAGCGGCGCCAGCCCCCACGGCCAGACCGACAGCGCCAGCCCGGCAGCGCAGGCGGTGCCCAGCAGCAGGAACACCGCCAGCATCAGCCGGTCCAGGAGGGAGCGGCCGCCGCGCATCAGGCTCGCGGTGATGACCAGGACGAGCGGTGGGAGCAGGAAGTCGGCATTCAGGAAGTGGGCGCCGGTGGCCGCCGCCCAGGCCGCGACGACGAGCGCGAGCAGTACTTCGACGCGGAAACGCCGCTCGGGCCGGCGGTGCCGGGACGCGGCCGGCCGGGCCGGCGTCAACCGTTGAGTCTTTTCGGAAGTGACGGTGGTGGTCACGGGCGGTGCCTCCGGGTACGGTGCGCGAGTGGCCCGCCGGCGGGTGGTCGAACGGCCGCTCGGGATGCGTGAACTGATGCGCGGGCGCTGGGCGGGCATGGCGGTCAGGGATGCGCGATCGGCGCGGGCGTTAGGGTGGCGGGCGTTTGAGTGGCGGGTGTTTGAGTGGCCGGGAGTTGGGCGGCTGGCAGGTGGGCGGCGGGCAGGTGGGCGGCGAGGGCGTCGAGCATCGGGGCGACCGCCAGCGGGACGGCGCCGCCCGCGAACTCGCGTTGCACGGCCTCCACGACGACGACCCGCGCGCCGAGGATGAGCCGCGCGGTCGCGGCCGGGTCGGCCAGCGCCAGGTCCCAGTGCACGAACGTCAGATCGGAAAAGAACGGCGCCAGCATCGCCATCGACTCCTCGGTGAAGGAGTCGCCGAGGATCAGCGTCGGCGAGGCGTCCAGCCGTGCGCCGACGGTGGTGGCCGTGCTGTGGGCCGCTGGAAAGCCCTGCCGTGGCTGGGCCACCCGGTGCACCGTGATGCCGTCCCGCCGTACCTGCACGGCCGGCGACCGCTCGGTCCTCGGCATCCCGATCATCTTGGTCAGATCGGTGGTCTTGAGCCGCGACCCGCTCCTGACGAACGACGCGGTGTCCAGCAGGGACGGATCGAGGCGGGACACCAGGGTCCGGGTGTAGGCCGCGACGGCGGCCGGAGTCCAGTGGGTGTCGGTCGCGTAGTACGCGTGTCCCTCCTGCCGCGCGACGGCCGCGACCGGGGCGTACAGGTCGAGGTAGCCGGCCGGCGCCGAGGTGCTCATCCGGTCCCAGAACGCCCGTCCGGCCGCCTCGCTGCACGCGCGGGACGGGTACTGGCTCGGCAGCATCGCGGACTCGATGGTGCTCTTGTCGGGTGGTACGGTGACCACGAACTCGCGACCCAGTCCGGTGACCAGCCGGGCCAGCCGGTCCAACTGTGCGAGGGTGGCGTCCAGCGGCTGGGCCGGCGCGCACCTGCGCAGCATGTCCTCCCGGTAGAACAGCCACCCGTCGCGGCCGGCGAGCACCGCCTGCGAACCGGCGTCCCGAGTGGACAGTTCGCGGAACACGTGCTCGGACACCCAGCCGTTGGCGCGTACCGCGACGTTTCGCAGCGGCAGGTGGTCCACCGCCCAGCCGTCCAGGCCGGGCAGGAACTGCCAACCGCGCGCCACCGACGGAAACGGCTTCAACGGCCGGTTTTCGATCCGGGTCGGTCGCACCCCACCGAACCGGGCGAACGCGGGGCCGAAGAAGAACAGCACGGCCAGCGCCGCGGCGAGCACCGCGCTGACCGGTGTCCGGCGGCGGTGGCGCTGGACCTGCCTGCGCTCCGGGCGGCGGGCCGGCCGGCGCTGGTGCGGTGCGAGGCGCTGCGCCTGCCGCGGCCGGTGGGTCTTCTCCGTCACCGTCATGTGTCGATGAACCCCTCAGAAAGGCGCCGCTAGAACTGGTAGTAGAGGAAGGGGCTGAACGTGCCGGCGGCCACCAGCGCGGACACGTAGCCGATGGCCAGCACGCTGCACGCGTACCGGGCGGTCAGCGCGACGGCTCCGGTACCCGAACTGAGCAGGCGCCCCAGGGCGAAGCGCCGGGGGAGCAGGACGACCGCGAGCCCGGCGCACAGCATCACGACCGCCTGGCGGCTGATGTCGGCGTCGACCAGCAGCGTGGACGCCGAGGCCAGCCGCGGTACGAACATCACGCGTAGCATGGCGGCGGCCTGACCGAGCGAGCCGGCCCGGAAGAACACCCAGCCGATCACGACGAGCAGCAACGCGCCGGCGCGGCGAGCCACCACGTACCGGTCCGGGGCCAGCCGGGCCAGCCCGGTGACCCGTTCGGCGATCAGCAGGCCGCCGTGGTACAGACCCCAGACCAGGAACGTCCAGTTGGCACCGTGCCAGAGCCCGCACAGCACGAACACGACCGCGAGGTTGCGGTACGTGCGCGCGGCCGAACCCCGGTTGCCGCCGAGCGGGATGTAGAGGTAGTCCCGGAACCAGCGGGACAGCGACATGTGCCAGCGCCGCCAGAAGTCGGTGATGGACACGGCGGAGTACGGACGGTCGAAGTTCTCCGGCAGCCCGAGGCCGAACATGCGCCCCAGACCGATGGCCATGTCGGAGTAGCCGGAGAAGTCGAAGTAGATCTGCACCGTGTACGCGAGCGCGCCGATCCAAGCGGTGCGCCAGTCCAGGGTTCCGGGGTCCGCGCCGAAGACCGCGTCCGCGATCGGCGCGACGGCATCGGCGATGAGCACCTTCTTCGCCAGCCCCAGTGCGAAGCGCGGAAAACCGACCGCCAGGTCGTCCAGCTTGTCGTGTGAGGTCCGCGCGAGCTGGTCGGCTATCTCGTGGTAGCGCACGATCGGACCGGAGATCAGCTGCGGGAACATCGCGATGTACGTGGTGAACCCGACCAGGCTGCGCTGCGGGGCACGGCTGCCCCGGTACGCGTCGACCAGGTAGCTCAGCCCGTGGAAGGTGAAGAACGAGATACCGATCGGCAGCGCGATGCGCAGCGCGGGCACCTGCGTGAACAGGTGGTGCAGCTGCGCGCTGGCGAACGCGACGTACTTCCAGACCGCGAGTACGGCCAGCTGCGCCGCGACGGCGGCGACCAGTACGGCCCTGCGCCGGCCGCGGTGCTCGTGCCGGGTGTGGCCGGAACCCGTGCTCGCCTCCGCCGGGATACGGCTCCGGTCGGGCTCCGGCAGGTCACGCCCGAGTGCCCGCCCGGCGAGGTAGTTGCACAGGATCGAGGCGGCGAGCAGCAGGACGAACGACCCGGCACCCCAGACGTAGAAGACCAGACTCGCCGCCGCGACCAGACCGTTGCGGCAGCGCCCGGGCAGCAGCCAGTAGAGCCCGAGAACCGCCGGAAGGAAGAACCAGAGGAAGGTCGGCGACGCGAACGACACAACGACTCAACGGACCAGGGCACGGCGAAGACACGGGCGGGTGATCCGGCGGGCGCCGGTCGCGTGGCGCGCTCACGTTCGCGGTGCCGGGATGCCGGCCCCGGGCTGTCCATTCTGGAGCTGTCCATTCTGGACAGCCCGGGGCCGGCGAGCGGGCGAGGATCAGGGGTAGCTGACCACCGTGCTGGTGCCGAACGAACCGACGGTCGCCGTACCGGCCTCGTTGATGGTGTGCTCGATGCCGCCGCTGCCGCTGAGGAACACCGAGATCATGTTGTGGAACCGGACGCCTGAGCGCCGCGGTACCTCGATCGCCCGGTCCGCGCGGATGTCCACGCCCTGGTTGAAGAAGCAGTACACGCCCAGGCCCCACGCCTCGTGGGTGCGCACCTTCGGGCCCACCTTGTACGAGGCCCACCCGTTGCCGGTCGGGCTGCTCCACGCCCGCTGGCTCGGCGGGTCGTAGGGCATCTCGCTCTGGTAGAAGATGGTGCGGCCGTGCTCGCCGTTCCAGACGGTCTGGTACTTCTGGTGGTGCTCGACGAACAGTCCGTACGCGGTGACGTTGTCGCCGTTGATGACGGCACCGGTGTCCGAGGTGTTCTGGGTCCAGCCCACGCCGTTGCCGTGGTCGGCGCGCCAGACCCAGATGTTGTCGATGATGGTGTCGTCGCTGTTGACCACCAGGCTGGTCTTCGCCCGGCCCAGCCACGGACCGCCGATGCGGAAGAAGACGTCCTGCACGGAGATGGGGTTGTGCGCGTGGGACCTGCGAGCGAACCCGGTGCCGATTTCGACGAGCGTGTCGGATATGCGCGGTCCGGCGTCGATGAGCACGCCGGCGATCCGTACCCCGTCGACGTCCGCCACCCGCAGCGCCGCGGTGCCCCGGTCGGGGGTGAGGCTGGGCATGCCGAGCCCCAGCACGACGGTGTTTCTGTGCGTGACGAGCAGCGGCGCCTCGAGGTGGTACACGCCGGGAGTGAGCAGCAGGTGCCGTCCCAGCGCGAGCGCCAGGTTGATCTTCAGAGCGCTGTCGGTCGGCTTCGCGATGTAGAAGTCGTCGATCGACAGCGAGGAGCCGCTCGCGGGTCCGGCCGACCACGTGGTACCCGCGCTGTCGCGGCGCAGCGCGGGCAGGAAGACCCGGTAGCGCCCGGCGGCGTCGAGGTACAGGAACGGCTTCTCGCGGCTGACCGGGCTGGTGGCGAGTGTCGTATAGGTGGGGTTCGGAAAGCTTTCGTCTGGGGCGCCGGTCACGCCGGAGAACACCTGGTTCCACACACCGTTGCTCCACCCGTTGCCGAACTCGCTGTCCCGGGTGAGCCACTGCTGCTGCGAGCCGTTGATGACCAGACCGTCGACCTTCGAGTCGGCAATGTACCCGCCGCTGGAGAAGCCGCCGTTGCCCGGCTCCAGCAGCAGCATGCCGCGGATGTGCACCCGGCGCAGCGGTGAGGCCTGCGACACGGCCCACTGGTCGAGGCCGCCGTCCGGCGTCACCGACAAGTTCTCGGCCGAGCGCCAGAAGTTGATGAGAGCGGAGATGCCCGCCGCCGACGTCGGGTCGGGCTGGCCGACGACCCGTACCGCCCCGTGAATGTCGACGTCGTCCGGTGACCGGCCCAGCCCGGCGACGGTGGTGTAGTAACCGAGATTGGCGTTGACCGTGTACGTACCCGGCTTGAACAGCACCGCGTACCGCGCGGTACCCATCTCGTTGCTCGCCTGCTGCGCGAACAGGTCGTCGAATCTGGCCTGGATCTGGCTGACCGGCGTGCTCGGGTCGTACACGAAGACGTTGGGTCCGAAGTCCGGCTCGTGGCCCGGAACGCCATGATCTTGCCCGCTGCGATCCGGGGTGGCCCGGCCGGCCGCCGCGGTGGCGACGCCGGGTGCGGCCACCATGCCCGCCGCGGTCACCGACGCGGCGGAGGCGGCGAGCGCCATCAGTCGCCGGCGGCTCACGCCCGCGCTGGTGGGGCTGGCTGCGAGGTTGAGGTGGGCTGCGCTGGTGGGGCTGGCTGCGCTGGTGGGGCTGGCTGCGCCGCGATCCTGGTCGTGGAGCGTACCGTCGGGGGTCCTGTCGGGGAGCGTTCTCATGCGACCTACCTATCAGGGACGGTGGCGAGACGTCCGCACGGCGGAGAGCGCTCTCTCGGTCGCGCCGACTTGTGTCAAGCCGTAAAGGAAGGGGTCGATGTGTTTGTACCCTCTCCGGCCGCCCCGCGCCATACCCTTTCCGGACGCACCGGGTTCCGCGCGGGTTCGCGGGATCAGCGCTTGCGGACGACGCCGCTGTACCCGGACACCTGGACGTCAGTGGCCAGGCAGGCCGCGCCGCCCGCGTCCGGCCGAAAGGACGGCAGCACCCGCATACCCGGCGCGACCAGGTCGAGCCCGTCGAAGAACGGCCGCCCGGACGCGCGGCGGTGCGGCTGAGCGGCGGTGCGGGCGCCCGCGTGAGCGGGCGCCCGCACCGCCCGCCGTCAGGTGCTGGTGCTGGTGCACACCGTTCCGTTGAGCGTGAACACCGCGGGAGGCACGTTCGGACCGGTGTACCCCGCGACGAAGCCCACGTTCGTGGTGCCGCCACCGGGCGCCAGGTTCGGCGTGCCGCCGGTACTGGTCACGGTGACCGTCCTGCCGTCCTGGGTCCACGTCCCGTTCCAACCGCCATTCATGCTCTGCAGCGTGGTGGGCCAGGTGAAGGTGAGCGTCCAGCCGTTGATCGCGGCGGTTCCGGTGTTCGTGATGTCGACGCTGGCCACGTACCCGCTGCCCCAGTCGCTGGTGTCCGCGTAGTGCACCGCGCAGGTACTGGTGGCCGGGGTACCGGTGGTGAACGTCAGCGGCGGCGACGCCCACGACACCGCGCCGGAGGTGTCCCGGGTCAGCACGTTGACCGTGTACCGGCTGCCCGGGTTGAGGTTGGGTACGGTCAGCGACGTACCCGCCGTCTCACCCAACTCCTCGCTGGTGGTGCCGTTCTGCCGGTACACCTCGTACTTGGCGATCGGGTGCCCGCCCGCGGTCGCGGCCGGCCAGGTGATGGTCGCGCTCCGATCGCTGACCGCGCTGGCGCGCGGGGTGCCGGGAGCCCCCGGCGCCCCGGCCCCGACCGCCGCGGGGTGCAGGACGAGCAGGGTCAGCGAGTACGGCGGCAGGGTCTGCGCGGTGGCGGTGCCGGTCGGCGCGCTGGTGATCGCGGTGGCCCCGCTGGTGAAGGAGTACACGGTCGGTACCGCCGCGGACGGCGTGTAGCCGGCGTAGTCGATGGCGACCGGGTAGGAGTTCGCCGGATCCCGGTTGACCAGCAGCACCGCCAGATCGCCGTTCGGGCGGCGGGCCGCGTGCGCGCTCACCAGGGGCTGGTCGGTACCGGCCCGGATCATCTGGTCGCCCGGGTGCGCGAACGTACCGAGCATGGACAGCGCGTAGTACGGCGCGAACGGCGTGTTCATCGGCGGCTCACAGGTCGTACCGTCGGCCGCGCAGGTGCCGCTGGAGAGCATGCCGAAGTCGCCGTAGTCGGTCTGGCCCTCCACTGTGGACGCCGTGCCCGGGCCGTTGTGCAGGTCCCACCAGTCGACCGTGAACACCCCGTTCTCCCAGAGGTCGGCGTAGGTGTCCGCCGCGTACAGGGCGCCGGTCTGG
Source organism: Micromonosporaceae bacterium (assembly GCA_040255525.1). Classification (GTDB taxonomy): domain Bacteria; phylum Actinomycetota; class Actinomycetes; order Mycobacteriales; family Micromonosporaceae; genus Rugosimonospora. Next base: position 40,046 of record JBDZVD010000020.1, on the reverse strand, counting down.
GTGTCCTCGCCGGCGCCGGAGTTCGTCTCGGTCAACGCGATGCCGATGTTCGCCGCGTTCGGGCCGGCGTACCGGGCGATCTGGTCGCGCACGAGGTACAGGGCGTCGTTCAGCTGGTCCGGCTTGGCCAGCGCGTCGGCCGCGGACGAGCCGCCCGGGTACCAGTGCAGGATGACGAAGTCGATGGCCGGGCCGGCGATGGACAGTACGGTCTGGTTCCAGGTGGCCGAGTCCCCGGAGGCGACCACCCCGTCCGGCCAGCCAGCCGGAATGGTGAGCACCGCGCCGATCTTGACGGTCGGGTCGACCGCCTTCATCGCGTTGGAGTACGCCACGACTCCGTTCGCGTACCCGGTCGGGCTCTTGTCCTCGTGGTTGTCCGCCTCCCAGTCGGCGCCGTAGTGCCCGTTGCCGTACAGCTCGTTGCCGATCTCCCAGTACTTCGCGCCGTATCCCTTGGTGAGGTTGGCGTACCGCACCCAGTCCGCGGCCTCGGCCGGACTGCCGGTGCCGTAGTTCGCGATGATGATCGGCTGCGCGCCGGCGCGGCGCACGGAACCCATGAACGTGTCGAAGTCGGTGCCCGGGGCCACGTACCCGCCCGGTGCGGTGTTGTCCTTCCAGTGATAGATGTCGCCGTACGAGCCGCCCGGGTACCGGATCATCTGTACCCCGGCCGACCGCAGCAGGTCGGACACCTCGGTGGTACCGAGCTGGCTGTCCCAGACGGCGTCGTTGACCCCCAGCGCGGTGTCGGCGACGGTGGCCAGGCCGGCTCTGGCGTTCACGGTGACGGTGACGGGTGCCGGGCCGGTGGCCGCGTGGGCCGTCGGCGCGAGAGAGCCGGCCGCGCCGCTGATGACGCCGCCGGCGGCCAGCAGAGCGGTCGCCGCCAGGCAGGCACGGCGGTGTGCGGATGTCCTCATCGGACGCTCCAATCGACGGGGTGAGCCAGCGGCGGCGGGTGCCGGTGGTGACGACCGGTGGTGGTTGCCGCGGTGGAACGCTGGCCCGGGGGAGAGCGGGACGAAGCGCCGGAGAAGGGGTCGGGGCGAGCAAACCCGGCCACGCTGAAACGGCGCACGGCTCGGCTCCCGCAGCGATCGTACGGAAGCGCTTGCGTACGATCAAGGAGCGGCCGCGCGCCGTTCGCCGGTCCGCGTGTCCCGCCGGTCCGCGGTCGCCGGCCGGAGACGGCTCAGAGAGTGCGTTCGCGCGGGTCCCAGTCCTCCGGCAGCGGCGCCGGGGCGTCGAACGTGCTGCGTACCGCGACGAACTCGCCGCTCGCGGCGGACCGGGCCACCGCCGCCATCACGTCGACCACGTGCAGCGCGCCGGCCGCGTCGGCCCGGTGCGGGGCGCCGGTGCGGATGGCCCGGGCCATGTCCAGCACGCCCATGCCCCGCCCGACGCTCGCCCCGCGCGTGTGCACCGGAGTCCACTCCGTGTCGCCGGCTCGGCGCAGCGACAGCGGACCGTCGAAGCGGTTCGGGTCGGGCACGGCCAGCGTCGCCTCGGTACCGGTGATCTCCAGGAAGCCCTGGCGGGACAGCGGCGAGTCGAAGCTGAAGACGCTGGTGGCGGACTGCCCGTCGCGGTACTCCAGCAGGCACGACACGTGGGTCGGCACCTCGACCGCGAACTCGGTGCCGGCCCGCGGCCCGGAGCCGATGACCCGGGTGGGCAGCGCCCGCCGCGCGGTCGCGGCCACCCGGGTCACCGGGCCGAACGCCGCGGCCAGCGCGGTCAGGTAGTAGGGCCCGAGGTCGAACAGCGGGCCGGCGCCGCGCTGGAACAGGAATTCGGGGCTTGGATGCCAGCTCTGCGGTCCGGGGCCCTGCAGGAGCGCCAGCGCGGTCTGCGGGGTGCCGATGCCGCCCCGCTCGATGAACCGGTAGGCGCTCTGCAGGCCGGCGCCCAGGAACGTGTCGGGTGCGGCACCGACCCGTACGCCGGCCTGGGCGGCCGCCGCCAGCAGCCGCGCGCCGCCGACCGGGTCGAGCGCGAGCGGCTTCTCGCTGTACACGTGCTTGCCGAGCGCGACCGCGGCGGCCGACACCTCGACGTGCGCGGCCGGGATGGTCAAATTCACCACCAGCTCGACGTCCGGGTGGCGCAGCGCGAGGTCGGGCGCGCCGGCCTCCGGCACCCCGTACTGCCCGGCCACCGCCTTGGCCCGGTCGGCGTCGAGGTCGGCGCAGACCAGGACGCGCACGTCCGGGAACGTGGTCAGGTTGCGCAGGTACTCGTGGCTGATGGTCCCGCAGCCGACGATGGCGACCGCGACGCTCACGCCCGCCGCTCCAACCCGCTGACGTACCGGTACGAGTCGTCGAGCGCGGTGAGCATGTCGGTCGCGCACCGGTCGAGTTCCACGACCCACCAGGCGTCGGCCGGCGCGGCGGCGAGGATCTCGGGGATCGGCAGGTTACCCGCGCCGACCGCGGTCATCGGATCCTCCCGGTTGACCGCCGGTCCGTCCTTGACGTGCAGGTACTCCACCCGCTCGCCGAGCCTGGTCAGCAGGTTGGGCACGTCGACGCCGCCGACCGCCGCCCAGTACACGTCGACCTCCAGGAAGACCTCGCTGGACAACTGGTCGGCCAGCACCTCCAGGGCGGGCCGGCCGTCCACGATCGAGGACAGCTCCCAGTGATGGTTGTGGTAGCCGAGCCGCAGGCCGTGCCCGGCGGCCCAGGCTGCGGTCTCGTTGAGCCGTCGGGCGGTGCGGGCGACGCCGTCGGAGTCGGCGAACTCCTCGGCGGTAATGGCCGGAACGATCACCGTGTCGATGCCGGTGACGGCGGCGGCCGCGGCCACCTCCTCACGCGCGCCGGTCAGCACCGGGGCGTGGGTGGAGCAGACGGCCAGCCCGTTCTCGTCGAGCAGGGCCCGGAAACCTTCCGGATCGCGTGCCGGGTCGTACGGTTCGACCATCCGGTAGCCGATGCCGGCGAGCCGCCGCAGCGTCCCCGCGCGGTCGGCCGTCAACTCGTCACGCACCGAGTACAACTGCACAGCGATGGGCTTCATGGACCTCGACGCTATGAACTTTTTTTTAAGCTGTCAATAAAACGGCCTGGGTCGGAAAAAGTTGCCGCGCTGGCCTGCGGGTTACGATCCGGTAGCGATCGACTCCACCCCTGAGGAGTACCCGACGATGCTGCCCCCCACCGCCGATCCCGGCGCCCTCGGCTTCGATCCGCGGCGCCTCGCGCGCATCGACACGCACTTCGCCCGGTACGTCGACGACGGACTGCTGCCCGGCTGGCAGATCGTGGTGAGCCGGCGCGGCGAGGTCGTGCACGCCTCGACCTACGGTCAGCGCGACCGTGAGGCCGGCCTGCCGGTCGTCGATGACACGCTCTGGCGCATCTACTCCATGACCAAACCGCTGACCAGCGTCGCCGCGATGTCGTTGTGGGAGGAGGGGCGCTTCGAGCTGACCGACGAGGTGAGCCGGTTCATCCCGTCCTTCGCCGATGTGCGGGTGTACGACAAGGGCAGCGCGCTGCACCCGTTCACCGTCCCGGCGATCGAGCCGGTGCGCGTCTGGCACCTGCTGACCCACACCTCCGGCCTGACCTACGGGTTCATGCAGACATCGGTGGTCGACGCGCTGTACCGGCGGGCCGGCTTCGACACGGCCCCGTCGCGGGCCCTCGACCTGGCCGGCCTGTGCGACGGGTGGGCCAGCCTGCCGCTGCTGTTCCAGCCCGGCACCGCCTGGGGATACTCGGTCGCCACCGGCGTGCTGGGCCGGGTCATCGAGGTGGTGACGGGCCAGTCGCTGGACGCGGTCATCAGCGAGCGGATCCTGCGACCGCTGGGGATGACCGACACCCGGTGGTGGGTGGAGCCGGCGGAGGCGTCGCGGCTGGCCGCGCTGTACGCGCCCGATCCCGGTACCGGCACGGCGGTGCGGTACGACACGCTGGGCCGGTACGCGCTGGCCGCGCCGGCCGCGTTCAACGGCGGCTCCGGCCTGGTGTCGACGGCGGCCGACTACCACCGGTTCACCCAGATGCTGCTGCGCGGCGGCGAACTGTCCGGGCAGCGGATCCTGGGCACCCGGACGCTGCGCTACATGACCCGCAACCACCTGCCCGGCGGGCGCGACCTCGCCTCGCTGAGCACCGGCGGCTTCGCCGAGACCACCTTCGAAGGGATCGGCTTCGGGCTGGGCTTCGCGGTGGTCGGCGACCCGGTACCGGCGAAGACGCTGGCCAGCCCGGGGGAGTACTACTGGGGCGGCCTGGCGAGCACGCTGTTCTGGGTCGACCCGGCCGAGGAGCTGACCGCGATGCTGTTCACCCAGCTGGTGCCGTCGGGTACCCACCCGCTGCGCCCGCAACTGCACCAGCTCGTGTACTCCGCGCTGGTGGATTGACCGCCGGCCCGGCCGCCGACGCCTCCGCTAATGGTACAAAAAGGGGCGTAGGAGGCCGGGCCAGTGACGACCAGCAGGGTGCCGAAGGTTCTCCGCAAGCAGGGCGACCCGGAGCCGCCGTGCTGCTGCCAGCGCGGATCTAGGCTCGCGGCATGGCGGACCTCGACGGCGTACGGCGCGAGCGCGGGGCTGAACCTGCGGTTCGACCGGTACGGCTTCCAGATCGGCGGGCGGCGGTCCGGCGACGCGGGGGTACCGGACCTCGATGTGCTGCCGCCGCTGGCGAGCGTGACCGGCGTGGACCTGCGCCCGATCGCACGCCGCCACCCGGCTGCACGTGGCACCGTCGCGCTGGGCCGACTTCGACCGGGCGGTCGACGCGCTCGGCGAAAACGGCCCGCTGTACCGGCTGTCCCTGGAGTACCCGCCGGACCCCGACCCGCGGCCGGCACCCGCGCGGCCCGGAGTGGCGCTGACCCTGCGCCGGCCGGATGGCACCTGTGCGCTGCTCGCCGTCGTCGAGGGCCACCTGCACTGGATCGACCCGCTTCAGCTTTGAGCCGGTACGGGGCTGGCGCTCACCGGTGGGGCGTGCGCGTCGGGCGTGGCTCCCCGGCGGTGGCGGCCCGAGCCTGACGTCGCCGTTTCCCGGCTGCTACCTTGGCGGTGAGAGGTCGGGCAGTGGTGGGAGCAGCGATGGCCCAGACATCGGTGGTTCTCGCGATCCAGGTGGTCCTGGTCGCCGCGCTGGCGGTGATCGTGGTGGCCGGCCTGTACCGGTTCCTTGCGTTCTGCCTCGCCGACCTCGACCGCGCGCGGGTCGTCCGGTACCTGCCCCGCCAGACGTGGCGGATGCTGATCATGTTCTGGATCCCGTTCGGCGGGCTGCTGTACCTCCGGTACGGCCGGTTCCGCTAAGCCGGCCCGGGCGACTCGACGAAGTCGCCGACGATCGCGGCGAAGCGCTCCGGTGCCGTCAAGCACCACAGATGGCCCACGTCCGGTACCACCACGTGCCGCGAACGCGGCAGGCCCGCCGCCAGTTCCCGGGCGCCGGGGTGGTTGGCCCGGTCCCGCCCGCCGACCAGTACCAGCGCCGGTACGGCGATGCTGGGCAGCCACGGCCGCAGGTCCACCGCGGCGATCTCGCGCAGGGCGGCCAGCGCGGTTGCCTTGCCGGCCCGCTGGAACTGCGGCACCAGACCGGGATGTTCACGACCGACCAGCGCGGCCATGGTCCGCTCGGGCAGCAGTGTCATGACGAAGCGCTGAACTGCCAGGAGCGCGGGTGGACGCGCGATGCCGCCGGACAGCACGAGCGAGGCGACCCGGTCGGGTTCGGCCAGGCAGGTCAGCGCGGCGACCGTCGCGCCGAGCGAGATGCCCACCAGGTGTACCGGCTCGGGCGGCAGCGACCCGCGCACCACCGAGACCGCTTCGTCCATGGTGAACGGCCCGGGCCGCGTGCCGTGCCCGGGCAGGTCGGGCGCGATCGTCCGGTGCCGGTCGGCGAGCACCCCGGCGACCGGGTCAAAGATCCGGGCGCTCGAACCGGACGAGTGCACGAAGACAATGACCGCCATGCCCACACAGCATAGGCAGCGGGCACCATCCGGATAAGCAGCGCGCTGCTCGCCTGCCGCTCGCGCCGCCGTGGCATCACCGGGACTGGACGATCAGGAACACCACGAGTGCGATCACCAGCAGCGCGGCGACGACCGCGGCGGCGATCTTCGCCGCGCTGTACGGCCGCTGCCCGATCACCTCGCCGGTGCGGGCGTTCACCGTGACCTGGTACGTCCGCCCGGCGTGCAGGTAACACACGAGCCACACCGGCAGCAGCATCAGCTTGAACGTGATGCCGGCAAACGTCGTGTGCACCGAGTGGACCCGCTGCTCGTCGCCGCCGATGTCCGCGCGGCAGTCGCCGCGGATCACTTTTTCCGTGCTGGCCTTCGCCACCTCGAGGCCGGCATCGGGCTCCACGTCGTAGCGCAGCGCGTCGTAGCCGGCGAGGTACTCCGGCTGGAACGCCACGGCGTCCTTCAGCGGCCACGGCGTCAACCGCGCCAGCAGTTCGCCGCCCAGGCGCCCGGTCGCGGGCACCAGCAGGTCGTCGAAGTCCCGTCGCACCCGCCCCCTCGCCGGGTGCCACCGGGTCCGGCGTTCCTGCCGGGTACGCGTCTGGGTCTGCCCGTTGACCGTGACCGTGTCGGTGACGGTCACCCAGTAGTGCTCGCCGCGCTCACCGGTGTAGTCGGTCTCGGTGTGCGCGTCGTAGGTCCAGTGCGGCAGGTACGTGCCCTTGAGCGACTCGGCCTCGGACACCTTCTTCAGTGTCGAGGGCGCGAACCAGCGGGACCTGACCCAGCCGCGCAGCGCGGTGCGCACGCCGTCCCGGTCGACCGCGAACGGCAGGATCGCCTCGGGAACGATCTGGTCGCCGGCGCTCGGGTCGGCGATCAGCGGTGCGCCACAGAACTGGCAGCGCCCGGCGAGCGCGCCGCTGTCGCTGGTCGCGCCACACTTCTGGCACACCAGGACGTGGGCGGCCAGGGGCGCGCGCGGCTTCGCCGCCAGGGCCGCCAACTCCTCGTACGGGTGCTCGCGAACCTGCCGGCCGATCGGCGTGACCTGCTGCTCGTGACCGCAGTACGGGCAGCGCAGCGATGCGGTACCGGGGACGAACTCGACCCGGGCGCCGCACCCTTCACACGGGTACGTCTGCGCGGTCTGTGACCGCTGCGCCGGTGGGTTCTCGGTCACCTTCAGACCTCAGCCCTGTGCCGGCGGCTCGGCGGCCGGACCGGGCTGTGGTAGCAGCGGGGGCAGCGGCGGCGGAACGTTCCTCAGCATCTCGGCCAGCTCCGGCACCTGCTGGGCCTGCGCCCACTGCGCCATGCCGGCCCGCCAGACCAGGGTCGCCGGGGCGATCCGGGAGGCCAGCGCGGCCCGGTCGAACGGGCCCTGCCGCTGCGAGCCGACCCCGACGAACCACTGCTCCTCGCCCGGCAGCGGGGGCGGTAGCTGTGCGCCGCCCGCGGCCGGCGCGGTTGCCGGCGCGGCTGCCGAACCGCCGCTCGCGCCGGTCATCAATCGCTGCCCGGCGGCCATGCCGAGACCGAGGCCGAAACCTTCGCCCGCGCCGCCGCCGGGGTTGTTCGCCGCGTCCTCGATGGCGTTCGCGGTCTGGAACCGGGTGTACCGGTCGAGGTCGCCCACGATGCCCATCTGGCTGCGCTTGTCCAGCGCCTCCTCGACCTCCGGCGGTACCGAGATGTTCTCGATGACGAACTTGGGAATCTCCAGGCCGATATCGGCCAGGTCCTCGGTCAGCGTCCCGGCCAGCGTGAGCCCGATCGTGCCCTGGTGCGCGGCCAGATCCAGCAGCGGTACCCGCGCGGTGGCCAGCGCCGTGCCCAGCCGGCCCACGATGATCTGCCGGAGGTACTCGTGGACCTCCTCCGTGCGGAACTGCGGGTCGGTGCCGACCAGTTCGGTCAGCAGCTTCGCCGCGTCCACGACCCGGGCGGAGAACGCCCCGAACGCGCGCAGCCGCACGGCGCCGAACTCCGGATCCCGGACGATGACCGGGTTCTGCGTGCCCCACTTCAGGTCGGTGAACTGGCGGGTGCTGATGAAGTAGACCTCGGCCTTGAACGGCGAGTGAAAGCCGTACTTCCAGCCCTTGAGCGTGGACAGGAGCGGCACGTTCTGGGTCTCGATCGTGTACGTGCCCGGGGTGAAGGCGTCCGCGATGCTGCCCTCGTTCACGAACACGGCGACCTGCGACTCACGGACGACGAGCTTCGCGCCCATCTTGATCTCGTTGTCGTGCCGGGGGAAGCGCCACACGATCGTGTCACGGCTGTCGTCAAGCCACTCGATGATGTCAATGAACTCGCCGCGGATCTTGTCCATCAGCCCCACCGCGCGCCCCCTTCCACCCTGCCCGGATGCCCGCCACCCGGGTGTCCGTTACCCCGGATGCCCGCCGCCCGGGTGTCCGCTACCCCGGGTGTCCGCTGCTCCGGACGTCTGCGCCGACGGTAGCAACGCGCGTCCACCCCCCTCGATCGGCCCGTCCAGCGCCGGTTCAGGATCGACTGACAGTACCGGTGCGACTACGCGATGTGTGAGTTGTGGGGCGCGGACCCGGACCGGGCGGGCTCGGACCCGGCCGGCTCGGTCGCGTATCGCGGGGCGCCTGCCGCCGGGATGCGACAGCGTGCCAGCGCCGCCAGTGCACCGGACTATGCGACAATTCGCCGCATGGCGACGCGAGCGGCTGACGGTCAGAGCACGGCGCTCCAGGCGCGGCGTGACGACGCGGGAGCGCGGACCCCGGCTCCGGCCTCGACCTCGATTCCGGGCGTGGCCGGGGCGGACCGGCCCGGCGCCGGCCGCGACAAGATGTTCACCGCGATCAACCTGTCGCGGGCGTCGCAGGCGATCGTGGAACAGATCCGCGGGCTCATGCGCGAGGGAAGGCTGCGCCCGGGCGACCGGTTGCCCAGCGAACGTGACCTGTGCCAGCAGTTCGGGGTCAGCCGGGTGACCGTCCGCGAGGCGCTGCGGATCCTGGAGACCGGCGGCCTGGTCGCGATCCGGGTCGGTGCCCGGGGCGGCGCGTTCGTGACGTCGCCGACGTCCCGGCAGGTCGGTACCGGCCTGGCCGATCTTGTGTCGCTGTCGACGATCACCGCGGCCGAGGTCACCGAGGCGCGCCTGGTGTTCGAGATGGGCATCGTTCCGCTCATCGTCGCCGGCGCGACCGGCGAGGACATCGCCGAGTTGCGTGAGCTGACCAAGCGGCACGCGCAACTGGTCAAGGCCGGCACGTACACGATGGAAAACTCGGCGGACTTCCACACCCGCATCGCCGGCTGCACCCACAACGCGGCCATCGAGATGCTGGTGCACACGTTCCACGGTCCGTTGCTCATGTCGCTGCTGGAGGCGGAGGCCGCCGGGCCCTTGTTCGGGCGCAAGGGCGTCGCGGAGCACGCCGAGTTCGTCGAGGCGATCGCCGCGCGGGACGTCGAACTGGCGGAGACCATCATGCGTACCCACATTGGGCGCACCGCCACCCGCGTCCGGTCGCACGGGAAGCGCGCGCGCTGAGTTTTCGCCCGTCACCGCACGGATCCGTCGCCGCACGGCCGTCGCCGGCCTCGCGGGTTCCGGGGCTTCGGCGGTTCTAGCCGGGGCAGGACGGTGGGCGGTCGGACTCCGGCCAGACGTACGGCAGCTCCGGCAGGTCGCCGAAGCGCGGCCGGTAGAAGTCGGGATCCTTGCGTACCAGCGCCGAACGGTGACTGAGGTGGAAGTCCTCCCGGCCGAGCCACGGCGGCACCTCACCGGCCGCTACCAGGTCCGGCTGCTGCCGTATAAGGACGATCGCGCAACTGTCCCGGAGGTCCGTCGCGAGCGTGCCGGCGACGGTGTCCGCCCGGCCGCCGGCGGTCCACACCCGGCAGATGGTCAGGCCGTACGCGACCAGAGCCTCCTCGTACCCGGCCCACATCGTGACCGCCGGATGGCGGCGCCAGCCGTACCCGGCGACGGTCAGACCGCGCAGCACCTGGAGCGCCTCCACGCGCTGCTTGCCGAGCCGCAGCGGGTCGAGCGACTCGGCGCAGGCGAGGAAGTCCGGGTACGGCAGGAAGGTCTGCATCGGCGGGCTACCCGTCCGCCCCCCGGCCCGCGCCCGTCACACCGGTCACCACATGATCGGACGCTACCGCCTCCGGGCGGTTCCGGCCCGGGGTTCGGGGTTGCCCACCGGGACGGCGTACCGGTGAGCGGCGGGCGCCGAAGCTGCCGAGCGCGGCCTCCAGCAACGGCAGCGCCCGCGCCCGCGCGTACAGGGCGGTCCCCGGGCGCTGCCGGTGGGTGCCGTCGCACTCGCGGGGTGGCGCGGCGCCGGCCGGGCGTCAGGGCACCCGCCGGGCGTTACGGCGCGGCGTGGCCGTCGGCGAAGTGCCTGGCCAGCTCGGCGGCGACCTCACGCAGGACCGGCATGGCCGCCGCGATTGCCACGTCGTCGACCCGGGCGGGCGGGCCGGAGATGGAGATGGCGGTACGGGTACCCGGGTGCGGTACGGCCACGGCCACGCACCGCACGCCCAGCTCCTGCTCCCCGTCGTCGATCGCGTACCCCTGGCTGCGGCACCCGGCCAGCGCCGCCAGCAGGGTGTCCGGGTCGGTGATGGTCTGTGGGGTCAGCCCCGGCATGCCGGTGCGCTCCACCAGCGCGAGGACCTCCTCGGCCGGCAGACCGGCCAGCAGCGCCTTGCCCACGGCGGTGCAGTGTGCCAGCACCCGGTGCCCGGGCTCGGTGAACATCCGCAGCGAGTGCGGGCTGGGTGCCTGTGCCAGGTACACCACCTCACCGCCCTCCAGGACGGCCAGGTTCGCCGTCTCGCCGGTCGCGTCGACGAGCCGGGACAGCAACGGTACCGCCCACGCGCCCAGCGACCGGTCGGCCAGGTCACCGAGGCGGATCAGCCGCGGCCCGAGCGCGTACCGGCGGGAGGAGTCCTGGCGCGCGTACCCCGCCCCGATCAGCGTGCGCAGCAGCCGGTGGATGGTCGGCACCGGCAGGCCCGACCGCGCCGACAGTTGGCTGATGCCCTGCGAACCGCCGGCGTCCGCGATCAGCTCCAGCAATTCGAAGGCGCGGCGCACGGACTGCACGCCCGCGCTGCCCCCGGCGTCGCCCACTGTCACTGTGCCATCCCTTCCCGTGCCGTCCCTGTCGTGCCGCTCGGGCGCACCGGCCGGCCGTGCCCGGCGTCCCCGTGGCCGGCGTCCCCGGTGCCGGAGAGCCCCGTCCAGTGGCCCGTGCCCGGCATCCCGGTCCGGTGGCCCCGGACCCGAGGTCCCCGCCGGTGGCCCAACGTCCGGGCATTGTCTTTCCGTCATGCAGACAATAACCTCCGTACTGTGGAGAATGTGCAAGGAGTTTCGGTCAACGGCACGCGGCAGGACCGGTTCGACGAGGTGCTCACCCCGCAGGCGCTGGCTCTGCTCGGCGAGCTGCAGCGCCACCTCGGCCCGCGCCGGGCCGAGGTGCTCCGTGCCCGGCAGGAGCGCCAGCGGGAGCTGAGCGCCGGCGGCACCCTGGACTTCCGGCCCGAGACCGCCCAGATCCGCCAGGACCCGAGCTGGCGCGTCGCGCCCCCGGCACCCGGCCTGGTCGACCGTCGCGTCGAGATCACCGGACCGACCGACCGCAAGATGACGATCAACGCGCTCAACTCCGGCGCCAAGGTGTGGCTCGCCGACTTCGAGGACGCGAACACGCCGCTGTGGGAGAACATGGTCGGCGGCCAGCTCAACCTCATGGACGCCCTGGATCGGCGCATCGACTTCGAATCGGCGGACGGCAAGACCTACGCGCTGCGGCCCGACGAGGAGCTGGCGACCATCGTGGTCCGCCCGCGCGGCTGGCACCTGTCGGAGAAGCACCTGCTGGTCGACGGCGAACCGATGTCGGCCAGCCTGTTCGACTTCGGGTTGTACCTGGCGCACAGCGCGCGGCGCCAGCTCGCGCACGGCCGCGGCCCGTACTTCTACCTGCCGAAGATGGAGTCCGCCGCGGAGGCGCGGCTGTGGAACGACGCGTTCCTGCTCGCCCAGGACGCGCTGGGCATCCCGCGGGGCACGATCCGCGCCACCGTTCTCATCGAGACCATCCCGGCCGCGTTCGAGATGCACGAGATCCTGTATGAGCTGCGCGAGCACTCCGCCGGACTGAACGCCGGCCGCTGGGACTACCTGTTCAGCCTCATCAAGAAGTTCCGCGACCGGGGCGCCGACTTCGTGCTGCCGGGCCGCAACTCGGTGACGATGACCGCGCCGTTCATGAGGGCATACAGCGAACTGCTCGTGCAGACCTGCCACCGCCGCGGCGCGCACGCGATCGGTGGGATGGCCGCGTTCATCCCCAGCCGGCGGGACGAGCAGGTGAACGCGACCGCGCTGGCCAAGGTGCGCCAGGACAAGCAGCGCGAGGCCGGCGCCGGCTACGACGGTTCGTGGGTGGCACACCCCGATCTGGTACCGGTGTGCCGGGAGGTCTTCGACGAGCACCTGGGCGAGCGGCCCAACCAGCTCGACCGGCAGCGCGACGAGGTCCGGGTCACCGCCGGACAGTTGCTGGATCTCCGCGGTGTCGAGGGCGGCGTCACCGAGGCCGGGCTGCGCAACAACGTCTCGGTCGCCCTCCAGTACCTGCGTTCCTGGCTGGCCGGCAGCGGCGCGGTGGCCATCTTCAACCTCATGGAGGACGCCGCCACCGCCGAGATCTCCCGATCCCAGATCTGGCAGTGGATCCACAATCCGACCACATTGGACACCGGTGAGGCGGTCACCCGGGAGTTGGTGGAGCGGATCCTCGACGAGGAGTGCGACAAGCTCGGTGACCCGAGCGGATACGCGGACGCCCGAGCGCTGTTCGTGGAGGTCGCGCTCGCCGACGAGTACGCCGAGTTCCTCACCCTGCCGGCCTACCAGCGCTTCCCGTGATCCTGCCGGCCCGACTGCCCCGGCCGGGATCGACCCGGCCGGGGCAGTACCTGTCGGGGCCGCCAGGTTCAGGTGCGGGACCAGCGCTGGTTGCTGCCTCCGGTGCAGGTCCACAACTGCACCTGGGTACCGTTGGCGGTGGCGCCACCGGCCACGTCGAGGCACAGTCCTGATTGGACACCGGTGATGGTCCCGTCACCGTTCATGCGCCACTGCTGGTTCGCGCCGCCGTTGCAGTCCCACAGCTCCACTTTGGTGCCGTTGGTCGTCTGGTTGTTGTAGGCGTCCAGGCACTTGCTGCCGTACACCTGGAGCTGACCGGAGGAGGTCAGCGTCCACTGCTGGTTCGCGCCGCCGTTGCAGTCCCAGATCTCCACCTTGGTGCCGTTGGCCGTCTGGTTGTTGTAGACGTCCAGGCACCGGTTGGAGCCGACACCGCGCAGGATCCCGGTCGAGCCGCCGCCTCCGCCGCTGCTGCCGGTGGTGCCGCCGGCCACCCGGTACATGACGACGCCGTGGCCGGGGACAGAGGCGCTGATCGTCCCGGTCGTGCTCCTCGTCGCGCCCGACCACAGGTCGGTCAGCGAGTAGCTGGACGCACCGGTCTTCCCGATGGCCGCCGCGCTGGTGCTGATGGTGGCGGTGGAGCTGTTCTCGTTGAACAGGACCACCGACACGTCCCCATTGGACAGTGGCTTGGCCAGCACGTCGAGCCCGCCGGAGGAGCTGACCATGGTGCCCTGCCTGCCCAGCGAGTCCTGATCCACCGCGATGACCGCACGGTTGGTCAGCGTCGACAGCGTGGTCGCGCTCGCGCTGACCAGGTTGCCGCCCTCCAGCAGCGGCGCGGCCATCTCCGACCAGAGGCTGAACTCGGTGCGGTCCTCGGTGGCCGACATGCCGTTGCCGACCTCCAGCATGTCCGGGTCGTTCCAGTGGCCGGGACCGGCGTACGAGGCGAGCCCGACGTTGGTGTGGAAGATGGACAGCATGCTGGAGAAGCTGGCGTTGATATCGCCGGTGGTGCGCCACAGGTTGCCGACGTTCGCGCCCCACGTCCACGGCGAGTTCACCCCCCACTCGCAGAGGCTGTAGACGATGGGCCGGCCGGTGGCCGCGAGCGCGTCACGCATTGCCGAGTACCGGGCGATGTACTGCGCCTGGGTGCTGCTGCCGTTGTTGTTGCAGTTGTCGTACTTGAGGTAGTCCACCCCCCAGGACGCGAACGAGTTGGCGTCCTGCTGCTCGTGGCCGAGGCTGCCCGGGTACCCGGCGCAGGTCGCGGTGCCCGCGTCCTCGTAGATGCCGAGCTTCAGGCCCTTCGAGTGGACGTACGCGGCGGTGCCGGAGATGCCGTCCGGAAACTTGGTGAAGTCGGGCTGGAGGTTGCCGGCCGCGTCCCGGCTGTGCTGCAGCCAGCAGTCGTCGATGTTCACGTACTGGTAGCCGAGGGCCGCCATGCCGGACGACACGATCTTGTCGGCGGTCTGCTTGACCAGGGCCTCGGACACGTTGCAGCCGTACGCGTTCCAGTCGTTCCACCCCATCGGCGGGGTCAGCGCCAGGTTGTTGGCCAGCGCCGGGGTGTTGGTCGACGGCGCGCGCGGCACCGCCAGAGCCGGGTGGGCCGCCCCGGGTACGAGCAGCGCGCCGATCGTGGCGAGCGACAGGACCGCCAACCCGGCCAGTACCCGGCGCGGGCTGTTCAGCAGATGCATGGTGGCCTTCCTCTCCCATCGTCCTCTGTGGACGAACGGCCGCGCCGGCGCGGCGGCGAGGCGGGGACGACTCGGCGCCGGATCGCGGGAAGTTGCCGCAATTGTTAGCGCAAACATCGACAGTTGTCAACTTTATCGCGCATCGTCGCCGGCCCGGGATCGGCGATGCAAGGGCATCCCGGGCACGCGGGACCGGCCCGGGAACGCACGGCCGGCGAGCCGGCCAAGATGATCGTCGCCGTGGGCGCGCTCGGGCGTGATCTCTCCCGGGTGCGCGGCCGTTCCGCGGGCACGGTCATTCAGGGTGCGCGGCCGCTCCGCGGGCACGGTCGTTTCGGGTGCGCGGTCGTTCCGCGGGCACGGTCATTCAGGGTGCGCGGCCGCTCCGCGGGCACGGTCGTTTCGGGTGCGCGGCCGTTCCGGGAGCGAGGCCGGCACGGTGCGCGGCCGGTCCGGGCGCGGTCGATCGGCGCCTGGTTGTTCCGGCGCCTGGGGTCGTTCCGGCGGGGCCGTCGTTCCGCGCCCGGGGGCGTCTCGCGGGGTTAACCGCCGGAGAACCGGGGGCTGCGGTCGCCGCCGCCGGGCTGCGCCGTGCTGCGCCGCACCACGAGGGACGGCTCCACGCGGGCGCGGGACAGGCCGGGGACCGTTGTCCGGTCCATCAGGTCGATCAGCATCTGCAGCCCGCGCCGGCCGAGCTCGTCGAAGTCCTGGCGCACCGTGGTCAGCGCCGGGATGAAGAACTCCGACTCCGGGATGTTGTCGAACCCGACGACGCTGACGTCCTGCGGCACCCGAACCCCGCGCTCGTTCAGCGCGTGCAGCAATCCCAGCGCCATCTCGTCGTTGGCCACGAACACCGCGCTGACACCGGACTTCCCGGCCAGCTCGATGCCCGCCCGGTAGCCCGACGCCGGGCTCCAGTCTCCGCGGATGAGCGGCGGTGCGGGGACACCCGCGTCGGCGAGGCTAGCCCGCCAGCCTTCCACCCGCTCCTGCGCCTCCAGCCAGTCGGCCGGCCCGGCGACGTGCCACACCGTCCGGTGACCCAGTTCGAGCAGGTGGTCGGTGGCCAGCCGGGCGCCGGAGTACTGGTCGACCGACACGACGGGCACCTCACCGCCGTACCCGGCCTCGACCGCCACGATGGGCAGCCCGCCGCGCATCTCGCTGGCGCCGCGCGCCGAGTCCTCCTGCGGGGCGATGATGATGACCCCGTCGACCGACTGGTCGGCCAGGGCCTCCACGCCCCGCCGTACCGAGCCGGCGTCCAGGGTGGCCAGGCTGCTCAGGCTCACCGCGTACCCGGCGGCGCGGGCCGCTTGCTCGATGGCCAGCAGCGTGGAGGCCGGGCCGAAGAGCCGGGTGTCGAAGCTCACCACCCCGATCGTTCGCGACCGGCGGCTGGCCAGGCCGCGGGCCAGCGCGTTCGGCCGGTAGTTCAGCTGCCGCATCGCGGACAGCACCCGGTCGCGGGTCGTCCGCCGGACGTTCGGATGGTCGTTCAGCACGCGCGACACGGTCTGGTGTGACACGCCCGCGAGCCGGGCGACATCGTGTATCACCGGTGGCCGCGTGGCACGCCCGCCCCCGACCGCCGGTCGCTCCCTGCCTGTGTCCGCGCTCACCCGATCCCTTCCCGTTGCTGGAACACGATACGTGACCACGGCGCCGAGGTGGTGATGCGACCGGGTGCGGCGGTGGTCAAGGGTGCTCGACCAGGCAGCGGATGAACTCGGCGGCCAGCCGGCTGCGCTGGCCCGCCAGCCACCCGCGCGCAGGTCCCGGCCGAGATCCAGCCCGGTCACCGGTACCGCGACCAGGCGTCCGTCGCGCAGCAGCAGGGCAGTGGCGGCGACCACGCTCCCCGGTACGGGGTCCCGGCCGGCCCACGGGCGGTCGGGCGCGACCACCACGGCCAGGTCATCGTGTCCGATTCGCCGGGTACCCAGGCCGGCGAAGGTGCCCGGCCCTTCCACGAAACCCAGCTCAACGTCTCCCGCCCGGACCGCGGCGACGACCTCGTCGGTGTTCGCCACGGTCAGCCGGACCGCCACGTCCGGCCGGACCGACCCGAAGTCGGCGTTCCAGCCGGCCGATCGCCTGGCTCGCGGACGGCTGGGTGATCCGGTGCTGGCGAGCCGCAGCGGACAGGCTGCCGAGGTCGAGGGCATCGACGAACAGCCCGAGGGCGGGCAGGTCGGACGGGGTGGGCCGCTGGTCGCTCATAGGCCCAGCCTATGACGTCATATCGCCGCCACTACCCGGTGCCGTTCGGCGGCCGACGAGGTCAGCATGGCCTACGCGGTGTCCACGATCGTCGTCTACAACATCACGGCCGCGGTCGTCTTCCCGCCGGTGGGCCGGCTGCTCGGCCTGAGCCAGCACGCGTTCGGGCTCCGGGCCGGGGTTGGCTGGCGTGGCCGATGGGCGGGCGGTTGGCCTGCGGGGAGGCGGCTGGCGCGGGCGGCTGCCGGGGCGGCGGGCCCCTATGTTGGGGTCATGTGTCGGAACATCACGGAGTTGCGCGGCCTCAACCCGCCCGCGACAGCCGAAGAGGTCGAGGCGGCCGCCGCGCAGTTTATCCGGAAAGTGACCGGAATCTCCCGGCCGACCGGGGCCGCGGCGGATTCCATCCAGGACGCGGTGCGCGAGGTCGCGGAGATCACCAGTCGGCTGCTCGCCGGCCTGCCGGCGCGCCGCCAGGAGCCGAAGACCGTGCCACCGTTGCGCCGACCGGAGGTGCGCCGCCGGCTCGGACTGGACCAGGCGCAGACCCCTCCGCCGGCCGGTTCGGCCCGGCACTGACCGGGATCGGCTGGTCGGCCACCCGGTCGAGTGGGGGCGGGATCTGGGAGCGGGACCCGGGGGCTGGACCTGAAGGGCTATGCGACCGCGCGCCCCGCGTATGCCGCCAGCCGGTCCGCCGCCGTGGTATCCGGCGGTGCGACCTGTTCGGGACCGAAGGATGAGCCTTCCCGTTCGGCCGGCAGCACGCCCCGGAACACGCCCAGGAGCTGCTCGGACAGTTCCGGATCCAGGTCGGTGGACTGCCCGGTGGCCTTCGCGATGTCCCAGGCGTGCAGAGCCATCTCGGCGCCCCGGATGAGCAGGAGGAACGTGCCCGGGCGCTCACCGACCGGCGTCGGGATGGTCCGGTCGAGCGCGCCCTCGACCAACACCGCGGCGCGTAACTCGCGGACCGACGCACGGAACGCGCCGAGCGGATCGTCGCCCAGCCGGTCCTCGGGCGGGGCCGGTCGGGCCTGCCCGGCCACGGTGCCGAGTGTGCGAAGGTTGCCCGCGACCATGTGGTTGATCACCTGACGGACCGACCACGCCGTGCACGGGCTCGGGTCGTCGAATTGATCGGACTTGGTCGCGGCGATGACACCCTCCGCGACGGCGGCGGTCCGATCGAACTGTACGAGCGGATTTCCAGTCATGGGCACATGATGCCGCCAGTCACCGACAGAAATTCCGCCGACACGTACGGTCGGGGGGTTGAGCCGGGCCGGGCGCTGCCGTCGGTGCTCCGTCGCTGGCGCGCCCTGCTGCCGTGGTGCCTGGCGTCGACGCGAGCGCAGCCCGCAGCCCATTTGCCCGTGGCTGAGGGTTTTCGGGCGTTCGGCGGTTTCATGGGGGTCTCACGCGTAATGTCCGTCATACAGCCACTCCATGCCGTACAGAAAGCGACCCCATGCTCATGCCGACACCCGACCTGTCCGCCGCCCGGGAGCGGTTCGCCGAGCGTGTCGGGCCGGCCGAGGCACTCGCCTGCGACGCCGACCGCCTGGTGCGGGCCGCGCGGGCGATGGCCGACCGGTTCCAGCGGGGCGGCACGCTGATCGCCTTCGGCAACGGCGGGGCGGGTACGGACGCGCACCACGTCGCGGTCGAGTTCATGCATCCCGTGATCATCGGCAAGCCTGCGCTGCCGGCGGTGTCTCTGACCGCTGATGTGGCGTCGCTGACCGCGCTCGCCGGCGGCCCCGGGCTGCCGGACGTGTTCGCCCACCAGATCCGCGTCCTCGCCCGCCCGGCGGACATCGCCCTGGGCATCTCGGCGGACGGCGGATGCGTCAACGTCCTCAATGGCCTGCGCGAAGGAGCGCGGGCCGGCCTGCTCACGGTCGCGCTGCTGGGCGGTGTGGGTGGGGCGATCGGCGCGTCGCCGGGTACCGACCACGTCCTGCTCGCCCGGTCCGACGACCCTCGGGTGATCAAGGAGGTGCACGTGACGGCGTACCACATCCTCTGGGAACTCGTGCATGTGTTCCTGGAGCGGCGCGGTCTGCCGGGGCCGCAGGGCAGGGCCCGCGCCGAGAGACTCGCCGCGGGGAGCCGGCCGTGACGCGCGGACCCGTCGGCGGGAAAGCACAGCCGATGCTGGGCTTGGGCGGTGCCGAGCACGCCTCGCGTACTCCGGAGAGGGAGTGCCTGACCTGTGCGGACCTGGCCACCACGGCGAAGGTCGTGCGCCTGCTGCCGGACCGGATGGCGCTCGTCGAGGTGGGCGAGGGCACCGAGCTGGTCAGCGTGGCGTTGATCCGCCCGCAGGTCGGAGACGCGATCCTGGTTCACGCCAGGGAGGCCATTGCGGTGGTGGGACGGTGACGGCGGCGCGCGAGGGCGGACCCGGCGGCATCGAGGCGCTGTATCCGTTCCTCGCGGGCGAACCGAGCCGCGACCCGGGTCGCGGAACGACTCGGGACCCGGGCCGTGACCCGACCGCGGACCCTGACCTGCTGGCCGACCTTCGACAGTCGACGGCGGACAAGGCGTACGACATCGTCGAGCTGCGGCGCCGGGTGGTCGATCGCGATGCCGCGCGGATCGAAGCGTGCGCCGCAGACCTGGCAGGCGCGTTCGCGGCCGGCGCCCGGCTGCTGGCGTTCGGCAACGGCGGCAGCAGCACGGACGCGCTGGATCTGGCCAGCCTCTTCCTGAGCGGGGGGAACGCCAGAGCCGGGAGCGGCAGCGCCGGGAATGGCAACGTCCCGCGGCCGCTGCCCGCGTTCGCTCTCGCGGGCGATGTCGCGGTGGTGACCGCGCTGTCCAACGACATCGGGTTCGACGCCGTCTTCGCCCGGCAGATCGCCGCGCTCGGCCGGCCCGGCGACATTGCCGTCGGCCTGTCCACCAGTGGCAACTCGCCGAACCTGCTGAACGCCTTCGACGAAGCGCGCACCCGCGGCATGCTCACCGTCGGCATCGCCGGAGGCGACGGCGGGAGGATGGCCGGCCTGGCCAGCATCGACCACCTGTTCGTCGTGGCATCGCCTTCGGTCCACCGGATCCAGGAGGCGCAGACCACGATCTACCACGTACTGTGGGCGCTCACCCTCGCCGCGCTGGCCGCCGGTACCGGAGTGCGAGCGACCACCGGCATTGGGGGTGCACCGCGATGACCGTACTCGCCCAGACCGGCGACGGCGCCACGCCGGACGGCGCCAAGCCGGCCGAGAAGACGATTCACATCCTCTGGACATCCGAGGGCATGAGCTGTGACGGCGACACGGTTTCGGTGACCGCGGCCGGGCTGCCCAGCATCGAGGACGTGGTCACCGGCCTGGTACCCGGACTGCCGAAAGTGGTGCTGCACAACAAGGTGCTCGCCGCCGAGACCGGCGACGAGTTCATGGCGGCGTTCCACAAGGCGGCGGCCGGCGAACTGGACCCGTTCATCTTCGTGGTCGAGGGGTCGATACCCAACGAGAAGATCAACGGGGACGGGTACTGGTCGTCGATGGGCAACGACCCCACCACGGGTGAACCCATCACGTTGCCGGAATGGATCGACCGGCTCGCTCCGCGCGCCTGGGCCGTGCTCGCCGCCGGTACCTGCGCCACGTACGGCGGCATCCACGCGATGGCCGGCAACCCCACCGGCTGCATGGGCCTGGCCGACTACCTCGGCTGGAACTTCCGTTCCGCGGGCGGGTTGCCGATCGTGAACGTGCCCGGTTGCCCGGTGCAGCCGGACAACTTCATGGAGACCCTGACCTGGCTGCTGTACCAGGCGGCCGGCGTGGCACCGACCATCCCGCTGGACGACCAGCTGCGCCCGACCTGGCTGTTCGGCAAGACCGTGCACGAGGGCTGCGACCGGGCCGGCTACTACGAGCAGGGCGACTTCGCCCGCGACTACAACTCCCCGAAGTGCCAGGTGATGATCGGCTGCTGGGGACCGGTGGTCAACTGCAACGTCACCAAGCGCGGCTGGATGGACGGCATCGGCGGCTGCCCGAACGTCGGCGGCATCTGCATCGCCTGCACCATGCCCGGGTTCCCGGACAAGTTCATGCCATTCATGGACCAGCCGCCGGGCGCGACGGTGTCGGTCTCCATCGCCGGCGCGTACGGCTCACTGATCCGCCGGCTGCGATCCATCACGAACAAGACGGCGAACGAGGAACCCCGGTGGCACCACAACCGCGCCGAACTGACCAGCGGGTACCAGCCGCGCTGGCCACGCTGACCGCAGCCCGGCCCGGATCGACAGGAGGACACCAACGGTGAGCCAGACCATGAAGGCGAGCGAGGCGCAGGCGCAGCCGCGCGAGCTCGTCGACATGTCGTGGGACCCGATCACCCGCATCATCGGCAACCTGGGCATCTACACGAAGATTGACTTCAAGAACCGCGAAGTCGTCGAGTGCAAGAGCACCTCATCGATGTTCCGCGGGTACAGCGTCTTCATGCGGGGCAAGGACCCGCGCGACTCGCACTTCATCACCAGCCGCATCTGCGGCATCTGCGGCGACAACCACGCCACCTGTTCGGTGTACGCGCAGAACATGGCGTACGGCGTGAAGCCACCCCCGCTCGCGGAGTGGATCATCAACCTCGGCGAGGCCGCCGAGTTCATGTTCGACCACACCATCTTCCAGGACAACCTCGTGTTCGTGGACTTCTGCGAGCAGATGGTCAGCCAGACGAACCCGAGCCTGTTGCGCCGCGCGGAGCAGACCCCCGCACCGCACAGCGCCGTCCACGGGTTCAAGACGATCGCCGACATCATGCGCGCGTTCAACCCGTTCACCGGCCAGATGTACCGCGAGGCGCTGCAGATGAGCCGGCTGACCCGGGAGATGTTCTGCCTCATGGAGGGGCGGCACGTGCACCCGTCGACCCTGTACCCGGGCGGTGTCGGGACGGTCGGCACGCCGCAGGTGTTCACCGACTACCTGGTCCGCCTGCTGAAGGTGCTGGACTTCGTGAAGAAGGCCGTGCCGTGCAACGACGACATCTTCGACTTCTTCTACGAGGCGCTGCCCGGCTACGAGGAGGTCGGCAGGCGGCGCATCATGCTCGGTTGCTGGGGTGCGTTCAACAATCCGTCGCACGTCGACTACGAGTACCGGAACATGAACGCCTGGGGCGCCGAGATGTTCGTGACGCCCGGTATCGTGCTGGACGGCAAACTGCTCACCACCAACCTGGTCGACATCAACCTCGGCATCCGCATCCTGCTCGGCAGCTCGTACTACGACGACTGGGTGGGCGAGGAGACCTTCGTCACCCACGATCCGCTGGGCAACCCGATCGACCAGCGGCACCCGTGGAACCAGACGACCCTGCCCCGGCCGCAGAAGCGCGACCTGGAGAACGGCAACTACTCCTGGGTGATGAGCCCGCGCTGGTTCAACCCCGCCACCCGGGAACACCTGGCGCTGGACACCGGCGGTGGGCCGCTGGCCCGGTTGTGGGCCACCGCGCTGGCCGGCAAGGTGGACATCGGGACGGTCAAGGCCACCGGGCACAGCGTGCAGATCAACCTGCCGCGCAGCTCGGCGTTCCCCGAGACGCAGCTGGAGTGGAAGGTCCCGCAGTGGTCGAACACCCTGGAGCGGGACCGGGCCCGGGTCTATTTCATCGCGTACGCGGCGGCTGCGGCGCTGTACTTCGTCGAGCACGCGCTGGACGAGATCAGGGCCGGTAACACCAAGGTGTTCTCCGACTTCAAGGTGCCGGACGAGGCGATCGGCTGTGGCTTCCACGAGGCGGTCCGCGGTGTGCTCTCCCACCACCTGGTGATCCGGGACGGCAAGATAGCCAACTACCACCCGTACCCGCCCACTCCGTGGAACGCGAGCCCACGCGACAAGTTCGGCACGCCGGGGCCGTATGAGGACGCGGTCGCCGGCATGCAGATCTTCGAGGAAAACGGCCGGGAGGACTTCAAAGGCATCGACATCATGCGTACCGTGCGCAGCTTCGACCCGTGCCTGCCCTGCGGGGTGCACATGTACCTGGGCGACGGGCAGGTGCTCAAGCGGCTGCACTCGCCGACGCTCGGGACGAGCGCGGGCGGGTAGGCATCATGACGGCAGGCGGTCAGCGGGAGCTGGAGCGGGTGCGCGCGGTCGAGGAGCGGCTGGAGCGGGTCGAGGCGCTGCCCGAACCGGCCCGGAGTACCGCGGTGGCGCTGATCCAGGCGCTGCTCGCGTTGTACGGCGAGGGGCTGGACCGGCTGGTGGCCGCGGGTCGCCGCGCCGGTGGCGAGCCGTTCGCCGCCGACCTGGTCGCGGACGACCTCGTGGCGCACCTTTTGGTGCTGCACGGCCTGCACCCGCAGGGCGCACCGGAGCGCATCGCGGCTGCGATCGACCGGCTCGGTCCCCGGCTGCACGGGGCGCGGGCACGGCTGGTGGTGGTGGCCGACGGCGTCGCGCGGTTGAGGGTCGGCAACGCCAGCGGGTGCGGGTCGTCGCGGGCGGCCGTGGAGGGGGTACTGGAGGAGGCGGTACGTGCCGCGGCTCCGGAGGTCAGCGGCATCGAGGTCGAGTACGAACAGCGGCAACCGCCGGTGATCCCGTTGGACAGCCTGCGGCGGCGGCCCACGCTCGCGGGACGGTCGAAACCATGATGTCTCCCACCGGCTCCTCCCGCCTGTACCGCCTGATCGCCGGCACGCCCGAAGATGCTGTCACGGCGGTGGATGCTGTCACGGCGGTGAATGCTGTCACGGCGGGGGATGCTGTCACGGCGGGGGATGCTGCCGCGCCCGGCGGTGCTGCCGCGCCCGGCGACGGCGTCGCCGAGCGGTGCCAACTGTGCGCCGAACCTATCGCGGGCGGCCACCGGCACGTGCTGGACACCGTGGCGCGCACGCTGCGCTGCGCCTGCCGCGCCTGCGCGGTGCTGTTCGACCGCACGACCGCCGGCGGTCGGCACTACCGGCTCGTTCCGGACCGCCGCTGGTACCTGCCCGACTTCGTGCTCGACGACGAGTCCTGGGCGCACCTGCGCCTGCCGGTGGACCTGGCGTTCTTCTTCTACGACACCCGCGCCGGCCGGGTGGTGGCGTTCTACCCGAGCCCGGCCGGCGCCGTCGAATCGCTGCTGGCGCTCGACAGCTGGGCCCGCCTGGTCCGCGCCAACCCGGTGCTGGACACGCTGCAGCCGGACACCGAGGCGTTGCTGGCCGACCGCTCGCGCGGTGCCCGCCACCACTGGCTGGTACCCATCGACGACTGCTACGCGCTCGTCGGCCTCATCCGCACCCACTGGTCGGGGCTGTCCGGCGGCGAACGGGTGTGGTCGCAGACGGCCGCGTTCCTCCAGCGGTTGCAGGACCGGGCGCGGACGGTCCGCGCCAGCCGGCCCGGACCCGTGGCCGGCACGGCGGAACCGGTTACGGCGGGGGCGCCCATGACGGAGTCGGTCACGGCGGGGGCGCCCACAGTGGAATCGGCCACAGCGAAGGGAGCGCTCCGGTGAACGGAGAGATCAGCGTCGGGCGGCCGGACGTGTCGCCGTCCCTGCCGTCCCACACCAAGGGGATCAGCGAGGGCAACGCGCTCGGCAACTACGACAAGCAACGCGGGCACCTGCCGGACGGACGGTCCACGGCGGCGCGGTCCACCGGCATCAACGCGCGCAAGCGCGACCCGATCGCACCCGGCATGCCCAATCTTTCACCGGCGTGAGGAGACCTTCGACCGTGACCACACCCGGTACCGTCACCGGTACGCCCGTCACCGGTACGCCCGTCACCGGTACGCCCGTCACCGGTACGCCCGTCACCGG